>NZ_BAABHF010000013.1:0-137655 GCF_039541955.1 Actinoallomurus oryzae | reverse complement strand
GGTCCGCCGCCCGATCCCGGTCCGCCGTCCGGCGTCGTCGCCGAGGCTGGGGGAGACACGTGACCGTGCCGCCCGCAGCGTCCAGAGACCGCCCGGAGAACCCCGTACCGTCGAGCGACGGGCGAGGGTTCCCGGGCGGTCGCGCATAGGCCGCCGCAGGCTCGTCGCAGGGGTGTGGCGCGGCCTCCGTGGTGCACTCCAGCCGGTTCGCCGCCGCGGACGACCGGTGGGTCAGAGGGCGACGAACGTGAGGCCGCGCTTCTGCAGGGTCGGGATGACGGTGCGCAGAGCCGCGATCGTCTCGGAGCGGTCGCCGCCGCCGTCGTGGCAGAGCAGGATGTCGCCCGGCTTGGCGGCCAGCAGCGTTTGGCTGATGTGGCTCGTGCCGGGACGCGCCCAGTCACGGGGGTCGACCGCCCAGTCGATGTTGATCATGCCGTGCTCGGCGGCGGTGTCGAGCACCTGGTTCGACCAGGCGCCGCCGGGGGAGCGAAAGAACTTCGGCGCGACCCCGGTGGCCTGCGCGATCCGGTCGTGCGCCTCGCCGATCTCCTGCTTGATCTTGCTGGATCCCATTCCCGGCAGGTCGAGGGGGTGCGTCATCGTGTGGTCCGAGACCTGGTGTCCCGACGTGACGATACGCTTGACCAGCTGCGGAAACTCGATCACTTGCTCGCCGATAAGGGAGAACGTCGCCGGCACCTTGAACTCCGCGAGCAGGTCCAGCATCTTCGGCGTCCAGGTCGGGTGCGGCCCGTCGTCGATGGTCAGCGCGACCGCCGTGGGCGGGGCGGGCGGCGTCAGGTCCTTCAGCCCGTGCACCGGACGCTGGAGCGCCTGGATCGGCCCCTTGGCGTACCCCGGGTCCGGATGGCGGTGCACGGCCGTGGGGCGGGCCCGGAGCTTGCGGGACCTCGTGTCCGGCTGGACCGCCCGTACGATGACCGGCCCGCCTCCGGCGAGAAGGCCGACGGCGCCGGCGGCCACGGTAAGCATTACCTGACGTCGGTCAAGTCCGCCCATTGTGCCTCCCCGAGTGTCGGTCCTCTTTGGTGACTTGCCCCGACATGAGAATGCGGATACTCCCCGCCAGGTTCATCCTTCGGTGAAGGAAGAGTATTGCCGCGTCCTCGGGCGTACCGTCGGTTTCCGTGGCGTGTCGCCGACCGTGTCGAAAAAGGGGGCGCCGTACCAGGATCGCCGCCGCGAGGCCATAATCGTGTGGTGTTCGGAAACGGACCGCGCTTCCCCGTCATCGAGTCGACGTGCGGCTGGTCGGCGGCGCCCGTGGTCAGCGACGACCTGATCCTGCTCGCGGGCGGTGCGAGCGGCCAGGAGGTCGGCGACGCGCCGATCCTGCAGGCGATCGACCACGAGAACGGCGCCGGCGAGCGGTTCCGGCTGACCCGCGAGACCAGCGGCCGGGAGATCGAGCCCGGCGAGATCACCACCACTCCGGGCGGTGACATCGTCCTGCCGGTCTACGAACACGACACCTCGCTCCACGTCATGCGGATCACACGCGAGGGCGCCGTGCGCACCGTGGACGCCCTGCCCGACGACGAGCCGTACGACATCGTCGCGTACGACCTGGGCAGCAAGCTCCGCGTCGCGGTCCGCGCCCTGGACGACGAGGGGTACCTGTGCTCGTGGCTGTACCGGCAGGGCCGTCGCCAGGGCATCACCTACCGGCGCTGGGGCGAGGACGGTTACCTGTGGGGCAGCGAGGAGTGGCTGCTGTACGCGAGCGACGACATCGTCGTCGGCGCGACCTCCCCCGACTACGGCCGGCCGGGGCCGGCGCAGCGCTGGGTGGGCCGCGACATCGCCACGGGCGCCACCCTGTGGTTCACCGACACCGGGGGGTACGTGCTGGCGGGGCGGGCCGGTGACGCGCTGATCGCGGTCGATCTGGCCTCCTTCGACCGCTCCGACCGCGGGGAGCGCGACGAGGACTTCGTCACCTGGGCGCACGACACCGGCGTCCACGCCATCGACCTGGCCACCGGCGCCCGGCGCTGGACCAGCACCGTGCCGGGCCGGGTGCACAGCGCGGCGGTCGGGCCGGACGGAGTGGCACTGTGCGCGGAGTCCGCCGACGACGGCACCTGGCGGGTGCACCACCTCCGCCTCGACGGCGCGTACGCGGGTGTGACGCCGCTCGGAGGGCACGCGTGCGTGGTCGCGCGTACGGCGGAGCACACGTTCGCACTGGTCGAGGGGCAGTGGCTCATGGCGCTGGACAACCCCGGCACCGCCGCGCCCGGCGCCGCCGAGCCCTGGACCATCCCGATCCCGCTCGGCGGCCTCGCCCCGAGCTACGCCGCACGGGTGGCCGACATGCGACTCGACACGGTGCCGATCACCCTCGCCGGCACCCGCTGCCACCTACGCGGAATCGACAGCCTGCAGATCATCGAGATCTGAAACGGGCGTCGTGCGTGCTGATCGATCTCGGCGACATCAGTTGTCACGCGCCAACCGGAGGAAGCAGCGGCGCCGCGGTGCCGGCGGGAAACAGACGTCTACGTCATCGCCGATCAGGCGGAGGCCCGGGCCGGGTGAGCGATGAGAGGACGCTGACAGGGTGGCGGTCCGAGGCCGGGGACAAGCCGTTGACCTGTGTGTATAGGTCTCGGCCCGTTCAGTCGCACGCCGCGACGAGGGCGGCCTCGGCCCGGTGGGGCCGGGGCCGCCTCGCGCCGCTCAGGCGGGTACGGCGGCGGTCTCGCGGTTAAAGTGGCGGTGGGCCGCCACGGCGTCGCCGAGCTCCTTGACGAAGGCGCCGTCCGGCCGGTCCGTGACCACGACGCCCTGGTCGAGGCCGCCGTCCGGGACGTGGGCGGTGGACAGCAGCTCGCGGCCCTCGCCGAGCGCGCCGATCGCCTTGTAGTGCTTGTACGCCTCGGTGAGGAAGTACACCGCGCTGCCGTCCTGGGACAGCGTCCGTACCGACTCCGCGCCGCCGGGCACCACCACCGCGTCGTACAGCACCGAGTCGACCGTCGGCAGCGCCCGGGTGACCTCCACGGACGCGCCGTCGGCGGACCGTACGGCGCCGTCGCGCGGGGCCAGGACCTCCGGGATCGCCCCCAGGTCGCGGAGTCCGTCCCGTACCGCCCCGACGTCCTCGGCGCTCACCCCGTCGGCGACCAGGATCGCGATCTTGCGGGTGGCGGGGCTGTGGGCGGTGTTGGCCTGGCTCAGGGCGGGCGAGCTGCGGCCGTGGTTCTCGGTCACCGGCTTGTCCGGCGGCTCGACGCCGACCCCTTCGGCGACCGCGACGGCGAGGTCGTGGTCGACGTGGTTGAGGTTCTTCACCACGCCCTCGCGCACGTGGTGGTGGTCGACCTTGCCCAGCTCGAACCGGAACGCCGCGACGATGTGCTCCTTCTCCCAGTCCGCCATGCTGTTCCAGAACAGCGTGGCCTGGGAGTAGTGGTCGGCGAAGCTCTCGGGGCGCCTGCGGATCTTGTGACCGGCCAGGTACTCAGGGAAGTGCGTGTACGCGTTCTCGTCGGCGAGGGCCGGGCAGCCGCCGCCGAGGGAGTTCTTGTGGTACATCGCACGGCTCTCCGGGATCCGCGTCTGGTGCGGCCCGTCCTGCTGGTGGTTGTTGACCCGTGCGAGCGGCTGGTTCACCGGCAGCTGCGGGAAGTTCGGCCCGCCGAGCCGCAGCAGCTGGGTGTCGAGGTAGGAGAACAGCCGGGCCTGGAGCAGCGGGTCGTCGGTGAAGTCGATGCCCGGCACCACGTTGCCCAGGTGGAAGGCGACCTGCTCCACCTCGGCGAAGAAGTTGTCCGGGTTGCGATCCAGCACCAGGCGGCCCACCGGCCGTACCGGGACCTCCTCCTCTGGGATGATCTTGGTCGCGTCGAGGAGGTCGAAGTCGAACCGGCCCTCCTCGCCCTCGGGCACGAGCTGCACGCCGAGCTCGTACTCGGGGTACTGGCCGGACTCGATGGCCTCCCACAGGTCGCGCCGGTTGAAGTCCGGGTCCTTGCCCGCGACCTTCTGGGTCTCGTCCCACACCAGCGAGTGCGTGCCGAGCTTGGGCTTCCAGTGGAACTTCACGAACGTGCCCTTCCCGGCCTCGTTGACGAGCCGGAACGTGTGCACGCCGAACCCCTGCATCATCCGGAAGCTCCGCGGCAGCGCCCGGTCCGACATCAGCCACATCATCATGTGCATGGTCTCGGGCTGGAGCTGCACGAAGTCCCACAGCGTGTCGTGGGCCGAGGACGCCTGCGGGATCTCGTTGTGCGGCTCGGGCTTCACGGCGTGGACGAAGTCGGGGAACTTGATGCCGTCCTGGATGAAGAAGACGGGCATGTTGTTACCGACGATGTCGAAGTTGCCCTCCTTCGTGTAGAACCGGGTGGCGAAGCCGCGGACGTCCCGTACGGTGTCGGGCGAGCCGCGCGACCCGGCGACCGTCGAGAAGCGCACGAAGGTCGGGGTGCTCGCCGAGGTGTCGCACAGGAAGCGCGCCCGCGTGTACTCGGCGAGAGACTCATAGAGCTGGAAGTGCCCGTACGCCCCCGCGCCCCGGGCGTGCACGACCCGCTCCGGGATGCGCTCGTGGTCGAAGCGCGTGAGCTTCTCGCGGAAGTGGAAGTCCTCCATCAGCGTCGGTCCGCGCTCGCCGACCGTCAGGGAGTTGTCGGTCTCGCCGACCGGAATCCCCAAGTCCGTGGTCATCTCGGAGGCGCACGGATCGGTCCGATAGGCGTCGAGCTGACGTTGCTTGTCATCCGGAGATGTCATGTCTTCCCCCCGATCGAGTTCCGCCCGGGGCCGGGGCGGCGAACGCGATGTCTGGGCCCCTCATCCCCAGACTAAGCCGCAGGTCACGGCCGGTTCACGGGGGTGAGGGGCCCAGGGGCGGGCGGGCTCAGGCGTTCAGTGCCGCGTGCACCATCGCCAGGATGTCGGCGGCCATCAGCACTCCCAGCCCGGCCATGCCCAGCCGGTTGTCGTTCCGGGGGAACATCGCGACGAGCAGGGCCACACCGCAGACCATGACGATCAAGACGCAGATGGCAAGAGTGGACATGGAGGTGTCTCCACGTGGAATCGGCGGACGGCGGAAGAGACGCCGTCCGTGGATGACACGGGGTCCCGTCGGACACCGCGGGCGCGAGCCGGCCCGGCCGGGCGGTCCTCCCGAGACCGCCCCGCCCGAGAGACCGTCCGGAACCCTCCGGGCAGTCTCCGAGGGCCTGTGCTCACGGATTCGCGGTGAGAAGGCCCTGGACCGGTGGCGAGGCCGGGGGAGCCCGGCCGCCGCGCGGCGGGCGGCCCGGGGCTCCTCGCGCGACCCGTGCCGGGCTCCGGCGGCGCCGGCGGCCGAGCAGCAGGACGGCGAGCAGCGCGGACGGCCCCGTCGCGAAACCGTCCGGCCGGGGCGTGCCGAGCCGGAACTGGACGTGGAGATCGAGAACGGCCTGCGGCCCGGGGACACCGGCCGCGGAGGTCACCATCGGGTGGCCACCGCCCGTGCCGGCGCCCGCCTGTGCGGCGCCGCTCAGCCCGAGTGCGAGAACCAGCGCGACCAGCAGGCAGGCCAGCGGCGACCTGCGCGTGCGGTCGGCGGCCGGCATCGAACCTCCTGGTCGGGTGACTGTGCGCTCAGGACCTGGGAAAAGACACGGGGGAACGCCTGGGCGGGCGTCCTCCCGAACCTAGTCCATACCCTTCTTGCCCGGCGCCCAGAACGGCTTGATGCGGTCCCGGCGGGGTCAGGCGAACGTGCGCCGGCGTACGTGGACCGCCTGGAGCAGGCCCAGCGCGACCATGTTGGCGAGCGTCGCCGACCCGCCGTACGACAGGTAGGGCAGGGGCACGCCGGTGATCGGCATCAGGCCGAGGCACATGCCGACGTTCTCGAAGGCCTGGAAGCCCAGCCAGCACGCGACCCCCGCGGCCAGCAGGACGCCGAAGCTGTTCTCGCAGTGGATCGCGATGCGCAGCGCCCGCCACACCACCAGGCCGAGGAGCCCGACGATCAGCGCGGACCCGACGAAACCGAGTTCCTCCCCGGCCACGGTGAAGATGAAGTCGGTGTGCTGCTCGGGCACGAAGTGACCCGCGGTCTGCGGCCCCTGGAGCAGGCCCCGGCCGAACACGCCGCCCGAGCCCACCGCGATACGCGCCTGCGCGGCGTTGTAGCCGACGCCCTTGGGGTCCGCGGCCGGGTAGGCGAAGGCGATGAACCGGTCGACCTGGTACGGCTTGAGCACGTGCATCTGCCAGCCGGCGACGGCCGCCGCCACCGCTCCGCCGGACAGCCCCAGCAGCCAGCGCCTGGAGACCCCGGACACCGCCACCATCGCCAGGATCAGCACGCCGAGGACCATCGTCGTGCCGAGGTCCGGCTGCATGACGATCAGACCGACGACCACTCCCGCGAGCGCCAGGGCGGCGAGCAGGTCGCCGGTCCCGGGCTCGGAGTGGCCGTCGCGCGGCTCGCCGAGCAGGACCGCGAGCACCATGACCAGCCCGACCTTGCCGAACTCGGCCGGCTGGAGCTGGAAGCCGCCGCCCACCTCGATCCACGAGTGGTGGCCCTTGATCGTCGAGCCGAGCGGCGTGAGTACGGCCACGAGGCCGACGCAGGAGGCGGCGTAGAGCACCGGCGCGTACGCGCGGACCAGCCGGTAGTCCAGCATGGACACCGCGAGGGCCAGGACCAGGCCGACCGCCACGGTCAGCAGGTGCTTCTTCAGGTAGCTCTCCGGGTCGCGTCCGGCCTGCAGCAGCCCCGGCCGGGTGGCCGACCAGACGAGCAGCGTGCCCAGCCAGGTCAGCCCGAGGACGGCGCCCAGCAGCACCCAGTCGAGGCGCCGGACCATCGACCGGCGGCCGATCGCGCGCCACAGCGGCGCACGCCGGAACGTGGACAGCGAACCGCCGTAGCCTGCGGACATGCAGGGTGCCTACCCTGCCGGGCCGCGGCGGCGCCCCGATTCCCCTCCCACTCACGCAATTGTTTGACAAGCCCGGTGAGCTGCGGTTTCACTGAAAACGGCGCCTCATGGCGAGGCGTGACGCATGTCCTGAGGAGGTGAGACGGAGTTGAGTTCCTGTCATCCCGGCCGGTGCCTCACCGGCGACGATCCGTCGCACCCGGCATGCGCCACCGCTGACGCGTGACGGGTCCGGCGCCGCGCCCTCCGGCGCGGAGACGGGAGGTCCGTCATGACCATCGTTATCAGCATCCCCGGCGACCTCGCCGCGGCGATCCGTGCCCTGCTCCCGTTCGTCGAGCCGATCGCGCTGGCCATCGCCGGCGCCTGCGGAGCGGGCGTCCTGACGCAGTTCGGCCTGGACCTCGGGTTCCGGCTCGCCCAGCGCGCACTGCGCGCCTGAGAAAGCGGGTCACGACTCCGGGCGGCGCTTGCCGGACGTGGCCGAGCGCAGGCCCGGAGCCAGCCCGCCCAGGTCGGCGTCCGGCCACTTCTGCCGGAGCGCGCGCACCAGCGCGATGACCATCCCCCGGCCGCCGATGCCGGGGGAGGCCTTGCCGGAGAGACGGGTCCACAGGTCGTTGAGGATGTCGACGTAGGCCTCCGACGGCGGCACGCAGGCGGCCTCGCGGAGGAGGTCGACCGTTGTCGCGACCGGGAGCGAGCGGGCGTCCTCACGCAGCCGGAGCAGGACCGGCCGGACCAGCTCGGGGAACGCCGGCAGGGCCTCGAAGCAGGGCGTGTAGTAACGCACCCGTTCCCACGCGGGCGTCTCCTTGGTGTGGTCCAGCAGCGAGAGCAGGTACGCGGGCAGGACCGCGGCGCCCTCGCCCCGGCGCCAGCGGATCTGCTCGCCCATCGCCCGCAGGTACGGCACGGCCTGGAGCAGGAGCATGCCCGTGTGCCAGTTCGGCAGGAAGGCCAGCTCCCTGATCGACAGGCCGAGGTAGCTCGACGCCGGCACGGCGAGGTCGCACTCCTTGGGGTCGTGCGACAGCAGCACGTCGTAGTCGGTGGTGTCCGTCGTCGTGCCGGGCGGGACGATGACGAACGTCTCCAGCAGGCGCGCGGGCGAGCCGTCCTCACGGGTCAGGGTGACGTCGACGCCCTCCTCCCCGCGGCTCACCCGTCCCCGTACGGTGTTCACCAGGCCGCTCCACTCCGACGCGGTCAGCTGGCCCTTCCACAGGTGGCCGTGCTCGATCCAGCGTTCGACGGCGGCGCCCGCGCCGGCGAACATCGCGCGTACGCCGATCCCCTCGGCGGACAGCAGCACGAGCAACACCGTCAGGTTCGCGGAGTAGGCGGCCAGGCGGCGGGTGAGCGGGTGACGTGCCGGCTCGTACGCCGCGTACGACCGGCTCGGATGGGTGTACAGCGCGCCGTCGAGCACTTCGAGCAGGAGTTCGCGGTAGCCGTCGCGGGTCTCCGCGGGCAGCCCGCGGAAGATCGCGGCGAGGAAGTCGGTCACGGGCGCCCGCTCGGCCAGGCACGCGAACGACAGGACCGAGAACAGGAAGCCGTCGTCGAGCCGCCCGGCGGCCGCGGTCGGCCGGTCGCGGACCAGTTCGTGCACTGCCACGAGGTCCCCGAGCGTCCGGTTGGCCAGCCAGGCGACCAGGAACTCCCCGAACGTCGTGTGCAGGAACTCGTACGTGCGGGTGCGGTGGCCGCGGGCGTGCGCCTCGGACCGGTGGATGAAGAAGAACCGGCCGATCGCCCGCTGGGCCAGGCTGAGCGCCGCCTCGTCGCCGGGCTCGGCGGCGCCGTCCGGCTCGGGGCGCAGGAGCGCCAGGTCGCGGTCGAGCTCGGCGTCGGTGATGCTCTGGCGTCCGCGGGCGAACATGCCGAGCGCGACCATGGCCAGCCGGTCCAGCTCGTTCTCGGCCAGCCTGCGCTGCCTGGACGCCGACAGCGACTGGTTGCCGGGGTACTTGCGGATCTCGCGGAGCGCGAAGTCCATCAGCAGCGCCTCGTACAGCTCGGCCTGGCCGAGGCCGGCGTCGCGAGTCACCAGCGCGTTCTCGGTCGCGTCGAAGATCGCGAGCATGAGCAGGAGCAGCGGCTGGCAGGCCAGCTCGCGGTGCGACAGCGCGGCCTCCGGCGTCAACGGGCGCAGCCCGCGCGCCCGCAGCAGGTCGGCGTTGTGCCGCCGCCAGACCTCCAGCCAGTGCCGCACCTGGGCGTCCGTGAACGGCTGGAGCTGGAGCGCGATGCTGCCCGCCGGGTACCGCACCCGGTCGGCGACGACCGTACGGCTCGTGACGAGCACGACGACGGGACGGCCGAGCGCGAGCTGCCGTCGCTGGAAGTCGCGCACCTGCTCCAGGTAGTCGTAGCGGTTGACCCCGGCGGCCTGCAGAAGCTCGTCGAAGCCGTCGAGCATCACCACCGGCAGCGCCCCGGCCGCCGCGTCGAGCAGGTCGTGGAAGGCGACGCGCTCGCCCGTCTGCCGGAAGATCGCCTGTTCGATCTGCTCCTGGATGAGCGACTCGGCCTCGACGTCGCGCAGCTCGACGCGGATCGGCAGGAAGTCCTGCTCGGGCAGGCGGGCGGCGAGGACCTCGGTGAGCTTGGACTTGCCCGAGCCGGGCTCGCCGAGCACCACCAGCGGCACGCGCACCGCGCGCGGCAGCGTGAGGTACCCGGCGAGGAACCTCTCGACGGACGGCACCGGCTCGTGGGCGTCCCACCACTCCTTGCCGGACGGCGTGTCACCCGGGCCCACCTCGGCCGCCTTGCAACGCGGGCTGACGTACGCCTCGCCGAGCGCGGGCAGCGAGACCCACTCCGGCGCGTGCCCGGTGGCGACGAGCGGTTCGGCGAGCGCGGCGCGGTAGGCGCGGATCAGGTGGCTGCGCGGCCGGTCACCGGCCTGCCGGCCCGCCATCTCGCCCAGCAGCCGGCCCACCTCGGCCAGGCCGGCGCTCAGCCCGGACGCCTCGGTGAAGCTGGCCCACACCTCGAACTCGCGGTTGTCGGAGGCCAGCCGGCGGAACGCGTCGTCGTAGGCGCTCAGCGCGTGCGGCGGCATCCGGCGCACGGTGTCCAGGACGCGGTCGCGCTCGCGCCTGGCCAGGGCGTCCCACTCGGGCGCGGCGCGCAGCAGCGTCGTGAGCCGGCGCGACATCAGGTCATAGACGCCCTCGATGGCCTCGCGCGTGCGGGCGTACGGCACGTGCGGCTCGGGCATCGGCAGCCGGTCGCTGAGCAGCCCGTCGATCAGGTCGACGTACCCCTTGGGCGGGCTCTCGCCGTGCGTGAGCCGCTCACCCGCCGAGACGGCGATCTGCTCCGGCGTGAGCGGCAGCTCCGTACGGTCCAGGGTCTCGAAGTAGGAGGAGACCACGAGCACGGCGTGCGCGGCGGCGAGCCGCTGCGTACGGTCGTACCGGGACAGGCCGTTGCGGCGCTCGGAGATCCGGCGCATGGCCTCGTGCCCGAACCGGACCACCTCGTCCTTGAGGTCGAAGAGGTTCGTCGGCGCGGACGGGTCGCCGCCCATCGTCCACGCGGTCGCCGCCCAGGTCGCCAGGCCCGCCGACATCACGCCGTCCAGGAGGCTGACGAGCCGGCTCTGACGATCACCAAGGATTTTCAGCGCGTCGACATAGGTCAACGACTCTGACACATCGTCTCCACACGGCTTTTCGGGGAAGTGGCGGGATGTTTCATCATCGCCCATTCCCGTGCCCCCGGAACAGCGCCGCGTGTCCGCGGGAGCCGTTCCGGGCGGACCTTTCGCCTCATTCGACGAGCGCGGGTCGGTCGGGGTGGTCCATGCGGACGACCAGATCGGCGGTTCCGGCCGGGTCGGCCTCGCGTTCGTACCGTTCGTAGGCCGGTAGCGTCCACGCTTCGTCGGCCGCGACCTTGCGCCGCAGCGCCGCCGGAGAGAGCCACAGATGCACCGTCAGGTCGAACGGGAGCCCGCGGCCGAGCAGGAGCGCGCCGTCCACGAGCACCACCCCGCCCGGCGGCAGCGTCACGTACGCGGCCCGTACGGCACGGTCGGTCTCGCTGTCCCACAGGGCGGGCAGCACCCGGCCCGTGCCCCCGGGGTCGAGCGGCCCGAGGACCTCCCGGGCCAGCGCCCCGGTGTCGAGCCACTCGTCGTAGAACACGTCCGGATCGGTACGGCCGTGCTCGAACCGCAGCGACGCCGGGCGCAGGAAGTCACGCGCGGAGGCGCGCACGACCGCGCGGCCCAGCACCCGCAGCGGCCCGGTCAGGGCGTCGGCGAGATCCTCCGGGCGCGCGGGCGGAGCCCCGTCGACGGCGACCCGGACCCAGGGCGTCCCGGCGGACGCGACGCGGTCGGCGATCTCATCGGTCAGGAGGGCAGGAGTGATCGGCCGGATACGCACCCCGCCATCCTGCCCGCCGGTGCGGGTGTTCCTGGGTACGTACCCCGGGGAGGAGCCCTCGGAGGAGATGAGAGATCAATGTCGATCCAGTTGAACCACACCATCGTCGCGGCCCGCGACAAGGCGGCCTCCGCGGAGTTCACGGCTCGCGTGCTGGGCCTGGAGGTCGGGGCGCCGTTCGGCCCGTTCCTGCCGGTCCACACGGAAAACGGGGTCACGCTGGACTTCATGGAGGTCGAACCGGACCGGATCGTGCCGCAGCACTACGCGTTCCTGGTGTCGGATGAGGAGTTCGATGCGATCTTCGGGCGCATCCAGAACGCCGGAATCGACTACTACGCCGACCCCGCCCACCACGAGGAGGGGCAGATCAACCACCGCGACGGTGGCCGCGGCGCGTACTTCGACGACCCGAACGGCCACAACCTGGAGATCCTCACCCGCCCGTACGGCAGCGGCGGCTGATCGCTCGACAGGACATCGGTGGGGGCGTTCACGGCCGGGATTCGTCGTCGTCCCCGAAGTCGGGCATGTCGTCGGACAGCAGGTGCTCGGCGCCGCCTTCGAGGGCCTTGGCCGTCTCGATCGAGCGGGGCAGCATGGTCTTCTCGTAGACGCCGACCGCGTCATCGACGGTGGCCGCGGTCGCGAGGGCGAGTGCGAGTTCGCTCGCGTCGAGCATGGCGAGGTTGACGCCGACGCCGAGCGGAGGCATGAGGTGGGCGGCGTCGCCGAGGAGGGTCACCGTCGGGTCGTGCGCCCAGGTGTGCGGGACCGGGAGGGCCAAGATCGGGCGGTCGACGTAGGGGCCGTCGTTCCCGGCGATCATCTGGCGCATGCGGGGCGACCAGTGGGCGTACTCGCCGAGCAGCAGGGCGCGGATGCCGTCGGTGTCGCCGGGGGCCAGGCCGTTCGTTTCGGCCCAGTCGACCGGGACTCGCCGGATGAGGTAGACGCGGATGTGATCTCCGCTGTTGCGCTGGGCGAACAGGCCGCGCTCGCCGTCGCCGGCGGCGGCGCTGCCCTGGCCGACCAGCTCGGCGATGTCGGGGTGCCGCTTCTCGACGTCGGAGAACCACGCCTCCAGGAAGCTCACTCCGGTGTACTCGGGGACGGCGGGGGACACGGCCGGGCGTACGCGGGAGAAGGCGCCGTCGGCGCCGATGACCAGATCGGTCTCGACGGTCGTGCCGTCGGCGAACCGCAACCGCCGCGGCCCGTCGGCCGGTCCGCCGACCGTGTCGAGAGCGTGGCCCCAGCGCACGGTCCCCGGGCGTAGGGAGTCGAGGAGCAGGTCGCGCAGCTGGCCGCGGTCGATCTCCGGCTTGAACAGCTCGCCGGCCTCCGGGACCTTGTGGAACGTGATCGTTCCGGCCGGATCGAGCCGGCGCATCTCCTGTCCTTCGGGGCGGGCCAGTGCGAAGAACTCGTCGAGCAGGCCGGCCTCGCGCAGGGCGATCTGGCCGTTGTCGGCGTGCAGGTCGAGGGTGCCGCCCTGGTTGCGCGCGCCGGGGCCGGGGTCGCGGTCGTAGACGGTCACCGGGATGCCGCGTTGCTGGAGGATGCGGGCGCAGGTCAGCCCGCCGGGTCCGGCGCCGATGACGCTGATCCTGGCGCGGGCGGGTGCTGGTGAGTTCATGGGGGTTCCCTTCCGGGGATCAGGTGAGCGGAGCCTGGCCGGGGAAGACGCGCCGCTCGGGCTCCGCGTCTCTAGAAAAGCAGACCAAGTAGAAAAGTGCAACGAGTCAACTTAGCCTCCGATGCAACTTTCGGATATGCTCCGGCCATGACCTCGCCCCCTGTGGGCCGCCGCGAACGCAAGAAGGCGGCCACCCGGCAAGCGATCGCGGACGCCGCACTGCGGCTCTTCCTGGAGCGCGGCTACGACCAGGTGAGCATCCGCGACATCGCCGACGCGGCCGACGTGTCGACCACCACGGTGTTCAAGCACTTCAGCGGCAAGGAAGCGCTGGTGTTCGACCAGGACGAGCACCGCGAGGCGGCACTGACCGCCGCGGTGCGGCGGCGAGCCGACGGCCAGAGCATCCTCGACGCCCTCCGGCGGCACGTCCTCGACAGCTGGCTGCCGCTCGCGGCGCATCCACAGATGGCCGAGTTCACCGATCTGGTGGACTCCACACCGGCACTACGCGCGTACTCCGAGCGCATGTGGACCCGGCACACCGACGCTCTCAGCGCGGCCATCGCCGACGAGCTCGGCGTGCGGCACGACGACCTCGCCTGTGCGGCCCTCGCGCGGTTCGTCCTCCAGATCCCGGTCCTCGCCCGCGGCCGGCCGGACCGCCGGGCCGCCGTCGAGGCGCTCTTCGACCTCCTCGCCCACGGCTGGGAACCGGCAGGCCGCCCGCCAGGTGGCTAGGTGGCTAGGTGGCTAGGCGGCCTGGCCGCCGCGGCGGCGGGTCACCTCCTGGCCGATCGCGAACAGCAGCCAGCCGAACGCCGTGGCGTCGTCGATCACGCCGACCGGCAGCAGGAAGTCGGGGACGATGTCGATCGGTGACACGATGTAGATCACCGCGATGACCATCGCGATGATCTTCCCCTTGCTCGTCCGGTAGACCCGGTCCCGGCGGCCGGCGATCCGCTGCCGGCTGCCGCGGCGCAGGCGCAGCAGGCCCGCGATCAGGATCAGGCCCCCGATGATCATTACGATGACGCCGACCGTGCCGACGCCGACACCCCCCACGTCGCCGTGGACGGCGAAGGCCAGGACCGCGCCGACGAGAAGCGCGAGAACGCCGGGAAGGATCATCCGATCTCCTCCGTACTCGGGGGTTCCACGCGGAGTATGTCCCGCCTGACCGCTTTCATTCGCGAGCGGGGCCGGGCTTCCCCTCCCCGGCCGTCGCACGAGAGCCTGGAGCCACGTAGTTTCGGACCGAACGCGTGCTTTGGAGCTGACATGACCCTGGACCTGGTATCGATTCGCGCAGCGTACCCGGCACTGCGCGATGGCTACGCCTACCTGGACGGAGCGGGAGGCACGCAGGTTCCCGAGTCGGTGATCTCCGCGATCGCGGGCGCGTACGAGCGCGGCATCGGCAACGTCGGCGGCGCCTTCCCGGCCAGCGACCGCTCCGGCGCCATCGTCGAGGCCGCCCGCCAGGCCGTCGCCGACCTGGTCGGCGGTGATCCGCGCGGCGTCGTCCTCGGGCCCAACATGACCACACTGACCTACCGCTTCGCGTACGCCCTCTCCCGTACCTGGCGTGCCGGCGACGAGATCGTGCTGTCCCGCCTCGACCACGACGCCAACGTGCGGCCCTGGGTGCAGGCGGCCGAGCGCGCCGGCGTCACCGTCCGCTGGGCCGAGGTCGACGTGCCCGCCGGCGAGTTGCCGGCCGAGCAGTACGACGCGCTCCTCGGCGACCGCACCCGGCTCGTCGCGGTCACCGCCGCCAGCAACATCCTCGGCACCATGCCCGACCTCGCGGCGATCACCAAGCGGGCCCACGACGCCGGCGCGCTCACCTACGTCGACGGGGTGCACGCCACCCCGCACACCCCCGTCGACGTGTCCACGTTCGGCGCCGACTTCTACGCGACCAGCGCCTACAAGTGGTCCGGCCCGCACATCGGCGCCGTCGTCGCGGCGCCGTCCCTGCTGGAGACGCTCCAGCCCGACAAGCTCGCCTCCTCCAGCACCGACGTGCCCGACCGCTTCGAGACCGGCACCGCGTCGTTCGCCGACCTCGCCGGCGTGACCGCCGCCGTCGACCACCTGGCCGGCCTGGACTCCGGAGCCGCCGGCACCCGCCGGGAGCGCATCCTCGCCTCGATGGCCGCGGTCGAAGCGCACGAACAGGCCGAACTCGCCCACCTGCTCGACGGCCTGGCCGCCGTGCCCGGCGTACGGCTCGTCGGCGCCCCCCGGCGCCGTACCGCCACGGCCTACTTCACCGTCGACGGGCACACGCCCGGCGCGGTCGCCGAGCACCTCGCCTCGCGCAAGGTGAACGTCTGGAGCGGACACAACTACGCGTGGGAGCTCACCGCCGCCCTGGGCATCCGCGACCGGGGCAGTGCCGTACGCGCCGGGCTCGTGCACTACAACGACCGGTCCGACGTCGAGCGGCTGCTGGCGGCCGTATCAGAATTGCGTTGACCACCCCATCCCGACAGCGTCAGTGAGGACACAGAACAGATGACGTACACCGTCGATTCCGGCCACCTGGAGCGCGCCCGTGCTCTGCTCGCCGGCCACCCCGTGGTGGACGGGCACAACGACCTTCCGTGGGCGCTGCGCGAGCAGTCCGGGTACGACCTCGACGCGTGCGACATCGCCGTCGACCAGACCGGCCGCCTGCACACCGACCTCGCCCGCCTGCGCGCGGGCGGGGTGGGCGCGCAGTTCTGGTCCGTGTACGTGCCCTCGGAGCTGGCGGGCGAGCACGCGGTCAGCGCGACGCTGGAGCAGATCGACTGCGTCCGCGCCCTCGCCGCGCGCTACCCCGACCACCTGCGCATCGCCCTGACCGCCGACGACGTGGAGGCGGCGTGGGCGGACGGCCGGATCGCGTCGCTGATGGGCGCCGAGGGCGGCCACTCGATCGACAACTCGCTGGCCACGCTGCGCGCCCTGTACGCGCTCGGCGTCCGCTACATGACGCTGACGCACAACGACAACGTGCCCTGGGCGGACTCGGCCACCGACGAGCCGGCGGCGCACGGCCTCACCCGCTTCGGCGAGGAGGTCGTCCGCGAGATGAACCGGCTGGGCATGCTCGTCGACCTCTCCCACGTGGCCGCCGACACCATGCGGGACGCCCTGCGGGTCAGCCGGGCGCCGGTGATCTTCTCGCACTCGTCCTCGCGCGCCGTCTGCGACCACCCGCGCAACATCCCCGACGACGTGCTGGCGTCGCTGGCGGCCAACGGCGGGGTCGCGATGGCGACGTTCGTGCCGAAGTTCGTCCTGCCCGAGGCGATCGAGTGGACCCGCGCCGCCGACGAGCATGTCCGGGCCAAGGGCTTCCACCCGTTCGACACCGCCGCCGAGGCGGCCGAGGTGCGGCGGGAGTTCGAGGCCGCCAACCCGCCGCCGATCGCGACCCCGGCGACGGTCGCCGACCACCTCGACCACATGCGCGAGGTGGCCGGCATCGACCACCTCGGCATCGGCGGCGACTTCGACGGCACTCCCTTCACCCCGGACGGCCTGTCCGACGTGTCGGCGTACCCGAACCTGATCGCCGAACTCCTCGGCCGCGGCTGGTCCGAGACGGACCTGACCAAACTCACCTGGAGCAACGCCGTACGCGTCCTGCGCGCCGCCGAGGACACGGCCCGCGAGCTGGGCCGTACGGAGACGCCGTCGATCGCGACGATCGAGCAATTGGACGGCTGAGGGAACCCGATTCGCGGGTTCGCCGTCTGATGGACATCGACGGCGATTAAATATGTTGCCCTCGCGGCGAGGGTTCTTATGATGGAAGCATCAGGACGGCAGGAGAGGAGGAAGTGCGAATGAATAACTCGCACTGGCGGCAGATGTCGCAGGGCACGCGATATGAGCTGCTGCATGTCCTCCTTACGGGAGCCTCGGGATAGGTCGCACCTGTCGTTGCGGGCCGCCCGGAGGACATCGTCCCGGGCGGCCCTTTTCATGAGTGACACGTGGGTGAGCCAACGGTTAGGCGGCCGGTTTCCAAGTCCGGCGAGAAGCGGGTTCGACTCCTGCCACCCATGCTTTTCCTCTGCTCTTGTGATCTTGGGCGGGGAATGCGTTTTGAAAACTCCACAGCGGAAGACATTTGCTCGCGGCGGCTCTTTCCGGGTTTCCGGCCGCCGCGCCCAGCCTCTGTAGCTCAGTGGACAGAGCGCCCGCTTGCGGAGCGGGAGGCCCCAGGTTCGAGTCCTGGCGGAGGTGCGGAGCGCGCGTTCGCGCGCTGTCATTCCCTGGTCGTCCAACCGGCAGGACACGCGATTCTGGATCGTGGAATCGAGGTTCAAATCCTTGCCAGGGAGCGAGGCCGCCGCACACGGCTTGTGACCCCGCCTTCGTACGGCGGGTGGCCCGGGTCGGCACCGGGTGGCGGCTCTTTCAAGCGCTCGTGGCCCAACTGGCAGAGGCACCGGCCCGAGGAGCCGGAGGTGCGGGTTCGAGTCCCGCCGAGCGTACGCAGTTTCAACAGGCCGCCATAGCCCAATCGGTAGAGGCGTCGCGCTCAGGACGCGAAGGTCGAGGTTCGAATCCTCGTGGCGGTACGCGAGAGACGACCGGGCCGTCCGACGGGGGCGACGGCCCGGTCATCGACGCAGTGGAAGGTTGGCGGAGTCCGGTATCGCGCCCGTTTCGAAAACGGAGGCCAGGGTGACCTGCGGGGGTTCGAATCCCTCACCTTCCGCGATAAGAAAAGCCGCCCTCAGCGGCGGCGCACTGCGCAGTAGGGGAGTCAGGCCGTCCCCACCGGCCTCATAAGCCGGTTATCGTGGGTTCGAATCCCACCTGCGCGACTGATCCGGTGTCATCCAACGGCAGGATGCGCGGCTGTTAACCGCGTCATGCTGGTTCGATACCAGCCACCGGAGCGATGTACCCACACCCTCGTAGCTCAGTGGACAGAGCATCCGCCTCCGGAGCGGTGGGGCGTCGGTTCGACTCCGGCCGAGGGTACGAAACGACCGGTAGCTCATCGGTAGAGCGGCGCCTTAACACGGCGCGCGTGGCAGGTTCGACTCCTGCTCGGTCGACCGCGTCCCAGGAAGAGGGACGCCGTGGTGTTCATGGTGTAACGGAAGCACGCCGGGTTGTGGTCCCGGAAGTGGCGGGTTCGAATCCCCCTGTTCACCCTTTGCATGGGCCTGGTCATGGGTGAGACCAAGCGGCTGTAAACCGCCCGCTTCGCGCTGTGCAGGTTCGACTCCTGCCCCATGCACGATGTCTTCCGCCGTGGAGATCTCAAAGATGCGGTGGCAGGCCGAAGAGGGGGAACAGGCGGTCGACGTCGAGGAAGAAGTTGAGGCGGATCAGGCGGTCGCCGCGGAACTCCAGCACGTGCAGTGACCACGGCTCGTGGCGGCCACCCGGGCCGCTGGGGCGGTATTGGCCGAAGGCGGGCGAGCCGTTCGCCGCCGTCGGCAGCAGCCGGGAGCCCTGGCACTCGATGCCCGGCCCGCTCCACCACTCGCGCATCCGGGCGGGGCCCCGGACCCACATGTCATAGGGCGGCATCGACTGGGTGGCGTCCTCGTGCAGCAGCGCGACGAGCGCGTCGAGGTCGTAGCGTTCGAAGGCGTCGCAGTAGCGCGCCACCAGGGAACGCTGCGTGGCGTCCAGCGGCTGCAGGTCGGAGGAGTCGGTGAGGCCGAGGTCGTCGAGCGTCGCGCGGGCCCGCTGAAGGGCGCTGTTGACCGAGGCCGATGAGGTGCCGAGCAGCTCGGCGACCTCGCTCGCCTTCCAGCGCAGGACCTCGCGCAGGATCAGCACCGCCCGTTGGCGGGGCGGCAGGTGCTGCAGCGCGGCGACGAACGCCAGGCGTACGGTCTCGCGCGCGATCGCCTCGTCGGCCGGGTCGCCCCCACCGCCCGGCAGGACGCGAGCGTCGGGCGTCGGCTCGACCCAGGTCGACTCGGCGAGCGGTGGGTTCAGCGCGGAACCGTCCCACGCGGGCCCGAGGTCGATCGGCCGCGCACGCCGCCCGCGCCCCTTGAGCAGGTCGAAGCAGACGTTGGTGGCGATGTGGAACAGCCACGACCGCAGCGCCGCCCGGCCCTCGAAGCGGTCGAGCGCCCGCCACGCCCGTACGAGCGTCTCCTGGACGGCGTCCTCCGCTTCGAAGGGCGAGCCGAGCATCCGATAGCAGTAGCCGGTCAGCTGCACCCGGTGCGCCTCGAGCTCGTCGGGATGTGGCTGAGCTGCGGTAACGTCGGCCACGTGGACCACCTCCGGGGGAACGGCGCGCGTAAGGCGGCCCATGGTAGGCGCTGCCACCGACACCCGGGACGGATCAAGCCCGACCGGTACGGGAGGTCTCACGCCGACGGCTCCAGCGGAGCTCGAGTCCGGCGGCCGCGCGCTTGACTCTCGGGCGGCCCGAGACTTTCAGAATGGTCTCGTGCTGAGCATCGGTAGCTTCTCCCTCGTCACCGGCCTGTCGATCACCGCGTTGCGGCACTACGACGACGTCGGGCTGCTCACTCCGGCCTACGTCGACCCCGGCAGCGGATACCGCCGGTACCGGCCCGACCAGGTGAGCGAGGCGCGCCTGTACGCGACGTTGCGCCGCCTCCGGGTGCCCGTCGACGCGATGCGAACGGTTCGCGAGCGTGGCGTCCACGCCGTGCTCGCCGAGCACCGTGACCACCTGCTGGGCGAAGCCGACTCGCTGGCGCAGCTCATCGAGACCGTCGAGCACTACCTGGAGAAGGGGCTACCCGTGAGAACCCACCGCATCGCCCAGGTCACGATCACGACCGGCGACCTGCCCACCGCGATCGCGTTCTACCGCGACGCCTCCTATCACGAGGAGATCAGTTCGTTCCAGTTCGGCGCCTATCCCGACGACGACTTCTTTCTCGTGACAGTGGCCGATCCCGAGCGGCACCCCTGGCCCGGCGGGCCGGCGAGGTTCGGCCTGCTCGTCGACGACATCGACGCCGCGCACGCCCGCGCCCTGGCCGCCGGCGCCATCGAGATCGAGCCGCCGGTCGACAGGCCGTGGAAACCGCGCTCATCGATGGTGAAGGACCCGGACGGCAATCACATCGACCTGTACCAGGCATAGAGCCCCATCGCGCCGCACCCGAGGTGCCCGCAAGGAACTCCTCTGCTCGAAGCGCCCGGTCACCCCGCCTAGGGAGGTTGAACGGCCAAAGCGCCGGGACCTGCCGGCGGCAGCGCCCCCAAGGTCTACCGGCTGTAGATGACCAGGGTCTGCTCCGGCCTCTCCGCGACGTGGAACGCGGTGTGCGCCAGGGTGATGACGCCGAGTCTCGGGTGGCGTAGGCGCTTGGTGCCGGCACGGCTGATCTGGATGTCGTAGCGGGGCCACCAGGCGCGTACCTCCGGGCTCGCCGCGTGGAGTTCGTCGACCAGGCGGGTGAAGCGGGGATGGTCCGGGTGGCGGCCGACGGCGGCGCGCAGGCGGGCCAGGACGTTCTGCGCCTCCTGGTCCCAGTCGACCAGGACCTGCCGTGCCGCGGGTTCGGTGAAGACCCAGCGGGCCAGGTTGGGTTCCGGCATCGCGGAGATGCCGGTGAACAGCTCCGCGGCGGCCGCGTTGTGGCACAGCACGTCGTAGCGCATGCCCGTGACGTAGGCGGGGTTGGGCTCGACCAGCGCCGGGACGCCGGCGACGCCGGGGGCCAGTGGCTCGGGGGCGTCGGCCTGCTCGTCGCGGGTGTCGCCGGCGAGGTGGAACAGGTGGTCGCGTTCGTGCTCGCTGAGCCGCAGCGCCGTGGCGAGCGCCTCGAGCACCTGGCCGGACGGGCGTACGTCGCGGCCCTGCTCCAGGTAGGTGTACCAGGTGGCGCTGATGCCCGCGATCAGGGCGATCTCCTCGCGCCGCAGCCCGGGAGTGCGTCGCCGTCCCGTCGTCGGCAGGCCGGCTTCGGCGGGGGAGATGCGCTCGCGGCGGCTGCGCAGGAACGCGCCGAGCTCGCGTCGGCGGAGCACCGAGGTAGTCACAGTTCCAGAATAAACCGGCTCTGGATACCAGGCTGAGACACTCGCAGACTTGCCGGTATGCGTGCATGGAAACTGGAAGAAGCAGGACAACCGATAAGACTGGCGGAGGTGCCGGAGCCGGCGCCGCGCGGCGGCGGGGTGATCGTCAGCGTGCTCGCCGCGTACCTGCCCGCCTATACCGAGGCCCTCACTCAGGGGGTGCGGGGCACCATCCCGACACCGCTCGTCCTCGGCGCGGGCGGCATCGGACGGGTCGAGTCCGTGGCCGACGACGTCTTCAACGTCGCGCCGGGCGACATCGTGATCATCAACCCACTGCTGAGCTCCGGCGAGACGGACGGGCCGCAGGAGATACTCGTCGGCTGGACGGGCGTGGGCGGACGGGGCAAGGCGACCGCGACGACCACCGCGATGCAGGCGGTGTGGCGCGACGGGCTGTGGGCCGAGCGCGCCCTGTGCCCCAAGGAGACCGTCGTACGGCTGGCCGGCGCCGAGGAGTACGCGCGGCCGGACCGGCTGGCCTTCCTGGGGTGGCTCGCCATCGCGGCCGAGGGTC
Organism: Actinoallomurus oryzae; assembly: GCF_039541955.1. NCBI lineage: Bacteria > Bacillati > Actinomycetota > Actinomycetes > Streptosporangiales > Thermomonosporaceae > Actinoallomurus > Actinoallomurus oryzae. The sequence goes on along the minus strand of NZ_BAABHF010000013.1, from coordinate 116,115 downwards.
TGAACAGCGCCGGTCAGCGGCCCGGCCAGACCGTCGCGGTCATCGGCGGCACCGGCCAGCTCGGCGCGGCGACGCTGCTGATGGCGCTGGCCCGCGGAGCCGCCCGGGTCGTGGCGGTCGGCCGCAACACCGCCGTCCTGGACCGGCTCGCCGGGTTGGACCCGCGCGTGCGGACCGTGGCATTCACCGGGGACCGGGCCCGCGACGCCGCCGCGATCGGCGAGGTGGACGTGGTGATCGACGCCCTCGGCGCCGTGCCCGGCCCGGACCCGACGCTGACCGGCTTCGACGCCCTGCGTCCGGGCGGGACGATGGCGCTGATCGGCGGGGTGAGGCAAGACCTTCCGCTGCCGTACGGCGACATCATGCGCCGGCGCCTCACGGTGCGCGGCTCGTGGATGTGTCCGCCGGAGACGGTCCTCGACGTGTGGCGCATGGTCGCCGCCGGAACGCTGAACCTGGACGTTCTGGAGCCGCGCCCGGTCGGCCTGGACGACCCGGCCGGCGCGGTCAAGCTGGCCGCCGGGGCGTCCGGGCCGGAGTTCGCCGTGCTGATCCCGGGCGGGCCCCGGGCGTGACCCTGCGTTGACATGGAACGGCGGCATCCGGAAGATCCGGAATATGCCTCTTTTGCCTGGTAATCCCGAGTCGGTGTTCACCTACGGCGCGCCGCAGCTGAAGTTCGGCGCCGGTTCCTCCGCGGAGATCGGCTACGACCTCACCCAGTACGGAGCACGGCGCGCCCTGGTGGTCACCGATCCGGGAGTGGCGGCCACGGGCGGCCCGCAGCGGATCGCCGAGCAGCTGAAGGAGTACGGGATCGAGGCGGAAGTGTTCGACCGGGTCCACGTCGAGCCGACCGACGCCTCGATGAAGGAGGCCGTCGCGTACGCCCGCGAGACCGGCCCGTGGGACGCCATCGTCGCGGTCGGCGGCGGGTCGAGCATCGACACGGCGAAGGCGATCAACCTGCTGACCACCAACGACGGTGAGCTGGCCGACTACCTCAACCCGCCGATCGGGGCGGGGCGGGCCCCGGCGCGTCCGCTGAACCCGCTGGTGGCCGTGCCGACCACGACCGGCACCGGCGCGGAGAGCACGACCGTCTGCGTGCTCGACGTCCTGGACCTGCGGGTCAAGACCGGCATCAGCCATCCGCGCCTGCGGCCCGCGCTCGCCGTGGTCGACCCCGAGCTCATCCGCACCCAGCCGGCCGGGGTCACCGCCTCGGCCGGCATGGACATCGTCTGTCACGCGCTGGAGAGCTACACGGCCCGGGCGTACACCTCCTACGAGCGCAAGCGGCCCGAACAGCGCGTGCCGTACTGCGGCGCCAACCCCGTCTCCGACATGTGGTCCGAGCACGCCCTGGCGCTGATCGCCCGCTCTTTCCGCACCGCCGTACGCGACGGCGACGACCTGACGGCCCGTACGGAGATGGCGCTCGCCGCGACCTTCGCCGGACTCGGCTTCGGCAACGCCGGCGTGCACATCCCGCACGCGAACGCGTACCCGATCGCGGGGCAGGTGAAGGACTTCCACCCCGACGGCTACCCGGACGAGGAGCCGATGGTGCCGCACGGCATGGCCGTGGCGCTGACGGCGCCGGAGGCGTTCCGGTTCACCTTCGAGGCCGGCCCGGACCGGCACGTACGCGCGGCCGAACTGCTCGACCCGGAGCTCGACCGGAGTGCCGACCCGTCGGAGTACCTGCCGGCGGCGCTGCTGCGCCTGATGCGCGACATCGGCCTGCCGAACGGGATCGGGGCGACCGGCTACACCGAGTCCGACGTGCCGGACCTGGTCGCGGGCACGATGAAACAGCAGCGACTGCTGGCCACGGCACCACGCGAGGTGACCGAGGAGGACGTCGCGGGCATCCTCACCCGCTCCCTCGCACTCTGGTGACCCGCCGCCCGGCCTCGCGCCGTGGCCGTGGCGAGCCGCCGTGGGTCAGTTCTTGCGGCCGACTCCGGCGTATCCCCACGCCAGCTCGGGCCGTTCGAACTTCAGGTCGGACTCCTCCGGGCGCCACTGCGGGAGGTAGACCAGGCCCGGCTCGAGGATCTCGAAGCCGTCGAAGAACGCCTTGACGCTCGCGTGGTCGCGCGGCCGGCCCGGCGCCGAGGTGCGGGAGTAGAGCTTCTCGATGGCCTCGCCCACCTGCGGGGCGCGCCCGTCGATCGTCGCGTGGGAGATGACCAGGTGGCTGCCGGGCACCAGGGCGTCCGCGAGCCGTCGTACGAGGTCCGCCGGGCGCTCCTCCTCGGTGATGAAGTGCAGTACCGCGACGAGCAGGAGCGCCACCGGCCGGTCGAAGTCGATGAGCCGCTTCACGTCGGGGTGGGAGAGGATCACGTCGGGCTCGCGCAGGTCCGCCTGGACGATCGTGGCCTGCTCGTTGCCGGCCAGGATCGACTTGCTGTGCGCGATGGCGACCGGATCCGTGTCGACGTACACCACATGGGAGTCCGGGGCGGCCGACTGCGCGATCTCGTGCACGTTTCCCAAGGTCGGAACGCCGGATCCGATGTCGAGGAACTGGCGAATTCCGGACTTGACCAGAAACCTGACCGCCCGGCCGAGAAACTGCCGATTTGCGCGTGCTGCGTCGCGCGACGACGGCTCGATCGCGGTCAGTGCGCTCGCGACGTCCCGATCGACGGCGAAATTGTGCGAGCCCCCGAGCAGGGCGTCATAGATCCGGGCCACATTGGCGCGCTCGACATCGACTTCCGGGGGCGCCCAGCTCTCGTGTTCCACGTGCTCGCCATTCGTGTGCCGGGGTCATGGGTGTGGCCGGAACGCTGACAGAACGCCCGGTCCCGAGTCAGCCTAGAGGGTGGCGCGGCATCGGTCGATGGACGCGCCACATATGCCAACATAGTTCGGCAAATGCTGGGCTGGACGATATTCGCCGCTGACGGCGCGCGTTTCGAGGAGGATCGAGTGACCATCCCCGGGCTGAGCGCGCTCGTCACCTTAGGGGTGGCCGCGACCGGTCACGTACTGCGCTGGGGACCGGCCGCGGCCGAGCTGTTCGGCCGGACGGACGCCGAGGTGCGCGGGCGCGACCTGTGCGACGCGGTGTTCGCCGGCGAGCACCGCGAGGCGTTCGGCGCGGCCGTCGCGCGCGCCGCCGCCGGAACGCCCTCGGTCACCTTGCTGCCCGTACGGCTGCCCGGCGGGGCCGTCGTCCCGGTGGAGTTCCGCTGCGAGCCGGTGACCGAGGCCACCGGCGAGGTCACCGTGGGGATCAGCGCGCTGCCGCACCGCGACGCCCCGCCCGGGGGAGACCCCCTGCCCGAGGAACCGGACCAGGCGGTGTTCGGCATCGGCGCGACACTGGACCTGCGGCAGACCGCCCGCGAGCTCGCCGACGCCCTCGTCTCCCGCCTCTGCTACGGGGCCGGCGTCTACCTCCTCGAACGCCTCCTGGTCGACGACCACCTCCCTCCGCATGAGGACGGCGAGTCCCGCGTCGTCGTACGCCGGATGGCGCTGAGCGTCGCCGACGGCACGCAGCCCGAGTGGTCCTCGGCGTTCCCCACCGACGAGGTGATCGCCTTCCCGGCCGACACGCCGGTCGCCCGCAGCATGACCACCGGACGCCCGGTCGTCTTCACCGCGCTCGACAGCACGACGTTCGGCCGGTTCGTGAACCGGCTGTCGACCCGGCCGCGCATCAACGACGCGCTGAACTACGACAGCTTCCTGACCGTCCCGCTCATCGCGCGCGGCAACGTCCTCGGCTTCGCCATCCTCGCCCGCCGGTCCGGTGACCGGCCGTTCGGCATCGCGGAGGGCGGGCTCGCCCGGCGGATCGCCGACCACGCCGCCGTCTGCATGGACAACGGCCGCCTGTACGACCGCGAACGCCGCACCTCGAAGACGCTCCAGCGCAGCCTGCTGCCGGTGGCGCTCAAGACGCCGCCGGGGATGCGGATCGCCCACCGCTACCTGCCCGCCGGCCAGACCAGCCGGATCGGCGGCGACTGGTATGACGCCATCCCGCTGCCCGGGGGAAAGGTCGGGCTCGTCGTCGGCGACGCCATGGGCCACGGCACCGCCGCCGCGCTCGTCATGGGCCAGCTCCGTACGGCCGTGCGCATCCTCGCCCGGCTCGGCCTGCCCCCGGCCGACCTGCTGGGCCACCTGGACGAGATCGCCCAGGAGCTGACGACGGCACAGTTCGCGACCTGCGTGTACGCCCTCTGCGACCCGGGCCGCCGCCTCCTCACGATCGCCCGCGCGGGCCACGTCCCGCCGTTGATCGCGGCCGCCGACGGCTCGTCGGAGATCATCGATCTGCCGCCGGGCCTGCCGCTGGGCGTGGGTGAGGCCAGCTACGAGGCGCTCGAACTCCGCGTGCCGGAGGACGGCACGCTGATCCTCTGCACGGACGGCCTGATCGAGAGCCGCACGCGCGACATGGACGCGGGGCTGGAGGAGCTCCGCTCCCTCCTGCCCGGCGCGTCCCCCGACATCGAGGGCACCTGCGACGCCATCGTCAAGCACCTGCACACGGGCGAGAGCTCCGACGACGCCACCCTCCTCCTCGCCCGTCTGGAACCCGCCGAGCCACCCCGCTGATCCGCGCGGCCGCCGCACTCAAGCGCCGGTGGCGCGGGTGAAGCGGGCGCCCCATTCGCGGATGAGGTCGGCGAGTTCCGGGGAGTCGACCAGCTCGAACTCCGCGCCCACCATGCCCAGGGCCAGGGCCGGCCAGGACAGGGACTCGGCGGTCATCCGGAAGCGGCAGCGGTCGTCGCCGTCCTCCTCGACCGTCGCCCACGGGCTCACCTGGGCGCGGACCTGTTCCGCCGGCGCGTGCACGATCGCCTCGACCGTGTACGGCGTGGGGATGGCGTCGATGCCGGCGCGGACGAACGCCACCGGGTCCCCGCCCGGCAGTTCGCGCGGACGGAAGCGCTCGCTCGTGCTCTCCGGGTCGTCGAGCCGGTCGAGCCGGAAGTTGCGCCAGTCCTGCCGGGTCAGGTCGTACGCCACCAGGTACCAGCGGCGGCCGAGCGAGACCAGCCGGTGCGGTTCGACGAAGCGGGCGGTCCGCTCGGCGCGGTGCGCCTGGTAGGAGAACCGCAGGCGCACCTCGTCGCGGCACGCCTGGGCCACCGTGGTCAGCACGCCCGAGTCGACGGTCGGGCCGGTGGTCCACACCGCGGGCACCGTGGCGGTCCGCAGCGCGTCCACGCGCCGGCGCAGCCGGGGCGGCATGACCTGGACGACCTTGGTGAGCGCGCGGATGGAGGACTCCTCGATGCCGGCGACCGCGCCCTGGGCGGCGGCGCGCAGGCCGATGGCGAGCGCGACCGCCTCCTCGTCGTCGACGACGAGCGGGGGCAGCGCGGCGCCCGGCGCGAGCTGGTAACCGCCGTCGACGCCCCGCTGAGCCTCCACCGGGTAGCCGAGTTCGCGCAGCCGGTCGACGTCGCGGCGCAGGGTGCGTACCGAGACCCCGAGGCGTTCGGCGAGTTCGGCGCCCGGCCAGTACCGATGGGTCTGCAGCAGGGAGAGCAGCCGCAGCGTCCGTGAGCTCGTGTTCGCCATGGCCTCATCATGCACGGGCCAGCGGTCAGAAACCGGCCGCTATTGGGGCCCCTGTGAGGCGGTCGCCCGGGTCAGGACGCGATCGGTATCTCGACGTTGAGGGCCGTGCCGGCGCCGGCCGGGCTGATCACCTCGATCGTTCCGCCGAGCGACTCGATGCGCTCCTTCAGCCCGGCCAGGCCGGAACCCCGTGCGGGGTCGGCCCCGCCGATGCCGTTGTCGTCGACCCGTAGCCCCAGCGTCCCGTGCTCCAGCGTCAGGAGGATGTGGACGACGGACGCGTGGGAGTACTTCGCCACGTTCGTGAGCGCCTCGGACACCGTGTAGTAGATCGCGACCTGGATGTGGTCGGGCAGCGGCCGGTCGACGCGCATGTCCAGCCGCGCCGGCACCTCCGACCTTTCGGCCAGCGACTCCAGGGCGCGCCGCAGGCCGCTGCGGGACAGCGCCGTCGGAAGCAGGCCGTGGGAGATCTCCTTCAGGTCGTCCAGCACGCTGTCCACGCCCTTGACCGTCCTGGCCAGCTGGGCTCTCAGCTGGTCCTGTTCCGGCGTGACGATGGCCTGGGTGCCCCGCAGCTCCTCGCCGAGGGCGGTCAGGCGGCGTTGCGGCCCGGTGTTCAGGCTGTGTTCGATGAGGCGCCGGGCCTCGTCGGCGGCGGCGACGATCCGCGCCGAGGAGGCCAGCAGCTCGTTCCGGTTCTCGGCGTTGGCGATCGCGGTCGCGAGGAGCTCGACGAACTTCATGAGGCGGTCCTCGGTGTTGTCCGGCGGCGGCCGGTCGTCGGCCGAGAACACCGCGATCATGCCCCACAGGTGCCCGCCGACCGTGATCGGGCAGCCCACGACGTACCGGATCCCGTGGAGGCGCGACCAGGCGCCGATCGTGCTCGTGGCCTCGTCGGTGTTCATCCGCGCCGGCATGCCCGTCCGGATGATCAGCGTGGTGACGCTGTCCTCCTCGATCAGCCAGTGGCCGCTCGCCGGGGGCAGGATGTCCGGCGCGCCGGGGGCGGTCCAGTGGCCGACCGTGGTGAGGGCGGGAGCGGGGTCGAAGCGGTTGAGCACCGCGTACTGCGTCCCCTGAGCGCGGCCCAGCTCGCTGGCGACCGCGGTGAAGATCTCCGCCGGTGACACGCCACGGGCGATGAGCGTCGCGATCCGCCGGAGCGCGCCCTGTTCCTCCACGACCCTCCGGAGCTGTCGCCGGTCCGCCTCCAGCGATCCCGCCATCACGTTGAACGTCCGTTCGAGCACGCCGACGTCGCCCCCCGACACCTCGGGGATCCGTACCGACAGGTCGCCGCCGGCCAGGTCGCTGGCGATGGCCGCGGTGCGCCGCACCGGGCGCAGGATGGCGCGCGTCAGGTACCCGGAGAACAGCAGGAGGAGCAGGAGCGCGCCGCACGCGCCGCCCGCCGCGATGGCCGTGGCCCGGGTCGTGTCGGCGTTGGAGCGGTTCTCGTGCGCCTCGACCAGCGCTTTCTGCGCGGCCATGAAGCGGTCGAACTCATCGCGCAGCGGCTGGAGGCGTTGCTCGCCCTCGGCGATCGTGGCCAGCGCCCGCGCCGAGGCGGGCTGCTGCCGGATCGCCGCCAGCAGCGGAATCGAGTAGTCGTGCACGTACGCCTCGGTGGCGCTCACGATCCGGCGTGCCTGTTCGGCCTGGGCCGGATCGCCCCCCGCGGTGAGCCGCTCCAGCCTCCGGCCCTCCCCGACGGCGTCCTGCTGGGCGCCGGTCACCGGTGCCAGCAGCCGCCGGTCACCGGTGATGATGAACCCGCGAACGTCGGTCTCCAGGTTGGTCACCAGCCGTTCCAGCCGGTTCGCCGACGACAGGACGGTCTTGGACCGGGTCGCGACGGCGGCGGAGTCGCGCAGATCGATGATCACCGAGAACAGCAGCGCGTACGCGCCGATCGCGAGCAGCATGACGATGCCGCCCGCGACGACGATACGGCGGGTCAGTCCTCCCCGCGGACCGGACGCCGACCGGACGCGGCGTAGCGCCCGTGCGCCCACTGGTCATCCCCCCGAACAGCCCGTGACGCGCGCCTCTGCCTGTCACTTTACGGGGAAGAACGATCGGTGACGACCGTCGCCGCCTCCCCGGTCAGCGGGGTGGACAGGCGTTTCTTCGGTATCAGGGCGTCGTGGCCGGGGGCGGTCAGCGCCGGAGACGGTTCACGAGCGCCCGGAAGCCGTCCCGCCGGTACCACGCGATGATCGCGAACAGGACGCCGTACGACGCCGGCAGCAGCGCCCACGCCGGAGCGAGCACGAGCAGCTGGGTGAGCACCGCGCCGATCATGAGGCCGATGAGGCCGATCGCGGCGGGCGTGGCGAGGCGCGGGATCAGCAGGCCGATCGCGCCGGCGGCCTCGCAGACGCCGGTGAGGTAGCGGAGCCACTGGCCCCAGCCGATCTGCTGGAAGGTCTCCACCGCGTCCCGCTGGCCGGCGAACTTGGGCGCGGCGGAGGCGATCAGCAGGAACGCCGCCAGCAGGATCTGGACCGCCCACAGGGCGATGTTCACGGCCGTACGCCGGTCCGCCGGCGTGGTGGGCGTCGCGAGGGTCTGGGTGCTCATGTCTGTCGTCCTCTCGTTGAACAGCCGTGAGACCGTGTCTCGATCCCGGCCTCGTGCTCACGCGTCGAACGAGGGACGGCCGGATCGACACCTGCGCCAGAAATTTTTTTCTGCGAATTTTTTGGGCGGGGGTGTCGATCCGGCCGTGTCCCGTTCGACGCGTACGCGAAGGCCGGGATCGGACCCGGCCCGAGACCGCTTCGAACACGCTTCGAGCACACAGAAGGAGACAGGCGATGCGATTCCTGCTGATGACCACGGACGACGGGTCCTCCGCCGGCAACCCCCCTCCGGACGAGAAGCTGATGAGGGAGATGGGGCAGTTCATCGAGGAGATGACCAAGGCGGGCGTGCTGCTGGCGACCGGGGGGCTCGATCCGAACGGCATCCACATCAAGAGTTCCGGCGGCGAGGTCACGGTCACCGACGGGCCCTTCGCGGAGGCCAAGGAGGCCGTCGTCGGGTTCGCCCTGATCGACGTCAGGTCCCGGGAGGAGGCGATCGAGCTCTCCAAGCGGTTCTGGTCGATCGTCGGCGACGGCGAGGGCGAGATTCGTCAGGTCTTCGGCCCCTGAACCGGCCGTACCCCTGACCGGCGGCGGATTCGGTTTCCGGCGCCGGGCCCGGCGCCGAGCCCGCCCCGCGAACCGCGTTCCGGGGCGGGCCGGTCCCCGCTTGCGCCCCGGGCGGAGACGATGCTCTGATCGGTCGCGTGACCGCTTCGGATGTCCATCGCGCGATCGACGCGGTGTGGAGACTCGAGTCGGCGCGGATCATCGCCGGCCTGATGCGGATCGTCCGCGACGTCGGCATCGCCGAAGAACTCGCGCAGGACGCCCTCGTCATCGCCCTGGAGAAGTGGCCGGAGTCGGGTGTCCCCGCCAACCCGGGCGCCTGGCTCATGGCGACCGCCAAGCACCGGGCGATCGACCGCGTCCGCCGTGACGTCCGCCTGGAGAGCAAGCAGGAGCAACTCGGTCATGAGCTGCGGACCGAGCAGGTCTCCGCCGAGGACGAGGTCGACGCCGCGCTCGACGACGAGGTCGGCGACGACCTGCTGCGCCTGATGTTCATCTCCTGCCATCCGGTGCTGTCCACCGAGGCGCGGGTCGCGCTCACGCTCCGCCTGCTCGGCGGGCTGACGACCGACGAGATCGCACGGGCGTTCCTCGTGCCGGAGCCGACCGTCGCCCAGCGGATCGTCCGCGCGAAGCGGACCCTGGCCAGGAAACAGATCCCCTTCGAGGTCCCGCCGGCGGGCGAGCGTGCCGCCCGGCTGTCCTCGGTGCTGGAGGTGCTGTACCTGGTCTTCAACGAGGGATACTCGGCCACCGCCGGTGACGACTGGATGCGCCCGGCGCTGTGCCAGGAGGCGCTGCGCCTGGGCCGGATCCTGGCCGAGCTGGCGCCGGACGAGCCCGAGGTGCACGGTCTCGTCGCGCTCATGGAGATCCAGTCCTCACGCGCGAAGGCGCGTACCGGCCCCGGCGGTGAGCCCATCCCGCTCCTGGAGCAGAACCGCGGACGCTGGGACCAGCTGCTGATCCACCGTGGTTTCGCCGCGCTGCTCCGCGCCGAGAAGATCGGCGCACCGCTCGGCCCGTACGTCGTGCAGGGCGCGATCGCCGCCTGCCACGCGCAGGCCGGGAGCGCGGAGGAGACCGACTGGGAGCGGATCGCGACGCTGTACGGGGCGCTCGCCCACCTGACCCCCTCGCCCGTCGTCGAGCTGAACCGCGCGGTCGCCCTCGGCATGGCGTTCGGCCCGGCCCGGGGGCTGGAGCACGCCGACCGGCTCCTCGGGGAGCCGGCGCTCGCCGAATACCATCTGCTGCCGAGCGTGCGCGCCGACCTGCTGGCCCGTCTCGGCCGCGCCGCCGAGGCGCGCTCGGAGTACGAGCGCGCGGCCTCGCTCACGCGGAACGCGCGAGAACGGACCCTCCTGCTCGAACGCGCCGCCGCGTGCGCCCCGTGACGGAGCGCGGACAGGATCAGGTGGTCTGGACGACCGTATCGGGCACGAAAAGGCGGGTGGTGCGGACGAGCAGGGCCCCGAAGGCGATCTGGAAAGCCACCTGCCCCTGGAGCAGGAAGCCGTGCTTGGGCAGCACGTAGATCGCGCAGAACACACCGCTGAGGAACTGCGCCAGCAACAGCCCGGCGGTCCAGCCGTCACCGCCGCTCCAGCCGAGCATCCGCAGGCCGAGCACCAGTTGCAGCACGAACAGGAAGGTGCCGGCGAGGGTGTGCACCCAGTCGAACACCAGGTTCGCGCTGTACGGGGTGAGGACGACGAGGACGGACATGGCGGCGAGGCAGTTCGCCATGCGGCGTACGTAGACCGGTGCGGGCGCGAACGGCGCCGCGGTGCGCAGCGCCGTCCAGATGAAGTAGCCGGGACCCAGGATCGCGATCGCGTACGGCACGACGGTCTGCCGGAAGATGCCGTAGTAGCTGATCCCGTCGTTGGCGCCGAGCCCGTCGGGCTTGAGGGCCACGCACATCAACAGGCCGACATAGAGGACGGCCTGACCCAGTATGAGGTTTCCGACCACCTTGCGTGTCATGATCCCCGATCTCCCCGGAACTGCGCGCGGCGGATTCCAGCCGATTCAGGGTGGACCGCTGCAAACTGATCGCAGCACCGAGGGTAACCCCGGCCGGTGAGTGCGGCGCGCCCGGCTGACCGGTTTCGGCCCAGGTCAGGGGTTGCCGCGGCCTTTGCCGGGCGATCGCCTGATGTGTCGGTGGCGAAGTGAAGACGGCGGCGCCGTGTGCCGCTCGCGCCTGATCCCGGTTCTCCCCGATGAGCAAGTGCGCTAGTCGGTGACGTCCTTCGCGCCGGTGAGCTCCAGGCTGCGCCGCCACAGCAGGGCGCGGGCGGCGGGGTCGTACGCCTGGGCGTCGGCCCGAGCCTCCCGGGTGCGGTCGAAGAACCGGCCCGTGGTCGTGGCCAGGCTCTCGTCGCTGACGAGCCGGTCCGTCGCAGCCAGGCCCGTCGCCAGGCTGTCGGCGCTGTGGCCGATCTCCTCGAGCACCATCTTGGTCGGCATGTACGTCGCCGGGTGCAGGCTGTTGACCGTGACCTCATCCGCCGGCAGGCGCCTCGCCAGCTCGAAGCCGGACATGATCTGCGCGAGCTTGCTCTGTCCGTACGCCCGGCCGCCGCTGTAGCCGTGCTCGATCATCAGGTCGTCGAAGTCGATCGGGTACTGGCCGAGGGAGGCGACGTTCACGATCCGGGCCGGCGCCGATCGCCGCAGCAGAGGGAGAAGCTCCAGGGTGAGCAGGAAGCCGGCGAGGTAGTTCACGGCGAAGCGCAGCTCGTACCCGTCGCGGCTGGTGCTCCGCTCCCGTCCCGCCGGCAGGCCCGAACCGATGCCCGCGTTGCTGACCAGCACGTCGAGTCGCCCGGTCGCCTCGCGGACCTCGTCGGCGAGCCGCCGTACCTGGTCGAGCTCGGCGAGGTCGGCGCGCAGCGTGCGCGGGCGGCGTACGCGGTGGGTGTCGCGGATCTCGTCGGCCACGACGTCGAGCCGGCCCTGGTCACGGCCGTGCAGCAGCACGGCCACGCCGCGCGAGGCCAGGTGGCCGGCGAGCGCCCGGCCGAGCCCGTCCGTCGCGCCGGTGATGAGGATGGTCCGCTCGTCGGTCAACTCTGCCTCCTGGTGGTGAGTACGGTGACCAGCTCGTCGATGAGTGCCTGGTCGACGGGCCGGTGGGCGGCGAGGACGCGGTACCACAGCGTGCCGAACACGATGTCGATCACGGTCTGGGACGTCAGGCCGGACGGCAGCTCCCCGCGGGCGACGGCGCGCTCGACGATCGTGCCGAGGGCGGCGCGCCGCTGCGCCAGGAACATCTCGCGGAACCGCTCGCCGAAGGCCGCGTTGATCTGCGCCTCGGCCATGAGCGCCCGCAGCAGCTCGACCACCTGGGGCCGGCTGCCGAGCGCGAACGTTGCGGCCAGGAAGGCGCGCAGGTCGGCCTCGTACGTGCCCTCGTCCGGGATCGGGATGTGCAGGTCCGCCTTGGTGGCGAGCGCGTCGAGCAGCACGTCGGCCTTTGACGGCCACCAACGGTAGATCGTCTGCTTGCCCGCGCCGGACCGGGCGGCGATCCCCTCGATGGTCAGGCTCGCGTAGCCGACCTCGGCGGTGAGCTCCGCCGCCGCCGTGAGGATCGCCCGCCGGCTCTCCTCGCTGCGCTTGCGCCCGGGCCGGCCGCGTTGATCGTTCATGAGTTCATGCTAGCTTGATTCGAGACGAGACGTAACGGTTCGAAATAGGAGATCTGATGAGCGACCACACCGCACTCATCGTCGGCGGGACCTCGGGCATCGGGCTGGCGACGGCCCGCCGCCTCCGGGCCCGCGGCGCCGCCGTCCACGTGGCCGGGCGCGGGGCCGAACGGCTCGCCGGCCTGGCGGCCACCGACCCGGAGATCGTCGGCCACCGCGCCGACGGCGGCGACCGCGACGCGATCACGGCCGTCATGGAGGAGATCGGCACGATCGACTGGCTCGTCGTCGCGCTCAGCGGCGCCGAGGGGGTGGGGCCCTTCGCGGACCTGGACCTCGGCATGCTCCGCCGGGCCTTCGACGCGAAGTTCTGGGGTCACCTCACCACGGTCCAGGCGGCGCTTCCGCACCTGGCGCCCACGGGCTCCATCACGCTGCTCAGCGCGATCACGGCCCGTACCGGCATGCCCGGCACGGCCGGGGTCGCGGCGATCAACGGCGCGATCGAGGCGCTCGTCCGGCCGCTCGCCGCCGAACTGGCCCCCATCCGGGTCAACGGCGTGTCGCCGGGCATCGTCGACACGCCCTGGTGGAGCGGCCTGCCGGACGACGCGCGACGCGACTACTTCGCCACCGCCGCCGGCCTGCTCCCGACGCGGCGGATCGCGACCGCGGACGACGTCGCCGAGGCCGTCGTCCTGGCCGCCGTGAACCCCAACCTGACCGGCACGGTGATCGAGACGGACGGCGGAGCCCGCCTGGTGACTCTGGCCTGAGGCTCACCGCCGATCGTTCGCGGGGGACCAGCGGGGGTTCCGGCCGAGGAGCGCGACGATCCGGTCCATCGCCGAGCCCGCCTCTGCGGCGAAGGGCGGACGATAGACGCCGCCGGGTCCGTTCAGGGGGCTGCCGGGGGCGGTGTTGGCCCGGGCGAGCGGCAACGCGGCGTCGGTCAGCCTTTCCGGTACGACCGGTGAGGTTCCGAGGGCGCGGGCAAGGTCCCAGCGGTGGGCGAGCATGTCGACGAGGTGGATGCCGAGCATGCGTGCGGTCGGTGTCGGGCCCCTGTCCGGGAGGACCATGGTCTGGCCCGTCCATAGTCGGGTGCATGTCTCCTCGTAGTTCGGTGGCCGAAGCGGAGCGGACCCGTGCGCGGATCGTGCGGGCCGCGGTCGACGAGGCGTCCCGTCTCGGCCTGGAGGGTCTGACGCTCGGGACCCTCGCGCGGCGGCTCGGCCTGAGCAAGGCCGGGCTGGTCGGCCCCTTCGGCTCGCGCGAGCAACTGCTCGAAGCCGCACTCGAACAGTCGGTCAAGATCTTCCGGGCGGCGGTTATCGAACCGTCGGCGGACCTGCCGCCCGGCCGGCACCGCCTCGAGCGGCTGATCACGGCGTGGGTGGACTACCTGGAGGACTGCCCGTTTCCGGGTGGATGCTTCGTCACCGCCGCGTCGTCCGAGCTCGACGGACGCCCGGGCCCGCTGCGCGACCGGCTGAGAAGCATGGTCACCTCATCCCGTGAACGCCTCGCCGCCGAGGTCGCCGCCGCCCAGGCCGAGTTGCCAAGCCCGCACCGGCCGCCGGAGGAAGTCGTCACGACGCTGATGGGCCTCTCCATGGCCGCCAACCAGGAGATTCAGCTGCTGGACGACCCGTCCGCCCCGGCCCGCGCCCGGGAGGCGATGCGTCACGCGGTCGGTCTCGACCGATGACCCCGGGCCGCTCGGCCTCCCCGGCTCGCGGCCGTTATTTGACCTGGGCGGCGGCCCATTCGGCCCACTCGTGGCGCATCGCGTTGAAGCGCAGGCCGTACTCCAAGGCGATCCGGCCGTACAGCGACAGGTCGCTCTCGTCCCACTCGATGCCGCGCTCCAGTTCCCGCAAGGCGTTCTCCTCTTCGGCGAAGCGTGTCGCCAGTCCGGCGAGGTAGGCCTCCGACTGTTCGCGGCTCAGCACCCCCAGGAAGAACACCCGCAGCAGCACCTCGCTGCGGACGTTGGGCTGTGGCTCGGTCTCGGTCAGCCACCGGCGCAGCTCGGTGAGGCCCTCCTCGGTGAGCGCGTACTGCTTGCGTCCGCGCGGACCCTCGGCCACGACCTTGATCAGCCCGCCGTCGGCCAGCTTGTTCAGCTCGGCGTAGATCTGGCTCTGCGTGGCCGGCCAGACGTTGGCCAGCGAGGAGTCGAATAGTTTCAGCAGGTCATAGCCGCTTGCCGTGCGGTCGGCGAGGAGTCCGAGCAGGGCGTGTCGTAGGCTCATGCGACCAGATTACCTTCCAATGTTGACATGTCGCCACCAGAGCTTCTAGCCTCGACATGTCGAAACAGGAACGTCGCCCAGGAGCCCACGATGACGTACGTCCGCACCTTCCTCCCCTGGATCGTCTACGCCGTGATCCCCTCCGGCAGCTGGAAGTGGGGAGCGCTCGCCGCCCTCGTCGTCGCGCTCTTCCTCGTCGCCACGCAGGTGCGGGCGGGCCGGGGCGCCGACGCGATGATCATTGAGATCGGCTCCTCGGCCTTCTTCGCCGTGCTCACGGTCATCGCCTTCGCCGACCCGCACTCGGGCCTGCACCCCTACTCCGCCGCGCTCGCCAACGGGACGCTCGCGCTCATCTCGCTGGTCTCCCTCGCCGCCCGGCGGCCGTTCACCCTCGGCATAGCCAAGCAGACGACCCCGCGGGAGTACTGGGACCTGCCCGCCTTCGTCCGGGTCAACACGATCATCACGTCGGTGTGGGCCGCCTCGTTCGTCGTGGCCGCGGTGGTGCTGACCGTGGTCGCCGCCGTCGCCCACGGGAACGTCACCGCGACCGTCGCCGTCCAGATCGCCGCCCTGGTCATCCCGATCGTCTTCACCCAGCGCTACGTCTCCCACGTCCAGGCCAGGGCCCAGCGCGCCTGACCGCCCCGCGCCTACGACCCGCCGGCGGACGCCCCGAAGAAGCAAGGAGAAACCGATGCCCGCAGCGCACCTCGCCGGGAACTACGCTCCCGTCGCCGAAGAGCTCTCCGCGTACGACCTGCCCGTGACCGGCCGGGTGCCGGACGCCCTGAGCGGCTGGTACCTCCGCAACGGGCCCAACCCGCACGACGCCGCCTCCGGGCACTGGTTCTTCGGCGACGGCATGGTCCACGGCGTACGCCTCGACGGAGGCCGCGCCACCTCGTACCGCAACCGCTGGGTCCGCACCAAGACCTTCACCGACGGCGCGCCGCTGCGCGACGGCGAGGGCCGCCTCGACCTCGCGGCCGGCGTCGCCAACACCCACGTCGTCCGGCACGCGGGCCGTACGCTCGCGCTGGTCGAGTCGTCCTTCCCGCACGAGCTGCACCTGTCCGGGAGCACGCCGCTGCCGGCGGGCGTCTGCGACCTCGACACGGCCGGCCCGTACGACTTCGGCGGACGGCTGACGACCGCGATGACCGCGCATCCGAAGACCTGCCCGACGACCGGTGAGATGCACTTCTTCGGGTACGGCGTCGAGGCGCCGTACCTCACCTACCACCGCGCCGACGCCGCCGGCGACCTGGTGATCAGCCGGCCCGTCGACGTCCCCGGCCCGACGATGCTGCACGACTTCAACCTCACCGCCGGCCACGTCGTCTTCATGGACCTGCCCGTGGTGTTCGACCTGGAGCTCGCGCTCGCCGGCACCATGCCGTACCGCTGGGACGACGGGTACGGCGCCCGCCTGGGCGTCCTGCGCCGCGACGACCCGTACGGGACGGTCCGCTGGTTCGGCATCGACCCGTGCTACGTCTTCCACCCGCTCAACGCGCACGACGACGGCGACCGCATCGTCGTCCACGTGATGCGCTACGCCGAGCTGTGGCGGGGCGGGCCGCGGTCGGGGGGCGTGACGGAGGAGGCCGCGCTGTGGCGCTGGACCCTCGACCTGGCCGCCGGGACGGTACGTGAGGAGCAGATCGACGACCGCTCGGCGGAGTTCCCGCGCGTCGACGACCGTCTCGTCGGGCTCGACTCCCGGTTCGGGCACGTCACCACGACCGGTGGCGACGGGGAGGGCGGCGCGCTGCTCCGGTACGACCTGCGGACCGGTGCGGTCACCGCGCACGAGTTCGGGCCGGGGCGGTTCCCGGCCGAGGCGTCCTTCGCCCCCGCCGACGACGTGCCGGGCGGCGCCGGCTGGCTGCTGACCTACGTCTACGACGCCGCGACCGACCGCAGCGACCTGGTCATCCTGGACGCCGGCGACCTGGCCGCGCCGCCGGTGGCGAGCGTCCACCTGCCCGTCCGCGTCCCGTACGGGTTCCACGGCAACTGGCTCGCCGACCTGTGCAGCCGGTGAAGACCGCCATATGCCGGTAATCGGTGGGTTCGGGGTCGTACGGTGGCTTGTGGTCCCCGTGCGGCCCCGAACGGCCGTCGCGGCTGATGGAGGTGACGCATGGCGCAGCACGTCTGCTCGTTGAAGTTCGACGCCGAACGGGACGGCGGCCCGCTGTCCGTCGCGTCCGGCGATGACTACCACCTCGTGCCCTTCCCGTACGGGTCGGCGGAGAGCTACGACCCCGACAACATGCACGCCGAGACGCGCGACGGGACCCGCCATCCGTTCCCCTCCGACCGGGCGAGCGGGCTGATCTGGCCGGGCCACCAGGCGTGGGGACGCCTGTACGCGATGATCCAGTGGGAGACCGCCTCGGGCGGCGCGGCCACCGAACTGCGCGACCAGTTCGCACGGGACCCGCTGGGAAAGATCGACACCACCTGCACCGAGCACCGCGGGGCCACGCCCGGCATGCAGTGCTTCGCCAAGTCGTGGGCCATGTTCGTCTCACCGGACGTGCCGCTGGGCCTGCGCGTCGCCCACAACGCCTCCCGCTCGCTGGACGTCGTGCTGGCGGAGTTCAAGCTCGAATACGAGGCCTGAACCCGCGCGGAGACTGTCGGAGCCGCTCGTTACCGTGTCCCGCGAATCGTTCGAACGGAAGTCTGTGGAGGCACGCGTGCGGCATACCGAGGTGGCCGAGCCGGCGCCGGGGGGAGACGCCCTCCCGGACGAGGAGACCTTCGAGATGCCGGCCTCCTGGCGGCGCGTCGCGCGCCGCCGGCGCGGCGGGCCGCCCCGTACGCCGGTGACCGTCGACGGCGGAGCGGCCGTCAGGGTCGCCGGGTGGGCCGAGCGTGCGGCGGAGCGCACGGCGCAGGCGCTGGCCGACCCGGAGAGCGACCAGGCCCTCGCCGAAGAGCTGCGCGCCCACCTCGCCGGCCGGGTCACGCCGCGCGCCGCCGCCCTGCTCGCGCACGTCGCCGCCGCGCCCGACGACCACGAACGCTCCGCGGTGGACGATCACGCGGCCTTCGCCGACGCCTGGGCGTCGGCACACGGCCTGGCGTTCGCCGCCGCCGCGACGGCCGAGATCGCCGACACGGGTCTGCACGTCTGGTGGCAGGGCACGGCCCGGCGGAAGCGCCGGTGGCGGCTTCGCGCCCACCCCACCGGCCAGTACCCGTTCTGGAGGTGGCCGTGGCAGCCGGTGGCCGACCGGATGCGCGACCTGCTGGCCGACGCGCGGGAGGAGGACTACCGGGCGGCCGTCGAGACGCTCGCCGCCCATCGGCGCACCGGGGTGCAGCGCGTGCTGGTCTCGTACCTGGTGCCGACCGAGACGGCGTGGATGGACGAGTGCTGCGCCGAGGCCGCGTCTCACCGCCAGGCGGCCCTGAGCGTCATGCTGTTCTGCTCGGTCGGCTCGGCCGGGCAGCTCGCCGCGCTCACGGCGAGCTTGAGCCTCGGGTACGGCCAGTGGTCCCGCCGTGTGCTCGCCACGCTGATCGAGGCGGCCGGTGTCGACCCGGTGGTCGCGCTGATGGCCGGCGCCTTCGGCGCCGCGTACGCCGACGACCGCAAGGTGGGCGCCGAGGTGCTGAGCCGGCTGCCCACCGACGAGGCCTTCGGGGTGCTGGTCGGCCACCGGGGCGAAAAGCACGTGCAACCCGCGCTGCTCGACGCGATGAAGCGCTATCCGGTACGCGCGGTGCGGCTGCTGGCCCCCGCCGCCGTCGGTTCCTCCAAAGAGGCCGCCGCAGCGCTCGACCTGCTCGCCGGGCACGTCCGGGACCGCCCCGAGGCGGTCGCCGCCGCGCTGCCCGGCTTGCCGGCGGAGGCGCGCGCGACGGTCGAGCGGCTCGCCGCCGAGACGGCCGACCGGGCCGAGCGGGTCGCGACGGCGCCGGCGGAGGCGTTGCCCCCTCTCCTGGCCGCACCACCGTGGACGCGCCGCCGCAGGCCGGCCAGGCCGATCGTGATCGCGGACCTGACGCCCCCGGACGGTTCCTCGATCGTCTGGCCGGACGGCCGCCGCGACGAATGGCTGCGGTCGGCCTCGCAGTACGCCGACCGCCTTGTCAGGAGTGACTGGCCGGAGATGATCCGCCGATACCGGGCGCGCGAGCTGAACTTCATCGAGGAGGAGGCCCTGTTCACTCTCGGGCCGGTGGACGCCCTCCGCCCGTACGTCGCCGACTGGCCGACCCCGCGGCGCTACGGCGCGGAGCACTGGATGCGCCCGATCATCGCCCGCTTCGAGCTCGACGCCCTGCGGCCGGCGCTCGGCATCGCCATCGACGAGTCCCCGGGCGTGGTCGGCGGGCTGCTGCTGCCCTTCCTCGACGTCCGGGTGGCCCGGCTGATGGCCGACTGGCTGGCCCGGCTGAAGTCCGCGCGCAAGATCGCGACCGGCTGGCTCGCCTGGCACGGTTTGAGCACCGTGCCCTTCCTGGTCCCCGACGCCGTCGGCCCGGCGGGCCGGTCCCGTACGGGCGCGGAGGCGGCGCTGCGGCACCTCGCGTCCACCCACGACGCGCACGCCGTGGTCACGGCGGCGAAGGTCCACGGCGACGAGGCGGCGGCGGCCGTCGAGGCGATGCTCGCCGCCAGCCCGCTGGACAGCGTCCCGGCCCGGCTGCCCAAGGTCGGCGACTGGCTGGAGCAGAGGCGGCTGCCGCAGGTGCTGCTCCGCGACCGCGCGCAGGCGCTGCCGCCCGAGGCCGCCGGCCATATCGTCACGATGCTCACGATCTCCAAGGCCGGTGAGCCGTACGCCGGGCTGGAGGTCGTCCGGGAGACGTGCGACCGGGCGTCCCTGGCCGAGTTCGGCTGGGCGGTGTTCCGGCAGTGGCAGCTCGCGGGGATGCCGGCCAAGGACGGCTGGGCGCTGGCCGGGCTGGGCCGCCTGGGCGACGACGAGACCGTACGCCGGCTCACGCCGATCATCCGGGCCTGGCCGGGCGAGGGCGGTCACACCAAGGCCGTCGCAGGGCTGGAGGTGCTGGCCGAGATCGGGTCCGAGATCGCCCTGATGCACCTGAACGGCATCGCCCAGCGGGTGAAGTTCAAGGCGCTGAAGGACCGTGCCCGGGAGAAGATCGAGGAGGTCGCCGAGGGGCTGAGGTTGAGCCCGGAGCAACTGGCGGACCGGCTGGTACCCGACTTCGGGCTCGACGACCAGGGGAGCATGGTCCTCGACTACGGGCCGCGGCGGTTCGTGGTCGGCTTCGACGAGCAGCTCAAGCCGTACGTTCTGGACGAGACCGGCAAGCGGCGCAAGGACTTGCCGGCGCCGGGAGCGCGCGACGACGATAAGGCGCTCGGCGAGCGCAAGCGGTTCGCCGCGCTGAAGAAGGACGTGCGGACCGTCGCCGGCGACCTGATCCGCCGGCTGGAGACGGCCATGGTCACGCGGCGCGGCTGGAGCGCGACGGAGTTCGCGGACCTGTTCGTCGGGCATCCGCTGACCTGTCACATCGCCCGTCGCCTGGTCTGGGTGGGCGCCGGCGGCGTCGAGTTCCGCATCGCCGAGGACCGTACGCTCGCCGACCGCGACGACAACACCGTGTCCGTGCCGGACGGGTCGATCCGCATCGCCCATCCGCTCGACCTGCCCGGCACGCTGGAGGCGTGGTCGGAGGTGTTCGGCGACTACGAGATCCTGCAGCCGTTCCCGCAGCTCGGCCGGCCGGTGTACACCCTGACCGAAGAGGAGCGGGCGGGCTCGCGGCTGACCCGGTTCGAGGGAGCCACGGTGCCGACCCGCGCGGTGCTCGGCCTCGAACGCCGCGGTTGGCTCCGCGAAGCCCCCCAGGACGCCGGCATCCAGGGCTCGATCTCCCGCCCGGCGGGAGACGGCCGCTACGTCGTGATCTTTCTGGATCCCGGTATCGCGGTGGGCGCCCCGGAGATGTTCCCCGATACCCGGCTCGACTCGATCTCGCTCACGGACCGGCCGGACGGCTACGCGTCCCAGGGTTCGCTGCGGTTCGGCGACCTCGACCCGGTGACGGCGTCGGAGGTCATCGCCGAACTCACCGAGCTGACCGCCTGACCCCCGGAGCACCCGAATGACGACCGAAGAGACCTTCCAGCGCCCGCCCGCGGAGATCCGCTACGCCGACGAGCTGGCCCGGCTGCGCGACGACGACCGGGGTGGACGGCCGCCGGGCTGGTCGCTCAGCCTGCAGGCGGCGCGCGCCTTCATCGTCGGGGACGAGCGGCGCGGGATCCGCCGCAAGTTCGTCGGAGACCCCTCGCTGATCGACCGCGCGCTGGTGAGCCTGGCCACGAGCCGCGGCCTGCTCCTGGTCGGCGAGCCGGGCACCGCCAAGTCGCTGCTGTCCGAGCTCATCGCCGCCGCGGTGAGCGGCACCTCGACCCTCACCATCCAGGGCGGCGCGGCCACCACCGAGGATCAGATCAAGTACTCCTGGAACTACGCGCTGCTCGTCTCCGAAGGCCCCTCGCCGCGGTCGCTCGTCCCGGCGCCGCTGCTCACGGGCATGGCGGAGGGAAAGATCGTACGGTTCGAGGAGATCACCCGCTGCCCGCTGGAGGTCCAGGACTCGCTGCTGTCGCCGCTGTCCGAACGCGTACTGGCGATCCCCGAGCTGAACGGCGCCGACGGCATGGTCTTCGCCCGCCAGGGCTTCAACGTCATCGCCACCGCCAACACGCGCGACCGGGGCGTGAACGACATGAGCGCGGCCCTGAAACGCCGCTTCAACTTCGAGACCGTGTTCCCGATCGCGGACTTCACCACCGAGCTCGACCTGGTCGAGGCCGAGGCGCGGGCACTGCTGGAGGCCTCCGGCGTCACCGCGCCGCCGCGCCGCGACGTATTGGAGGTGCTGGTCACCACCTTCCGCGAGCTGCGCGCCGGCACGGCCCCGGACGGCGCGCCCACCGACCGCCTGTCGACCGTGATGAGCACCGCGGAGACGGTGTCGGTGGCCCACGCGGTCGGGCTGCGCGGCTGGTTCCTGCGCGGAGAGCCGGGCACCGCGGCCGACATCGTCGCCTGCCTCGCCGGCACGGCGGCCAAGGACAACACCGACGACCTGGCACGACTACGCCGCTACCTCGAACAGCAGGTGCCCCGGCGGCGCGGTGACCAGTGGCGGGCCCTGCACGACGCCCGGCACCTGCTGCCCGGCTGATGCCCGTCACGTTCATCGGGGTCCGGCACCACAGCCCGGCCTGCGCCCGGCTGGTCGAGCGCACCATCGAGGCGTTGCGGCCCGCGTACGTCCTGGTCGAGGGGCCGGCCGACGTCAACGACCGGCTCGACGAGCTGCTGCTCGGGCACGAACTCCCGATCGCGATCTTCAGCCACTACCGCGACGACGAGCGTTCCCACCTGTCGTGGGCGCCGTTCTGCGGCTACTCGCCCGAATGGGTGGCCCTCACGGTGGGCCGCGCCCACGGCGCGGAGCTGCGGTTCATCGACCTGCCCGCCTGGCACCCGGCGCTGGCCGGCCGCCGCAACCGGTACGCGGACGCCGAGCAGCGCTACGCCGACGTGGCCGACCGCCTCTGCCGGGCGTTCGCCGTCGACAACATCGACGCCCTGTGGGACCGCCTGGTCGAGGTCGAACCCGACGACGGCCTGGACGAACGGCTCGCCACCTACTTCGACCTCGTCCGCGGCGACACGGAGGCGGGAGAGGACGACACGGCACGCGAGGCGTACATGGCGGCCTGGGTACGCGCGGCCGCCGCCGACGCGGGAGACCGCCCGGTCGTCGTGGTCACCGGCGGCTTCCACCGCCCCGCCCTGCGTCGCCTCGTGGCTGAGCCGGGCGGTGATGGACTGGACGGTGAGGGCCGTCGGGCCGAGGGGGCTGGTGGTTCTGCGAGGGCCGCCTCGCCGTCGGGTGTGGGGGAGCCGGATGGTGATGGGCCGGGGGCCGTTTCCGCTGATGCGGAAGGTCGTCCGGCCGAGGTGATGGGGCGCTTTCCAGGGACTGCCTCGCCGTTGGGAGTGCTCGCCGGCGGGGAGAGGCGTCCGGTCGAGGTGGTCGGTGGTCTTCCGGGGGGCGCCTCGGTGGAGGCGGGTGGTGGTTGGCCGGAGATTCCCCGCCCGGCGGCGGGGGCGGTGGCCGGGAGCTACCTGGTGCCCTACTCCTTCCGGCGGCTCGACGCCTTCTCCGGATACCAGTCCGGCATGCCGTCGCCCGAGTACTACCAGCGGCTGTGGGAGCAGGGCGCGGACGCGGCCGCGGACGGCCTGGTCGAGGCGGTCGCGACGAGGCTGCGGAGGCGCGGTGTCGCCGTCTCGACCGCCGACCTCATCGCCGCCCGCACGCTGTCCGCGGGGCTCGCGCGGCTGCGCGGCCACCCGCACCCGGCCCGTACGGACATCCTCGACGGGCTGGTCAGCGCGCTCGTCTCCGACGACCTCGACCAGCCGCTGCCGTGGACCCGGCGCGGGGCGCTCGCGTCCGGTGCCCATCCGGTCGTGGCCGAGATGGTGGCCGCGCTGAGCGGCGACCGGACCGGCCGCCTGCACCCGGACACGCCCGCGCCACCGCTCGTCCACGACGTCGAGGCCGAGCTGACGCGTCTCGGCCTCGACCGTACGGGCACGGTCGAGCTGGACCTCAGCGATGGCGGCGATCTCATCCGCGCCCGTGTCCTGCACCGCCTGCGGGTGCTGGGCATACCCGGGTACACGCGGGTCTCCGGGCCGGGCTCCGGCGCGGACCCGGTGCTCGACGAGAGCTGGGAACTCACCGACCACGAGGCGCGCACGCCCGCGCTCATCGAGGCCGGGGCGTACGGCGGCACGCTTCGTGACGCCGCGACCGCCGTGCTCGCCGAGGGAGTCGCCGCCGCAGGGACAGATCCGGGTGCCCTCGCCGCGCTGCTCTTCGACGCCGCCCTGTGCGGCGTCACCGACCTGTCCGAGCAGATCACCGAACTCATCGCCGCGAACATCGCCGGCGCCCGCGAACTGGGTCCGCTCGGCGAGGCGCTCGCCACGGTGCTCGGCCTCTGGCGGCACGACCGCGTGCTCGGCACCGCCGGTAGCCCGATGTACGCCGCGGTGATCGACGGTGCGGTGACACGGGTGCTGTGGCTCGCCGAGGGCGTGCACGGCGGCCCCGCCCCGGCCGACCTGGCCCGCCTGCGCGCGGTCACCGCCACCAGAGACGCCCTCCTGCACGCCCACGAGGTGCTCTCGACCGGCAGGGACGCCGCCCTGGACGTCATGGCCCGCATCGGCGCCGACCGCGACACGCCGCCCGACCTGCGCGGCGCCGCGTTCGGGTTCGGCTGGTCGCTCGGTGCCTCCGTCGACCCCGTACGCGCGCTGCGCGGCGCCGCCGGCGCGGACACGCTCGGCGACTGGCTGGCGGGCCTGTTCGCCCTGGCCCGCGACGAGGTCCTCGCCGCCGGGAGGTCGGCCGGGGTGGGTTGGTCGGGGAAAGCCGGGAGGTCGGCCGGGGTGGGTTGGTCGGGGAAAGCCGGGAGGTCGGCCGGGGTGGGTTGGTCGGGAGAAGCAGGCAGCCCGGCCGGGGGCGATGGGGCGGGGGACGCCGAGGGCGGTGTGCTCGCGGTGCTGGACGACCTCATCACCACGATGCCGGACTTCCTGGCCGGGCTGCCCGCGCTCCGGCAGGCGTTCGCCTACTTCCCGCCGCGCGAGCGTGAGCTGATCGCCCGGCGGCTGCTCGAACGCCGTCGGCTCACCGGGTCGGCCCGTGCACTCCTCCGTACGACGGCCGACCCGCTACTGATCGCAGAGGCGAAGGCGCTCGAGGACCGGGCGGGCCGCCTGCTCGCCGGAGAGGGACTGCTGCCATGAGCGAGCGAGGCGAGAAGACCGAAGGCACGGCTCCGGTGGTGGCCGGCTCTGATGGAGGAGAGGCGCTGGGCGAGCGGGATGAGGAGGTGGCGGGCGCGGCTGCGGTGGTGGCCGGCCCCGGCGGAGGAAGTGCGGTGGGTGAGGGGATCGAGGGGACGGTTCCGATGGTGGACGCCTCCGGCGGGGGAGGTCACGTGACCGCGCTCGATCCGGGGCTCGAACGCTGGAGGCTCGTGCTCGGGGCGCCCGCCGAGACGTGTACGGGTGGGCTGACGGGGGACGCCGCCGCGAGTGACCGGGCGCTGGACTGGCTCTACGGCCGCGACCCTGACCTGGCCCGTCGCGGCGTACGGCGTGGTGCCGGTCGTCAGGCCGGGTCCGGGCCTTCGGCGCTGACCACGGTCGACTGGCTCGACGACATCCACCGGCTGTTCCCCCGCGAGACCATCGAGCGGCTCGAACGCGACGCCGTCGAGCGGTACCAGATTCACGAGGTGGTCACCGACCCCGACGTCCTGTCCCGCGTCGAGCCCAACCCGACCCTGCTCCGCGCCGTCCTGCGCACCAAGCACCTGATGAACCCCGAGGTCCTCCGGCTCGCGCGCCGCATCGTCGAGGACGTCGTACGTGATCTGATGAAGCGGATCGCGCCCGAGGTACGGCAGGCGTTCAGCGGCACCCGTTCGCGCAGGCCGAGCCGGCTGCGCCAGGCGCGTAATTTCGACTTCCGCGGCACGATCCGGGCCAACCTGGCGCACTACCAGCCGGAGGAGCGGCGGATCCTGATCGAGCACCCGAAGTTCGTCTCCCGCGTACGCCCGCACCTCGAACAGTGGCAGCTCGTGCTCATCGTCGACCAGTCCGGTTCGATGGTCGGGTCGGTGATCCACTCCGCCGTGACCGCCGCCTGCCTGTGGAACCTTCCCGGCCTCAAGACCCACCTCATCGCGTTCGACACCAGCGTGGTCGACCTGACCGCGGACGTCACCGACCCGGTCGAGCTGCTGCTCAAGGTGCAGCTCGGCGGCGGCACCGACATCGCACGCGCGGTCGAGTACGGCGCGAGCCTGATCGAGAACCCGCGCCGCACCATCCTCGCCGTCATCACCGACTTCTACGAGGGCGGCGACGAACACCGGCTCGTCCGCACCGTGGCCCGGCTGGCCGAGCAGGGCACCCGGGTGCTCGGGCTCGCCGCGCTCGACGAGGAGGCCAACCCCTCCTACGACCGTGCGCTGGCCCAGCGGCTCGCCGACGTCGGCGCCCACGTCGGAGCGATGACACCGGGGCAGCTCGCCGCCTTCGTCGCCGAACGGATCGGCCGATGACGCGCGCCGACCTGCTCGCCCTCGACACCGACGCCCTGGTGGCGCTGGCCAACCGCGGACTGGTCAAGCGGGCGGCCAGAGAGCTGGACGCCGGCGCCGTACCGACCCTGTCGACCGACGCGGACGGCACCGTACGCGGGCGGTTTCCCGACGGCGTCGAGGTCGTCTTCCCGGTGGGCGCCGGGCTCGACACGGCCTCGTGCACATGCCCGGCGACGGGCGTCTGCCGGCATCGGATCGGGCTGGTCCTCGCCTACCAGCGCGAGACGGAGCCCGCCGAGTCCGGACCGGCGGAGGAGTGGTCGCCGGGAAGCATCGACGACGAGACGCTCCGCCAGGTGCTGGGCGCCCGAACGGTGACCGCCGCCCGCCGCCGGCGCACCGCGGGCTACTACGCCCACGTCCACCGGGACACGCCGGCACCGTGCGTCGAGCTGGCGACCTGCACCGTACGGTTCCTGGTCCCGGGGGAGCTCGGATACGCCCACACCGACGCCGTAGGTCCCGACCACGACGAGGCGATCGTGCTGGCCGTCTGGGCGTTCCGCGAAGCAGACGAACACGCCCCGGGCGAGCGAGAGGTCCGCCTCGACCTGGGCGGCCCGGAAGAGACACCGGACGATACGCCGGAGCCCAGTGCGGCGCCGCCGGACCACGGGTCCGAGCGGCGTCGGAGCGGTGCGGCGGCGCCGAGCGGTGAGGCGCGTCCGGGAGACGCCGGTGTGGGGGAGTCCGGTGGTGAGCCTGGTTCGCTAGACGCCGCAGTGGCGGAGTCCGGTGGTTGGACTGGGGCGCCGGAGGGCGGTGAGACAGGGCCTGGCGGTGTGGCGGGAGTGGGCGGTGCAGTAGGGCCTCGCGACGCCGGCGGGGCCGAGGGCGACGTCGGACCTGGTGCCGGGCCGGGCGGTGGGATTCCGGTTCATGCCGGTATGGAGTCTGCGGCCGAGCTGGCCACCGAGTTGCTGGCCGAGGGGGCCATGCATGCCGGTCCCGTTCTCGGGGCGGCGTTGCGGCGGATGCGCCGGACCGTTGGTGAACAGGGGCTGCACTGGCCCGCCGGGGCGCTGGATGATCTCACCGAGCAGCTGGACGCGTACGCCGCCCGGGGCGCGCGTTACGCGGCGGAGCGTTATGCCGAGCTGCTCACCGAGCTGCACGCGCGCCGGCGTGCGGCTGCCGCCGGGGGGTTGCGTTCGCAGATCCTGGGGGCCGGGGAACCAGGGCGGACACCGCTGCGGCGCGTACGGCTCGTGAGCCTCGGCTGCCGCGTCGGCGGCACTGTGGACGAACGCGTCGCCGACGTCTTTCTCGCGCACGCCGGGGAGGGCACGGTCCTGGTGCTCCGGCGGCGCTGGGACGTACCGCCGGAGGAGCAGCCGACAGGCCACGAACTGACCAGGCGCCGGGTCGCGGGTACGTCGCTCGGTGCCCTGGCCGTGGCGAACCTGGTCTCGGAGTCGGCCTCGCGCAGCGCCAGCCGGGTCGTGCACATCGCCCAGGGCCGGGTCGCCAAGACGACGGTCATGCCGGTGGGCGACGCCTGGTCGCGGCTGCCCGAACCGGTGATGGTCCGCGACCTGGCGGCCGCCTCCCGCGCGCTGGAAGAACTGCCGCCCCGGCTCATCCGGCCCCGTGTGGCGGCCGAGCACGTACGGGTCGTCGAGGTCGCCGAGGTGCGCCAGGTCGGCTACCACCCGGGCGACCAGCGGCTGGACGCCGTGATCGCCGACGCGGCGGGAGGCACCGCCACGGTCGCGGCGGAGTACCGCGCGCACTGTCCCGGAGCGCTGGACGCCCTCGCCGCCGCACTGGGCGACGGCCCCCGTCTCATCACCGGGTTCCTGCGCCGCGGCCGGGGCGCCCTGCTGATCGACCCGATCGCGGTCCTCGGCGCCGGCGGCATCACGGTGCCGGACCTCGCTCCGGGGGAGGGCGACGGTGAGCTGGCCGTCCAGATGCCCACCGCACGCGACCGGCTGGACACGGCGCTGGAGGCCGCGCTCACGGCGTTCGCGGAGATCGCCCACCGAGGTCTGCGCCATGCGACGCCGGGTGTCCACCGGAGGATCGAGGAGGCGGCCGCCGAACTCCGCCGGGTCGGCCTGACGGCGACGGCGGACACGGCGACCGCCTTCCTGACGGCCTGCCGGACCGGCGACGCGGACGCGATGACCCGGACCTGGGTCGACGTCCAACTCCGCCTCATCACCACCGCCGAACTCCGATGAGAGACCACCGGGCACCCCCACCCACCGAACCGTGGAGGTCATGAGCGTGGGCACCGGATCGGTTTGAGCCTGGGCGTCGGGGTCGGCGGATACGCCGGCCGGTGGTGGGCGCCGGGGGCCGGTTGTGTCGCGGAGATCGCGGCCGGGGAGTGTCAGCGCGTTGCCGAGGCGGCCCGGCGCCAGGACAGAAGCCGGTTCACGTGCCGGCGGGTCAGACCGTCGTCCGGGTCGACCGGAACGAGCAGGATCCCCCGGTACGGCCATGCCTGGCGCCGGACCCTCAGCGGGATGACGTCGTCGACCCACGCGAACGGACGGCCGTCGGCGTGGCGGAGGATCGGGGCCCACTTGCGCGTCTCGAAGAGCTGCAGGACGCCGAACCGCGGATCGTCACGCCGGCGCCGGTACGCGGAGAACTCCACGACCGGCAGCTCCGGGAGCCCGAGCAGCGGGCCGAGGTGCTCATTGGCGAGATGTTCCCACGTCGTCGCCCAGACGAGTTCGTACCGTGCGGACAGCTCCCGCAGCCACTCGCCGTGCTCCGGGGACAGCCGTACGGCCGGTCCACCGGTCTCGTGGCGTACGAACCGCGCCGGGTCGGACGGCGCCAGGGGGTTCAGCACGCCGTCCACGTCCAGGTACAGCAACGGACGCGCGGCCGGCCGGCTCCCCGGCCGGGGAACACCCCCGATGCCCCACGCCATCGGATCAGTACGGGTGAGTGCCGGGCGCCGGGTCAGACGGCGCGGTGGTACTGGTCGGGCCAGGACGGGGCGGCACCGAGGTCCCGGGCGGCGCGGTTGGGCCAGTACGGGTCGCGCAGCAGCTCACGCCCCAACAGTACGGCGTCGGCGTGCCCGGCGGTGATGATCTCCTCCGCCTGCCGCGGCTCGGTGATCTCACCGACCGCGCCGACGAGAAGGTCCGTCTCGGCCTTCACCCTGGCCGCGAACGGAACCTGGTAGCCCGGCCCGGTGGTGATCCGCGCCCCGGGGGCGATGCCACCGCTGGAGACGTCGAGCAGGTCGACGCCGTGGGCGAGCAGCTCCTTGGCCAGGCGTACGGTGTCGTCGGCGGTCCAGCCCTCGCGGTCGTCTTCCGGGTTCTCGCTCAGCCAGTCGGTCGCCGAGACGCGGTAGCACAGCGGCAGCTCGGCCGGCCACACCGCGCGGACGGCGTCGACCACCTCCAGCGCGAACCTCGTCCGGTTCTCGAACGAGCCGCCGTACTCATCCGTGCGCCGGTTGGTGTGGGGGGAGGCGAACTCGTGGAGCAGGTAGCCGTGTGCGCCGTGAATCTCGATCACCTGGAAGCCCGCGTCCAGGGCGCGCCGGGCGGCGGCGGCGAAGTCGCCGGTGATGCGGTGGATCTGCTCGCGCGTCAGCTCCACCGGCACCGGGTCACCGTCGTGGAACGCTCGCGGGCTCGGCGCGACCGGCTGCCAGCCGTACGGGTCGCCGGGTGCGATGGCCCGGCCGCCACGCCAGGGACGGTCGGTCGAGGCCTTCCGCCCCGCGTGGGCGAGCTGGATGCCGGGCACGCTGTCGTGCTCGCGAAGGAAGCCGGTGATGCGGGCCAGCCCGTGCTGCTGGCGGTCGTTCCACAGGCCGAGGTCCGCCGGGCTGATCCGCCCCTCGGGGCTGACCGCGGTGGCCTCGGTGAAGATCAGGCCGGCGCCGCCCACCGCACGCGCCGCCTGGTGCGCGAAGTGCCAGTCGCCGGCGACGCCGGTGTCCGGCCCCGTCTCGGGCGCGGAGTACTGGCACATCGGCGACATCCAGACCCGGTTGGGGATCCGCAGGTCGCGCAGGGTCAGAGGCTCGAACAGTGCGCTCACGGCCGTGCTCCTTCAGCAGGAAATCGTAGTACGAGAGTCGCCGTAATACGGCAACTGTCAAACTACGATACACATCGAACTACGGCGTACAATGGCCGGAGCCGGCTGCGAAGGGACTTCGACCGTGACCGTCCGGACCCTCGATCATCCCGCCCGCGCGGACATCAGGCTGGAGGCCGTCCTCCACGCGCTGTCCGATCCGGTGCGCCTCCAGGTGGTGCGCTTCCTGGCCGGTCTGGCCGAGGGGGAGGAGGCGCCGTGTTCGGCCATCGACCTGGCGGTCACCAAGTCGACCACGACCCACCACTTCCGGGTGCTGCGCGAGGCCGGCCTGATCCACCAGGTCTACCGGGGTACGGCCAAGATGACCGCGATCCGCCGGGCGGACCTCGACGCGCTCTTCCCCGGCCTGCTCGACGCGGTGCTGACCGCCGACGCCGCCCGGCGGTCGCGCGTGCCGGTCGGCTGACCGGCACGTCCGCACGCCTGATCCGCGACGCCTCCAGCAGGTGATCATGGCCTCGTGGCGTCGGTACGGATATCCGCCATCCCAGTTTGGTGGCATGCCCCCATGTGCGACGGCGCCGGCGGCGGGATCCTGAGGGCATGGACATGCGTTGCCTGATCGTCGACGATGACGCCGGGTTCCGCACCGCAATGGGTCACCTGCTCGAACGCGGCGGAGCCGTCGTCGCCGGCACGGCGT
The DNA here is from genome assembly GCF_039541955.1 of Actinoallomurus oryzae. Taxonomy (NCBI): domain Bacteria; kingdom Bacillati; phylum Actinomycetota; class Actinomycetes; order Streptosporangiales; family Thermomonosporaceae; genus Actinoallomurus; species Actinoallomurus oryzae. The sequence continues at coordinate 85,510 of NZ_BAABHF010000013.1, read as the reverse complement.
CCAACGGCGCGGAGGCGGTCGAACGCGCTCGCGACTCCCGGCCCGACGTCGTGTTGATCGACGTCCGCCTGGGATCGGAGAGTGGTTTCGACGTCGCCCGTCGCATCGACGAGAGCGCCGCCGATACGGGCTGGACGCCGGTGGTCGTACTGCTGTCGACCCAGGCCGAGGACGAGCTGGCCGCGAGCGTCGCCGCTCATCCGACGTTCGGCTTCCTCGACAAGACCACCGTGTCCACCGCGCGGATCGGTGAACTGCTGTCCGCGGGCCGGGGACGTCAGGAGGTCAACCGGCGTTGAGGAAGGCGAGGACGGCGAGGACCCGCCGGTGGTCGGCGTCCGTCTCCGGCAGGCACAGTTTGGTCAGGATGCTGTGCACGTGCTTCTCCACCGTGGGCTCCGTTATCCACAGCTTGTGGACGATGCCGGCGTTCGACCGGCCTTCCGCCATCAGCGCGAGCACCTCGCGTTCGCGCGCGCTCAGCTTGGCCAGCGGGTCGATGCGCCGGTGGGCCGCGAACAGCCGCTGGACGAGGTACGGGTCGATCACCGAACCGCCCTTGCGGATGCGCTTCAGCGCGTCGGTGAGTTCCGACGGGTCGGTGACCCGCGTCTTGAGGAGGTAGCCGATGCGGTCGCCGCCGGACAGCAGTTCGATGGCGTGGTCCACCTCGACGTACGCCGACAGGACCAGGATCGCCACGGAGGGGAACTGCCGGCGGATCTCCGTGGCCGCCTGCAGTCCCTCGGTCGTGCCCGTCGGCGGCATGCGTACGTCCACGATCGCCAGGTCGGGAAGGTGCTCGCGGACCAGTTCGAGCAGCCGCCGGCCGTCGCCGGCCTGGCCAACCACGTCGAAGCCCGCGCGGGTCAGCAGGCTCGCCACGCCTTCACGCAGCAGGACGTCGTCGTCGGCGAGGACCACACGCCCTCGCTCCGGGTCATCGGGTTCGAGCACGAGCCGCCACTCTCCTAGTGCGGTGTCCACTGACGTTTCCCGGCTTGCGGGACGACGTGAGCGGATCCTCGCCGTGAGGCGAGCGACTCCCCGCCGCCCATCGGTGGGCGGACGAGGCGGGCCACCGCCGGCCAAGAGATCTGCCCGCCGATGTCCTGCCGGATGTGCCATGACGCAGCCGCCGGCCCGGCGAACGTCATGGTCCCCGTACTGGCATCACCAGGTTCCATGCTACGCGCGCCACCGTACGACCAGCGGTGATGTCTGACCGTAACGGTGTAATCCCGTGGTGTCACCTTTGGAGGAGATCTGCGGCGACATATTCGCCAACCAGCGACTTGTCACTTAGGGTCAAAACCAGTACGGCGACGGGGGATGTCGCGTACGGCGACGCCAGGCTCGCCACAACATCATCGTTCAGGCCCCAGCCTGGACCGTTCAGCTCCCGCCCGTGTTCCTGCCGGGCGGGGCCGGAAGTCACGGCCGCCCGTTTCCGTCCGCCGGACTGCGGACATGGGCGCCGCCGACGCCCTCACTCTCGACCACATCACGTCAGTCCGGCGCACCGGCTCGTGCTGCGATCACGCGCCCCGGGTGAGCGCCGGGGCGCCGGCCGTACGGGCGGAATCCGGCCGGTGAGGCCCGCGGAACCCAGGGGCCGGCATCCGGCGGTGACGGGGGGAATCCAGGTGAGCACGATCGTAGAAGTGAATCATCCGCCCGGTGACGGGTGGATCCGCGTGAGCGAGCTCCGGCCGCTGCTGGCCGCGATGCCGGCCTTGCGCGACGGCGACTTCCGGGTACGGTTGCCCGCCGAGCACGAGGGGATCACGGCGGATCTGGCCCGGGCGTTCAACCAGATCGCCGACCGGCAGCAGCACTTCGCGGGCGAGCTGGCACGCGTGACCCGCGAAGTGGTCCGCCACGGCCGGCTGGACGAACGCCTGTGCCCGGCGCCGGGCGGCGCCTGGTCGGGGAGCGTCGAGTCGATGAACACGCTGATCGACGCGCTGGTGATCCCCACGGCGAACGCCACCCGTGTCCTGGACGCGGTCGCGGGCGGCGACCTGTCCCAGCGGATGGACACCGGCGACGGCAAGCATCCCCTGCGCGGCGACCTGCGCCGGCTCGGCCAGCGGATCAACCAGATGGTCGAGCAGCTGTCGATGTTCACCGGTGAGGTGACCCGCCTCGCCCGCGAGGTCGGCACGGAGGGCCGGCTCGGCGGGCGCGCGAAGGTGCGCGGGCTGTCGGGGAGCTGGCGTGACGTGACCGAGGCGGTCAACACGATGGCCGACCGGCTGACCGCCCAGGTGCGCGACATCGCGGTGGTCACCAAGGCGGTGGCGAGCGGCGACCTGACCCGGTCCGTGACGGTCGAGGCGACCGGCGAGCTGCTGGAGCTCAAGCTGACCGTCAACACGATGGTGGATCAGCTGTCGGCGTTCGCCGGTGAGGTGACGCGGGTGGCCGGTGAGGTCGGCACGGAGGGGCGGCTCGGCGGCCGGGCCCAGGTGCGCGGGGTGTCGGGGGTGTGGAAGGACCTCACCGACAACGTCAATTTCATGGCCTCGAACCTGACCTCGCAGGTGCGCAACATCGCGCAGGTCACCACATCGGTGGCGAACGGCGACCTGTCCAAGAAGATCACGGTGGACGCCCAGGGCGAGATCCTCCAGCTCAAGTCGACCGTCAACACGATGGTGGACCAGCTGTCGGCGTTCGCCGGTGAGGTGACGCGGGTGGCCCGTGAGGTCGGCACGGACGGCAACCTCGGCGGCCGGGCCCAGGTGCGCGGGGTGTCGGGGGTGTGGAAGGACCTCACCGACAACGTCAACTTCATGGCGGACAACCTGACCTCCCAGGTGCGCAACATCGCCCAGGTCGCGACGGCCGTCGCCCAGGGCGATCTGGGCAAGAAGATCGACGTCGACGCCCGCGGCGAGATCCTCGAACTCAAGACGACGATCAACACGATGGTGGATCAGCTGTCGGCGTTCGCCGGTGAGGTGACGCGGGTGGCCCGTGAGGTCGGGACCGAGGGCAACCTCGGCGGGCAGGCGCAGGTGCGCGGGGTGTCGGGGGTGTGGAAGGACCTCACCGACAACGTGAACTTCATGGCCTCGAACCTGACCTCGCAGGTCCGCAACATCGCCCAGGTCACCACGTCCGTGGCGAACGGCGACCTGTCCAAGAAGATCACCGTGGACGCCCAGGGCGAGATCCTCCAGCTCAAGACCACGGTGAACACCATGGTCGACCAGCTCTCCGCCTTCGCGGACGAGGTCACCCGGGTGGCCCGCGAGGTCGGGACCGAGGGCGACCTGGGCGGCCGGGCCCAGGTGCGCGGGGTGTCGGGCGTGTGGAAGGACCTCACCGACAACGTCAACTTCATGGCCGCCAACCTGACCTCGCAGGTCCGCAACATCGCCCAGGTGGCGACGGCGGTCGCCCAGGGCGATCTGGGCAAGAAGATCGACGTCGACGCCCGCGGCGAGATCCTCGAACTCAAGACGACGATCAACACGATGGTCGACACGCTGTCCTCGTTCTCCTCCGAGGTCACCCGGGTGGCCCGCGAGGTCGGCAGCGAGGGCCGGCTGGGCGGTCAGGCGCGGGTCGAGGGCGTGCACGGCACCTGGAAGCGCCTGACGACGAACGTCAACGAGCTGGCCCGCAACCTCACCACCCAGGTCCGCGCGATCGCCGAGGTCACCTCGGCCGTCGCCCAGGGCGACATGTCCCGCCACATCACGGTCGAGACGCACGGCGAGGTCTCGGAGCTGAAGGACAACATCAACCTGATGGTCTCCAACCTTCGCGAGACGACCCGGGCGAAGGACTGGCTGGAAACCAACCTGACCCGTCTCGCCGGCCTGATGCAGGGCCACCGCGACCTGGTGGAGGTCGCCGACCTGATCCTGCGGGAGCTGACGCCGCTGGTGAACGCCCAGTACGGCGCGTTCTTCCTCGCCGACACCGAGGCCGGCGGCGACTGGCCCGGCCGCCGGGCCGGCCGTGAGCGCGGCCTCGCGCTGATCGCCGGATACGGCCTGCAGGACGGAGACACCGCCGAGTGCGGAGCGCTGGCCCAGGGCCTCGTGTGGCAGGCCGCCCGGGAGAAGAAGCGGCTGCTCCTGGAGGACATCCCGCCGGATTACATCAAGATCAGTTCGGGGCTGGGGCAGTCGTCTCCGGCCAGCATCGTCATCATCCCGATCCTGTTCGAGGACACGCTGCTCGGCATCATCGAGCTGGCGTCGTTCTCCCGCTTCTCCGACGTGCACCTGGCCTTCTTCGACCAGTTCGTCACCACGATCGGCGTCGCGCTCAACACGATCCTCGCCAACGCCCGTACCGAGATGCTGCTCGCCGAGTCCCAGAACCTCGCGCAGCAGCTCCAGGAGCGCTCCGACGAACTGCAACGGCAGCAGGCCGAGCTCCAGCACTCCAACGACGAGCTGGCCGAGAAGGCCGCCCTGCTGGCCTCTTCGTCGCAGTACAAGTCGGAGTTCCTGGCCAACATGTCGCACGAGCTGCGCACGCCGCTCAGCTCGATGCTGATCTACGCGCGGCTGCTGGCCGACAACGCGCGGCAGAACCTCTCGGAGGAGGAGGTGACCTTCGCCACCAGCATCCACCGCTCCGGCTCCGACCTGTTGCAGCTCATCAACGACATCCTCGACCTGTCGAAGGTGGAGGCCGGCCGCCTCGACATCCGCCCCAAGAAGCTGCCGCTGGCCACGCTGCTCGACTACGTGAACGCCACGTCCCGGCCGATCGCCCTCGACCGCGGCCTGGAGTTCGCGGTGCACGTGGCCGAGGACGCGCCCGGCGAGCTGTTCTCCGACGAGCAGCGGCTCCAGCAGATCCTGCGCAACCTGCTGTCGAACGCGATCAAGTTCACGCCGCGGGGCCGGGTCACGCTCCGCGTCGAATGCGCCGCCACGGACGCCGCCCGCGAGGCCGGGGACGTCATCGCCTTCACCGTGGAGGACACCGGCATCGGCATCGCCCGCGAGAAGCTCGGCACGATCTTCGAGGCGTTCGAGCAGGCCCACGGCGCCGGCAGCCACAAGTACGGCGGCACGGGCCTGGGCCTGTCGATCAGCCGGGAGCTCGCGTCGCTGCTCGGCGGCCGCATCACCGCGGAGAGCGAGCCCGGGGTCGGCAGCTCCTTCACCCTGTACGTCCCGGTCGTCCACCACGGCCATCCGACGGTCGGAGAGCCGCTGATCCGGATCGCCGAGCTCGAGCCGGGGCCCCGCGTCGAGGAGCCCGGAGCCGAGGAGGAGGACACGGACGCCATGCGCCGGCAGTCGCGGGACGACCGGCCCCGCGCCGCGACGCGGCTGGAGGAGTGGAACGCCGAACGCGCCGCGCGGATGCTGTCCGGCAAGATCCTCATCGTCGACGACGACATCCGGATCGTGATCGCGCTGACCCGGCTGCTGGCACGTGTCGGCATGCCCGTCCGGTACGCGCTGAACGGCCGGGAGGCGATCGAGACCCTCGAACGCGACCCGGAGGTGTCCCTGGTGCTGATGGACATCATGATGCCGGTGATGGACGGGTACGAGGCCATCCGGGCGATCCGCGCCGAACCGCGGTACGCGGACCTGCCGATCGTCGTGCTCAGCGCGAAGGCCATCCCCGGCGAACGTGAGAAGGCCATCGCGGCCGGGGCGGACGAGTACCTGCAAAAGCCGGTCGTGGACGTGGACCGGCTGCTGAAGGTCGCCTGTGACCTGCTCGATCCGATGGCCGAGGAGAAGACCACGGCCTCCGACGACGGGTCCCAGGCGGAGCGGCCGGGTTCGCGCGTCCCGGGATCGGGCTCGGAGGTCCGCCAGGCCGGTAGGGCGAACGGGGACACGGACGCGAGCAGATAGCCGCCTGCTGTATGTGTGTCCGGCCGGGGCGGGCGCCTCTTCGGACCCGGCGCCGCGCCCGCGACCATGCGTCACGTGGCGACCCGGACGACCGGCGCCGGCGTCACCGGTCCCCAACCTACGAGTGGGCCGGCGACCCGGCGCCCGGCTCCTTCGCCCTCGACCCCGAAGGCCCCGGACGCCCCTGACGACCCGCGGGGAGCAGCCCCGTCCGGGTGGCGGCGGCGACCGCCTCGCGGCGGCTGTGCGCCCCGAGCTTGCGCAGGATGTGCTTCACATGGTCGCGGGCGGTGTGCTCGCTCATGCCCAGCCGGGCCGCGATCGCCCGCGCGCCGAGGTCCTGGCCCATCAGCGCCAGGACCTCCCTCTCCCGCCGGGTGAGGGAGGGCCGCTTCTCTTCGGCGGCCTGCGCGTGCCCGGCCCGGTGGAACTCGGCGACCAGCGCCGCGAACGTGCCGCCCGCCACCATCGCCCGTGCCGCCGGGGGCGTGCGGATCGCCGCGAGGACGTCGGGGAACGGCCCGTCTTTGGCCAGGAACCCGGCGGCGCCCGCCGCGAAGGCCGCGGCGAACAGCTCCGGCGTGGCGTCCCCGGTCAGGATGAAGATCCGGGCTTCCGGGCGCTCGGCCTTGATGAGCCGGGTGCCGTCGATGCCGTCGGCGCCCGGCAGATGGACGTCCATGAGCACGACGTCCGGACGCCGCTCACGGGCCAGCAGCAGCCCCTCCTCGGCGGTGCCCACCGCGCCGACGCACTCCAGGTCCGGCTGCGCGTCGATGGCGATCGCGAGGGCCTCGGCGAGGGTTCGCTGATCTTCCACGAGCAGTACTCGCGTCATCCGAACGCACGGCCCATGATCGGCACGCCTCCCGAGGCCCGTGACCGCCGCCGATGCCCGTTCCGGTGTCCGGACCGTACGGCGCGGGTAGGCCGAGAACAGGACATTTCCCAGCGTACCCAGGCGTGCTGCTCCTCCCGTGGCCGAGCGCGGCGAGAGAAACCTGAGCGCGGCCCGCTGATACTTCCTCCGCCGTAGGGGGACCAATGATCGACTATTCCTTCCGGCTCTACGTCGCCGGGCGGACCGCCAGGTCCCAGGCGGCCGAGTCGAACCTGCGGCTGCTGTGCGAGGCGCGCCTGGCCTGCCACGTGATCGAGATCATCGACGTCACGGAGCGGCCCGACCAGGCCGAGGAGGCCCGGATCCTCGCCACCCCCACCGTCATCCGGCTCACCCCGCCGCCGCAGCTGCGGGTCGTCGGTGACCTGTCGGACCACGAACGCGCGGCCGCCGTGCTCGGGCTGCCCGGCCCGGTGCTGGAGGAGGGACCGCGATGACGGCACGCGCGCCGATCGAGCGGCTGCCGACCGGGATCAGCGGCTTCGACGACATCGCCGGGGGCGGCCTGCCCAAGGGCCGGCCCGCGCTCGTGACCGGCACCACCGGCAGCGGCAAGACGTTCTTCGCCGTCGAGTTCCTCGCCCGCGGCATCCTGCTCTTCGGCCAGCCCGGGGTCTTCGTGACCGCCGAGGAGACCGCGGACTCCATCCGGCGCAGCGCGGCCTCGGTGGGTTTCGACGTCGAGGCGTGGGAGCGCGAGGGCCGGTGGGTCTTCGTCGACGCCTCGCCGCTCGACGGCGAGGAGGCGCCGGTCAGGACCGTCGGCGCGTACGACTTCGGCGCGCTGATGGCCCGCATCGACCACGCGATCCGCCGCAGTGAGGCGCGGCGGGTCGCCTTCGACTCGTTCAGCTCGATCATCGGCCGCTTCGACGACGTCGGCGTCATGCGGCGTGAGCTGGTCCACATCGTCGCGGGCCTGAAGGCGCTCGGCGTCACGCTCGTGCTCACCTCCGAGCGGAGCGACGAGCACGACGGCATCTCCCGGTACGGGGTCGAGGAGTTCGTACTCGACAACGTGATCGTGCTCCGCAACGTCCTGCGGGACGAGCGACGGCGGCGGACCGTCGAGATCGTCAAGTTCCGCGGCCTGCCGCACCGTACGGGAGAGTGGCTGTTCACGATCGACTCACGTGAGGGGTTCGTCGTCATCCCGCTGGGCGTGGCCCGTCCGCCGACGCGGGCGTCCACGGTCCGGGTGTCCACCGGCAACGCCGGGCTGGACGAGATGGTCGGTGGCGGCCTGTTCAAGGACGCGATCGCGTTGCTCACCGGGCCCGCCGGTGTCGGCAAGACGCTCACCGGCCTGAACTTCGCGTGTGGGGCCGGCGCGGACGAGCGCTGCCTGTACTGCACGTTCGACCAGACCCGTGACCAGCTCGTACGCGACGCCGCCGGCTGGGGCCTGGACCTGGACGCGATGGAGGCGGCGGGCCGGCTGCGGGTGTTCGCCGACTCCCCCGAGTCGGCCTCGCCCGAGGAGCACTTCATGCACCTGCGGCACGCCGTGGCCGACTACGCGCCGAGCCGCCTCGTCATCGACACCCTCTCGTCGCTGGAGCGGGTCGTCTCGACGCGGTCGCTGCTCGACTTCGTCCTCGCGCTCACGGCCCTGGTCCGCGACAGGGAGATCACCACGCTCATCACGGCCGCCTACACCGGCCAGTCACCGCCGGGCGGGCCGCCGTCCGGCGGGATCGACATCGCCCGGGTCACCGACGTCACCATCATGCTCCGCTACGTCGAGCGCATCGGCGACATCCAGCGCGCGATCGCCGTGCTCCAGGCGCGCGGCAGCGGCCACGACCACGCCATCCGGCAGGTCACCATCGACGCCGCCGGGATGCACATCGGCGATCCGCTGCCGCGAGTCGCGCACGTGCTGTCCGGCAGCGCCGCGCTGACCGAGCAGCCGCCGTGGCCGGCCGCGCCGGACGCCGCCGTACGGGAGCCCGCGGGCGGCACCGGCGCCGCGGGCGGAGAGCAGGTGGGCCCGTGAGCGCCCCGACGTCCGGACGCGCCGCCCGGACCGGCCGGGACACCGGGCAGGCGATCGTCTCGGCGTCGGCGGACGGCATCGTCCTCGTAGGCGACGACGGGCGCATCCGCTTCTGCAACCCCGCCGCCGAGGAACTGTTCGGCCGCCCCGCGGACGCCCTGCTGGGCGGCCCGTTCGGCTTCCCGATCGTCGCCGGCGGCGCCAGCGAGGTGGAACTGGTGCTGCCCGACGGCGGCGAGCGGATCGTGGAGATGCGCGTCACCGGCACGATCCTGGACGGAGAGCGCCTCCACGTCGCCGCCCTGCGCGACGTCACCCGCCGGCGCCGCCTCGAACAGGACCTGACGCGTGCGCTGGAGCATCAGCACGCGACCGCGGCGGTGGTGGCCCACGAGCTCCGCAACCCGCTGGCGGCGATCCGCACGCTCGCCGACGTGCTGCGCGACCCCGCCGCGACGCTCACGCCGGAGCGGAGGGCCGACGTCGTCGACCGCATCGCGGAGCGTGCGGCGTTCCTCCAGGCGATGGTGGCCAAGCTCCTCACCGCGGCGCGCATCGACGAGGACACCGTACGGGCGCCGCTCGAACGCGTCCCCGTCCTCGAACTGACCCTCGAACACCTGGCGGAGTTCGGCGAGCGGGCCCGCGAGGTGGCCGTCACCTGCGACGCCGACCTGGTCGCGCACGTGAACCGCGGCGAGATGTCGGAGATGCTCGTCAACTGCCTGGAGAACGCGTTCGCCTACGGCCGGCCGCCGATCGAGGTGAGCGCGACCGAGGAGGACGGCCGGATCGAGCTGCGGATCAGCGACAGCGGCCCGGGAGTGGCGGAGGAGTTCGTCCCCTACCTGTTCGACCGCTTCGCCCGGGACCCGAACGCGGAGCGGCGGACCGAGGGCTCGGGGCTGGGACTGTGGATCGTACGCCGCCTCGCCCGCGCGAACGGCGGCGAGGTGCGCTACGAGCGCGGCGACCGGGGCGGCGCCTGCTTCCGCATCAGCCTGCGAAGCGCGTCGGGCTCCTGACCTGTCAGTCTGTACGGCGTCCTCCTGACAGTGACCGAGGAGTCCGATGAGATCGAAGGTGCGAGTCGCCCTGATCGGCCTGGGCCGGATGGGCCGCATCCACGCGCGCAACCTGGCCGGGCGCTGCCGGTCGGCGGAGCTGGCCGCCGTGGCCGACGCCGACGCCGGCATGGCCGAGGCCGCCGGCGCGGAGTTCGACGTGCCCTGGACCGCCGACGCCGACGAGATCCTGGGCGATCCCACCGTGGACGCCGTGGTGGTCGCCACCCCCACCGCCACCCACGCCGGCCTGGTGGTCCGCGCCGCGCGGGCCGGCAAGCACGTCTTCTGCGAGAAGCCGGTCGCCCTCGACCGGGCCACGACCGTACGCGCCGTCGAGGAGGTCGCGGCGACGGGCGTGCGGTTCCAGGTCGGTTTCCACCGGCGCTACGACCCCGACTGGGTGGCCGCGACCCGGCGCATCCACGCGGGCGAGATGGGCGAGCCGTACCTGTTCCGTACGTCGCTGCGCGACATGAAGCCGCCGCCGGTGGAGTTCCTGGCCGGATCCGGGGGGTTCTTCGTGGACATGACCATCCACGACCTGGACACCGCCCGCTGGATGGTCGGGGAGGTCGTCGAGGTCGCCGCGTACGGGACGGCCATCGCCGACGCGGCCATCGGCGAGATCGGTGATCTCGACACCGCGCTGGTCGTGCTGCGGTTCGAGAGCGGCGCGCTCGGAGTGATCGACAACAGCCGCGCGGCGGGGTACGGCTACGAGTGCTCGACCGAGGTGATGGGCCGGGCGGCCACGGTGCGGATCGACCGGCCGCAGCACCGCCACTACCAGTGGCTGACGCCGGACGGCGCGACGTACGGGATCAACCGCGACTTCGAGGAGCGGTACCCGCTGGCCTACGCCGAGGAGCTGGAGGCGTTCGCCCGCTGCGCCCGCGACGGCACCGCGCCCGCCGTGACCGGCCTCGACGCGCTCGCCGCATTCGACCTGGCGACCGCCGCGGACCTGTCGTGGCGGACCGGCCGCCCGGTGCCGGTCGTGCCCGAGCGGAGGGAGGACGGCGTCGTCTACTCCTTCGCGGGGCGGGACCGCTGAGCCCTGCCCGGGGCGGCCGTCGTCGATCAGGGGAAGGTCACCTGGTGGATGTGGCAGAACCGCACCCGCTTGCAGAACGCGTTACGGCTGGAGCCGACCCCGCCCGCGTTGGTGTTCGAGATGATCTGGATGCCCTTGTTGTGGGTGGGGCTGCGGATCGAGAACGCGTTGTGATTGTGCTTGCCGTTCCCGTTGTGGTTGATGTCGCCGTTCAGGACCGTGGGCGTGCCGCCGTACGCCGGAGTCGCGGTCAGGCAGATCCCCACGGTGAGGAGGACGACGAGGCCGCCATTCCCTCGCATCGGCGAATTCCTTTCGGCGGGAGCGCAGACCGGCTCGGTCGGGACATCGCGTGCATTCGCCTCCATACCCGGTCGCCGCCCGGGCAGTGCGTACGTACGCGGATGATGGCCCTCTCTTTGCCCCCGCCGGAATCAGGCGAAGAATCCGAAAGGCAGGGAAAAGGAGCCGGTGTCCGCCGAGGCCCCGAAACGCGCTCCCGAGTCCGACGCCATCAGCATGAACCCCTCCGGCCCCATGTACATGAACGGGGTGCGCGGGCGCGGTCTCGGCGCCGGCCTGACCTGCGGCACGATCGCCTGCGGCGCGACGGTCTGCGGCGCGACGGCCTGCGGTACCACGGCCTGCGGCGCGACGGCCTGCGGTACGACGGCCCGGGGCGTCACGGTCTGCGGCGGGGCCTGGGCGGAGGCGGGCGCCGGGGCCGGCCGCTCCGGCTGGATGATCGTCACCTTCTGGTTGATGGTGCAGGAGGTGACGTGCCGGCAGAGCCCGTTCTGGACCGGGTTCGTACCGCCCGCGTTGCCGTTGTTGGTGTGCTGGTAGCCACGGTTGTTGGTGGGACTCCGTGACGACAGGACGTTCCGGTTGTGGTGTCCGTTGCCGTGGTGGCCGCCGTCGCGGCGTACGGCGGCGGGCGGACGCGCCGCGTGCGCCGGCGGCGTGCGGGTGGCCCCGATCAAGGTCGTCGCAGCGGAAATGGCGACAACATGGTGAATCATTCCTCGTGACCTCTTGTGCGTCGGGGATCGAGCGGTGCGCGCTTCGCTGGCCTACCCGGTGCCGGAGCGGCGATCGTGATCCCGCCGTTTGCGGGCGCGATTATTACCGCCCCTTGGCGATGACCCGCCCCGCACTCCGCGCGCCGCCCATGTCCCCGGGCCGGCGTCCTCCCTCTCGCCGACGGCGCGGCCCGGCGGCAAGTAAGCTCGGCGGCGACGCATCGGGGGGAGCCACGCGATGAAGCCGGCGGGTCGAGTTCACACGGTCATCACCGATCGGCTCGGCGGGGTCAGCGCCGCGCCGTACGACAGCCGCAACCTGGGCGGCGCGGTCGGCGACGATCCGGAGGCGGTGCGCCGCAACCGCGAGAAGACGGCGCTGGAGTTCGGGGCCGACCCGGCGCGCGTCGTCTACATGCGGCAGGTCCACAGCGCGGACGTCGCGTACGTGACCGCCCCGTTCGGGGACGAGCCGCCCGCGCTGGACGCGGTGTTCACCGACGAGCCGGGCCTGGCCCTGTGCGTGCTCGTCGCCGACTGCACGCCGGTACTGATCGCCGACGCGGACGCCGGGCTGGTGGGCGCCGCGCACTCCGGGCGGGCCGGCACCGCCCACGGCGTCGTGCCCGCGCTGGTCCGCGCGATGACCGCCCGCGGCGCGGATCCCGCCCGGATGAGCGCCCTGATCGGCCCGTGCGCCTGCGGGCTCTGCTACGAGGTCTCCGCCGAGCTGCGCGACCAGGTCTCCGCGGGCCTGCCGGAGTCGTGGTCCACGACGCGCCGGGGCACTCCGGCCCTCGACCTGCGGGCCGGCATCACCGCCCAGCTCGCCGCCGAGGGGGTCACTGAGATCCACCACGACGGCCGCTGCACCATCGAGACCCCCGAGCTGTACTCCTACCGCCGCGACGGTACGACGGGCCGCTTCGCCGGCTACATCCGTCTCGACGGCTGACCACGCGGGCCCCGCCCGCAATCAAGGGAGGACGCATGATTCGCCGCTGGAGCCCGGACGGCCTGGCAGCACCGATCGGACAGTACAGCCACCTGGCCTCGGTGCCGCCCGACCACGAGCTGGTCTTCATCTCCGGGCAGGTCGGCGCGCTCGAGGATGGCACGCTCGCCGGCCCGGACGCGGAGTCGCAGACGCGTCAGGCGTTCGCCAACATCGCGACGCTCCTCGACTCGCTCGGTGCCGGCCCGGCCCACCTCGTCAAGCTGCTGACGATGGTCTCGGCGCGCGAGCACCTCGCGGGCAGCCGTGCGGCGCGGGAGAAGATCTTCGCGGCGTGGTACCCGGAGGGCGACTGGCCCGCCCACTCGCTCATGGTCGTCGACTCCCTGGCCGCGCCGGAGCTGACGGTGGAGATCGAGGGCGTCGCCGCGGTGCCCCGCCGCTGAGGGCCCCGGCGGTCAGCGGGAGCGCGGCGGCTCGCCGAGGGCGCGGCGGAAGAGGGCGTCGATCTCGTCCCGCGTGGGCGGCGGGTCGGCGAGCAGGGCCTGCATCACCAGGCCGCAGAAGGCCGCGGCCAGCAGCCGCCCGGTGACCGCGTCGGTACGCGAGGCGAACAGCTCGACGAGCGCGTCGTCCCAGTTGTTGCTCGCGTGCCGGAGCGGCGGGCGGTGGAGCGCGGCGACGTACAGCTCGTACTCCACGACGGTCTGCGGGCGTTCTTCGGTGAGGCCGCGCACCACGAGGTCGGTGAGCGCGGCGGCGAGGTCGGCGTCGGCGGGCAGGTCGCGCTCCCAGGCGCGCAGGCGGGCGACGTTGTGGTCGGCGGCCGTGCGCAGGGCGACGGCCAGCAGGTCGTCCAGGGTCGCGAAGTGATACGTCGTCGACCCCAGCGGCACGCCCGCCGCCGCGGCGACCGCGCGATGGGTCACGCCCTCGACGCCGCGTTCGGCCACGACCGCGATGGCCGCGTTCGCGATCTTCTCCCGGCGGGCCGGATCGGTCGGCCCCCGCCCTCGTCTGCCGAGGTCCCCGTCCGTCGACATAGGTCAGCAGTCTCCCAAACCCCGCGCCGCCCCGCAGCGGGCACATTGACGGCGGCCACCTCACTTATGTACAAACGTACGCAAGGGGAGCGGAGGGGTAAACGAGAGGAAACTCGGCATCAAGCGGCTCTACCTCGACGGCGCCTGGGCGAGCTCCTCCTCCGGAGCGACGTCGACGACCCTGAATCCCTTCGACGCGACCGTGCTGGAGACCGTGGCCGAGGCGTCCGCCGACGACGTCGATCGCGCGGTGGCCGCCGCCCGCGCCGCCTTCGACTCCGGCCCCTGGCCGCGTACGCCCGCCACCGAGCGCGGCCGTACGCTCGCGCGGATCGCGGACCTGCTCCAGCGCGACCGCGAGTCGATCGCCCGTACCGAGAGCCTCGACACGGGCAAGACGCTGAAGGAGGGGCGCGCCGACGTCGACGACGTCACCGCGGTGTTCCGCTACTACGCCGGTCTCGCCGGCACCCACGCCGGCCGCGTCGTCGATCCGGGCCGGCCGGACGTCGTCAGCCGGATCACCCATGAGCCGGTCGGCGTCTGCGCCCTCATCGCGCCGTGGAACTACCCGCTGCTCCAGATGTCGTGGAAGCTCGCCCCCGCCCTCGCGGCCGGCAACACGACCGTGCTCAAACCCAGCGAGCTCACCCCGCTGACCACGGTGGCGCTGGTCGAACTGGTCGAGGAGGCGGCGGTGCCGCCCGGCGTCGTCAACCTCCTGCTCGGCGCCGGCGGCACGGTCGGGCGGGCCATGGTCGCCCACCCCGGCGTCGATCTGATCTCCTTCACCGGCGGGCTGTCCACCGGTCAGGAGATCATGGCCGCCGCGGCGCGGGGCGTACGCCGCGTGGCGCTGGAGCTCGGCGGCAAGAACCCCAACGTCGTGTTCGCCGACGCCGACTTCGACACCGCGGTGGACTACGCGCTCACCGCCGCCTTCCTCCACTCCGGCCAGGTCTGCTCGGCCGGCGCGCGGCTGATCCTCCAGGAGGAGATCCACGACCGGTTCGTCGCGGAGCTGGCCGCCCGCGCCGACCGGATCCGCCTCGGCGACGGCCTGGATCCCGGCACCGAGTGCGGCCCCCTCGTCTCGGCCGCGCACCGCGCCAAGGTCGAGGGCCACATCGAGGGCGCGCTCGCGGACGGCGCGCGGCTGCTCGCCGGCGGCACGCGCCCGGCCGACCCGGCACTGGCCGGCGGGTTCTTCCTCCGCCCCACCGTGCTGGGCGACTGCACCCGGGAGATGGCGGTCGTCCGCGAGGAGGTGTTCGGGCCGGTGGTGACCGTCGAGCGGTTCGGCACCGAGGAAGAGGAAGAGGCGGTACGGCTCGCCAACGACACCGGCTACGGCCTGGCCGGAGCGGTCTGGACGGCCGACGCCGGACGGGCGCAGCGGGTGGCGGCGGCGCTGCGGCACGGCACCGTCTGGATCAACGACTTCCATCCCTACCTTCCGCAGGCGGAGTGGGGCGGCTTCGGCAAGTCGGGGATCGGCCGGGAACTCGGCCCTTCAGGCCTTGAGGAGTACCAGGAAAAGAAGCACATCTACCACAACACCGCCCCCGAGCCGACGCGCTGGTTCTCCGGCTGAAGGGCGTCGATCGAACAAAGGAGCCGGCCATGGCCGTCCATGGCGAATCACTCCCCGTCAACCACCAACGCGACGACTCCGACAGCGCCGACCTCGCCGGGTTCGGCTACAAACAGCAGCTGGAACGCTCCCTCGGATCGTTCTCCAGCTTCGCCTCCGGGTTCAGCTACATCTCGATCATGACCGGGGTCTTCCAGCTGTTCTTCTTCGGCTTCGGATCGGGCGGCCCGGCGTTCATCTGGACCTGGCCGCTGGTCTTCCTGGGGCAGCTGGCCGTGGCGTTCTGCTTCGCCGAGATGGCCGGCCAGTACCCGCTCGCCGGGTCGGTCTACCAGTGGTCCAAGCAGATCGCACGGCCGGTGACCTCGTGGTTCGCCGGCTGGATCATGGTCATCGGAGCGGTGGTCACCGCCGCCGCGGTGGCCGTGGCGTACCAGATCATCCTGCCGCAGGTCTGGTCGGGCTTCCAGATCGTGGGCGGCGCCGCGGACATCGGCGCGACCTCGACGCCGGGCGGCGCGAAGAACGCCATCGTGCTCGCCCTGGGCCTCGTCGTCTTCACCACGATCATCAACATCGTCGGCGTCCGGGTGATGGCCAAGATCAACAACTTCGGCGTCACGGTCGAGCTCGGCGGCATCATCCTGCTGATCATCGCGCTGGCGGTGCACATCAAGCGCGGCCCGCAGGTGGTGCTGCAGACGAGTGGTGCCGGCGCGGGCCACTCGGCCGGCTACCTCGGCGCCTTCCTGGTGGCCTCGCTGATGAGCGCCTACGTCTTCTACGGCTTCGACACAGCGGGGTCGCTGGCCGAGGAGACCGTCGAGCCGCGGCGGCACGCGCCCCGCGCGATCATCCGCGCCATCACCGCCGCCTTCATCGTCGGCGGCCTGCTGATGCTCGTCGGCATGATGGCCGTGGGCGACATCCACGCCAAGGAGCTCAGCGTCTCGGGCATGCCCTACCTGCTGAAGTCCACCCTGGGCAACACGCTCGGCGACGTCTTCCTCGTCTGCTCGGCCATCGCGATCACGGTCTGCTGCCTCGCCGTGCAGACCGCCGCCATCCGCATGATCTTCGCGATGGCCCGCGACGGGCGGCTGCCGTTCGGCGCGTCCTTCTCGCGGGTCTCGGCCCGCTCGAAGACACCGATCGTGCCCGCGCTGGTCACGGGCGTGCTGACGATCGTCGTGCTGTTGATCAACATCGGCAACCAGCGTGCGTTCTTCGTGCTCACCTCGACCGCGATCATCCTGTTCTACATCCCGTACCTGATGGTGACCGGGCCGATGCTGCTCCGGCGGCTGCGCGGAGCGTGGCCGGGACCCGGCCACGGGCCGTACTTCCGGATGGGCCGGTTCGGGCTCGTCGTCAACGCCTTCGCCGTCCTGTACGGCGTCGCCATGGTCGTCAACCTGCTCTGGCCGCGCGGCGCGGTCTACGGCACCGACCACTGGTACTACCAGTGGGGCGCGCTGCTGACCAGCGTGCTGATCGTCGTCGTGGGCGGGGTGATGCTGGCGGTACGCCGCCGGGCATGGACGAGGCCGGACGACTCCGAGGTGGTGTCGTGAGCCGCGAGCGGTACGACTACGTCATCGTCGGGGGAGGGTCGGCCGGCAGCGCGCTGGCCAACCGGCTGTCGGCGGACGCCGGGAACACCGTCCTGGTGCTGGAGGCCGGCCGCCCGGACTACCGCTGGGACGTGTTCATCCACATGCCGGCCGCGCTGACCTACCCCATCGGCAGCCGGTTCTACGACTGGGGCTATGAGTCCGAGCCCGAGCCGTACATGAACGGGCGGCGGATCTACCACGCCCGGGGGAAGGTCCTCGGCGGATCCAGCAGCATCAACGGGATGATCTTCCAGCACGGCAACCCGATGGACTACGAGCGGTGGGCCGCCGACGAGGGCATGCAGGACTGGGACTTCGCCCACTGCCTGCCCTACTTCAAGCGGCTGGAGAACTGCCTGGCCGGCGACGAGACCTGGCACGGCCACGAGGGCCCGCTCGTGCTGGAGCGCGGACCGGCGGTCAATCCGCTGTTCGAGGCGTTCTTCGCCGCCGCCGAGCAGGCCGGCTACCCGCGTACGGACGACGTCAACGGCTACCGGCAGGAGGGCTTCGCGCCGTTCGACCGCAACGTCCACCGGGGCCGGCGGCTGTCGGCCGCCCGCGCCTACCTGCACCCGGTGATGAACCGGCCCAACCTCACCGTACGGACCCGGGCGCACGTCACGAAGATCCTCTTCGAGGGGGATCGAGCCGTGGGCGTACGGTACGGCCGGGGCCGCGAGGCGTACGGCGGGGAGATCATCCTGTGCGGCGGGTCCATCAACACGCCGCAGCTGCTCCAGCTCTCCGGCGTCGGCAACGCCGACGAGTTGCGCGCCCTGGGCGTCGACGTGGTCGCCGACCTGCCCGGGGTCGGGGAGAACCTCCAGGACCACCTGGAGGTCTACGTCCAGTACGCCTGCAAGCGGCCGGTCTCGGTGCAGCCCGCGCTGGCGAAGTGGCGGCGGCCCATCATCGGCGCGCAGTGGCTGTTCCTGCGCTCCGGACCGGGCGCGACCAACCACTTCGAGGGCGGCGGGTTCGTCCGGAGCAACGACGAGGTCGCGTACCCGAACCTGATGTTCCACTTCCTGCCGGTCGCGATCCGCTACGACGGCTCCGTGCCGGCCGGCGGACACGGGTACCAGGTCCACGTCGGCCCGATGTACGCCGACACGCGAGGGTCGGTGAAGATCCGCTCGACCGATCCGGCGGAACACCCGGCGCTGCGCTTCAACTACCTGTCCACGGAGAACGACCGGCGCGAGTGGGTGGAGGCGATCAACGTCGCGCGCGACATCCTGAACCAGCCGGCCCTGGATGAGTTCAACGGCGGGGAGATCTCACCCGGCCCGAGGGTGCGGAGCGAGGAGGAGATCCTCGACTGGGTCGCGCAGGACGCCGAGACCGCCCTGCACCCCTCGTGCACGGCGAAGATGGGCACCGGCCCGATGTCCGTCGTCGACCCGGGCAGCATGCGGGTCCACGGCCTGGACGGGCTCCGGGTCGTGGACGCGTCGGTCATGCCGTACATCACCAACGGCAACATCTACGCGCCGGTGATGATGGTGGCGGAGAAGGCCGCCGACCTGATCCTGGGCAACACCCCGCTGGAACCGGACGACACGGAGTTCTACCGCGCCGTACGGAGCTGAGGGACCGGTCGCGCCGGATCGCGGCTGTCCGGCCGGCCGGACGCCGCGATCCTCGCCGGAGGTGCGGCCATGGAACTCGGATCTGGTTCAGGCCGCCGCGACGGGAGCGCGGCCGGGACGCCCACCGGCTTGCGGGGCCCTGAGAGACTGGCCGCAGGACGCGGCGTGAAGGGGGATCGGTGCGGATCCTGGTGATCGGCGGCGGTGTCGGCGGGCTCTCGGCGGCACTCGCCCTGCGTAAGGCCGGTGCCGAGGTGACGGTGTACGAGGCGCACCCGGCGAGCGGCGACGACATCGGCGCCTTCCTCACGCTCGCCACCAACGGGATGATCGCGCTGGCCCAGGTCGACGCCGCGCGCCCGGTGGCGGACGCGGGCTTCCCGCTCACCTCGATGCGGGTGACCGGCACCGACGGCGCCGCGCTCGCCACCGTGCCGTTGGGCCGCCACGACGAACCGCTCGCCCGCTACCGCTGCCTGCGGCGTGCCGAACTGTGCGCGGCGCTGCGGGCGGAGGTGCTCGGCCGCGGCATCCCCGTACGGCACGGCCGGCGGCTCGTCTCGGTCGACGAGGGGGCGGACGAGGTCGTCGCGCGCTTCGCGGACGGCGACGGCGCCGCCGGTGACCTCCTCGTCGCGGCCGACGGGCTGAACTCCGCCACCCGCGCGGTGGTCGATCCGGACTGCGGCCCGCCGCGCTACGCCGGCCAGCGCGTCTTCTACGGCTACACCACTACCGCGTTCGGCGAGCCCGAGCGGATCGAGATGATCCGCGGCAGCGCCGTCGCGTTCGGCCACGCCGTCTCTCCCGAGGGGGAGACGTACTGGTTCGCCCGGGTCGCCGGGGCCGCGCTGACCGCATTGGAACTCGCCGGCGGCTCGCCGGAGGCGTGGCGTGAGCACCTGCTGCCGCTGCTGCGGCCCGATGCCACCGTGGCCGCGGACATCGTCGCCGCCACCGGCGAGCGGCTGATGGCCACCAACGCCTCGGACCTGCCCCCGGGCGGGCGCTGGCGCACCGCGCGGACGCTGCTCATCGGCGACGCCGCGCACGCCGCCTCTCCGGCGACCGGGCAGGGCGCCTCCATGGCGATGGAGGACGCGGTCGTGCTGGCCAAGGCGCTGCGTGATGCGCCGTCCACGGAGGCGGCCCTGGAGGCGTACGAGCGGCTGCGGCGGCCTCGCGTGGAGCTCAACACGGCCACCAGCGCCCGGCTGACGGCGAGCCGCGCACCCGCCCGGCGGCCCGGCACCGGGCCCGCGGGCGTCCCCGACGAAGAGGTCGTCCGCACGCTCGACTGGTCCACCCCGCTTTAGCGTGTCCTCTCGGTCATCCGGGGGCTCTGCCGGGAGCGGGCGTCAGGCCGGAACTCAGCGCGGGGCCGGGTGCGTCCGTCATCGGTGGTCAGGCCGACGGGTGGCACGAACCAGCAGGGCCAGGGCCGTGAGGATCACCGCGGCGGCCAGCGCGGCGTACAGGCCCGGAGACAGGGAGATGTCCAGGGCGTACCCCATCTTGCGCAGTTCGTCCACGGAGAGCAGGCCGAAGTTCGGGTGCTTGCTGTGCAGGTCCTGCCGCCGGAGGAGGAACCCCGCGACCGAGGCGATCGCCACGCCGCCGGGGACGGCCGCCCAGACGGCCGACAGTCGCGAGGAGAACTCATCGATGATCGCCAGGTTCACCGCGATCACCGCCATGACCAGGACGAGCACCCCCCAGAGCGTCCGCAGCCCGCTGACGCCGACGACGTTGATCGGCACGGATGTTCCCAGTGGCCGCTGGCCGACGTGCGCCCAGGGCAGCAGCGTCGTCACACCGAGGACGACCGCGGCGACCCCCGTCGCGCGTGTCAGGGCCCGGTGGCCACTCCGTGCCCTGTCGCCCACGGTCACCGGCTGGACGGGCGTGTGCGCCTGCGAAGCCGGCCCGTACGCCTGTGGACCCGGTCCGTACGCCTGCGGACCCGGCCCGTGTGCCCGTGGAGCCGGCCCGTACGCCGGAGAGGACGAATCGCCGGACGGCCAGGGGCGCGTGGCGTTTCGCGGGCCTGCCGGCGGCGCCGACACTCGGGCGCCCTCGGTGAGCAGGGTCTCCGGGGCCGCGGCGGATCCTGCTCCGCCCAGCAGCCGGAGCAGGATCTGCCGGGCGGTGGGCCGCCGGTCCGGATCCTTCGCCAGGCACGCGGCGACGATCTCACGCAGAGGCGCGGCCAGCCGGCCCAGGTCGGGTTCCTCATGCAGGATCCGGTGCATCACCGCGGGGATGGACTCCTGCCCGAAGAGCGTGGCGCCGTTCGCGGCGAAGGCCATCGTGCAGCCCCAGGCGAAGATGTCCGCGGCCGGTCCGATGGCGCCGCCGGCGATCTGTTCGGGTGCCATGTACGCGGGCGTGCCCACCACGGCGCTCGACAGCGTGCCGGTGGCGTCGAGCGCACGGGCGATGCCGAAGTCGATGACGCGGGGACCGTCCGTGCCCATGATGACGTTGCCGGGCTTGAAGTCACGGTGCACGACACCGGCCTCGTGGATCGCGGCCAGCGCCGTGACCGTCGCGATGGCGATCCGCTCCAGCGCCGGGCCTTCCGGCTGCGGTCCGCCGGTGATGACGTCGGACAGCGGTGGCCCCTCGACGAACTCGCTGACGATGTAGGGACGGTCGCCGTCCAGGTCGGCGTCGAGGACCCGGGCCGTGCAGAACGGTGCCACGCGCCGGGCGTGCGCGAGTTCGGCCGCGAACCGGGCGCGGGCCTTGGCGTCCCCGCTGAACCGGGCGTGCAGCAGTTTTACCGCCACCGGCTCGCCGCCCGGAGCCTCGCCGCGGTAGACCGCGCCCTGACCGCCCTCCCCGAGGAGCCCGACCAGGCGGTACGAGCCGATCTTCGGGGGATCTTCGGGGCGCAGGGACTGCGGCATCGGACCTCCAACGACGGATGTGACGGAGGTGACAGTATCGGGCGGCAACGGGGCTGTCAGGGAATGTCGTATCCGGCGTTTACCATGCGATGCGTCCGTATCCCGAATTCGTTGTGGACGCGAGGACGACCTGATGACCAACCGGCGCTTCACGCAGGCGCTGGAGTCGATGCGGAGCCCGGACGCGCGGCTCCGGACGCACGGCTTCGACTTCCTGCGTGAGCATGCGGACGCGTACGTGGACGAGCTCATCGCCGAGTTCGGACGAGAACCGGACGACGAGTTGCGCTGCTGGCTCCTGGAGCTGATCTCCGAGGCGCGGTCGCCGCGCGCGCTGGGCGTACTGGCCGGTGAGCTGGAGAGCGACGACGACTCGGTGCGGTTCTGGGCGATCCGCGGGCTGGAGATGCTCGACACCCCGGGCGCGCACGAGGCGCTTGAGCGGGCGCGGGAGGGCGGCTGGATCACCTGAGCGTGGTGCACGGAGGCCGGGGACCCGGGGGCGGGGATCCCCGGCCTCCGTCTGGCGGGGCCGATGGTGGTTCAGCCGTGTGACAGGCAGGTGGTCCGTGAGGCGTGCGCCGGGTCCAGGGCGTTCTCGGTCTCGTGCAGCACGACCGGGTCGAAGGCCATCGCGATGTGCTCGGAGATGTCGGTGGCGCACAGGTTCTGCAGCGTCACGTTGTGCACGCCGCTGCCGCTGAGGAACTGGCCGGAGTACGGCGTGACGACCTCGTCGTACCGGCTGGCGATCACGGTGTAGCTCACGCCGGGCACGGTGTCGCCGCCGGAGTTCAGCCGGGTGAGCAGGTCCGATCCGACGACCTGGTCGGCGCAGGCGGGGCAGGCGGAGTTCAGGATGTCGGTCGCGCCCGGGAACTGCGCCGCCAGCACCGCCAGGCCGTCGAGCGTGGTGCCGTGGTTGGAGGGCGCCAGGCCGACGAGCGTGTGCACCTTGGCCGCGCCGCCGAGGAACTTCAGGTAGTAGCGCGGCATCATGCCGCCCTGCGAGTGCCCGACGATGTCGACCTGCGACGCGCCGGTGGCCGCGAGGACGCCGTCGACGAACGTGGACAGCTGCGCGGCCGAGTCGGCCACGGGCGCGATCGCCCGCAGCACCGGGACGCCGGCCTTCGCCCCGTACGTCAGGGCGAAGACGCAGTAGCCCCGCGACGCGAGGGCGGGAGAGTCGGCGATCCAGTTCACGGTGCCGTCGGCGAACGTGCCGTGCACGAGGACGACCGGTCGCGGGTGAGCGGCGCTCGGCCGGCACGACCAGTCGTTCGCGCCCGGCACGCCGGGTGCGGCGAGGGCCTTCGCGGCGTCGACGGGGTCGGTGGCCTGGGCGGCGGGGCCGAGCAGCGTCGTGCCCAGCAGGGCGGTGGCGGCGACGAGCAGCGACCGTAGTGCGCGGCGGGGCAGCACGGATCCTCCCGGGGGCGAGGGGGAGCAGGGGACGGCGCGCCGAGACTGTGAAGCAGATCACAGGACGGTTACTGACCAGTAAATTAACCCTGTCACGAGGAATTGACCAGCCGGTAACAAGTAACGGTTGAGTAACTCCATCTCCCCGGGCCCTGCGCCGCCGGGAGGCCGGTGTGGGTGTCGGTGCCGGAAGGCGCGATGATTCTGGGGGACCGGCCCCTGCGGGAGGAGAGGCGATGGACGACGTACGCGCGACCCTGGCGGAGGTCGAGGCCGCGAGCGCGCGGCTGACGGCGACCGCGGACAAGCTCACCGACGACGACCTGCGCGCCCCGTCGCGGCTGCCCGGCTGGACCCGCGGGCACGTGGTCGCGCACCTCGCCCGCAACGCCGACTCGTGCTGGAACCTGCTCGAATGGGCCCGGACGGGCGCGATGATCCGGCAGTACCCGGACGACCGGGTGCGCGACGCCGGCGTCGAGGCCAACTCCGGCCGTCCCGCGGCCGAGCTGCGCGCCGAACTGCGCGTCGCGGTCGAGCGGTTCGCCCTCCAGGCCGCCACGCTGCCCGCGAGCGCGTGGCGGTCCACGGTCGCGGCCCGCTCGGGCTGGACGCACCCGGCCTGGTACGTCCTGTACCGCCGCTGGCGGGAGGTCGAGGCGCACCACCTCGACCTGGACTTCGGCTACCGCCACACCGACTGGTCGCCGGCGTACGTCCGGTGGGAACTGGCCGAGACGCTCGAGGCGATCCGGCTCGACGGCGGCCTGGCCGCCGGCCGCGTCCGCGCCACCGACCTCGACGTGGACGTACGCCTCGGCGACGGCCCGGAGATCAGCGCGCCCGGCCACGAGCTGCTGGCCTGGCTCACCGGCCGCGGTGGCGCCTCCGCGGGGTGGCCCGCCCCGCCGCCCTGGCCGGGGCCCGCCGCCCGCTGGCGCGAGTCCTGAGCAAGCCTTCGGCCCGTTCGCCGGTGGACGTACGGCGCGACCCGAGACGACGACAGGAGACGGCAGTGGCCGACCTCGACGATCTGCGCCGCCTGGCGCTCGCCCTCCCCGAGACGGAGGAGGGGACCCACTTCCGGCTGGTGGACTTCAAGGTGCGCGGCAAGGGCTTCGCCGGGCTGCTGCCGAACGGCCGCGCGGGCGTGTCCGTACCGGCCGAGCAGGTGCCCGCGCTGGTCGCCGAGCACGCGGGCCTCACCGAGCTGCGGCGCTTCGACAAGGTCATCGGCGTGGAGCTGGACCTGGGAGAGGTGGAGGAAGGCCTGCTCGGCCGGCTGGTCGAGCTCGCCTGGCGCTCCCGCGCGCCCAAGCGCGTGGTAGCCGCGTGGGAGGCCGGGAGCCGATGACCGAGCGGAAGAGCGCCGTGAGCCGACCGCGGGGCCACCGGCCCTGTGCCGGTGGCTACGCGTGCCCCGTGCCCCGTGCGCCGTAGCGGAGGCCGTCCATGAGCAGGTCGAGGATCCGGCCGGCCTGCTCGCGCTGGGTGGGCTCGGCGGCCATCAGGGAGACGCCGCCGAGACTCGCCACCACGTCGGCGGCGTCGACGTCGGGCCGTATCCGGCCGACGGCGGCCCCGGCCCGCGTGAGCGTCGTGACGGCCTCCGTCAGGCGGGCCTTGCTCTCGGAGAACGGGTTGCCGCCGGAGGCGATGACGGCGCGCAGGGCGTCGGCCATGCCGCGCTTGGCGGTCATGTAGTCGACGAAGCGGTCCATCCAGGTGCGCAGGGCCTCGTCGGGGGGCAGGCTCGCCAGCAGCTCCGCCGTGGCGTCGCACAGGCGCGCGAGCTCCTTGCGGTAGGTGGCCTCCACCAGCGCCTCGCGGGTGGGGAAGTGCCGGTACAGCGTGCCGATGCCGACGCCCGCGTCCTTGGCGATCGCGTCGAGGGTGACCTCCGCCCCGCCGGCCTTCGAGAAGGCGCGCGCGGCGGCGTCGAGGAGGCGGTCGCGGTTGCGCTGGGCGTCAGCGCGCAGCGGTCGGGGGCCGGTGGGCGGCACGGCTCCTCCTCGGGTGGCGCGAATTTGTAAATGGAGGGTCCTCCGCTTAGAGTCGGAGTCATTCGGAGGTTCCTCCGGTTCACATCCTACCGGCCGGGTCCCCGCATCGCAGGACCCGGGGAGACGGAAAGATCATGACGACACGCATCACCACGCCCTTCGGCTTCGCCTCCACGGCCGCCGAAGTGCTGGACGGCGTGGACCTCACCGGCCGCCGCGCCGTCGTCACCGGCGGCGCGTCCGGCATCGGCATCGAGACCGCGCGGGCGCTGGCCGGCGCCGGAGCCGAGGTCACGCTCGCGGTCCGGCGCCGCGACGCCGGAGAGCGCACCGCCGAGGACATCATCGCGACCACCGGCAACAAGCAGGTCCTGGTCGCCGACCTCGACCTCGCCGACCAGGCCTCGGTGCGGCGCTTCACCGCCGCCTGGGAGGGCCCGCTGCACATGCTCGTGAACAACGCCGCCGTCATGGCCGCACCGGAGACGCGCACGCCCGAGGGCTGGGAGCTGCAGTTCGCCACCAACCACCTCGGCCACTTCACTCTGGTGACCGGCCTGCACGGGGCGCTCGCCGCCGCCGGAGGCGCACGCGTCGTGTCCGTCAGCTCCAGCGCGCACCTGCGGTCGCCGGTCGTCTTCGACGACATCCACTTCCGCGAGCGCGCGTACGAGCCCTGGTCCGCGTACGGGCAGTCCAAGACGGCCAACGTCCTGTTCGCGGTGGAGGCTACCCGGCGCTGGGCCGGCGACGGCATCGCCGTCAACGCCCTGATGCCGGGCAGCATCCGTACCAACCTGCAACGTCACGTCAGCGACGAGGAGATCGAGCGGCTGCGCGCGGCGGCGGGCGGCGGCGCCTCGCAGTGGAAGACCCCTGAGCAGGGCGCCGCGACGTCCGTGCTCGTGGCGGCCTCCCCGCTGCTCGACGGGGTGAGCGGGCGCTACTTCGAGGACTGCGAGGAGGCCGGGCCCAACCGGCCCGGCACCCGCTACGGCGTCGCGGCCTACGCCCTCGACCCGGAGGCGGCCGAGCGCCTGTGGCAGGTCAGTGTCGACACTCTCGGGTGAAGACGGAGTGCGGCCCCGTGGGTGTTGCACGTCGACCTCGACCAGTTTCTGGTCGCGGTGGAGGTGCTGCGCCGCCCGGAGCCGCGCGGCCTCCCGGTCGTCGTCGGCGGCCGGTGACGTCCTGGACGGCATGGACCTCGCCGGCCGCCGCGCCGTCGTCACCTGCGGCGCGTCCGGCATCGGCGTGGAGACGGTGCGGGCGTCCATCGCCGATGCCGTCTGACGGGCCGGGCACACGTACCACGGCGGTCCGGCATCTGGGCCGTGGGAGGCCGACTCCGGCCGTCTCGGCTGAGGGGTTGAGGTCTCTCGAATCGAATTCTAGTATCCAGATCCAGAATTGGTCTTCCGGTCCGGAAGCATCACCGATGTGACATGCCACGGGGGCGGCTCTCACGCTGGAGAAAGGACGAGCATGGCCGCTCTAGGCACCCGACGGCGCAGACGCACCCTCATCGCCCCCATGGCCGTGGCGCTCGTCGCGGGTCTCGCCGCCGCTCCCACGACCGCCTCGGCGGCTCCCGCCGGAGTTCCACACGCGCCGGCGGGCACGCCGCCGACGACCTCGCCCGGTGCCGGCCCGGCGAAGATCACTGGTCCGGTCCCCTCGGCCGCCAAGCCGGGCGACCCCTCCCACGACTATGTCTTCTACTCGACGCCGTACGACCTGAAGAAGGCCGGCTATGAGGAGCAGGAGTTCTTCATCTCCGGCACCGCCACCCGCTACAACCCCAACCCGACGGCCGACGAGCAGAAACAGCCGGCCACCGCGATCGGTACGGCGCCGTACACGACACGCATCGTCGTGCGGCGCCCGGTGCGACCGTCGAAGTCGGCCGGCACCGCCGTCGTGGACTGGCAGAACGTCACCGCCGGCCACGACATCGACACCGAATGGGGGACGAGCGGCGACTACTTCGTCCGGCACGGGTGGACCTGGATCGGCGCGTCGGTCCAGCACGTCGGGGTGAACGGCGCCACCTCGGGAGCCACCGCGAATCTCGGCCTCAGACAGTGGAGTCCGAAGCGGTACGGCGCGCTCGACGTGACGGCCGGCGGCACCGTGCTGGATGACTCGCAGTCCTTCGACATCTTCACGCAGATCGCCGAGCTGGCCAAGGGCCGTGGACGGCAGAACCCGCTCGCCGACCTGGGCATCTCCGAGGTGTACGCGGGCGGCGCCTCGCAGTCCGGACGGTATCTGGGCATCTACTACAACACCGTGCAGCCGCTGCGGCACGTGTACGACGGCTTCCTGTTCGCCCTGTCCGACAGCTCGTTGCCGCCGCGCGACGGTGTCGGCACCAAGGCGATGCGCGTCTTCACCGAGAACGACATCTACCGTGGTTCGGGGGTGCCGAGCCAGACCGTCCCCGACACCTCCACCCTCCGGACCTGGGAGATCGCCGGTGCCTCGCACGTCCCGGCGTACGCGACCGGCACCGACGCGGGCGACTTCCGTACGACTCTGGGCGCCATCCAGGATCGGGAGTTCGGGCCGGCGCCGCCGACGGACTGCACGAACCCGGGGCCGAGTCAGGTCGAGTCGTGGACGGTCTTCCACGCGGCGTACGACGCACTCGACCGGTGGGTGCGCGACGACGTCGCACCGCGTACGGCACAGCCGCTCGCCATCATCGATCCCGGCCCGCCCGCGAACCTCGCCCGCGACGCGAACGGCATCGCCCTGGGCGGCATCCGGCTGCCCGACGTCGAGGTCCCGGTCGGGCTCAACGACGGCATCAACTCCCCGGCCAGCCTGGACAACCCGCTGAGCTCCTTCTGTGTCCTGTACGGGACGCACCGGGACTTCACCGCGGCCCAGCTCGGCACGCTCTACTACAGCGACTCCGACTACCGGCGGCAGGTGGACGACGATGTCCGTCTCCTGGAGGACCAGCACTTCGTCCTGCCCGAGGACGGTCACGTCTTCACCGACGCGGCCCGTCACCGTCACGTCTGAACGCCGGATCCGGCCCGCCGGCGGCACAGGCCGCCGGCGGCGCCGGGTGCCACCGGCCGCCGGGGGAACGCCGAGCGCCTGTGGCAGGTCGACACTCTCGGGTGAAGATGGAGTGTGGCCCCGTGGGTGTTGCACGTCGACCTCGACCAGTTCCTGGTCGCGGTGGAGGTGCTGCGCCGCCCGGAGCTGCGCGGCCTTCCGGTCGTCGTCGGGGGCGACGGTGACCCGGCCAAGCGCGGCGTGGTCAGCACGGCCTCCTACGAGGCGCGGACGTTCGGCGTGCACTCCGGACTGCCCCTCCGTACGGCCGCGCGACGCTGCCCCGGCGCGGTGTTCCTGCCGGTCGACCGGCCCGTGTACGAGGCGGCGTCCGCGGAGGTGATGGCGGTCCTGCGGGCGTACGGCGCGGTCGTCGAGGTGCTCGGCTGGGACGAGGCGTTTCTGGCCGTCGACACCGATGATCCGGAGGCGGACGCCCGCGAGATCCGCCGCCGCGTCCACGCGGCGACCGGCCTCGACTGCAGCGTCGGGATCGGGGGCAACAAGCTCCAGGCGAAGGTCGCCACCGGCTTCGGCAAGCCCGGCGGGATCTTCCGGCTGACCGGCGAGACGTGGCTCGACGTGCTCGGCGACCGGCCGTGCGACGCGCTGTGGGGGATCGGGCGCAAGACCGCCCGGCGGCTCGCCGCGCTGGGCATCGGCACCGTGCGGGGGCTCGCCGAGACCGACCCGGACGCGCTGGCCGCGCGGTTCGGCCCGGCGACCGGGCCGTGGCTGGTCCGGATCGCACGGGGCGAGGACTCCTCGCCGGTGAGCGCCGCGCCGCACGTCGCGCACTCGCGTGGCCGGGAGACCACCTACCAGCGCGACCTCGACGACTGGGCCGAGGTACGCGCGGAGGTGGCGCGGCTCGCGCGGCGGGTGGCCGAAGAGGTCGCCGCCGACGGGCGCCGGGCCGTCCGGGTCGTGGTCAAGGTGCGGTACGCGCCGTTCACGACCCGGACGCACGGCCGGACGCCGCCCGCGCCGACCGCCGAGACGGACGCGGTCGAGCGCGCGGCGCTCGACGCCCTCGACGGTTTCACCCCGGACCGGCCGGTCCGCCTGCTGGGCGTACGGGCCGAACTGGAGCGGTGAACCGCACGCCGGGCCGACCCGTCCTACCGGTACCGAAACGTGCTTGGCATGATCGGGCATGGGACGGCGGGGTCGAAGGAGCGTGATCCGGATGCGCGTTCGCCTGATCACCGGGGACGGGGCCGAGGATCGCCGCGCCGAGGAGCTGCCGGCGCTGCTCCGCGGCGAGGAGGGGCTGGTCTGGGTCGACATCCCGGCATGCGACGAGGAGGCCGCCCACGCGCTGTCGGAGGTGTTCGGCTTCCACCCCATGGCGGTGCGTGAGTGCGTCGAGCGCAACCGCGTACCCAAGATGCACGCCTATCCCGACCACGTCTTCGTCGTCCTGCACACGCCCGAACGCGGCGAGCGCGGCCACGTGCACTACGTCGAGCTCGACCAGTTCGTCGGCAAGAACTACCTGGTCACCGTACACGGCCCGGTCAATCCGGCGGTGCCCCCGGAGGCCGCGTTGCGCGAGACCGGCGCCGTGCTGCGCCGGATCCGGGCGGGCCGGCTGCGCCCCTCCTCGTCGTGGGAGCTGTCGCACGCGATCGTCTCGGCCGTGATCCGCAGCCAGGAGGAGTACGTCGAGACGGTCACCAAGGACGTCTGGCGGCTCGAACAGCGGGTCACGGGCGGGCAGGTCGGTGACCCGGAGGAGTTTCTCACCGAGCTGTTCCGCGCCCGGCACGGCCTGCTCGCCGTACGGACCATGGGTGCGCTCGGAGCCGCGATCTACGGGCGGATGAAGGCCCTCACGAGGATCTCATCCGCCGGCCGCCCGCTGGTGGCCGACGCGGCCGACCAGCTCGGTCGCGTGCGCGACATGGCCGATAGCGAGCAGGAGTACCTCCAGGGCGTCATCGAGTTCTACCGGACCGTGCTCACGATCAAGTCGACGCTCATCGGCCAGGCGCAGAACGAGGAGGTCAAGCGCCTGACCGAGGCGAGCTACGCGCAGAACGAGGAGCTGAAGAAGATCTCCGCCTGGGCGGCGGTCTTCTTCGCTCCCACGTTCGTCGGCACGGTGTACGGCATGAACTTCGACCACATGCCGGAGCGGCACTGGGTGGGCGGCTATCCGTTCGCCCTGGTCCTGATGCTGGCCGCCTCGATCGTGGCCTACCTGCTGTTCAAGCGCCGCGGCTGGCTCTGATCAGCTCGCGCGCCCGGCCGCCTCCTCCAGGCCACGGCGGGTCAGAACGCGGGCCAGGTGCTTGCGGTAGTCCGGGCTCGCGTTGCGGTCGGCGAACGGCGAGGTGCCCTCGGCCGCCTGGGCCGCAGCGTCCGCGATCGAGGCGCCCTCGGCCAGCGCCCGCTCCGTCGCGGTCGCCCGCAGCGGCGTCGACCCCATGTTGACCAGCCCGACCGACGATCCCTGGACCGCCACCGCCACGATGGCCCAGTCGATGGCCCGGCTCGTCAGCTTCTGGAACGACCAGCCGGGTGAGGCCGGGCGGGGCAGGCGGATCTCGGTGAGCAGCTCGTCGGGCTCCAGGACCGTCTCGAACGGGCCCAGGAAGAACTCGCTCGCCGGGATCTCCCGTACGCCCGACGGGCCCGAGGCGACCAGCGTGCCGTCCAGCGCCAGGACGACGGCGGGCACGTCCGAGGCGGACTCGCCGTGCGCGAGCGAGCCGCCGATGGTGCCGCGGTGCCGTACCTGCGGGTCACCGACCTTGCCCGAGGCGTGCGCGAGCAGCGGCAGCTCCGCCGCGAGCAGCTCGGAGTGCTCCAGGTCGTGGTAGCGGGTGAGCGCGCCGACCGCGATGTGGTCGGCCTCGCCGCGGATGTAGGACAGCTCGTGGACGCGGCCGATGTCGATGAGGTACTCCGGCTGCGCGAGGCGCAGCTTCATCAGCGGCAGCAGCGAGTGCCCGCCCGCCAGGATCTTGGCCTCGTCGCCGTACTCGGCGAGGAGGCTCACCGCCTCTTCCGCCGAACCCGCGCGCCGGTAGTCGAACTTCGGGGGGATCATCGCGCACCCTCCGTGCTCTCGGCGGCCGACATGATCGCCCGGACGATGTTGTGGTAGCCGGTGCACCGGCACAGGTTGCCCTTCAGGGCCGCCCGCACCTCGTCCTCGCTCGGGTGCGGGTTCTCGCGCAGCAGCGACGTCGCGGCCATCACCATGCCGGGGGTGCAGAACCCGCACTGCAGAGCGTGGTGCTCCCGGAAGGCGCGCTGCACCGGGCCCATCTCGCCCTCGTCGCCGCCCAGGCCCTCGAGCGTCTGCACCTCGTCGCCGTCGACCTGCGCCGCGAGCACGGTGCACGACTTGACCGACTCGCCGTTGACCAGCACGGTGCACGCACCGCAGGTGCTGGTGTCGCAGCCGACGTTGGTCGCGGTGAGGCCGACCACGTCCCGCAGGTGGTGGACCAGCAGCGTGCGGTCCTCCACCTCGTGGCTGGTCTTCTCGCCGTTGACAGTGATCGTCACGTTCACTGGGCGGTCCTCGCTTCGTTGATCGCGGTCCAGACGCGTTCGGGTGATGCCGGCATGTCGATGTGCCGTATCCCGAGATGGCCGAGCGCGTCCACGACGGCACTCTGCACGGCGGGCGTGGAGCCGATGGTCCCGGCCTCGCCGATGCCCTTCACGCCCAGTGGGTTCACCGTCGTGGGCGTCTCCATCGGCACCAGTTCGAAGCTCGGCAGCTCGGCGGCGCTGATGAAGGTGTAGTCGAGCAGCGTGGCGGTCACCGGGTTGCCGTACTCGTCGTAGGCGACCTCCTCGAACAGGGCCTGCGCGGCGCCCTGGGCGATG
The DNA here is from genome assembly GCF_039541955.1 of Actinoallomurus oryzae. NCBI lineage: Bacteria > Bacillati > Actinomycetota > Actinomycetes > Streptosporangiales > Thermomonosporaceae > Actinoallomurus > Actinoallomurus oryzae. The sequence goes on along the minus strand of NZ_BAABHF010000013.1, from coordinate 53,554 downwards.
CCCCCGTGGCGCTGGCCCTCGGCGAGGATCGGGTTGACCACCGGTCCGGCGTCGTCGACGGTCACGTGCCGTACGAGCCGTGGCCGGCCGGTCTCCATGTCGACCTCGACGACCGCGACGTGCGCGCCGAACGGGAACGTCGACTGGTCCGTGGCGAACGTCGTGTCGGCGGACAGCCCGTCCGGCCCGGCGCGCTCGGCGAGCTGCGCCCAGGGCACTCCCCGGCCCGGCACGCCGCGTACCGTCCACGTGCCGCTCTCCAGGTCCAGTACGAGGTCGGCCGGGTCGGCCTCCATCTCCTCGGCGGCCAGCTCGCGCGCCCGCTCCTTGATCTCCACGGCCGCGTTGTGCACGGCGGTGCCGCCGAGCTGGAGGGACCGGGAGCCGAAGGTGCCGACGCCCTCGGTCAGCACGTCGGTGTCGCCGTGCCGCACGGTGATGCGGTCCATCGGGATGCCGAGCTCGTCCTGGACGAGCATCGCCCAGGCGGTCGCGTGGCCCTGCCCGTGCGGCGAGCTGCCGGTCCAGACGGTGACCGTGCCGTCGGGGTGCACCGAGACCCGGGCGGTCTCGCCCGCCTCCGGGCCGCCTCCGGTGATCTCCACGTAGGCCGAGACGCCGATGCCGAGCTGGATCGGGTCGTCGCGCTCACGGCGGCGCCGCTGCTCGGCGCGCAGTTCGTCGTAGCCGGCGGCCTCCAGCACGGTGTCCAGCGCCTTGGCGTACTCGCCGGTGTCGTAGGTCGCCCCGGTCGGCGTCTGATAGGGGAACTTGTCGGGTGCGACGAAGTTGCGCCGGCGGACCTCGGCGGGGTCCATGCCGATCTCGGCGGCGAACAGGTCCATCGCCCGCTCGATCGCGGCGGTGGCCTCCGGACGGCCCGCGCCGCGGTAGGCGCCGATCGGCGTCGTGTTGGTCACGACGCTGCGGAAGGCCGTCTCGACGCGCGGCAGGTCGTACACGCCGGTGGCCATGAGCATCGTCAGGAACGGCAGCATGCCGCCCATGCGGACGTACGCGCCGCAGTCCTGGACGATGTCGAGCCGGTAGGCCTGGACGCGGCCGTCGCGACCGCCGCCGATCGTGATGGTCTGCAGCTGCCCGCGGCCGTGCGACATGGCCATGAGGTTCTCGTTGCGCGTCTCGACCCAGCGCACCGGCCGGCCGGTGCGGCGCGCGGCCCAGCCGACCACGACCGTCTCCCGGTCGGCGCCGATCTTGGCGCCGAAGCCGCCGCCGACGTCCGGCGCGATGACCCGGACCGCCTCCTTGCCGAGGCCGAGCCGCCCGGTCAGCTCGTCGCGGACCCCGTGGACGTTCTGCGTGCTGGACCAGAGCGTCAGCCGGTCGTCGGCCCACCGCGCGGCGGCCGCCCGGACCTCCAGCGGGGCCGCGGCCACGCGCTGGTTGACGATCGTGCGCTCGACGACGACCTCGCAGCCGGCGAAGGCCTCGTCGTCGAACTCCTTCGCGCCGCCCTTGGCGAGGACGTTCGTGCCCTTGTCGGGAAAGAGCAGCGTCTCGTCGGTGAGGGCCTGCGGGATGCCGACGACGGCGGGCAGTTCGTCGTAGTCGACGCTGACCAGCTCGGCGACGTCCTCACCCTGGTAGTGCTCCTCGGTGAGGACGATCGCGACCGGCTCGCCGACGAAGCGCACGACGTCCTTGGCGAGCAGGGGTTCCGCGCCGGCCGAGGGCTCCGGGAGGTCGTCGAGGTCGTCCGCGGTCAGCACGGCGACCACACCGGGTTCGTCGAGTGCCGCGGAGACGTCGATGCCGGTGATCCGCGCGTGGGCCATCGGACTTCGCACGAACGTGGCGTACGCAGCGCCCTGGAGCTCGGGCAGCCGGAGATCTTCGAGATAGCTCGCGCCGGTGGTGAGCAGGCGCGGATCCTCGGTACGCACGACGCGCGTGCCGACAATGCTCATAACCCCTCCGAGGTCAAGGGCCGGATTGACCACATCCTATGAATCGCGACATCGAGCGCGAAAACGGGTGTGGCGTGTCTTGGCGATCATTCCACTGGCCGGGGCGGCACGGCCACCATTCCACGCCGCGTCCGGCGAACGCGGGCCTCTCGGTCCCTCATCGGTACAGCGATCGTCGGCAAGCGCACGGCCCCGGCGCCTCGAAAGGTGCCGGGGCCGTCCGCCTCTCCTTACTGGACGTTGATCGTGAAGGTCGACGTCGTGTTGCGAATGTCGACGGCGTTGTCGCTCAGCTTGAGGTTGTTGAAGGTGGCCGAGCCGACCGCCGGGCCCTGGCCCGCCTCGGGCAGCTCGTTCGCCCAGATGCCGAAGCCGGACTTGGCGTCGTACGCGTCGCCGCTCTTGTGCGCGCCGGTGATGGTGACGTTGGTCAGGACCGTGTCGGTGACCGGGTTCAGCGCCCGGCCGCCGCTGTAGTCGGTCTGGAACATGATCCCCGAGTACGTCGGGTCGACGATGTCGACGTCGTTGACCCGGATCGCGCGGAACTGCTTCGAGGCCGAGAACATCCAGATGCCCGGGAAGGTCTGCGCGCCCCAGAAGTGGCCGCCGGCCCGGACGATCGAGATGTTGCCGAACGTCGTCGGGTCCGGCCCGAAGTCCTCCATCGGGTAGCCGAAGTCCAGCGAGCTGATCGTGATGCCGGAGTAGGTCAGCGTGTCGGCGATGTAGACGTTCTTGACGGTGTTGTCCTGACCGCCGTACACGGCGACGCCCGCCGCGCGCCACGGCAGGATCGCCGTGAGGTTCTGGAAGACGTTGTTCTTCTCGCCGGTGCCGCCGGAGTCGGTCGCGGCGAACAGCGCGAAGCTGTCGTCGCCGGTCGTACGGGCCTCGTCGTTGGACACCAGGTTGTCCGAGCTGCCGTTGGTCATGTTGACGCCGTCGGCGAAGGTGTCGCGGATCCGGTCGTTGGTGATCGTCATGTGGTCGGTGTTGTTGCCCCAGTACATGCAGACCATGTGCTCGACCCAGATGTTGTCGATCGTGTCGTTCGCGACGTTCTGCAGGTCGAACACCTTGCCCGGCCCGTCGATGCGCGAGGTGTAGTTGCCGAAGTAGGCGAACCCGGAGAACGTCGAGCCGTTCGCCGACGCATCGGCCCGGATGCCGATGTCGGTGTTCTCCTGGCCGGTCGGCGCCTGGAACTGCGTGTACCAGGGGCCCGCGCCGACCATCTTGATCGCCTTGCCGTACACCTGGAGCTTGCTCGAGGTCTGGTACGTGCCCGCGGGCAGGTAGACGCCGATGAGGTTCGGGTCCTGCCGGGCCTTGTCCAGGGCGTTCTGCACGTCCTGCTGGGTGAATCCGGCGGGCACCGCGTACCTGCTCGGGTCGGGGTTGGCGATCGGGGAGACCTGCTCGGTGTCGACGAAGTCGATCGAGTAGTACGCGGCCGTGTTGGACGCGTCCTTCTGCAGCCGGATCCTGCTGCCGGCCGGGACCGTGGTGCCGAGCATCACGTGCGCCTCGTCGTAGATGTGCCGGGGCGTCGAGCTCGGCGCGTTGTTCGGGTTGGTCTCGTCGCCGTACAGCCAGGCGAAGTGCGAGGTCAGGTCGATCGCCTTGAGGAACGTCCCGTTGACGTAGACGTCCAGCGTCGCGTTGATCCCGCCGCCGCCGGAGGCGTCCGGCATGGCGAACCGCGTCACGAGCGTGTTGGTGCTCGCCTTGGTGGTGAACTCCACGCTCGCGCCCGTGCTCGCCAGCTTGACCGCGCGCCGGCCGGAGGCCTCACCGGCGAGGTCGCCGATCGTACGGTTCGGGCCGACGATCGTCGCGCCCCCGGCCAGGACGCCGTCCTCGGCCTCGTAGGCGTCGTAGGGCATGTTCGCGCCGCGGCCGACGAAGAACGGCGTCGTGCTCGTGTTGTTGGCCCGCTTGACCGGCAGCTCGTTCGGGTCGTCGGCGAGAACGGTCTTGACGGTGTACCTGCCGTTCGCGGCCGTCCACGAGCCGAGGGTGACCGGTGCGGCGGTGGCGCCCGCGGCGATCGTGCCGCTGACCGAGCCGGTGAACGTCTTGACGACGGAGTCGTCCGCGTCGAGCAGCGAGAGCGTGATGCCGTGCGAACCGGAGCCCGAGGCGACCGTGCCCTGGTTCCTGACCGTGACGCTGAACGACACGTTGTTGCCGCTCGCCGGGTTGCCCGGGGTCCAGCTCACCGCCGAGGCGACCAGGTCGGAACTCGCGACGGGCGAGACGACCAGGGACGCCGGGTCCGTGTAGGCGTTGTTGTTCTCATTCAGCTCCAGGACGCCGTCGGCCTCGTCGACCTTGCCGGCGAGCTGGTACGTCCCGGCGCTCCGTGTCCCGATCGAGGCGGACACCGACGTCGAGGCGCCCGCGGCGATCGCGCCGACCGACGCGGTGCCGACCTTCTGGCCGGACAGGTAGAAGCCGACGTCCGTCGCGTCGGACGCGGCCGTGCCGGTGTTCTTCACCGTGGCCTTGAGGGTGACGGTGTCGGTCTCCACCGGCGAGGCCGGGCTCCACGACATGTCGCCGATGGTCAGGTCGGGGGCCGGGGCCGGGGACCCCATGACCTGCAGCTCGCCGACCTGCCCGCCGGGCGCGCCCGAGTTGCTCGTGAACGTGAGCTGGACGTCGGCGACCGTGGCGGAGACGGGGATCGTCACGGTGTTCGCCCCGTTGTTCGGGTCGAAGGAGTAGCTCTTGGCGCCGACGAGGGTGGTGTAACCGCCGGAGTGCGTCGCCCGGCCGAGCACCGCGACGGTCTGCGTACGGGCGGCCCAGATCGGGTCGGGGTTGAGCTTGATGACGACGGAGCTGATCACGGCCTTCGCGCCGAGGTCGACGCTCAGGGTGGCCGGGTACGCGCCCGGGGCGCTCTCCCAGTACGTGCCGACGTTGCCGTCGTCGGCGTTCGTCTCGACGTAGTCGTACACGTGCGAGGAGGCCGTGATCGGCCGTCCGGCGGCGAGGTTGGTGTCGGCGGAGGTCCGGACGGTGGACGCTGCGGCGGGGCTCGCCAGGCCCAGGGCGGTGAGCAGGCTGATCACGGCGGTGGCGGCGATCAGCCGCAGGCGTGTGCGGTGAGGTCTCATTGCGCCTCTCGTCTGCGACGGCACCGGCCGCGCGCGACCGGCGCTCTGGAGGGGGCACGTGCCTGGGGCAGGCATGTGGGACGCATCACAGAGACTAGATTTACCGACAAGCCAGCGCAATAGAAGAACAAATATCTGCAAAAAGCCGATGTTAGACGGGCTGTCGTACGCTGCCCACGACTTTTTCGCGGACCGAGAGGGGCGTGGCGGATGCCGGAGCGGGTGGCGTTGGTGACGGGTGCGTCGAGGGGCATCGGGGCGGCGACCGCGCGGCGGCTCGCGCGGGACGGGATGGCGGTGGCGATCAACAGCCATCCGGAGGAACGCATGGTCGCCATGGCCGATCGGGTCGCGGCCGGGATCCGCGACGAGGGCGGCCGGGCCGCGGTGTACGTCGCGGACATCGGCGAGGCCGGCGCGGTGGAGGCGATGTTCGGCCGCTGTGAGGAAGAACTGGGCCGGGTCGGTGTGCTGGTGACGAACGCCGCGGTGACCCGGCGTACGGAGTGGACCGACCTCACCGAGGCCGACTGGGACCGGATCCTCGGGGTCAACCTCACCGGCGCGTGGCTGTGCGCGCGGCGCGCCTTCGGCGAACCGCCGGCCGAAGGCGGCGCGATCATCACCGTCAGCAGCGTCCTGGCCCGGGTGGGCGCGGCGGACTCGGTCCCGTACGCCACCACGAAGGCGGGCCTGCTGGGCTTCACCCGCTCGATGGCCCGCGCGCTCGGGCCGGCGGGCGTACGGGTCAACTCCGTGATGCCGGGCGCGATCCGGACCGAGGAGGAGCTGGAGGCCTACCCGGACCAGGAGGCCATGGAGCGCGAGGCCCTGTCCCGCCAGGCCCTCCAGCGCCGGGGCCTGGCCGAGGACATCGCGAACGTGGTGAGCTTCCTCGCCGGCCCCGACAGTGCCTTCATGACGGGCCAGACCGTCTGTGTGGACGGAGGCTGGGTCCTGCACTGACGGGACGCTCGCGAGGCGCGCGGCTCAGCTCACCGGGAGTTCGAAGCGCCCGAACAGCCAGGTGCCGGGTGCCGCCGGGTCGTCGCCGGCCCAGAACTCGGTCCACAGCCGGACGAACTCCTCGTGCGAGAGGTGGCCGTCGCCGTCGAGGTCGAGCAGGTGGAAGACCGCGTCGGTGTCGGTCGGACGGCCGTTCCACGCCTCGATCAGCCGGTTGTACTCCTTGGCGGAGATGCGTCCGTCGGCGTCCTCGTCGACGGCCTCGAACATCACCTCCGCGGTGTCGGTGATCGCGCCGGGCATGCCCCCGAGCCGGTCGACGACCAGCAGCACCTCGTCGAGGGTGACCTTGCCGTCCCGGTCGGCGTCGGAGGCGGCCAGCAGCGTGTCCCACCAGCCCATCATGATCGAGGTCAGCCGGATGCTGCCGTTCGTGCCCCGGATGGCGATCCAGCGGGCGGTCAGGGCCGCGAAGTCGGCCTCCCGGAGTAAGCCGTCGCCGTCGGCGTCCATCGCCTCGAACACCCCGGCGATCTTCTTCCGCTGGAACTCGCTCGCCATGTGATCGGTCCTTCCGGTACGTCCGATGTGCAGGTGAAAGCGCAGCTTCATGGTGGTGACACGCCTTCGCTGCTTCAATCGCCCGCGAGCGCTAACCTTCTTCTCCCTCGGTAACCGGATCGTCACCCAAAGTGGGAGGTCGATTCCGAGACATCCATCTATGCCGGGAACGCGGCCTATCGGGGGAGATGCGGCCTATCGCGGGGACGCGGCCCGTCGAGGGGAGGAAGTGCTCACCGCCGCCACCACGTGCGGCGGAAGACCCTGGCCGGCGAGCGTGGGGGCGCAGGCGCCGGTTGGGGAGATGACCAGGGCCAGGTGATGACGGCGGTGAGCGTGCTCGCGGCGGGCGGGGGAGAACCCGCCGCGCGGACGCCGAACGCATGAGGCGTATCCGGACGCCCAGAGGGTCCGGTGCCGGGGGGACGCGTTCGTGGTCACGGTTCAGGTATAACCCGGCAGATCCAGGGAAGGGGACGAAGTTCACGAAAGTTGAATCGCGGGCCGATACCGGACGGTCGGTCACGTACCGTGAAACCGTGGAACTACGGCAACTGGCGTCGTTCCTGGCGGTCGTCGAGGAGGGGCAGTTCGCCCGCGCCGCCGCCCGGCTGTTCCTGTCGCCGCCCGCGGTGACGGGCCACATCCAGCGGCTCGAACGCGAGTTGGGCGTGCAACTGCTCGAGCGTTCACCGATCGCGCTGACACCGGCGGGCGAGCGGCTCGTGCCCCACGCCCGTACGATGCTCGCCGCGGCGAACGCCGCCACCGACGCCGTCGCGGACCTGCGCACGGACGACGATGTGCCGCTGCGCATCGGCGTAATGGCGCCCGGCTCGGCCGAGCTGACGCCGGTGATCCTGCGGGCCTTCCGCAGGACCCACCCGAACATCCCGCTGACGGTCGAGAACCTCAGCTTCGCCGAGCACACCACCGCACTGACCGAGCACAAGGTCGACCTGGCGTTCGTCCGCCCGCGGCCGGACGACGAGCGCCTCACCGTGGACGTGCTCACCACCGAGCCCCGCGTGCTGATCGTGCCCTCGTCCGGCCCGGGAGGCGACGCGGACGCCCTACGCCTGAGCGACGTGCTCGACCTGGCCTTCGTCAGCCTGCCCCAGGGCGTGCCCCGGGTCTTCACCGACTACCTGTACTTCGCCTCGGCGCGAAACGGCGTTCCGCCGCGCCGAGGCATCGACGAGGCGGCGACCATCCAGGACGTGCTCACCAGCGTCTCCGCCGGGCGGGGGACCGGGGCCGCGCTGCACTCCTTCTCCCGTCTCTACCGCTGGCCCGGCATCAGGTTCGTCCCGGTGGTCGACGCGCCCTGGGCGCAGAGCGTGCTGGCCAGCCGGAGGGACGACATCCGCCCGCAGGTACGGGCCTTCCGGCTGCTGGCCACCACGCTGGCCCACGACCTGGGCCCCCGCCTCGCGTCCGCCTCGGAGGCGGCCAGGGCGTTCCCCCCTCTCGAGCCGTAGCACCCGAACCCGCGGCCGGCTCAGTCCACCTCGGCGACGGCCTGGGCGAACTGCGCCGTGTACAGGCGCGCGTAGGCACCTTCCGCCTTGAGCAACTCGTCGTGGGTGCCCTGCTCGACGATGCTGCCCGACTCCATGACGAGGATCAGGTCCGCGTCGCGGATCGTGGACAGCCGGTGGGCGATGACGAAGCTGGTGCGACCCTCGCGCAGGGAGTTCATCGCGCGCTGGATGAGGACCTCGGTACGCGTGTCGACCGAGCTGGTCGCCTCGTCCAGGATGAGGATCGACGGCCGGGCGAGGAACGCGCGGGCGATGGTGATCAGCTGCTTCTCACCCGTGCTGACGTTGGACCCCTCGTCGTCGATGACCGTGTCGTAGCCGTCCGGCAGCGTACGGACGAACCGGTCGACGTGCGTGGCGCGGGCCGCCTCGACGATCTGCTCGTGGGTCGCGTCCGCCGCCCCGTACGCGATGTTCTCCGCGATGGTGCCGCCGAACAGCCAGGCGTCCTGCAACACCATGCCCGTACGGGCGCGCAGGTCCTCGCGGGTCATCTCGGCGACGTCGACGTCGTCGAGGGTGATCCGGCCGCCGGTGACCTCGTAGAAGCGCATCAGGAGGTTCACCAGTGTGGTCTTGCCGGCACCGGTCGGGCCGACGATCGCGACGGTCTGCCCCGGCTCGACCGTCAGCGACAGGTCCTCGATCAGCGGGATGTCCGGGTCGTAGCTGAACGAGACGTGCTCGAACGCGACCCGACCGCGGACGTCCTGCGGCCGTACCGGCGTCTCCGGGTCCGGCGCCTGCTCGTCGGCGTCCAGCAGCGCGAACACGCGTTCGGCCGAGGCCACCCCCGACTGGAGGAGGTTCGCCATGCTGGCGACCTGCGTGATCGGCTGGGTGAACTGCCGGGAGTACTGGATGAACGCCTGCACCTCGCCCAGCGACAGTGACCCCGAGGCCACCCGCAGCCCGCCGACGACGGCGACGAGCACGTAGTTGAGGTTGCCGATGAACATCATCGCCGGCTGGATCATGCCGGAGATGAACTGGGCGCGGAAGCTGGCGGCGTACAGGGTGTCGTTGTGCCGCTCGAAGGTCTCTCGCGACTCCTTCTGCCGTCCGAAGACCTTGACCAGCGCGTGCCCGGTGAACATCTCCTCGATGTGCCCGTTGAGCCGGCCGGTCGTCGCCCACTGCTTGACGAACTGCGGCTGGGCCTTCTTGCCGATGCGGGCCGCCACGAACACCGACACCGGCACGGTCACGAGCGCGATCAGCGCCAGCAGCGGTGAGATGACGATCATCATGACCAGCACGCCGACGATGGTGAGCAGCGAGGTCAGGATCTGGCTGAGCGTCTGTTGCAGCGTCTGCTGGAGGTTGTCGATGTCGTTGGTGACCCGGCTGAGCACCTCGCCGTGCGGCTGCCGGTCGAAGTAGCCCAGCGGCAGCCGGGCCAGCTTGGTCTCGGTCTCCTGGCGCAGCCGGTACATCGACCGCTGCACGATCGTCGTGGTGAGCCGGCCCTGCAGCAGCCCGAACACCGCGGCGACCACGAAGAGGGCCAGCACGGTCAGTAGCACCGTGCCGACCTTGCCGAAGTCGATGCCGTGGCCCGGGACGAAGTCCATCGAGTTGAGCATGTCGGCGAGGGTGCCGTGGCCGCTCGCACGCAGACTCGCGACCATCTGTGCCTTGGTGACCCCGGCCGGCGCCTGGCGGCCGACCACCCCGGCGAAGATCAGGTCGGTGGCCCGGCCGAGGATGCGCGGGCCGATCACGCTGGTGGTGACGCTGGCGACGGCCAGCAGCAGCGTGGCGACGATCAGCGGCCGCTCGGGCCGCAGCATGCGCAGCAGGCGCCGGCTCGATCCGGCGAAGTCCAGGGACTTCTCGACCGACTGACCGGCCATGAACCTGGCCGGGCCGCGGGCCGTCCCGGGCGCCGGTCCGGGACCGCGGCCCGGAACGGGCCGTTCACCGGAAGAGGGGGAGCTCATGCGGCCTCCTGCTCGGTGAGCTGGGAGAGGACGATCTCCCGATAGGTCTCGTTGGTGTCCATCAGTTCGTGGTGGGTGCCCGTGCCGACGACGCGGCCCTCGTCGAGGACGATGATGCGGTCGGCGTGCCGGATGGTCGAGACGCGCTGGGCGACGATGACGACGGTCGCCTCGGCGGTCTCGGTCGCGAGCGCCGCCCGCAGCGCCGCGTCGGTGGCGTAGTCCAGCGCGGAGAAGGAGTCGTCGAACAGGTAGATCTCGGGCCGGCGCACGAGGGCGCGGGCGATGGCCAGGCGCTGCCGCTGGCCGCCGGAGACGTTCGTGCCGCCCTGGTCGATCTTGGCGTCCAGGCCGCCGTCCATGCGCTCGACGAAGTCGCGGCCCTGCGCGATCTCCAGGGCGCGCCACAGGTCCTCGTCGGTCGCGTCGGGCTTGCCGTACCGGAGGTTGGAGGCGACCGTCCCGGAGAACAGGTACGGCTTCTGCGGCACGATCGCGACCGCCTCCGACAGGACGTCCGGGTCGAGCAGGCGCACGTCGACGCCGTCGACGAGCACCTTGCCGGCGGTGACGTCCATGAGCCGGGGGATCAGGTTGAGCAGCGTGGTCTTGCCGCTGCCCGTCGACCCGATGATCGCGGTGATCTCGCCCGGCCGCGCGACCAGGTCGATCCCGCTCAGCACGGGCTCCTCGGCGCCGGGGTAGCGGAACCCGGCGTCCCGCAGTTCGAGATGGCCGTGCACGGCGAGCGTACGGACCGGCTCGTCCGGCGCGACCACGCTGGGCTCGGTCTCGAGCACCTCCTGGATGCGCTCGGCGCAGACCTCGGCGCGCGGCACCATCATGAACATGAAGGTGGCCATCATCACCGACATCATGATCTGCATGAGGTAGCTCAGGAACGCGGTGAGCGCGCCGATCTCCATCGAGCCGTCGTTGATCAGGTGGCCGCCGAACCACAGCACGGCCACGCTGGAGACGTTGACCACGAGCATCACCGTCGGGAACATGAAGGCCATCAGCCGCCCGGTGCCGAGCGAGACCTCCAGCAGTTCGGCGTTGGAGGTGGCGAACCGCTCCTGCTCGGGCCGGTCCCGCACGAACGCCCGGATCACCCGGACCCCGCTGATCTGCTCGCGGAGGACCCGGTTGATCGTGTCGATGCGCTCCTGCATCAGCCGGAACAGCCGGCGCATCCGGGTGATGATCAGGGCGATCACTACGCCGAGCACCGGCACGCTGACCAGCAGCAGCGATGACAGCTCGACGTCCTGGTAAAGCGCCAGCACGATGCCGCCGATACCCATGATCGGCGCCGACACCATGATCGTGAACGTCATCAGGGCCAGCATCTGGACCTGCTGCACGTCGTTGGTGGTCCGGGTGATCAGGGACGGCGTGCCGAACCGGGCCACCTCGCGCGCGGAGAACTCCTGCACGCGGTTGAAGATCCCCGCCCGTACGTCACGGCCGAGCGCCATCGCCGTGCGGGCGCCGAAGTAGACCGCGCTCGACGAGCAGACGATCTGTACGAGGGCGACGGCGAGCATGATGCCGCCGGTCCGCATGATGTAGCCGGTGTCGCCCTTGACCACGCCGTCGTCGATGATGTCGGCGTTCAGACTCGGCAGGTAGAGGGTCGCCAGGGTCTGCACCAGCTGAAACGCCACGACGAGGGCCAGCGGCTTTCGATACGGGCGCAGATAGGCGCGCAGAAGTCGGATCAGCACACGCAACTCTTCCTGTCGGCCAGGGGAATCCGGGCGAGCGGTCACCGTCTCCGCGGGAGATGGCAGGGGGAGACCGGTAGGAAAAGTACCTCTAACTTAGAGGTGTTTGCGCACGATTTTTCCGGAAGCTGAATCCTGCCCGGTGCCATATCAGCAGGTCGTGCGCCGGCCGTAGGAACCTGGGCCGCTGTCGTAGAACCCTGCCCGACCGGCCGATACGGGAACGCCGTTCTTCACGCAACATGGCGGCGTTGGCCGCTTCGTCGCCGGTGGCCACCTGTGATCGCCTGCCGTTCTGACCAGGAGGAATAGCGTGAGGGTGCCGGCACCGGGCCCACGGTGGAGCGTCGCGCGGCGCACGAGGCCGATCTCTGCGCCGATCCTCATCGGCGGTGCCATGGTGCTGCCGATGATCTGCGCGTTCGCGCTCCTGTTCGCGGCGGTGACCGACCTGCGGGGCGCCGACGCGGCGGCCCGGCGGTCCGCGGCGGTGCTCACCTCCGCCGACCGGCTCGAACGGCTCATGCTCTCCCTCGATGAGGACACGCGCGCCCTGGCGCTCACCGGCGCACCCGGCTTTCGCCACGCCTACGACGCCGACCGGGCCGCCTTCTCCGGAGAGGAGGCGCGCTTCGCGCGTCTCACCGCCGGGAGCGGCCCCGACGAGGCCCGCCGGGCCGGGGAGTTCGTCCGGGCCGAGAACGCCTACCTGCGCGATCAGCTCACCCCGCTGGTGAACGCCGCCCGCCGGGGCGGCGCCGGGGCGCGGACCCTGGCGAGCGACGGCCGGGGGCTGCCGCAGCTCGTGTCGCTGCGGGAGCGGAGCGCGGGCTTCGAGGCCGCCCAGGGGAACGTGGCCGCCGCCTCCGCGCGGCACGCCGCCGACGCGGCACACCGGACCGCGATCCTCGCGTCGGTCGGCGCGGCGGCGGCGCTGCTGCTCGTCTTCTTCGTCGCCTTCCTCCCCAGGGCGGTCATCCGCCCGATCCGGCACGCCGCCGACCTCGCCGGTGCCCTGGCCGACGAGCAGCGCGCGTTGCGGCGCGTCGCGACGCTCGTCGCGTGCGGGGTCTCACCGGCTCAGGTGTTCGCCGCCGTCGCGACCGAGGTCGGGCGTGTCCTGAAGGTGGACTACACGGTGATCATCCGGTTCGAGTCCGACGAGACGGCGCTGGTGGTCGGCCACTGGAGCGACCCGCGCGTGCCCGAGGTCATGCCGCCCCTGGGCGGGCGCTGGCCGATCGAGGAGGGCACCGTCACGGCCGAGACGCGCGGCACTGAACGCCCCGCGCGGATGAAGAACTACGAGCGCGCCACCAGCGCGATCGGCGTCTGGACGCACCAGGCGGGGATCCGCTGTGTGGTGGGCTGCCCGGTGAAGGTCGAGGGGCGCGTCTGGGGCGCGATGCTCATCCTCTCGCTGGATGAGGAGCCGCCGCCGGGGATGGCCGAGGCGCGCATGCGGGACTTCACCGAACTCGTCGGTACCGCGATCGTGAGCGCCCAGGGCCGCAGCGACCTCCTCGCGTCGCGGGCCCGGGTGGTCGCCGCCGCCGACGAGAGCCGTCGCCGCATCGAGCGCGACCTGCACGACGGGGCCCAGCAGCGGCTCGTCACCGTCGCGCTCAGGCTCCGCACGCTCGAGACCGCCGTCGCTCCCGGCCAGGAACGGCTCAGAGAGCAGTTGTCCGGCCTCGTGGACGATCTGTCCGGTGTCCTGGACGACCTCCAGGAGGTCTCGCGCGGCATCGTCCCGCCGATCCTCGGCCGCAGCGGCCTCGGCCCCGCGCTGCGCTCCCTGTCCCGGCGCTCGCCCGTCGGCGTGCGGCTCAACACGGGTTTCACGGGACGCCTGCCCGAACGCGTCGAGGTCGCCGTCTACTACACGGTCGCCGAGGCGCTGACGAACGTCGCCAAACACGCGCGGGCCTCGGAGGTACGGGTCGACCTGATCCTGGAGAACCGGACCGTACGGCTGTCGGTCCACGACGACGGCTGCGGAGGGGCCGACCTCACCCGCGGTTCCGGTCTCGTCGGCCTGAAGGACCGGGTCGAGGCGCTCGGCGGGAGCATCGAGATCATCAGCCCGCCCGGCAGCGGCACCTCCATCCTCGTCGGCATCCCCGTGGAGCCCGCCGATGACGGCGCCGAAGGCCCGGACCGGCCGGTGCCGGATGCGGGCGCGAGGACGTGAAGAGCTCGCAAAGAACAGCTCTGACCTGCTCTAACGGGAATCACCCGGGTAGAGTCGATACAAAAGACACCGCGACCCGCGGTCGGCCGCGTCGCAGGCCCCGGCACCCGGCCCTGGCGATATGGTTCTTGGCCGGCGGACGGCGGTCGTTCCGGGTGGGGGCCCAGGGGCACGCCCGCCGCGAGGCGGCCCTCGTGTTCCCTCCGCGGACTGGAGGCCACGGCCTGGCGGCTTCCGCGCCCGCCACCGCGGCCATGTGTCGCTGATTCCTGGGTCGCGCAGGGGGGAGATGGCATGAAGTGCGGAAGTCAGATCGCCGTCGCCGTCGTCGGGGGTTATGTCCTGGGGCGGAGCCGTAGGACCCGGCTGGCGTTGCTCCTGGCGCTCGCGGCGGCGGGGGGCGGCAAGCTTCCCGTCGGGCCTGAGGACCTGCTGCGCAAGACGCCGCTGGGTGGGCAGATCGACAAGCTCACCGGAGACCTGCGCGGCCAGCTCGTCGACGCCGGCATGTCGGTCGCGAAGAAGGCGGCGAGCAGCCGCATCGACTCGCTGAGCGACCGGCTGCAGGAGCGCGCGGAGACGCTGCGCACGGGCACCCGGAGACGGGGAGAGGCCGCCGAGGAGGGCGAGGAGGCGCCGGAGCGCGCCCGGCCACGGCGCGAGCGCGCCGAGCCCAGCCGTCGCAGGCGCGAGGAACCGGGTCGCCGTGAGCGGGACCGCGAGGAGCCGTCCCGGCGCGGTCGCGTACGCGAGCCGGAGTACGACGAGGATGAGTACGACGAGTACGACCGCGAGGACTACGACCGCGACGAGGACGAGCGCGCGGACGACCGCCGTGGCCCCGAGCGAGGAAGGCGGCGCGGCGACTACGACGAGTACGAGGACGACGACTACGACCGGGACGAGTACGACGAGGAAGAAGAGGACGAGCGCGGAGGCTACGAGCCGGAGCGTCGTCCTCGTCAGGACCGCCGCCCGCCGGCCCGTTCGTCGCGGCCGGAGCCGCGTCGCCGGGCGCCGAGGCGTGAGGACGATCGCCCGAGGAGGGGACGGTCACCTCGCTGACGGCCCTCCGGGGCCGCCGTACCCGTGAGCCGGGGCGTGCGCCGGGGCCCATCTCGCGACCCTGAGCGAACGCCCAGGGGAGGGAGCAGCGATGACCGAGGGGGACCGGATCGGCCGGGAGAGCGCCGACCTGGCCGAGAGCCTGCCCACACAGCGACTCGCCAAGGAGGCCAAGAGCCTCTTGGAGGCATTCGCCGAGCGAGTGTTGTCCTCGGTGGGGGACAAGGTCAGCGACAAGGTCAACGAGCTCAGCCACGGGCTGCTCGCGAAGGTCGGTGACGCGGAGGGCGCCAGTCCGGGGGTCAAGGCCGCGATCTCGGGGCTGACGGCGCTGACCGAGGGCAAGAGCCCGATGCGTGCGGCGCTCGGCGCCGGCGCGACCGGGCTGAAGGAGAAGGTCAAGAAGATCTTCGGCGTCGGCAAGGGCAAGAAGGCCAAGTTCGTCAACATCGTCGAGACGATCGACGTCGGGGTGCCGCTGCGGGTCGCCTACGACCAGTGGACCCAGTACGAGGACTTTCCCTCGTTCATGAAGAAGGTCGAGAGCGCCGAGCGCCCGGAAGACGAGAAGTCGAACTGGAAGGCGCAGGTCTTCTGGTCCCACCGCGCGTGGGAGGCGACGACGCTGGAGCAGGTGCCCGACTCCCACATCATCTGGCGGTCCAAGGGCGCCAAGGGGTACGTCGACGGCGCGGTGTCGTTCTCGGAGCTGGCCCCGAACCTCACCCGCATCTGCCTGGTGATGGAGTACCACCCGCAGGGCCTGTTCGAGCACACCGGGAACCTCTGGCGGGCCCAGGGCCGGCGCGCACGCCTGGAGTTCAAGCACTTCCGCCGCCACGCGATGGTCCACGCGCTGCTCAAGCCCGACGAGCTCGAGGGCTGGCGCGGAGAGATCCGCGAGGGCGAGGTCGTCAAGACCCACGAAGAGGCGCTCGACGAAGAGGAACGGGGCCGCGAGGCGGAGGAAGAGCGGGCGCGCGGCGAGGAGGCTCCCGAAGAAGAGCGCGAAGAGGAAGAAGAGGAGCGCGAAGAGGAGGAGCCCGGCGAAGCCGCCGAACGCGAAGAAGGCGAAGAGGGCGAAGAAGAGCCGGAGGAGCCCGAGGAAGAGCCCGAGGAGCCCGAGGAAGAGCCCGAGGAGCCCGAGGAAGAGCCGGAGGAAGAGCGCGAGGAGCGGCCGGCACGAGGGCCGAGACGCCGGGGCGACGAAGAGGCGGAAGAGGCCCGGCCCCGCCGCCCGGCCCGGCGCCGCCGCCCGGCCGAGGAGTTCGAGGACGAGGACGAGGAGCGGCCGGCGCGGAGCCCGAGGCGCCGTGGGCCCGCGCGCCCTCGCGAGGACGAGACCGAGTGACCGGAAGGAAGCACGGCGAACGGAGGTGACTCCCCATGACGGTCTCCCCGTACGAAGCAGGGTCGGGGCCCGTCCAACGGTCGTCCGGAAGCGCGCTGGTGGATGTGATCGACACGATCCTGGACAAGGGCCTCGTCATCGACGCCTTCGTCCGCGTGTCCCTGGTGGGCATCGAGCTGATCACCATCGACGCCCGCATCGTGGTGGCGAGCGTGGACACCTACCTGCGCTTCGCCGAGGCCACCAACCGCCTCGACCTGTACGAGAAGGGCGGCACGGGCCTGCCCGGGCTCGTCGGCGAGCTGACCGAGAAGGGCACCCACGGCGGCGCCAAGGGCAAGACCAAGGGCATGCTCGACGCCGCGCGGGAGACGGTCGGCGAGGTCCTGGAGGAGCGTGCGGAACGGGCGGAGGAGCGGGATACGCGCCGCCGGGCTCCGCGTAGGGAGCGTGAACGGTGACGACACGGCCGAAGAGCGACGCGCCCGAGCGGGTCCCCGGCGACATGGCCCTGGCCTGCTACGTGTACGGCGTGGTCCACGCGGACGCGCGGTTGCCCGAGGACCTGACCGGGATCGCGGGCGGCAAGGTGTCCCTGGTCCGGCACGGCGACCTGGGGGCCGCGGTGAGCGAGATCTCCCCGGTGCAGGCGCTGGGCACCCGCGACGACCTGCTCGCGCACGAGGCGGTCGTGGAGGCCCTCGCGAACGAGACCACGACGCTGCCGCTGCGGTTCGGCGCGGTGGTCACCACGGCCGACGCCCTGGCCGAGGAGATGCTCGGACCGCACGCGGACTGGTTCCTGGACGTCCTGGACGACCTGAGCGGCGCGCGGGAGTTCGCCGTCTCCGGCGTCTACGTCGAGGACGTCGTCCTCCGGGAGGTCCTGCACGAGGACCCGGAGGCGGCGCGGCTCCGCGAACGCATCCGCGAGTTGCCGGAGGACGCCGCCTACTACGACCGGATCCGCCTGGGCGAGCTGATCGTCAAGGCGCTGGACGACAAGCGCCAGACCGACACCGACGAGCTGATCACCGCGCTGGAGCCGTACGCCACCGCCGTGGCGCCGCGGGCGCCGGCCGGCGAGGACGCCGCCGCCGACGCGGCGTTCCTGGTGACCGACCGGAAGCTGCCGGAGTTCGAGCAGGCCGTGGACCGGCTCGGCGAACGCTGGTCCGGCCGCGTCCGGCTGCGCATGGTCGGTCCGCTCGCGCCGTACGACTTCGTGCCGCCGCCGCCCGGGGAAGAGGCCTGAGACATGGGACTGTTCACCGGCCTGCTGACCCTGCCGCTCGCGCCCGTGCGAAGCGTCGCCTGGCTGGCCGAGCGCATCCTGGAGCAGGCCGAACACCAGCTGTACGACCCGGCGGTGATCCGCCGGAAGATCGCCGAGATCGAGGCGGAGGTGCGGGCCGGCCGGCTGCCGGAGGACGAGGCGGCCGCGCTGGAGAACGAACTGCTGGCCCGGATGATGTCGCGGCAACGCTCCGGAATCCCGGAGGGCGGGAATGGACGACCGCCGGAACGATGAGCCGAGGCGGGCCAGGCGCCGTCCTCCGGCCACCGCGGGGCGCGTCGCGCGGCTGGCCGCCGACCACGTGGCCGAGATGACCGGAAAGGAACCCGAAGGGATCACCTCGCTGGAACAGGCGGAGGACGGCCGGTGGACGGTCGGCGTGGAGGTCGTCGAGACCCACCGGATCCCCGACATGACCGACATTCTCGCCGTGTACGAGGCCGAGCTCGACCCGGAGGGCGAGCTGCTGGCCTACCGGCGCGTCGACCGCTACATCCGGTGTCAGGTGGGGGAGAGATGACGTGACGGATCCGATGGAGCGGGGGCTGACCGGCTACGGCTACGGACGGCAGCCCGCGCCGACGCGTCGCCCGGAGTCGGCGAACCTCGCCGACATCCTGGAGCGGGTGCTCGACAAGGGCATCGTCATCGCCGGCGACATCCAGGTGAACCTGCTCGACATCGAACTGCTGACCATCAAGCTGCGGCTGGTGATCGCCTCGGTCGACCGGGCCAAGGAGATGGGGATCGACTGGTGGGAGCACGATCCCACCCTTTCGTCGGCGGCCCACCGCGAGGAGATCGCGGCGGAGAACCGCCGGCTGCGCGAGCGCCTCGCCGCCCTGGAGGGCGAGGACGAGGAGGAGCGCGCCGAACCGGAACTCGGGCGCCGCGACCGCAGGGCGGTGGACCGCGCGGCCCGCGACGAGGACGAGTACGACGATCACGACCGCGCCTACGACCACGACGACGATTACGAAGAGGAGCCGGAGCCCCGCGGTCGCCGGTCCCCGCGGCGTCCACCGGGGGAGGACGACCGTGGATGAGACCGCGATCTACGTGTACGGCATCGGCCGTGACCTGCCCGCCGAGGCGGTGGCGGGGGTCCGCGGTGTGGCGGGCGCGCCCGTGCGGGCCCTTGAGGCCGAGGGGCTGACCGCGGTGGTGAGCCCGGTGAGCCTGGCCGAGTTCGGCGAGGACGCCCTGCGGCGGAACCTGGAGCATCTGGACTGGCTGGAGGCGACCGCCCGCGCGCACCACGCGGTCGTCGACGCCGTCGCGGAGCGCGGGGTGATCGTCCCGCTCGGGCTGGCCACGGTGTACCGGAACGAGGACCGGGCGCGCGCCGCGCTGCGCGAACGGCGAGAGGAGTTCGCCCGGGCGCTGGCGCGCATCACGGGTCGCACGGAGTGGGGCGTCAAGATCTACGCCGACCTCGCCGAGACCGCGCCCCGGGAGCGGAAGCCGGCTCCGGCGGACGCCCGGCCCGGCACCGCCTACCTGCGGCGGCGCAGCGCCCAACGGCACGACGAGGAGGAGACGCGCCGCGAGATCCTGACGCTGGCCGGTGACGTCGACGACGAGCTGTGCGCGATCGCCGCCACCCGGCGCCTGCACCGGCCGCAGGATCCGCAGCTGTCCGGCGAACGCGGCTGGATGATCCTCAACGCCGCCTACCTCGTCGACGACGAGCGCGCGGAGGACTTCCGTACGGCCGTCGCACGCCTCGCCGGGACGCGCCCGGAGCTGCGGCTCCAGCTCACCGGCCCCTGGGCGCCGTACTCGTTCGCCGCCGAGGAGGAGGCGTGGACCGAGCGCTGAGCGACCTTCCCGACGCGCGTACGCCGGTGCCCGCGCGAGGACAGCGCATCGCCCTGGTCGACCTGCTGGACCGGCTCCTAGCGGGCGGGGTTGTGATCACCGGTGACGTGACCATCTCGATCGCCGACGTCGACCTCGTACGGATCTCGCTGCGGGCGATCATCGCCTCGATCCGGCCGGAGATGGAGCGGGTGGTGGCGGCCGAGCGCTCGGACGAGCCGATCGAGGGCGTCGTGACCTGGGAGGACCCGGGGTCGTGAGTGAGCGGGGCGACGCGTACCGCCCGCGCCACGCGGCCCCCCAGGACGGGCGCGGCCACCGGCTGCCGCACCGCATGGAGACCGATTCCGAGCAGGTACAGCGCGACCTCGTACGTCTCGTGCTGACCGTGGTGGAGCTCGTGCGCCAGCTCATGGAGCGCCAGGCCCTGCGCCGTGTCGACGCCGGCGACCTGCCGGACGACAAGGTCGAGGAGCTCGGCCTCGCGCTCATGCGGCTGGAGGAGGCGATGGAGGAGCTCCGGGAGCGCTTCGGCCTCGACGCCCGCGACCTCAACCTCGACCTCGGACCCCTCGGCCCCCTCCTGCCGCCCGAGTGACCGCGCGGCCGATCCGGCCCGCCCGGTCACTCGGGGACGACGGCGCCTGCCGGGCGCGTCTGCCAGGAAAGTTCACTTTTGAGCCTCTCTGTGCGGGTAAGGCGTTAGTGCCGCCCATGTGCCGACGCCGGATCGAGGGAGAGACCGTGGCACGCCATATCGAGCTGGAGCGCAAGTACGACGCCGAGGCCGATCTCGCACTGCCCGACCTGCGCCAGGTCGGTGGATGCGTGCGGGTCGGACCGCCGCAGACCCACATTCTCCGCGCCTCCTACTTCGACACCGAGGACCTGCGGCTGGCCGCGCGGGGCATCACGCTGCGGCGCCGGGAGGGAGGGGGCGACGAGGGCTGGCACCTGAAGCTGCCGGCCGGCAAGGACACGAAACGCGAGATACGCACCTCGCTCGACGCCGGGGTCCACGCGGTGCCGCCGGAGCTGTCCGAGCTCGTCGCCGCGCACGTCCGAGGCCGCCCCCTCGTGCGCGTCGCGGAACTGGAGACCCACCGCACCGAACGCGACCTGCTGGGCGAGGACGGCACGGTCCTCGCGGAGCTGGCGGACGACACCGTGCACGCCCGCCGCCTGAGCCGGGACGGCCGTGAGGTGGCGCTGCTGAGCTGGCGTGAGCTGGAGGTCGAGGCGGTCGAGGGCTCCCGCGAGGTGGTGGAGCGTATCGGCGGTCGCCTGCGCGAGTCCGGTGCCCGCGAGTCGGCGGCCACGTCCAAGCTGGCGCGGGCGCTGGAGGACGACATCGCCCCCGTCCGGCGGCCCACTGCCACCCGTACCGCCGGCGACGTGCTGCTGACGTACCTGGGCGGACAGGTCGAGCGGCTGCTCGCCTGCGACCCGCAGGTGCGGCTCGCCGAGAGCGACGACGACTCGGTGCACAGGATGCGCGTCGCCGTCCGGCGGATCCGCAGCGTCCTGCGCACCCACCGGCGCATCGTCGGCCCGGCACGGGTGCGGGCGCTGGACGCGGAGCTGCGGTGGCTCGCCGGCGCGCTCGGCGAGGTACGCGACCTGGAGGTGCAGAACGCGCGCTTCCACCGCCGCCTCGCCGAACTGCCCGGCGCCCACCAGGAGCCGGCCTGGCTGCTCGAGATGGCGACCGAGGAGCACCGCGCCCGCGACCGGGTGCGCGAGGCCCTCCTGACCCGGCGCTACTACGACCTGCTCGACGCCCTGGACGCCTTCCTCGCCGACCCGCCGATGAACGCCCGCGCCGGCCGTCCGGCCGCCGAGGAGACGCCCCGGCTGGTGGCCAGGGCGTGGCGGAAGATGATGCGCCGGTACGACCGGGCCGCGCGTCTGCCCGCCGGGCACGACCGCGACGCCGCGCTGCACGGTACGCGCAAGGCGGCCAAGCGCGCCCGGTACACCGCCGAGGCCGCCTCGGCGGCGCTCGGCTCGCCCGCCGCCAAGCTCGCCCGCCGCGCCGAACGGCTCCAGGATCTCCTCGGCGAGCACCACGACGGTGCCGTCGCCGTCGAGCGCCTCGCCGCCACCGTCGGACGGCCGGACACGCCCGCCGCGGACACGTTCGTCGCCGGCCGGCTGACCGAGGTCGAACGCCGGGAGGCGGCACGGGTCCTGGAGGACCTGCCCGCCGCCGCGAAGAAGGCGGCCAAGCGCAAGCCGCTGCGCAAGCTCGGAAAGAAGTAGCGCCGATGACCGATACCTCCCGAACGGCGCGCGCGGAGGAGGGCCGTGACGAGACCGGGATGGAGCGGCGCGGGCCCCGCGGTGACGCGGAGCGGGCGGAGCAGGACCGCGACGAGACCGGGATGGAGCGCTGGGACCGTAACTTCGTCGAGTTGCTGCAGGAGTTGCGGGTCGCCCAGACCGGCGTGCAGATCCTGTTCGCGTTCCTGTTGACGCTGCCGTTCACCAACCGCTTCGGCGACGTCGGCGACCGGGACAAGACCGTGTACGTGATCACGCTGGTCGCGGCGGCGACCGCGACGGCGCTGCTGATCGCGCCGGTCAGCGGGCACCGCCAGGTCTTCCGGCAGGGCCGCAAGCCCCAGCTCGTCCGTACCGCCTCGGCGCTCGCCCAGGCGGGGCTGGTGGCCCTGCTGATCGCCATGATCGGCGCGGTGTTCCTCGTCCTGGACGTCGTCGCGGGCCTCGGCTGGGCGGCCGGGCTCGGTGCCGTGATCGCGGCGCTGTTCGTCGTGCTGTGGTACCTGCTGCCGAAGCTCATTCGAGCCGAAGGTCCCTGATCTCTCCGTGTCCCGGCGGCTTTACCCGCCGAATACCGGTACGCGGGTTTCGGGCGCGCCGCCGGGGAAGGGGCGTGAGGGGAGGCCCACCGTGGAAAGGAGAGATCGCCATGGCTCCTACCGTTGCGGATTACCTGTTGCAACGCCTGCGCGAGTGGGGAGTCGAACGGGTGTTCGGCTATCCGGGGGACGGGATCAACGGGATCATCGCCGCGCTGGGCCGGGCCGATGACCAGCCTCGGTTCGTCCAGGCCCGGCACGAGGAGATGGCCGCCTTCGAGGCGACCGGTTACGCGAAGTTCAGCGGGAAGCCCGGGGTGTGCCTCGCGACGAGCGGTCCCGGGGCGATCCACCTGCTGAACGGCCTGTACGACGCCAAGCTCGACCACGTCCCGGTGGTGGCGATCGTGGGACAGACCGCCCGCAGCGCGATCGGCGGCAGCTACCAGCAGGAGGTCGACCTGCTGACGTTGTACAAGGACGTCGCCGGTGCGTACGTGCAGGAGGCGGCCGTCTCCGCGCAGCTGCCGAACCTGCTCGACCGCGCGATGCGGATCGCGATGGCCGAACACGCGCCCACGGCGATCATCATCCCCTCCGACCTGCAGGAGGAGGAGTACGAGCCGCCGGCCCACGCGTTCAAGAACGTCCCGTCGTCCACACCCGGCTACCAGCCTCCGGTGACGCGGGCGCCGGACGCGGAGATCGAGAAGGCCGCCGGGATCCTCAACGAGGGTTCGAAGGTGGCGATCCTCGTCGGCCAGGGCGCCCGGTCCGCCGCGGCGGAGGTCATGGAGGTCGCCGAGCTGACCGGCGCCGGGATCGCCAAGGCGCTGCTCGGCAAGGACGTGCTGCCCGACGACCTGCCCTACGTCACCGGAGCCATCGGCCTGCTCGGGACGCGCCCGTCGTATGAGCTGATGCGCGACTGCGACACGCTGCTCATCGTCGGGTCCAACTTCCCGTACAGCCAGTTCCTGCCGGAGTTCGGCGACGCCCGGGGGATCCAGATCGACATCGACGGCCGGATGATCGGAATGCGCTACCCGACCGAGGTCAACCTCGTCGGCGACGCGGCCGAGACGCTGCGTGCGCTCATCCCGCTGGTCAAGCGCAAGAAGAAGCGCTCCTGGCGCGAGACGATCGAGGAGAACGTCGCGCGGTCGTGGTCGGTGATCGAGCGGCAGGCCCACGTCGAGGCCGACCCGGTCAACCCGATGCTCCTGTTCTGGGAGCTGAACCCGCGCCTGCCCGCCGACACGATCGTGACCTCCGACTCCGGCTCGGCGGCGAACTGGTACGCCCGCGACCTGAAGTTCCGGGCCGGCATGCGCGGATCGCTCTCGGGCACGCTCGCCACGATGGGCTGCGGCGTGCCGTACGCCATCGGCGCGAAGTTCGCCCACCCGGACCGTCCGGTCATCGCCTTCGTCGGTGACGGCGCGATGCAGATGAACGGCATGAACGAGCTGATCACCATGAAGCGCTACATGTCCGAGTGGAGTGATCCGCGGCTGATCGTGGCGGTCCTGCACAACAACGACCTGAACCAGGTCACCTGGGAGCTGCGGGCGATGAGCGGCGCCCCGAAGTTCGTGGAGTCCCAGGCGCTGCCCGAGATGTCGTACGCCGGGTTCGCCCGGTCGCTCGGCCTGGAGGGCCTCGAGGTCGAGAAGCCGGACGCCATCGGCCCCGCGTGGGACCGGGCCCTGGCCGCGGATGTGCCGGTCGTCATCGACGTCCGCTGCGATCCCGACATCCCGCCGATCCCGCCGCACGCGGAGTTCGAGCAGATGAAGGACGCCGCCGAAGCGATCATCAAGGGCGACCCGGACTCGTACGGCGTCGTGCGGAAGGGCCTCAAGACCAAGGCCCAGGAGATGTTCGCCCGCAAGAGCTGACGCCGCTGAAAGGAACTCATGACCAGGTTCGGGTACTTCCTGTCGAGCGAGGAGCATCCGCCGCGCGACCTGATCCGCCAGGCACGACTCGCCGAGCAGGCCGGGTTCGAGGCGCTGTGGATCTCCGACCACTACCACCCGTGGCTGGACGAACAGGGCGAGTCGTCGTTCGTGTGGTCGGTCGTCGGGGCGCTGTCCGAGGCGGTGTCCCTGCCGGTCACCACGGCGGTGACCTGCCCGCTGATCCGCATCCATCCGGCGGTGATCGCCCAGGCCGCGGCCACGAGCGCGGAGCTCAACCCACACGGCTTCGTGCTGGGAGTGGGCTCGGGGGAGGCGCTGAACGAGCACATCGTGGACTCCCGCTGGCCTCCGGCGAGCGAGCGGCTGGAGATGCTGGAGGAGGCGATCGGCCTGATCCGGCGGCTCTTCACCGGAGAGCTGGTGACGCACCACGGGAAGCACTACCACGTGGACACCGCCCGGCTGTACTCGCTGCCGGAGCGGCCTCCGCCCATCTACATGTCGGGCTTCGGCGACCGGGCGGCCGAACTGGCCGGGCGGGTGGCGGACGGGTTCATGAGCGTGAAGCCGGACGCGAGCCTGGTCAAGACGTTCCGTGCGGCGGCCGGGGCGGACAAGCCGGCCCAGGGCGGCTTCAAGGTGTGCTGGGCCCCGGATGAGGCCCAGGCCCGCCGCACCGCGCACCGCCTGTGGCCGAACGACCAGCTGCCGGGGGAGGCCGCGCAGCTCCTGCCGCTGCCCCGCCATTTCGAGCAGCTGTCGTCGCTGGTGACCGAGGAGATGGTGGGCCGGAACGTGCCCTGCGGACCGGACCCGCAGCGACATATCGAAGCCCTGCGCGCCTTCGTCGACGCCGGATACGACGAGGTCTACGTCAACCAGATCGGCCCGGACCAGGAGGGGTTCTTCGCCTTCTACGCCGAGCAGGTGCTCCCGGAGGTGTCCGCCTGAGGTGACCCGCCGCGGCCCCGGGCGAGTGTCACGGGACCGCGGCGGAGCGCGCCCGGTGGCCGGTGCGGACGTGCGTCTACCGCGCGCCGCGCACGTCCCAGTCGTTCGGCCCGATGCGCGTGCCGCGCTCGCCGGTCTCGACCATCTCCAGCGCGGTCAGGCGGTCGATCGCGGCGCGTACGGTGTCCTCCTCCAGGCCCGTCGTGCCGGTGAGCCCGCCGATGTCGATGGGGCCACGGAGGGTGGCGATCGCCTCGTAGACGATCAGCTCGTCGCTGGTCAGGACCTGCGTCTCGTGCTTCGGTGCGGCCCGGGCGTCCTGGTGCTCGTGTGGTGTCCGGTCGCTCATGGGAGCGTCCTCTCGTCGTGCCGGTCGGCTCGATGAGACTCCGGGATGCCCGGTCGGCCGGGGTGTCAAACCTCCCGGTACGGGCGGTTCGGCCCGTACCCGGGCACCGGCTCTCCCGCGGCCCGCTCGTGTCACTGCGGCGGAGCGTGCCGATCTTCGCCGCCGCCTCCTCGACGGTCGTCCGGCCGGATCGACGAAGTGCTCCCGCGAGGCATGGCCGAGGACGATGGGGTAGAGATTGAGGGAAGGCCAAGTCAGGACATAAGCGGCATCGGGGTGCGTCGGATCGCCGAGCCCGGCCGCGGGATCCGGGGGAGGAGCGTCGGCGCTTGTCCGTTGACACCCGCGATGACGGCCATCCGGCTTCGGACGAGGTCGCCGGGCGGCGCTGGCAGGCGCTCGCGGTCTGTCTCGTCGCCGCGTTCATGACCCTGCTGGACGTCAGCATCGTCAACGTCGCGCTGCCGTCCATCCGTTCGGGCCTGCACGCCTCGTCGGACGGCCTGCAGTGGATCCTGAGCGGGTACGCGCTGGCGTTCGGGCTGGTGCTCGTCCCGGCCGGCCGGCTCGGCGACGCGCGCAGCCGTCGCGCCGTCTTCATGGTCGGGCTGACGCTGTTCACCCTCGCCAGCGCCGCCGCCGGGATCGCGCCGACGATCGCGTGGCTGGTCGTGGCGCGGCTGGTCCAGGGAGTCGCCGCCGGCATCGTCAATCCGCAGATCGCCGGGCTGATCCAGATTCTGTTCCGCGGGCACGAGCGAGGCCGCGCGTTCGGCGCGCTCGGCGCCACGATCGGCATCGCGACCGCGGCCGGACCGCTCCTCGGCGGGGCGCTGATCTCCCTCGCCGGCGCGGAGGAGGGCTGGCGCTGGGTGTTCTATGTCAACATCCCGGTCGGCGCCGTCGCCCTCCCGCTCGCCTGGCGCCTGCTGCCGCCGCCGGGCGAGGGCCGCCGCCGCGAGAGCCTGGACCCGGTCGGCGTGGTGCTCCTGGGCGCCGGAGTGGTCGGCCTGCTCCTGCCGTTCGTGCAGGAGCAGCAGTGGCACGGGAACGCCAAGTGGCTGCTCCTGCCCGCCGCCGCGCTGATCCTGCTCGGCTTCCTGCGGTGGGAGCGGCGGCACCGGCAGCCCCTGATGAACCTGTCCCTGTTCCGCCTCCGCTCGTACGCCCTGGGCTCGACGATCGCCCTGCTCTACTTCGCCGGGTTCACCTCGATCTTCTTCATCTTCACCCTCTACCTGCAGAACGGCCTGCACTACAGCGCCCTGCTCGCCGGCTTGTCGATCACCCCGTTCGCGCTGGGTTCGGCCACCGGGTCCACGATCGGCGGCCGGATGGTCGGCCGCCTCGGCCGGCCCCTGGTCGCGCTGGGGCTCGCCCTGGTCGCCGTGGCGCTGACCGCGACCTTCCTGTCCGTACGGGCGGTGCCCGGGTCGCACGCCGCACTGGCCACCGCCCTGCCGCTGCTGGTGGGCGGCTTCGGCAGCGGCCTGGTGATCTCCCCGAACCAGGCGATCACGCTCTCGGAGGTGCCGCCGGAGGGTGGGGGAAGCGCCGCCGGCGTCCTGCAGACGGGCCAGCGCGTCGGCACGGCGATCGGCATCGCCGGGGTCGGCGCGGTCTTCTTCGCGGCCGTCGGCGCCTCTCACGGAGACTGGGCCACGGCCTTCCGCCGGGGGCTGCTGGTGGTGACGGCGTTCGTGGTGATCGCGCTGTTCGCGGCCGTCGCGGACCTGATCGCCGGACGCCGCGCCGAACCCCGGTAGCCCGCGCGGGACCGGACCACGCCGAACGCCGCGGATATCGGCAGCGGTCACCGTCGGACGCCGCCCCCTTACGCTTCGGCGGGCGATCGGGTTGGATGGCGGACCATGAAGGCAGTAGGTGTCCGGCGGTTCGGCGGACCGGAGGCGCTGGAGGTCGTCGAGCTCGATGACCCCCACCCGGGGCCGGGCGAGATCCGCATCCGTGTACACGCGACGGCCGTGAACCCGACCGACACTCTCTTCCGCTCCGGCGTGACGAGTGCGGAGGCGCTGCGCGACCGGCCACCGCCGTACGTGCCCGGTATGGACGTGGCCGGCGTCGTCGACGAGGTCGGCGAGGGCGTGCGGCAGTCCGTCGGCGACGACGTCATGGCGATCACGCTGCCCCGCAGCAGGCTGGGCGGCGGCTACGCCGAGCACGTCGTCGTGCCGACCGACTCGGCCACGGCGATGCCGGTCGGCACGACGTACGCCGAGGCGTGCACCCTGCCGATGAACGGCATGACCGCGCAGCTCACCCTCGACCGTCTCGCGCTGGCGCCCGGCCGTACGCTCGCGGTCACCGGGGCCGCCGGGGCGTACGGCGGGTACGTCGTGCAACTCGCCAAGGCGCGCGGGCTGCGGGTCGTCGCCGACGCGTCGCCGGAGGACGAGCCCCTGGTCCGCCGGCTCGGCGCCGACGTGATCGTGGCGCGCGGCGACGGGGTCGCCCTGCGCATCCGGCAGGCGTTGCCGGACGGCGTGGACGCGGTCGCCGACGGCGCGGTCATCGGCGCGCCCCTGCTCGGGGCGGTACGGGACGGCGGCGCGCTCGCCGCGGTACGGAGCTTCGGCGCCGAGACCGAGCGCGGCATCGTCGTCCACGCGATCTGGGTCAGCGAGTACGCCCGCGAGTGGGAGAAACTGGACGAGCTGCGCCGCCTCGCCGAGACCGGCGCCGTCACGCTGCGGGTCGCCCAGACGTATCCGCCGGAGCGGGCGGCCGACGCCCACCGCCGCCTGGAGGCGGGCGGTGTCCGTGGCCGGCTGGTGATCATGTTCGGGCCGTGACCCCGGCGGCGCGTTCGCGCCGTACGCCGGGCAGCAGGAGCGCGGGCACCAGGGCGAGCGCGCCGAAGCCGATCGCCCACCAGAAGGTGTGCGCGTACGCCGTGCCCCGCGGGTGCCCGGTGAGCTGCCACTGCAGGATCACCGCGAGCATCGCGGCGCCGAACGACCCGCCGACCTGTTGCAGGATCCGCGTCGCGCTGC
This sequence comes from Actinoallomurus oryzae, assembly GCF_039541955.1. NCBI lineage: Bacteria > Bacillati > Actinomycetota > Actinomycetes > Streptosporangiales > Thermomonosporaceae > Actinoallomurus > Actinoallomurus oryzae. The sequence continues at coordinate 24,959 of NZ_BAABHF010000013.1, read as the reverse complement.
CGGCGTGCGGGATGTCGGCGGAATCCAGCCCCTGGTACGCCGCGGCCATGACGGCGATGTTCGCGCCGCTCATCCCGGCGCCGCGTACGACGAGGGAGCCGGCGAGCAGCCACTCCGGCCCGCCCCGGGCGAAGGCCAGCGTGCCGAGCGCGGTCAGTACGGTGCCGAGGAGGACGAACGGCCGCGGGCCCGCGCGGTCGACGAGCGTGCCGAGCGGGCCGCGCGTGAGCAGGCTGCCCAGGCCCTGCGGCGCGAGCAGCAGCCCGGCGGCGATGACGCCCTGGCCGCGGACCTGCTGGTAGTACAGCGGCAGCAGCAGCATGGCCCCGAACAGCGACAGGCCCGACAGGAACAGCAGGGCCGACGACGCGGCGAACGACCGTACGCGGAACAGCCGGAGGTCCACGGCCGGTTCGCCGTCCGTGCGCAGGGCGTGGACGACGAAGGCCGTGAGCAGCACCACTCCCGCCGCCAGCGGGACCAGGACCGCCGTGTGCCCGAAGCCCCCGCGCGCGCCCACCTGCGACAGTCCGTAGATGATCGCGGCCAGCGCGGGCGACAGCAGGACCAGGCCGAGCAGGTCGAGGCGCTGTCCGCCGCGCGGCGCATCGGCGGGCAGGCCGCGCCAGGCCAGGACCAGCGCGACGGCGCAGATCGGCACGTTGACGTAGAAGATCCACCGCCAGCTCGCGTCGCCCACGATCAGCCCGCCGATCACCGGGCCGAGGATCGGGCCGACCAGCGCCGGGATACTGATCGTGGCCATGAGCCGGCCCAGCGACCGCCCGCCCGCGGCGCGCAGCAGCAGCGTCTGCAGGATCGGCAGCATCAGCCCGCCGCCCACCCCCTGCAGCGCCCGGAAGGCGATCAGGCTGCCCGCGTTCCAGGCCACGCCGCACAGCACCGAGCCGGCCAGGAACAGCGCCAGCGCCGTCAGCCACATCCGCTTGGCGCCGAACCGCCCGGTCAGCCAGCCGGTCGCCGGGATCGCCATCGCGAGTGCCAGCAGGTACGCGGTGACCACCCACTGGATCGCCGCCAGCGACGTGTGCAGGTCGCGGCCCAGCGTGCCGATGGCGACATTGACGATCGTGCTGTCCAGCAGTGGCGCCAGCGCACCGACGACCAGGATCATCGCGAGCTTGAGCAGCGCCGGATCGAGCCGCTCCGCCCGTGCCGTGTCCACCACGCTTCACCTCCAGACAAGAGACGGACCGTCTCTAATGAGCGGGAATGTAAAGTGGCGGCGTTAGGAGACGCAAGGTCTCTTATGGGAGGACGCGGTGAACGAACGGGCCGTACGCCGGCGCGGCCCCGAGCTGGAGGCGGCGATCCTGGACGCCACCTGGGAGGAGCTCGGCGCGGCCGGTTACATGAACCTCACGATGGAGGCCGTCGCCGACCGCGCCCGTACCGGCAAGCAGGTGCTGTACCGCCGCTGGCACAACCGGGCCGAGCTGGTGCTGGCCGCGGTGCGGTCGCGCGTCGTGTCGATCAGCGACGACGTCCCCGACACCGGCGAGCTGCGCGGCGACGTCCTCGCCGTGCTCGGGCGGATGGCACGCCGCTACCACGACATCGGGCCGGACGTCCTGCACGGCCTGATGGCCGAGGTGCGCGATATCGGCCCCGAGTTCTTCTCGGCCATGGCCGACGTAATGGAGACCATCCTCCAGCGCGCCGCCGGTCGCGGCGAGATCCCGTCCGGGGCGGCCGGCCGGCGGATCACCACCCTGCCGGTCGACCTCCTCCGGCACGAGATGCTGCTGACGTCCGGCCCGGTGCCGGAGTCCACGCTCGTGGAGATCGTGGACGACGTCTTCCTCCCGCTGGTCACCTGCCGTGCGGGTCGGCCGCGTTGAGCATCTGGACGACCTGGTCGTAGTCGCCGCGCGCCTCGCCGTACCGCAGGAACTTCACCTGCTCGACCTGGATCTCCTTCGCGTCGGGCTGCGCCTCGATCAGGGCGACGACCTCCGCGACGAACTCATCCAGCGGCATCGCGAACTCACTCTCCTCCTGCCCCGGCAACAGCGCGGTGCGGACCGAGGGCGGCACGAGCTCCACGACCTTCACGGTCGTGTCGGCGAGCTGGAGCCGGATCGACTCGCTGAGCATGTGGATCGCGGCCTTCGAGGCGTTGTAGCTCGGGGTGACCTTGAGCGGCGTGAACGCCAGGCCCGAGGAGACCGTGACGATCGTGGCGTCCGGCCGGCTCCGCAGGTGCTCGACGAACGCGGCGATGAGCCGGATCGGGCCGAGCACGTTGGTGGTGACGACGGACTCGGCGGAGGCGAGGAAGGACTCGGGCCGGTGCCAGTCCTCGATCTTCATGATGCCGGCCATCGTGACGAGGACGTTGAGGTCGGGGTGCCTCGCCAGCACCTCCTTCGCGGCGGACTTAATGCTCGCGGCGTCCGTCGTGTCGATCTGGACGGTGTCGATGCCGGGGTGCTCGGCGGCGATCCGCTCGAGCAGCTCGGTGCGACGGCCGCCGACGATGACGGTGTTGCCCCTGGCCTGCAGTTCGAGGGCGAGGGCCAGGCCGATGCCGCTGGTGGAACCGGGGATGAAGATGGTGTTTCCGGAGATGTTCATGCCCTGAGCCTCGCCCGTCGGCCGCCTCGGCGGCAGAGACCGGTCATCGGGGGATCGGCGATCCCTGGTTGGACTCCGGAAACGCCCGATAATGGATGTCATGGATCGGGCAGCACTGGCGGACTTCCTGCGCCGCCGCCGCGAAGCGTTGCAGCCGGAGGACGTCGGACTCCCCCCGGGCGCGCGCCGCCGGGCGCCGGGCCTGCGGCGCGAGGAGGTCGCGGCCCTCGCCGTGATGTCGACCGACTACTACACGCGGCTCGAACAGCGACGCGGTCCGCAGCCGAGCGAGCAGATGCTCGCGTCGCTCGCCCGGGCGCTGCGGCTGACCGGCGACGAACGCGACTACCTGTTCCGGATCGCGGGGCACAGCGCACCGACGCCGGTGTCGGCGGCGACGCATGTCGCCCCCGCCTTGATGCGGGTGCTGGACCGCCTCAACGACACCCCGGCGCTCATCCTGTCCAACCTGGGCGAGACGCTCGTGCAGAACCGCATGGCCGACGCCCTGTTCGGCGACAAGTCGGGCTACACGGGTCTGGCCCGCAGCGAGATCTACCGCTGGTTCACCGACCCGGCCGAGCGGCTGCGCTACCCCGAGGACGACCGCGACCGGCAGAGCCGTGCCCTGGTCGCGAACCTGCGCGCCGCCTACGGCCCGATGGGCTCGCGGTCCCGGGCCGGCGAGCTCGTACGCGCGCTGCGCAAGGCGAGCCCGGAGTTCGCCGAGCTGTGGGACCGGCACGAGGTGGCCAGGCGCTTCGAGGACCACAAGACGCTCATCCATCCCGAACTCGGCCCGATCGAACTCGACTGCCAGGTGCTGTTCACCGAGGACCAGTCCCAGGCGCTGCTGGTGCTGACCGCGCCCCCGCGCACGGAGGGCTACGAGAAACTGCGCCTGCTCTCGGTGCTGGGAGAGGAACAGTTCGCCGCGCCACGGCCCTGACGTTCGTCGCGTGGAGGCCGGGCGCCGGCTGTTACGTTTCCCCTGATCCTTACGATTTACGATTTGGCGATCACCGCGTGCGACGGGGATGGGGAACCACGTGACGGAGCTGCTGCGCTGGGAGACCGACCAGGGGCCGGTCGTCGTCGAGGTCGACGAGGAAGACGCCGGGTACGCCTCGATCTCCGCGAAACCCGGTGAGGTCGTCAAGGACGTCAAGGGGAGTTTCGAGGACGCGTTGGAAAGAGTGCGCGGCGCGGCCGAGTCCGCGCTCGCGACGTTCCGCGACGAGGTCCTGGATCCCGACGAGGTCTCCATCGAGTTCGGGATCAAGCTCAACGCCGAGGCCGGGGCCGTCATCGCCAAGACCTCGGTGGAGGGCCATCTCGTCGTCGGCCTCCGCTGGACGCGCGGTGGCCCGAAACACGGCTGATGGGCGGATGGCAGTGGCGGGCCCGCATCGAGAGTGATGCCGGGCAGGTGCTCGGCGCGGGCTTCCTGGTCGACTCGACCCACGTGGTGACGTGCGCGCACGTCGTCATCGGGCGGGAGCAGGCCCGCGTGAGCTTTCCCGGTGGCGGTGGCACCGCGCTGCCGGCCGCCGTCCGGATGTGCACCGGCTGGGCGAAGGCCGGCGACGACGGTGACATCGCGGTCCTCACGCTGGACGAGCCCGTCGCCATCGCCCCGGCCGTGTTAGCCACACCGGACGCGTTGAAGGGGCGTCACCTGACCGACCTGGGGGCCTACGGCTTTCCGCGAAGCAAGGAGGACTCCGGATCGGTCGTGACGCTCAGCACGCGCTGGGACATGGACCTGAGGAACGAATGGTGGCAGCTCGATGTGCCCCAGGCGCACCTGGAAGCGCTCAAGCACGGGTTCAGCGGCGCGGCGGTGTACTTCGCCGACAGCGGCGAGATCGTCGGCATGGTCACCGACATGGACAAGGGACTGGACGGCCGCAGCGGCCGGATGCTCCCGCTGCGCGGTATCCGCTCGTACTGGGAGGACGTCGACGACCTGCTCGAGCTGGGGTGGCTGACCGCGGAGGCGCGGCGCCACCTCCGTGAGATCGTCCGTGACGCCGCGCCGACGGTGCCCGTCGACGACGTCTGCCGTGCCGCGCTGCCGGAGTTCCTGCTCGAACGGCGCCTGAGGTCGGTGTGGGACGCGATCAGGTACGTCGCCGAGGAACACTGCGAGGAAGACGCGCTGAAACGCCTTCTCCTGGGCCTGCTGGGCCACCTGGACAAGGGCCGCCAGGGGCGGCTGACGGCCTGGATGCAGCGCTGGATGCCGGTCGCGAGTCCCTCGCGACCGGCCGCGCCGACGTCGATCATCGTGCGGCTGGACCGCAAGATGCGCACCGAGACGTACGAGCTCACCGTGCACTCGCTGGTCGACGGGGCGACCGGGCCGTCGAGCGGCCCGGTCGAGGTAGGCGCCGACGAGATCCGCGAACAGGTCGAACGCGCGCTGCCCCGCGTGCGCGACGCCGTGTTCGGCCGCGACTGGATCATCGAGTTCGCGCTGCCGGTGACGTTGTTCAACGAGCCCTTCGAGACCTGGTACCTGGAGAGGGACGAAGAGAACGGCATCCGGATTCGGATGGGTTCCTACCCCGTGGTGGTCCGCGACGTCCTGCGCATGAACCCCAGCTCCACCCGGTGGGACCTGACGACGCGACGGTGGCGGCGGTTGCGCGAACGCGGCACGACGCTGCCGTACAAGGTCGACTGCCGGCATCCGACGGCCGAGGAGGAGTTCCAGGACCGGCTCGACGCCGATGAGGAGTGCTGCGTCCTGACCTACGCCGCCGCGCCCTCCACCGACATGCTCAACGCGGCGCTCAACTCCGGCATCCCGATCATGCTGTGGCCGCGCCGGACCTGCCCGGACCGGCCCCACGACGACTGCGCCGCCGGCCGGACCCTGGAGGCGCTGACCACGGCCATCGCGAAGACCTCTCCCGATGACATACCGGGAACGGTGATGAAGCTGCGGAAGCAGGCGAAGACCCACAAGGCGGGGGAGCACCACCACGGCCGGGAACTGGCCCTGCTCTGGGACGACCCGGCGCGACTGCCGGACCCGCCTCTCTCGATGGGAATGATCTGACATGCCGGATTGGAAGATCTTCACGGGCGGCCGGGTCCCGCACGACCGGATCAGGGACCTTCCGGACCCGCCGCCGTGGCGTGACTTCCAGGGCGGGCCGCCGGTGGCCCCGCCCGCCCGGCCGCCGGCGAACCTGCACCAGGCGACGACGTACCGGCCGACCGGCGAGGCGATCGACCAGGTCAACGCCGCACTGTACCTGCGCCGGCCACTGCTGGTGACCGGCCCGCCCGGCACCGGGAAGTCCACACTCGCCGACGCCGTCGCGTACGAGCTCGGCCTCGGGCCGGTCCTCAGCTGGCCGATCACCAGCCGGGTGACGCTGCGCGACGGCCTCTACCAGTACGACCCGCTGACCCGGCTGTACGCGGCGGGCCGCCGGCGGAGACCGGAGGAGATCGAGGACGACATCGGCCGCTACATCCGCCTGGGTCCGCTGGGCACCGCGCTGCTGCCGTACGAGCGTCCCCGCGTGCTCCTCATCGACGAGATCGACAAGAGCGACATCGACCTGCCGAACGACCTGCTCACCATCTTCGAGAAGGGCGAGTACGAGATCCTCGAACTGGCGCGGCGGGCCGACCCCACGGCCGAGGTGATGACGGCCGACGGCACCGCGCGGGTGACGATCACCAAGGGCACGGTGCGCTGCCGGGCCTTCCCGCTCGTCATCATGACCAGCAACGGGGAGCGCGAGTTCCCGCCGGCCTTCCTGCGCCGGTGCGTCACCGTCCAGCTGAAGCCTCCGCCGGACGAGTCGGAGCTGACCGCGATCGTGAACGGTCATCTCAGCGACTTGACGAAGGACCAGGCCGCACTGGTCGACCAGCTCGTACAGCAGTTCTTCGCCCGCAAGAGTCAGGGCGAGCTGGCCACCGACCAGCTTCTCAACGCCGTCTACCTGTGCCACCACGCCGCCCGCGCCGGGAGCGTCGACCTCGCCGACCTGGCCGCCAAGGTCATGCCGTACCTCACCAGCCCGACCGGCCGCGATGACGATTGAGCGCCTCCACGCGGTGCTGAGCGCCGTGGCGGCCTCCGGCCCGGGCCCGCCGCCATCGCGGGAACCACCGGTCACGGCCCAGGAGCTCGCCGAGATCCTGTGGCTGGCCGTCCGCATGGGCGAGCCACAGGTCACGACACCGGTCTCGGAACCGTCTCCGCCGCGGGCCCGCGACGCCGCCCCGGACCCGTCTCTCCGGGAACCGGCTCCGCACGAGGCCGGCCCTCCCGCGGCACCGGCGCCGCAGCCGCCGCCCGTACGCCACGAGTTGCACGGACCGTCGGCCGATGCAGGGGAGGGCTCGGGCGCGGCCGGCGTGCTGGTGCCGACCGCGCCCATGCTCGACCATCCGCTGGAGCTCCAGCGCGCGCTGCGGCCGCTCAAGCGCCGGGTGCCGTCGAAGCACGCCGAGGTGCTCGACGAGGAGGCCACGGCGGCGCGCATCGCCGACCGCCGACGCTGGATGCCGGTGATGACGCCGGCGCCCGAACGCTGGCTGAGCCTCGTCCTCGTGGTCGACACCGGACCGACGATGACGCTGTGGCGGCCGCTTGCGCGGGAGCTGCGCGAGATGCTGATCCGGCTGGGCGCCTTCCGCGACCTGCGCGTCTGCTGGCTGAAGGGCGCCGGTGTCTCCTCTTCTCCGGGCGCGCCGCCGCGGGACGCCGCGACGCTGACCGACCCCTCCGGCCGGCAGGTCGTCCTCGTGCTCAGCGACTGCTCCGGCCCGCACTGGTGGGACGGCCGCGCCGGGCGCGCCCTGCGCCTGTGGGCCACCGCCGGGCCGGTCGCGATCGTGCAGCCCCTCACCGAGCGCCTCTGGCGCCGCACCGCCGCCCCCACCACGCCCGGTCAGGCCGCCGCCGCGCGGCCCTGCGCGCCGGGCACCGCACTGCGGTTCACCCCGTACGACGGCGATCCCGGCGTCCGGCCCGGCGCCGTGCCCGTTCCCGTGCTGGAGTGCACGGCGCCGTGGCTGGCCGACTGGGCCCACCTCGTCTCCGGCGACGGCCGCGCCCGCCCGGCGGCCGTGGCGTACGTCGGCGGGCGGCCGGGGCGCGGCACCGAGCCCGTACGGCGCGAGCACGCCCTGCCGATGCGGGACCGGGTCCGGCGGTTCCAGGCGAGCGCCTCGCCGGAGGCCGTACGGCTGGCCGCGCACGTCGCGGTCTCGTTCCCGGCGCTGCCGGTGATGCGGTTGATCCAGCATCGGATCCTCGGCGGCTCCCAGCCGGGACACCTGGCCGAGGTGCTGCTCAGCGGCCTCCTCAGGCCGGCCGGCGGGGAGTCGTACGCGTTCGTGTCCGGGGCGCGCGAAGCCCTGCTCGCCACCCTGCCGCGGTCGGCGGCGTGGCACACCGCGGACGTGCTCGAACGGATCTCAGAAGAGATCGAACGCCGGGCCGGGCGCACCGCCGAGACGTTCCGTGCCGCACTCCGCACCGCGGACGGCACGGGCGACCACGCTGCGGCGGACGGCCCGTTCGCGCTGGTCAGCAGGGACGCGCTCCGGTTGCTCGGGCCGACCGCCACGGCCACGGGTCCGGCCTCCGCGACGGTTGCCGCCCATGAGGCGGAGGTCACCGCCGAGGCGCCCGCGGTGACCGGCGATCGGCTCCCGCTGCCCGACCCGGAGCGGTCGAACGCCGTCCTCGTGATCCTCGACCGGTATCGCCCCGGACTGCCCGATCCCGACGACGACGCCCGCGCGCTTCGGGACGTCCTCATCGCTCCGGACCTGGTGGGCCTGAGCCCGGACCGGTGCCCGGTCCGGAAGGGTCTTCTGGCCCAGCGCGTCCACGCCGTCATCGCCGGTGCCGCGTCGGCGGCCGCGGACACCCTCATCGTGTACGTGAACGGGCATATCCTCAACCTTCCCGACGTCGGCATCGTGCTCATCGAGCCGGGCAGCACCAGGTTCGCCGTGCAGAACGGCGTCCGCCTGGAGGACATCCGCCGCCAGGTGCGCGGCAGCGCCGCCCGCAACAACCTGCTGATCGTCGACGCCGTGCACGAATCCGGTACCGCGCCGACCCTGAGCAGCACGCTCTCCTGGGGCGCCGACGCTCCCGAGACGAACACGTACGAGATCATCGGCGTGCGGGCGCCGGGCGAGGTGTCGGTGGCGCGGTTGCTCGCCGACGCCATCCGGGCGGGCAAGCCCGGCGGCCGGCCGGCCCTCACCGTCGGCGAGGTTTTCGGGCGTGTCCCGGAGAACGTCACCACGATCTCCTTGGAACGCGGCGGCCCGTTCTGCCTGACCCGGAACGCCGCCGTCGCGACCGTGGCCCCGGAGGCTCCGCGTACGACGCCCGAGCCCGAGGACGCGGCACCGCGGCTGACCCGGCGCCAGGCCCGCCGCCACCGCCGGTTCGACGAGGAGTACCGCGAGTACGTTCTCGGGTCCGCGACCTACGTCGACCAGCGGGGACTCGCGACGATCGGGTCGCGCTCGCCCCGTGTTCAGGACGTCTTCGTGGACACGCTCCCCACCAAGGGCCCTGCCGACCCGACCGCGACGCCACGGCTGTCGTTCGCGGACTGTGTTCGTTCCGGCCGGCCCGCCGCCCTGACGATCGTCGGCAGCGCGGGCAGCGGGAAGACGACGCTGTTGAAGTACGCCGTCCTGGAGGTCTGCCGGGCGAACACCACGCGGCGGATCCCGGTCTTCCTGTACCTGCGGGACCACGTCGCGGAGATCGTCAGCGACAACGGGCTGCCGACGCTGCTGCGCAACGCGGTGGGCAGACTGGCCGACCGCATGCCGGAGGGCTGGCTGGAGCGGCACTTGGGGGAGGGCCAGTGCGTGGTACTGCTCGACGGTCTGGACGAAGTGACGGACGGCCGAGAGCGCGATGCGGTGAGGACCTGGATCGAGCGCCAGATCGCGTGGTATCAGGGAAACCAGTACATCATCACCTCGCGACCGGGCAATTTCAGTGCGCCTATCGCCGGCTCGGACATGTGGCTGCTGGAGCCCTTCAACGGCGTGCAGATCGCCGAGTTCGTGCACAAGTGGTACCGCGCGGGCGCTGACGGGGAGCCGGACATCTCCATGGCCGGCGAGGCGAGCGAGGACCTGCTCCGGCGGTTGCGAACGAACCCCCCGTTGTTGCGACTGGCCACCGACCCGCTGCATCTCATGATGATCATCAACGTCCATCGGTATCGAGGGGCGCTGCCCGGTAGTTCGTTCGCCCTGTACCGCGAGATCGTCGACGTGGCTCTGCGGCGTGAGGAGGCCAAGGGGATCCCGTCACGGGTGCCTCCCGCGCGGATGAAGGACGCCCTGGGCGATCTGGCGTTCACGATGATGACGAGACGGGTACGCGACCTCGCGGCCAATGAGATCGTCGCCGAGCTACCCGCCGAGGACCAGGCGGTGTTTCTCGAGCAGGCCACGTCCCGGGCGGGCCTGCTGTGCGAAGTCCGGCCCCGCTTCTACGGGTTCGCCGCCCTCTCCGTCCAGGAGTACCTGGCGGCGATGCACCTCCGGAACACAGATCGCGGCGAGATGCTGATCGACGTGGTGTCCGATCCGTGGTGGCGGGAGACGATCCTGTGCTACGCGGCGGAGGGTCGCGGCGACGCCCTTGTCCAGGCATGTCTGAATGACGGCGGAGACTACGCCCTCGCCCTCGCCCGCGACATCGTCGACGCGGCCGTCGAGGTGGCTCCGGAGCTGCGGGAACGCCTGTACGGGCCGGATCGGTGAGCGCGGTGGAGTCGCCATAGAGTGCACTGGCATTCGCCATTTTGTGCACTGGCCAGGAAATCATATTTTTCCGGCTGTTACTCTTATCGAGTGAATCGCCGTTACAGGTTTTTCCGGGCGCTTTCCGGTTTCGGCCTACCTATTGCCCTGTTCACCGCCTGCTCGGGGAACAACGGTTCGGCGGAAAAGCCGAGTGAGCCCGCGTTGAGTCCTCTTCCGACGAAGACGACGATCGACGCCGCGCTCGGCACCACCATCAAGCTGAGGTCGGGCATCGGTACCGACAAGCCGGACCCCAACCTCGGGCCGCCGGAGATCGAAGTGGCCGTCACCAAGTTCGTCGACCCGGTCAAGGGCGGCGATGATCCGCTGTCGGGTGCGGCTCCCGGCAACCGCCTCGTCGCGGTGCTGTTCACGTTCACCGACCGGGGGGTGAATCCCTTCAAGACGGCGGTGGACGCCGCGACCGTCGTCGACGCCCAGGGGAAGTCCTACAAGGACAAGGTCGCGCTGAGCCTGTCCGTGCATCCGCTGATCACCACGGTCAACGTGCCGGCGGGTGGCACGCAGACCGGCTACATCCCCTTCGAGGTGCCCCGGGGAGCGTCGATCACCAAGGTCCGCTGGGCGATGGACCTGGGCGTCGGTCAGACCGGGGAGTGGAAACTCGGCTAGCCGAGGCCGGAGGCCGACATCCAGCCGACTCGCTCCCGGCGGACCTGAACACGCAGACAGTCAGAGTGTCAGGAGGTCGCTCACCTTCGGGTCAGTGCGCTCACGCCGCAATCGGGAATTACCAGTAGGCAAGGACTATGGGAAACACGAAAAACTGGATCTACATAATTTTCTCGCCGATCATCGGGATCGCACTGCTGCTGTTCAGAGATTACGTCTGGGCGGTAATAGCGTTCGCGGCGGGCGCCGTGTTGCTGGCGATCGAGCTCAGAAGGCGTGCCAGGGAGACTCCCCGCCGGGGCCAGGGCTGATCAGGTTCCCGTTCCCTCGTCGGGGCGGAATCAGGATCAGGAGGCGTTCTCGTTCGCGGCCTCCGCGAGGAGGTCCTCCTCTGTCGCGCCCCGGCGCCAGTAGCCGGTGAACGTGACCGCGCGGCGGTCGAAGCCCCGCTCGCCGACCAGGTGGCGGCGTAGCGTGCGGACGGCTCCGGCCTCGCCGGCGATCCAGGCGTACGGGACGCCGGCGGGGAGCGCGGCGGCGCGGATCGCCTCCACGGCCGATCCGGCCTGCCCGCGGACGAGCCAGGTGATCTCCGCGTCGGCCTCGGTCGGCAGCCGCCGGATGTCCTCGGCGTGCGGCACCTCGATCCACGCGCGGGCGCGCGTGCCCGGCGGTAGCCAGTCCAGGATGCCGGTCAGGGCGGGCAGCGCGGTCTCGTCGCCCGCGAGCAGCACCCAGCCGGTGTCCGGCGGCGGGCGGAAGTCGACGCCGCCGTTGTCCTCGGTCGTCGGGCCCAGGACGGCCACCCGGTCGCCGGGCCGCGCCGAGGCCGCCCAGCGGGAGGCCGGGCCCCCGTCGCCGTGCAGCGCGAACTCGACGTCGAACTCCTCCGGCTCGCGTCGCTGCCCGGACACCGTGTAGGTACGCATGACCGCGCGTACGTCCGGGTCCATGGCGCGCCAGCGCGCGTACCAGTCGTCGTCTCCGGTCGGTACGACGGGCGTCTCCTGGTGCGGGTGGGGGAGGAACACCTTGATCCGCTGGTCGCGTCCGCCGCACGTCAGGCCGGCCAGCCCACCGCCGCCGAAGGTGATCCGCACCATGGTGGGGCCGAGGCGTTCGGCGCGGACGACGTGGACGTCGAAGAAACGGAACGGCGCCGTACGCGGGCGCGTCCCCATGGATGCCACCTCAGCTCACCTTCTTCGCGTCGCGTAGGGCCTTGGCGAAGGCCTCCAGAGCCGGCGCGCAGGCCGCGTAGCTGAACCGCGGCTCGCTCTCCCAGGGGATGACCTGGCCGGCCTTGACCGCCGGCAGCTTCGACCAGCTCGGTTTGGCGGCGAGCTCCTTGGGCTGCGACGCGGAGGTCCGGGCGTCGAGGAAGATGAGGTCGGCGGGGTACTTGTCGGCGTTCTCCCAGCTCAGGGGCTCGAAGAAGCCGCCGCTGACCTTGTTCGGCACGACGAAGTCGACGCCCAGGCTGCTGAAGTAGGAGGTGTCGGCGTACACGCGGGGGTCGGAGGCGTAGAACAGGTCGGGGCTGCCGGACGCCGCGAGCACCTTGATGCCGGGGTTGGCCTTGGCCGCCGCGCGTACGGACCCCACCGCCTTGTTGAAACGCGCCTTGGCGGCGGTGACCGCCGCGGCCTTGGTGTCGGCGCCGAGCGCGGCGGCGAGCTGCTCGTGCCGCTGGAGCGGCTGGGGCAGGCTGACGTGCGAGGTGGTGAACCCGATGCTCGGTGCCAGCGCGAGGATCTTGCTCTTGCTGTCGGCCGGGACGAACCACAGGTCCGGCGGCTGGAACATGTCGGTGACCAGCAGGTCGGGGTGGAGCGCCGCGTACTTCTCGATGTTGAACTCGCCGTAGGCGTTGCCGATGATGGTGACCTTGTTCACGTCGAGGTTCCCGGCCATGGGGTCGGGGCGGCCGTCCTTGAGCTTCGTGGGCCCGAAGACGCCCACGAGCTGGTCGCCGACGCCGAAGTCGTGCAGCGCGGCCGCGGTGCCGACGTAGGCGACGACCCGCTTCGGGCGGCTCTTCGTGGTGGCCTTCTGGCCGCGGTCGTCAGTGAACGACCAGCCGCCGGAGGCCGCGGCCCGGCCGCCGCCGTTTCCACCGCAGGCGGCGAGCAGCGCGCCGAGTCCGACGGCGCCGCCGGCGGCCAGCAGGCCGCGGCGGGACAGGTCGTGAGGTCCGGGCATGGCGGAAGCCTTCTCTCGTCACTAGGAGGGAACGGTCACCGAGGTCATGCGGGGGCTGATCATCGGGCCTGACTTAGGTTAACCTAACCTAAGTTGTCCCTGTCCAGTAGGGCCGGGCCCCTCGACCCGTATGGAGCTGGTACGTGCCTGTCATCGACTCGGCGCGCGTCGAGCCGCGACCGGACGCGCCGGCCGGCGTCCGCCCGCGTGCGGCGCGTGTCGCCGGCCCGTTCGCGGCGGCGCTGTTCTTGCTGGCCGTGCTCGTGCTGAGCCTCGCGTTCGGCGCCAAGCAACTCTCCCCGTCCGAGGTGTGGCACGGGCTGACCGACCCCCACGCGCCGGCCTACACCGTCGTCCGCCAGATCCGGCTCCCCCGTACGCTGCTGGGCCTGCTGGCCGGTGCGGCGCTGGGACTCGCCGGCGGCCTGATGCAGGCCCTGACCCGCAACCCGCTGGCCGACCCCGGGCTGCTCGGCATCAACGCGGGCGCGGCCTCCGCCGTCGTCTCGGCGATCTCCTTCTTCGGCATCACCTCCTTCACCGGCTACGTGTGGTTCGCCTTCGCGGGCGCCGCCGCGGTGTCGGTCCTCGTCTGGGCGGTCGGCGGCGGGCGCGGCGCGACCCCGGTACGGCTCGCGCTCGCCGGTACGGCCGTCAACGCGGTGATGTACGCCTACGTCAACGCGGTGCAGCTGCTCGACACCGACTCGCTGGACCGGATGCGGTTCTGGACGGTCGGCTCGCTGGCCTCCGCGCGGCCCTCCACGGTGACCGGGATCCTGCCCTTCGTGGTGGCCGGGACCGTGCTCGCGCTGCTGCTGGCCCGCCCGCTGAACGCCCTCGCCCTGGGTGAGGAGTCCGCGAACGCGCTCGGCGCCCGGCCGGCACGCACGCGGGCGGGCACCATCGTCGCCGTGACCCTGCTGTGCGGCGCCGCCACCGCCGCCTGCGGGCCGATCGGCTTCGTCGGCCTGATGGTGCCGCACCTCGTACGGGCCCTGGTCGGCCCCGACCTGCGGCTGCTGCTGCCGTACTGCGCGCTGCTCGCGCCCACGACCCTGCTCGGCGCGGACGTGCTCGGACGGGTGCTCGCGCGGCCCGGCGAAGTGCAGGTGGGCATCGTCACCGCGGTGCTCGGCGGCCCGTTCTTCCTGCACGTCGTACGGCGAGGGCGGTGGGCGCGCGCATGATCCTGCGGACTCCCGGCGGATGGTCGGTGCGCGTACGGGGACGCGGCCTCGCGGTGGGCGCGGCCTGCGTGCTGGCCGCACTCGTGTTCGCCGTCGTCGCGATCGGCAGCGGCGACTACCCGATGAGTCCGGCCGCGGTGGTGCGGACGCTCGCCGGGTACGGTTCGGCCGCCGACGCGTTCATCGTGGAGCAGGTACGCCTGCCCCGGGTCCTCACGGCCCTGCTGACCGGCGCGGCCCTCGGCCTCTCCGGCGCCCTGTTCCAGTCGCTCGTGCGCAACCCGCTGGGCAGCCCCGACCTGCTCGGCTTCACCCAGGGCGCGGCGGCGGGCGCGCTGGCGGCCGTGATGATCGGCGGCGGCGGCGTCGCGCTCATGGGCGGTGCGGTGGCAGGCGGCGTGGTCACCGGCGCGTTGATCTACGCCCTCTCCTGGCGGCAGGGCGTGCACGGCTACCGTCTCGTGCTCATCGGCATCGGCGTGGCGGCCATCCTGACCGGCGTCAACGGCTACCTGCTGACCCGCGCGAACATCCCGGACGCCACGCGCGCCGTCCTGTGGCTGACCGGCAGCCTCAACGGGCGCGGCTGGAACGACGTGGTGCCGCTGCTCGTCGCGGTGGCGGTCACCGTGCCGCCGATCCTGCTCGGCGGCGGGCGCGGCCTGCGCATGCTGGAGATGGGCGACGAGACGGCGTGCGCCTTGGGCGTGCGGGTCGAACGGCTGCGGCTGATGCTGCTGGCCGCGGCCGTGCTGCTCGCCTCGTTCGCCGCGGGCGCGGCCGGCCCGGTCTCGTTCGTCGCGCTGACCGCCCCCCAGCTCGCCCGCCGGCTCACCGCCGACCCGGGCCCGAATTTCGCCGCCTCCCTGTGCATGGGCGCGGCGCTGCTCACCGGCGCCGACCTGGCCGGCCAGCGGATCGTCCCGGGGCACCAGCTGCCCGTCGGCGTGCTGACCGGCGTACTCGGCGGCGGCTATCTTCTGTGGCTGCTCGCCACTCAGCGAAAGAGGGGCCGGATATGACACGTCTGCGGGCGGACGACCTGACACTCGCGTACGAGCGGCGTACGGTCGCCGAGGACCTGAGCGTGGCCGTGCCCGACCGGTCGTTCACCGTGGTGGTCGGCCCGAACGCCTGCGGCAAGTCCACCCTGCTGCGCGCCCTGGCGCGCACGCTGAAGCCGCGCTCGGGCACCGTCCTGCTGGACGGGCAGGACATCCGCACGCTGCCCACGCGGGCCGTCGCCCGTACGCTCGGCCTGCTCCCGCAGTCGCCGATCGCGCCGGACGGCATCACGGTCGCCGACCTGGTCGCCCGCGGCCGGTACCCGCACCAGCGCCTGCTGCGCCAGTGGTCGGGCGAGGACGAGCGGGTGGTCGGCGAGGCGATGTCGGCGACGGGCGTCACCGACCTGGCCGGCGCGTACGTCGACGAGCTGTCCGGCGGCCAGCGCCAGCGCGTGTGGATCGCGATGGCGCTCGCCCAGGAGACCCCGCTGCTGCTTCTCGACGAGCCGACGACGTTCCTCGACATCGCGCACCAGATCGACGTCCTCGACCTGTGCGCCCGGCTGCACCAGGAAGAGGGCCGGACCCTGGTCGCCGTGCTCCACGACCTGAACCACGCGGCCCGCTACGCGACGCATCTGATCGCGATGCGCGACGGCGAGGTGGTCGCGGAGGGCGACCCGTCGTCGGTCGTGACGGCGGAACTGGTGGAGAAGGTCTTCGGCCTGCCGTGCCGCGTCATCCCCGACCCGGAGACCGACACCCCGCTGGTCATCCCCGCCGCCCGCCGGTCGGCCACCGTCTGAAGCACACCTTGGTGTGAGCACCCCCGGCCCAGGCTGGGGGTGCTCATTCACATCGGGACTTGCCGCGCCTCGGCGAATCGCCGGGGCCAACGACCACCCGGAACCACACTCGGCGGCTGGGCTCGGGCATGGGCGTTGATCGCCGGGGTGGGTCCGCAGCATCAGGACGGCGACCACTGCCGCGGTCAGGCTGCTGTCTACCGATGGCTGGGCTCTGGCGTTGTCGGCTCGGGCGTTGGCCGGCGGGGGTGGGTCCGTAGCGTCGGGACGGCGACCACCGCGGCGGTCAGGCTGCTGTCTACCGGTGGCTGGGCTCGGGGGTCGCCGGCTCGGGCGTTGGCTGGCGGGGGCGGGCCCGCAGCATCAGGACGGCGACCACCGCCGCGGCCAGGCCGCCGACCACGCCCACGACGGAGACCGTCGTCATGGCGTCCACGAACGCCCCCTTGGCGGTCGAGGCGAGGGCCGAGTCCCCTCGGGCGGCCGCGATGGCCAGGGCCTCGCCGATCGAGTGGCGTGCCGGGCCGGTGACCCCGTCCGGCATGCCGGAAGCGTACGCGGCGGTCAGCACGCTGCCCAGCACCGCGATGCTCAGCGCCTGGCCGATCTGCGACACCGTGTCGTTGACGGCCGAGCCCACGCCCGCCCGGTCTTTGGGCAGCGCGCCCAGCAGCGTCGCGTACGCCGCGGGGCCCGCCGTGCCGCTGCCGGCGCCCATGACGACCAGTGCGATCACGAGCGTCCCGTAGCCGTCGCCCGGCGACAGCAGCGAGAGCAGGCCGAAGCCCGCGGCCAGCAGGACCAGTCCGGTGGCCAGCGTCGCCCGGGCACCGAACCTCTTGTCGACGGCCACGCCGATGCCGTTGAACACGATCACGGTCACCAGCAGCGGGACGAACGCGATCCCCGCCTTCATCGGGCTGAATCCCAGCACGAACTGCAGGAACTGGGTGAGCGCCAGCATCAGGCCGCCGGAGGAGAACGACAGCAGCACGATGGACAGGCCGGCACCGCTGAAGTCGCGGTCGCGGAACAGCTCCAGCGGCAGCATCGGCGTCCGGGTGACCCGCTGCCAGACCGCGAACGCCGTCAGCGCGAGGACCGCGACGACGAAGCCGCCGATCGTCTGCGCGGACGACCAGCCGTCCTTCGCCGAGCCGATGACGCCCCAGACCAGCGCCGTCATGCCGACGGTTGACAGGAGCGCGCCGAGCAGGTCGGGCCGGCCCGCCGGGCCGCGGCTCTCGGGGATGAGCAGCAGGGACGCGACGATGCCGAGCGCGGCGATCGGGACATTCAGCAGGAACACCGATCCCCACCAGAAGTGGTCCAGCAGCAGGCCGCCGACGACCGGGCCGCCGAGCGCACCCAGCATGAGCACCGAGCTCCAGATGGCGATGGCCTTCTTGCGCTCCTCGTCGTCGAAGACCGTCGTGAGGATGGACAGCGTGCCCGGCATGAGGAAGGCCGCCCCCGCGCCCATCAGCGCCCGGGAGGCGATGAGCTGGCCGGAGGAGCCGGAGAAGGCCGCCGGGATCGACGCGCCGCCGAAGAGCACCAGGCCGATCACGAGGCCGGTGCGCCGGCCGTACCGGTCGGAGAGGGCGCCCGCCGTGAGGAGGAGGCCGGCGAGGACCACCACGTACGCGTCGAGGACCCACTGGATGTCGGCGTTGGTCGCGCGCAGGTCGCGGATGAGCGAGGGGATCGCGACGTTGAGGACCGTGTTGTCGATCACGACGACGAGCAGGCTCAGGCACAGGACGCCGAGGATCAGCCATCGCTGCGGATGGGGTGCCGTCGCCTCCGTCGAGGGCGCGGTGCCGGGGGGAGTGGACATGAGCCTCCGTTCGTACGCTGTGCGAGATAATCGCACAGCGTACTACTGCATCGAACAGTGTGCGAGTGGCGTTATCCTGCGGTGGAGCCGTTCCTCGTGCGAAGGACGTTCGATGCCACGCGACACCGACCCGATCACCAGCTCGGTCTGGGTGCGCCCCTCCCGGGCGCGCCGGGGGGAGCAGCCCACCCTGAGCCGGGAGCAGATCGTGCGTGCCGCGATCGAGCTGCTCGACGCCGAGGGGCTGAGCGGCCTGAGCATGCGCCGGCTCGGCGCCAAGCTGGGCGCGGGCGCGACATCGGTCTACTGGTACGTGGCGAACAAGGACGAACTGCTCGAACTCGCCCTGGACGAGGCCATGGGCCAGGTCGAACTCCCCGATCCGGCCGTCGCCGACTGGCGATCCGCCGTCGGCGACGTGGTCCGGAGCGTACGGACGGTGATCCTGCGCCACACCTGGATGGCCGGCTTGTACGGGATCCACCCCGCGATCGGCCCCCAGGCGATGCGGCTGAGCGACCGATTGATCGGGGTGCTCACCGCCGCCGGTTTCGCGAACCTCGATATGGCCTATGCGAGCTCGCTGCTCATGTCGCACGCGTTCGGCTCGGCCGTCATGGACGTGGCAATGCACACGGCGACCGCTCTGGCCGGCAAGGACGCGAACGACCTGGTCCGGCAACTGGAGCCGTACATGGACCGCATCGCCGGGGAGTACCCGCACTACGCGAAGTGGTGGGCGCAGAACAAGGGCGCGGACATGGAGCGGATGCGAGAGGACGGCTTCGAATTCGGCCTGCAACGCCTGCTCGACGGCCTGGAGTCGTGGCTCCGATCTGATGCCTGACCGCCCACGGACCGGCCGCGGTCCGCGGAGCCCGGTGACGTGGCTCGGCCGGTGGCCGAGCCGTTGTGGGGGCGGGGGGGTAGGGCGGCCGGTCCGCGGTGTGCGTGTCTTTCCCAGGGTGCTTTCGGGGGCGGTGCGGTGTGCGGTTGCGGACCGGCCGTGGTTCGAGGAGCCCGGTGGTGTGGCTCCTTCGTGCGTTTATTTTTCGGATGCCTCCGGGAACGGGGTGGCGTCCTGCTTGCAGACGGTCCCGGCAGGAGGAAGGGCGCCGGTCAGCAGGTAGCGGGTCTCGTACTCCATGGCGCAGGCGCTGGGATTCGAGAAGACGGTGTGGCCGTACCCATCGACGGTCAGGAGGCGGGCACGGGCCAGCTCGCGCGACAGGGCGACCGCTCCCTGATACGAGGTCGCCGGGTCCTTGGTGTTGTTGAGGAGAAGGATCGGATTGGCCGTGCGCCTGTCCCACGGTCCCGTGTAACGGTCTTTGCCCTGCGGCCATCCCGCGCAGGGCTCGGTGATCCACGCGGGCCCAAGCCCCATGGGGCCCGACGTGGCGTAGGCCAGCCGCGAGGCGGTCGTGTAGGCGCTCGGGTCACGCGGATTCGGGCTGTCGGAGCAGAGCATCGCGAGGAACTGCTCATGCCCGGTGTAGACGGCCGACGCCGGAGCGTCGGAGCCGGATCGCGTCGTCCGGGCTCGCAGCTTCGCCGCGGACGTCGCGGACGGCATGGAAGCCACGGACGACATGGGGACGGCGGACGATGTGGTGGCTGCGGCCGGCATGGACACAGTGGGCGAAGAGACGATGGACGATGTGGTGGCTGCGGCTGGGGTGGGCACAGCGGGGGAGGAGATGGCGGGTGGTGTGGTGGCTGCGGCTGGGGTGGGCACAGCGGGGGAGGAGATGGCGGACGATGTGGTGGCTGCGGCTGGGGTGGGCACAGCGGGGGAGGAGATGGCGGACGATGTGGTGGCTGCGGCCGGGGCGGACACAGCGGGGGAGGAGATGGCGGACGATGTGGTGGCTGCGGCCGGGGCGGACACAGCGGGTGACGAGAGGGCGGACGACGTGGAGGCTGCGGAGCCCGCGGCCGCGCCCGACGAGGCCACCCACATCTGTTGCAGCAGGTCGGCGCCCATCGCCCACTGGGACACGCTGCCCAGCGGGATGCTGAGCACACCGCAGGCGTAGCCGCAGTTCTTCGTGTCGCCGATGGTCACCGGATGTTGACGCAGGCGGCGCAACAGCGTGATGTATTTGGCGTGTGTCGCGGCCGGAGTACCCGCGGAGAACGCGCACGCGGCCGTGGACGCCTTTCCGCACAGGTCGAGAAAGTCCTTGAAGACCGCGGCGGACGCCTGGTCGTTGCCCACGCTCAGGAAGGTCGGCAGCCCGTCCTTGCCGTTGCTGTAGGCGACCGCGTCGAGGTTGCCGTCCAGGGCCATGTGCCCGACTTCGGCGGGGAACAGGTTGGCGTATGTGGCACCGAGCACGGTGCCGTAGGACAGGCCCATGTAGTTCAGCTGCGGGTCGCCGACGGCTTGGCGCAGCAGGTCCATGTCACGGGCCGCGTCAGCTGTGCTGATGTGTTCGAGCAGGCCGCCGTTGCGCTTGGCGCATCGCTCGTCGAACCCGGCCCACGTGCGGATCCAGGCCGATGTCTCCTTCGCACCGACCGGGAACCCGATCGGCGCACCGGACAGGAACTCCTCTTCCGCCTCGGCGGTCGGGAAGCACTTCACAGCGGTGCTGGAACCGAACCCTCGAAGGTCGAACCCGACGATGTCGTACCGCGCTCGCCAGGCCCGGGGAAGCTGCTTGTAACCGACGGTGAAACTCGAGAGCTGCTCACTGGGACCACCGCCGTTGACGAACAGCGAGCCGATGCGGTGCGCGGAGTCGGTGGCCTGGTGCCGCTCGACGGCGACGCTGATCGTTTTGCCGCGCGGGTCCCGGTAGTCCAGGGGTACCTGCGCCACCGCGCACTGGAAGTCTCCGTCGCAGGTCTTCCAGTCCAGCTTGGGAACCGGCGGCGTGATCGATGCCGAGGCCGAGGCCGGCGCTGCCGCAACGGCTGACTTTGATGCCGCGATGGGTAGGAGAACCGCGGTGAGCACGCCGGCCGCCCATAGCGCGGTGGCCGGCCGCGTGAAGCGGGTGCCGGCTGCGCGGAGCCCGGCAGAACGGCCTCGATGATCGGAGTGGCCGTGGGTCGATGCGCGGTTGCGCCGCATCTTGTGTCGTCCCTTCTTGATCGCTCAGAGGTGCGCGCCCGGCAAGCCGAGCGTCGTGTCACGCGGGGAGGGCCGCCTCCAGCCCGTACGTGATCGGGTCGGCGTTCTCGTCAGGACAGGCGGCGGCGGATCAGCCAGACACAGAGCCCGGCCAGAGCGAGGGCGAGGGCGAGGTAGATCACCGTTTCGTACAGCTGAAGCGTCCAAAAGCGGTCGGCGGGGTGGTAGGTCACCACCTGCCGGTAGCCGAGGCCGGTGAGCTTGTCGAAACATGCCTGGCTCTCCTGCCGTGACCGGGACGGGCAGTTCAGCACCCAGGAGGGCACGGTGACCGAGTCGCCCGCCGCGTTGACGGTCTGCTGGGAGATGACCCAGGCGCCGGGCCGGTTCACCGTCACCGTGATGTGGTTGAACATGTTGATGCTCGTCAGATTGCGCGCGGTGATCGTCGTCGTGAGGTGTTCAGGGGCGATGAGATGCGACCGGACCTGCCCGAACACGGTGATCTGGGTGGCGATGAAGAGGGCGAGGAGGATGGCCATGGCCGGCAGAGTGCGGCGGACGATGGCTCCCGTGATGACACCGAGGACGAAGAAGAACGCCGCGTAGCCGATGGGGACGATCCCGCGCGAGCCGAATATCTCGACGGACATCCTCGGGAAGATGAGGAATCCCGGGCCAGGCGCGCCGTTTTTGGCGGCGATGGCCTTGTCGATCGGGCCGGCCCACCAGGTCACCGCGAGGCCGAGCAGCCCGGAGGCGGCCATGGCGGCCAGACCGATGAGACCGAGCTTGGCGACCAGCCAGCGGGTGCGGGTGGTCAGGGTCCAGGCCAGTCGATGGGTGCCGGCATCCAGCTCCCGGGTGACGAGCGGGGCGCCCCAGAACATTCCGATGAGGGCGGGGAGGACCAGCAGCGCCAGGACGGTGACGAGATAGAGGTCGGTGTCCAGGGCGCCGATGCCGTCGAGGAACCGGTCACCGCGGGTCTGGTACATGTGAGCCAGTTGCGGGCCGGTGGCCGCGAGGGCGGCGAGGATGACGACGACGGCGCCGAAGGCCACCGCCGCCTGCGTACGGAACTGGCGCCAGGTCAGCCAGATCATCGGTGCGCCTCCGGTAGGGGAACGGCCCGGCCCATGTAGGCCAGGACGAGGTCTTCCAGACTCACCGGGCTCGTCACCCACGCGGGGTCGTACACCCCGGAGTCGGAACGGACGAGCATCGTGGTCTGCCGGTCGGTGTGCTCGGCCGAGACGACGTGCAGCCCGGCCGGGAGGGCGGCCGGGTCCAGACCGGGCGTGGTGACCACGCGGTGGGTGGCCAGCAGCTCGCCGACGTCACCGGTCAGCCGTACGTGGGAGGCGACGAGGACGATGAGGTAGTCGCAGACCCGCTCCACGTCGGAGACCAGGTGGGAGGAGTGCACGACGCTGAGCTCCTGATCGGCGGTGGCGTCGCGCAGGTCCTGCAGGAAGTCACGGCGGGCGAGCGGGTCGAGCGCGGCGACCGGCTCGTCGAGGATGAGCAGCTCGGGCCGTTTGGCGACGGCGACGGTCAGAGCCAGCTGAGCGCGCTGGCCGCCGGACAGACTCCCGGCCTGCTGGTCAGGGCGCAGGCCGAGGCGCTGGATCCGCTCCCGTGCCAGCCGCGCGTCCCATCTCGGACTGAGTCTGGCGCCGAGCCTGAGGTGGTCGGCGACGGTGAGCCTGGCGTAGGTCGGGGTGTTCTGGGCGACGAAGCCGACCCTGGCCAGCTGCGCCCGGCTGGTGCCGGGCCGCCCGCCGCACACCTCGATCGTGCCCGCGGTCGGCGTCAGCAGGCCGCCGGCGAGGCTCAGCAGCGTGGTCTTCCCGGCCCCGTTGGGGCCGACCAGGCCGACGACCCGCCCGGCCGGGATGTCAAGGGTGCACTCCGACAGCGCCCAGCGCCGCCGGTATCTCTTGCCCAGTCCGCGGGCCCGCAAGACAGCGGTCATGCCGGCTCCTCCTGGGTGGTCGATCGAAAGGGCATGCGATAACTGTGCTGGTGGAGGCCCGGGGCGGGTACCGGCTGAAAGTACGGTCCGGGCTGGACGGGCAGTACTTTCGGCCGGTACCCCCAGGCCTTGCCGGCTGCGTAGCCTGAACGGCGTGAACGTGCTGGATCACCTCGCCAGGTGGCGCGGGACGGCGGTCAACATCGGGCTTGCCGCCGTGTTCGCCATGGTTCTCGCCGTGGAGGACTACAACATCGCGGCCTTCCACCAGCACTGGCTGTTCGACTGCGTCGTCGGGCTGGTGGTGTGCACGGCCGCACTCCTGCGCGCGCGTAGCCATGTGTGGACCGCGGTGGTGGGTCTCGTCGTCTCCGGAGTCGCCGAGCCGGTCGCCGAAGTGTGGAATCTGCGCGGCGAGCCGGGCATCGCGGCCAGCCTGGCGCTGTTCGTGCTCGTCGGTTCCGCGGTCCGGGTGCTTCCCGCACGGTCGGCGACCGCCGTCGCGGCGGGTGGGGCGGCCGTGGCGGTCGGCACGATGAGCGGCCATTCCGCCGTCGCCGGCGTCCTCGGACTGGGGTGGGGCGCCGCCTTCGGGGCCGGGCTGTGGCTGCGCCTCCTCGACGCCCGCCGCCGGGCCGTCATCGAGGCGGTACGGCGCAACGAGCGCCTGGAGCTGGCCAGGGAGCTGCACGATTCGGCGGCGCATCACATCACCGGCGTCGTGCTCCAGGCCCAGGGCGCCCGCATCGCCGCCCGCAAGCACACCGAAACACTGGACACGGCCTTGGCGGGCATCGAGTCCGCCGGAAACGAGGCGCTCACCTCCATGCGCCAGGTCATCGGCCTGCTCCGCAACGGCGACGACGCCGGCGGACGCGCACCCGCACCCGAGCGGCTGACCGACCTCATCGATCGTTTCGCCGGGGCCGAGTTCGGGCGGCGTAATGGACACGACCTCAAGGTGCGGCTCCACCTGCCGGACGGCCCGCCCGATCCGGCCTGGCCGCCCGAGGCGACCACCACCATCAACCGAGTCGTCACCGAAGCCCTGGTCAACATCAGGCGCCACGCATCCGGCGCCCGCCAGGCCACCGTGACCGTCACCCACGACGAACGGGTCATCACCGTGGAGATCATCGACGATGCGCCCCCGGCCGGCTCGCCGCGGTTCCATTACGGCAGCGGGTACGGGCTCGTCGGGATGCGCGAACGCGTCGAGGCCCTCGGCGGCACCCTCGTCGCTGGTCCGGGGGCGGAGGTCGGTTGGTCGGTACGGGCTACGCTGCCGGTTTCCGCGAGGGCGTGAGCGTGCGCGTCCTGATCGCCGTTTCCGGTTTCCGGGAGGGCGTGAGTGTGCGTGTTCTGATTCACCATGGCGGCGGGTGCGGGTTTGTCGGGATGCGTGAGCGGGTCGAGGCCCTCGGCGGCACTCTCGCGGCTGGTTCGGGGGCGGGGGTTGGTTGGTCGGTGCGGGTGAACGGGTCGAGGCCCTCGGCGGCACCCTCGTCGCTGGTTCGCGGGCGGGGGTCGGTTGGTCGGCGCGGGCTACGTTGCCGGTTTCCGCGAGGGCGTGAGCGTGCGCGTCCTGATCGCCGTGTTCGAGAGGGTGTGAGCGTGCGTGTTCTGATCCATTACGGCAGCAGGTATGGGCTTGTCGGGATGCGTGAACGGGTCGAGGCCCTCGGCGGCACCCTCGTGGCTGCTCCGGGGGCGGGGGTCGGTTGGTCGGTGCGGGTCACGTTGCCGGTTTTTGGGAGGGCGTGAGGGTGCGTGTTCTGATGGCCGTTTTCGGGAGG
>NZ_BAABHF010000012.1:0-234011 GCF_039541955.1 Actinoallomurus oryzae | reverse complement strand
GGCACACGCCCCCGGCTCACACCATCGGAACGGTCCATCCGGACACCCCGGCCAAAGGTTCCGACTCCGGAGACGTCCACGTCGCCGGTGCCGGTTTCGTCCCCAAGCCGCCCGACGCCGCCCCCGAGGGCAGGCTTCCCGGCTCTGTTGCCAAGCTCCCTGATGCCGCCGGCAAGCTTCCCGACGCCCCGGCCAAGCTTCCCGCAGGGGCCGGAAACCGGATCTCCGACGTGTTGAACCGCCCGGTCCCCCGCGCCGAGCAGGCACCGCTTCAAGGGCAGAACACGGCACACGGTACCGGCGATCCGGCGCCGCCGGCCGGAGGTGGATCCGCCGGCACCCTGGCCGTCTCCCCTGCCGGCGAGACGCGCGGTGCCCACGGGATCTCGGGTGGTCCGCCCGAGGAGGTCAGCTGGCCGGACTACGCGGAGGACGGCGTGGCGGGCGACGGGATGGACATCCGGGCCGCCGAGTTTCCCACCGACCCGCTCGCCGCGGCGCGCCGCTGGGGCAAGGGCTTCGCGCCCGATCTCGATCCGCGCATCCGCGCGGCGATCGAACGGCACCTCGCGGACGTGCTCTCCGATCGGAGCCCGGACCGGCTGCTCGACCTGCTGAAGAACGGCGAGACGTTCGCCGTACGGGGAAAGGGCGGGAAACACACGGTCACGCTGTGGCTCCACCCTCGCGATCCGGTCCACCTCACGGAGACCGGCGGGGCCCGGAAATACTCGGTGGAATTCGGAAGCTGGGAAGCGGCGGTACGGGAAGGGCGGAGCGACGGCAGGGAAGCGTCGGTCGGTGCCGCGCACAACGAAGAAATCTCCGATATGACCGACGACAACGCCCTGCCCGGGGTCTCCCGGTCGACCACCTCGAGTGAGTCTCACGCGAGAGTGACGCGCATCATGCCCGGTCACAAGGTGATGGTGGGTGCCCACGACGCTTTCGACGCCCGCGCGTCGGTCGAGGTGTATGTCGACGGGGCCGAACTCGCGAACGACGCCCGGGTCCCGGACCTTTCCATGACCATCGCCTATCCGGAGAACTTCCGGGGAGAGAACGCGGCCGACGGCGCGCTGCCGCCTGTCCCCCGGCACGAGGTTCCGTCCGACAGGGCGGACGCGGTGCGCCCGTACCGTCCCATCCTCACCGCCGTGGACAATCGCCCGATCCTGGCGAAACTGGTGAGCCACGCTCTCGCCGAGGGCATGCGGCCCGACGCTGTGACCGAGATGGTGAACAGGCTGGCCGACGGGCCACTCGGCCAGCAGCCGTTGATGAATCAGGGCGCGGCTCTGCTGGACGGGTTCACCGTCGGCGGTGTCGAGGTCAGCGCGCGGGTGGTGCGTCTGGAGCATCTGACCACGACCCAGGGGACCATCCGTGACGACCTCGCCACCAGCACGATCCACCGGCACGGCGAACGGAGAAGGGCACGGTGGCAGGCCGCCGGCCGGGTCAAGATCAGTTGGTTCTTCGACCCGTCCGGAAGGACCCTCAAGTGGTCCATCGGCGGGCATTACCAAAAGGGACGCGTCCACGTCACCATGAACGCCGACGCGAGCATGGTGAAGCTGACCGCGCTGCAGAAGGAAGTGCCGGTCGACGTCTACCGCGCCAGACTGGAAGTCCGGCTCAGGTCGGAGGATCTGGGCACGGTCACGGTCGACGCGCCGAGCTGGCTGACCGTACGGGCCGAGGACGCCGCCCGGATGGAACGCGACATCTGGGGCGCGGAGAAGACCGACGGCCTCATGCACCCCGCGCCGAGCGCCCATCCCGCGGCACCGGCCCTGGCTCACGGGACCACGGGGACCCCGGAGGAGCCACCGGCTCTGGCGGCCGGCCGTGGCTCCGGCCGGGCGACCCTGCACGAGCTGCCCGGCGCCGAACGCATCGTCCCGCAGATCGAGAAAGCGATCAGCGAGGCGATCCCGGACCTCACCGAGGCGGAATCCCATCGCCTCTCGGAACTCCTCGCGCCCTCTTTCGGCCGGCGGGGGCTCGAAGGACGCACGGTCGCCGACCTGGTGAACGGCGTGGACTTCAGCGCCGTGATCAAGGGCCATCGGATCGACGTCTCCCTCACCGCGGACCCGGGGGACGTCGTCGATCGCTCCGCCGTCGACATGACGGTGAACACGCGCGATCTCACGATGTCGGGAATCACCGTCGGGCATGCCAAGGTCTTCGGAGTCGGCGCGGACACCGTCGGCGCGGTGGAGCTCCAGCCGTTCGACGGCCTGGCCGACGGGCCCGGCAGCCCCCGCCTCCGCCGGCTCCTCGCGCCGCTGAAGTGGCTGAAGATCAGCCCTGCCAAGCTCACCGGAAGCGTCGGGCTCGACAGGACCAGCGGCGACGAGCTCGCGAAGAACATGACCTCGTACTCGCGGAGGGAGACGAGCGGGCCGACCATAAAGATCAAGAAGAGCGTCGCCTACACGGCGCGGTTGCGGGTGCGCGGGCCGGACGGGGCGTCCTCGGACGCCTCGTGGACGATCAGCGGGAAGGACCTGACCGTCAACGTGCTGGTACCCGAGGTGCACGTCCCCCACGGCCCCGTCGCCGACGCCGCCATCGCCGACATCGGCCGTCTCGAACGTACCGAAGAGTTCGCCGGACCTTCTCTGGACCTGTCCGGCCAGGTCACCGGCATCACTCCGGCCGTGGCCGCCATCCGGGGCCTGGATCTCGAGGTGGCCAGAGCCCTGGCGGACCTGAACGGCCGGCCGGCTCCGCACGACCGGTTCGACATCCCCATGGAGATCCGCGACGCGACCCGGCCCTTGCAGCTGCAGACCGACTTCGGCAAGTACACGGCACCCGGCGGTCACAAGGTCCACGTCGGCGAGACGGTGGACGGCTGGCAGCAGGCGGTCAGGATCGAGCTCAGGGTCGGCGCCCCGCGATATCAGTTCCCGGTCCGGGGAATCGAGAGTGAGCACTACCGCACCACGGGCTATGAGGCCAAGGCCATGGCCGAAGGCGGCTGGCACCTGGCCGGGCAGGGAAGATTTCTCGGCGTCCACCTCCACGCGGGGCCGGTGGAGGGTCTGCACGAGGTCGGCCTCACCCGGGGAATCGGACGGAACACCGTCAGCAGCGTGGAGGAGGGCTCGACCGCCGTCCTGCGCGGGACGTACGCGGACGACGGAGTGTCGCACATCCTCGACCGCGCGGACCTTCACTTCACGGTGACGCCGGTGCGCTGGAAAGGGCACACGGTGGAGGAGGGCACGCCCGTGCACCTTCTCGCCCACGAGAGCGTCGACCTCATCGTGCCCGATCGGATGGCGCAGAGGCACGGTCTGTCCGGCCCGTCCACCGCCGTCGCCCCGGCGACCGGGCTGCGGACGTACGTGCCCGAGGCGGCCATGCCCTCGGCGTTCCCCGAGATCGTGGAGGCGCCCCACCTGCTCGACAGGATCGTCGGCGCACTGGAGGACGCCGGGACGCTCTTCAAGGGAGAGCACCTCACCGCGAGCCAGAACATGCGGATCCTCGAGAAGCGGTTCGGACCCGGGGCCCTCGCCTCGGACCTGCCGACGCTGCTCGACCGCGGCGTGACGCAGGTTCTCCACACGCGGAGCGGCGAGCCGACGAGTGAGCGGAGTGGACGGCGAGGGACGAGTCGTCCGCGGAGCGAGGGAGGAGGGGAGCGCGACCATGAGCGGAGCGGCGAGCCGACGAGTGAGCGGAGTGGACGGCGAGGGACGAGTCGTCCGCGGAGCGAGGGAGGAGGGGAGCGCGACCATGAGCGGAGCGGCGACGGCCACACCCGCGTCACGCGCGTCTCCGTCCGTGCCCTGCTGAACGAGGGCAGGCACACCGGCGATCGCCCCGAACTCCGTCAGATGATCCGGAGCCAGCCCGAGAACGCGACCGCGGCGACGAGCAAGGACACGTCCAGCCGGGGGTTCAGGTGGCGTGTCCGGGGGATCGTCGGCTACCACGGCGTCGGTGCGGGCGGCCAGCACACGTTCGGAAAGAGCACGCAGACGGAGTCCGGTCATACCGCCAGAGACGGCCGGCGGAGGTACGACCGGCGCCAGACGCTCGAGGGCTCCCAGGAATTCACCTACGACGACGTCGACTTCGAAGTCTCGATCTCGTACGTGGATCTGCCGGTCAAGGCCGCCGAAACCCTGGTCGACGCCGCCCGGAACGCCGGCGGGCGGGTCGCGGCGCGGACCGGAAGCCGTACGGCCGCGGCGTTCGGCGACCACCGGCGGAACGTCCAGACCCGGACCGAACACGCCTCCGGGCGCATCGTGGTGGCGGTCCCGGATCACTTCACCCGGCCCGCCGCGGAGGGTGAGAGCGTGCCCGGATGGGCCCCGGTCCGCGGCGAGGCGCACCGCTGGGCGAGGTACACCCCGCCCCTGAACCACCAGGCCACGCTGCTCGAACCCGGTCTGCTCCACCGCATCGCGTTCCCCGGGGCGCCGGCGCTCCGGGAGATGGCCACGATGGCGGCGGTGCCGAAGAGGTTCCGTGGCGCGGTGCCGCAGCCGGCCGAGCCGTTCAGGGGACCCGAGCTCCGCCGGTACCTCGACGCGGACCTCGATGAGAGGTTCGGCCAGGCGCATCTGCTGGCGCACGTGGACCGGCTCCTCGCCCACGAGTTCGCCTTCAAGAGCGGCGACCACGGCGAGGAGATCCGGCTCGGGATCAACGTCACGAGCCTCGTCAGGCTCGCCCACGCGCCGTTCAAGGTGCGCATGTACCAGCAGGACACCGCGCTGCGTAAGGACAGCCAGGGACACGGGCGGACCGTCAGCCACCAGACCGGCGTCTCAGGCGGCCCGGAGTCCCTCACCGGCCTGCACAGCCGGGGCGGCGACCATGGCACGACGTCCTCCAGCGACGCGGGCACCACCGACATCCGGGAGCGGGACGAGGAAGGGGTGTCCCCCATGCACGTCTTCGCCGCGAACCTCACCGGGATCGCTCACCTCCCGGACGGCACGGATCTGCTCGCGGACGTCCCGAGGGGCCTGTACTTCGCGCTCACCGACGCCGATCTCGCCTACTTCCGAGAGCGGCACCCCACGGTCACCATCGTCGAGTGAAGCGGGGCCGGGGTCGTGGCCGTGTGTCCCGGCGTCAGCGGCGCCCCCGGCGCCCGCCGCGCGTGAGCGTACGCACCAGGTCACGGGCCCGGTCGGCCGCCGAGACGAAGACACCGAAGATCATGTTGCTCTTCGCCGACTCCACGCCGGGGTGCGGATGCGTGGGCGCCATGGCCTCGGCCGCCTTGATGGCGGCGGCCAGCCCGCGCAGTTCCGCGTGACCGCGCCGGCTCAGCACGGGGAACTCCTCCCGTTCCTCGCGCTCGGCGTGCTCGAGTACCTCCGCGCGGAGGCGCGCGAACATCGGCGGGAAGCTCGGGTCGTGGGTGCCCATCCGCTCCAGGTCACGCAGCATGGTCTTGCCGCGCTTCTCCTCCTCCAGCAGGCGGTCGACGATCCGGTCGCCGTTCGGGGCGATGCGCCGGACGATCGGATGGACGACCTGCTCCTCCGCGGTCTCGTGCACGGCGAGCAGGCGCCGGAGGCTCTCGAACGCCTCCTCCCGGCGCCGGCCGGTGTTCGCCTCGACCCGGCGGCACAGGCGGCGGATCTCTTCGTGCTGACGCAACAGCAACGCGACGGCGTTGGTCGCCGGCATCGTCTCCGGACGTTCGGCCATGGCCGGGTTTCCTTTCTCCGCGCATCGCCGGCTCGCCCTGGGTCTACCCGGTGCCGATCCGCGAAACCCTGAGTGCGTCCAGGTCACCAGCGCACGACGCTGGCGGACAGGGTCAGCGCGAAGGCGACGCCGACGAGGACGAGCATCGCCCAGGCCTGAATCCGCAACCGCCGGTGGAAGCCCGGCAGCTCCTCCGGCAGGGCGAACACCCGCGCCGGCCAGTGCCGCCACGAGACGTTCACGAAGATGGTCGTGGCGGCGGCGTACGGCACGAGGGCGACGGCGTAGACGGCCGCGACGGCCGGCCAGGTCACCATGACGGCGGCGGCGCTGAGCGCGAGCCCGGCCACCACGGCGATGACGCCGCGCCGGTTGCCGTGGGCGAGCACGAGGAGGAACTCCTCGCGGCGGCTCTCGTCGGGGAAGAAGCGCGCCACCCGCGGCTGGACGACGAACAGGCTGTAGGCCATCGAGCCCAGCCAGACGGCCGCGATCATCAGATGCACGATGGCGGCCGGCATGCACGGCACCGTACTCCGCCGGATGCCGGAATCGACATAGGCGGCAACGAACGCCGAGCCCGGCGGGTGCGTACGGTCAGGCGGCCGCCGGGTCGCGCGCGGGAGGCGGCCGTGCCGCTCCCGTCGCCGTGACTGTGCTCAGAGCTTGGTCATCTTGTGGTACGGCGCCGTGATGCGCTCACGGCGCGGGCGGAAGTCGACGAGGACGGCGACGTCCTCCTCGACCCCGATGACGACGCCGAGACCGAACTGGTCGTGGACCACCTGGTCGTCGACGGCGAACCGCTCGACCGGCGGAGCGTCGGCCGGAGGCTTGAACGGGCTGGTGGGCAGGTGTCGCCGGCTGGCGGCGCGGGGTGGCTTCACGCTCTCAGTATGGTCCTGCGCGTCGGTGGAAGATATGAATACCCCCAGTCCGGTCCGCGAATTCACGTCGGGACGAAACCCCCAAAGCGCCGCGGTGACCCTCAACGCGTCGCGTACGAGCCGTCGCCCAGCTCCCGCAGCAGGGCGGTGAGCGTGGGCCCGAGCGGGGCGTCGAACGTCACGAGAGCGTGTTCGTCGCCGCGGGTGCCGCCCTGGTTGACGATGGCCACCGGGATGCCGAGCCGGGCCGCGTGGCGGACGAACCGGTAGCCGGACAGCACCGTCAGCGAGGACCCGAGCACGAGCAGCAGCCCGGCGCGCTCGGTCAGCCCGTAGCACTCGTCCACCCGGGACCTGGGCACGTTCTCGCCGAAGAAGATCACGTCGGGCTTCAGCAGGCCGCCGCAGTCGACGCAGTCCACGACGCGAAAGGACGCGACGTCCTCGTCCTCGAGGACCGCGTCGCCGTCGGGGTTGATCGCGCCGGCCTCGGCGCTCCACGCGCGGTTGGCGGCGCTCAGACGTTCGTCGAGCACCTCGCGGGAGGTGCGCCGGCCGCAGTTCAGGCACATGACCCGGTCGAGACTGCCGTGCAGTTCGATCACGTCGTGCGCGCCCGCGGCCTGCTGCAGGCCGTCGACGTTCTGGGTGATGATCCCGCGGACCAGCCCGCGGCGCTGCAGTTCGGCGACGGCACGGTGCCCGGCGTTGGGCGTGGCCCGTGCGACGTGCCGCCAGCCGAGGTGGCTGCGCGCCCAGTAGCGGCGGCGGGCCGCGGCGCTCCCGACGAACGTCTGGTACGTCATCGGCTCGGCCCGTCGTTTACGGCCGGTCTCGCCGCGATAGTCCGGGATGCCGGATTCGGTCGACAGACCGGCACCGCTGAGCACCACGACGTCGCCGTCCGCGATGAGGTCGGCCAGCCGCGTGAGTGCGGCGCCGGCGTCCGGCCGCGTGGGGGCCGTGTCGGTGTCCGGCGGGGTGATCGCCGTGCCGGGGTCCGGCCGCGTGAGGCCCGCGTCGGCGTCCGGCCGTGTGCCGGCTGCGTCGGCGTCCGGCCGTGTGACGGCCGCGGGCGACGTATCGCCTGGACACTCGCCCAGCATCTGAGTGTTCACCCCCCAATGGTGCCCGATCTGTCCGATTGACCGAGCCGCGGCGTCGCGGCTGTCACACCGGAGGCGTTAGATGGGCGACATGTGCAGAAGCATCAAGACGTTGCGGCCCCCGATGACCGAAGAGGTCACCGACGACGACATCCGCGCGGCCGCCCTGCAGTACGTGCGCAAGATCTCGGGGTTCCGCAAGCCCGCGGCCCACAACGAGGCCGTCTTCGAGCGCGCGGTCGACGCGGTGACCCAGGCCACCGCCGACCTCCTGGCGGACCTCCGGGTCCGCGGCGCCCGTCCCTGATCCACGGGTTGTCCACAGCCTGTGGATGAATGAGTTACTCGGAACACATCGGCAGGGCCGCACGCCGCTGAGCGATGGCTCGATGGCGGCCGGGAGGCCCCGCCCCAGCGGTGCAGCTCGTGAGCCGAGGAAAGTCCTCCCCTCCTGCAGGGGATGTTGGGGGCGGAGCCACCCACATCGGGGGGTTCCGCAGGGTCGTCCTCGCCGGACTGGGGCCGTCCGGCGCGACAATGTCGGCGGATGCCTGCACAATGCATCCCAAGCTCAGTGAGAGGGCAAGGGATCGTGTCGACGTCTGTTCACCAGAAGATCGCCGAAGAGCTCGGCGTGCGCGAACGGCAGGTGCAGGTGGCCGTCGAGTTGCTCGACGGCGGTGCCACCGTGCCGTTCATCGCCCGCTACCGCAAGGAGGCGACGGGCGCGCTCGACGACGCCCAGCTGCGGACGCTCGAAGAACGCCTGCGCTATCTGCGCGAGATGGAGGAGCGTCGCACCGCGATCCTGGAGTCGATCGAGTCCCAGGGCAAGCTGGACGACGCCCTGCGTGCGCGGATCATGGAGGCCGACACGAAGGCCCGGCTCGAGGACATCTACCTGCCGTACAAGCCCAAGCGGCGCACCAAGGCGCAGATCGCCCGTGAGGCCGGCCTCGAGCCGCTCGCCGACGCGCTGCTCGGCGACCCGTCGCTCGACCCGCAGGCGGCGGCCGAGCCGTACGTCACGGAGGAGATGGACGCCGCGGCGGCGCTGGACGGCGCCCGCGCGATCCTCGTCGAGCGGTTCGCCGAGGACGCCGACCTGATCGGCGACCTGCGCGAGCGGCTCTGGTCCAAGGGCCGCATGGTCTCGCGCGTACGTGAGGGCAAGGAGGAGGCCGGCGCGAAGTTCTCCGACTACTTCGACTTCGCCGAGCCCCTGACGAGGCTGCCGTCGCACCGGATCCTCGCGCTGTACCGCGGCGAGAAGGAGGAGGTCCTCGACCTCACCCTGACGCCGGAGGAGGAAGACGGCGAGGTCACCGCGTACGAGCGGGCGATCGCGCGGCGGTTCGAGGTGCCGCTGAGCAGCCGGTGGCTGGCCGAGACGGTGCGGTGGGCCTGGCGCACGCGCATCCTCGTCCGGCTCGATCTCGACCTGCGGCTGCGCCTGCGGCAGGAGGCCGAGGACGAGGCGGTGCGCGTGTTCGCGGCGAACCTGCGCGACCTGCTGCTCGCCGCGCCCGCCGGCACCCGCACCACGATGGGCCTGGACCCGGGCTACCGTACGGGCGTCAAGGTCGCGATCGTCGACCCCACGGGCAAGGTCGTGGCCACCGAAACGATCTACCCGCACAAGCCGCAGGGCCGCTGGGACGAGGCGCTCGCCACGCTCGGCAAGCTCGCCCAGCAGCACGGCGTCGACCTGGTCGCGATCGGCAACGGCACGGCCTCCCGCGAGACCGACCAGCTCGCCGCCGACCTGATCAAGCTGATGCCCGGGCTCACCAAGATCATGGTGTCGGAGGCCGGGGCGTCGGTGTACTCCGCCTCGCAGTACGCCTCGCAGGAGCTGCCCGGCATGGACGTCTCGCTGCGCGGCGCCGTCTCGATCGCCCGGCGGCTGCAGGACCCCCTCGCCGAGCTGGTCAAGATCGACCCCAAGTCGATCGGCGTCGGCCAGTACCAGCACGACGTGTCGGAGACCAAGCTCTCCCGCTCGCTCGACGCGGTCGTGGAGGACTGCGTGAACGCGGTCGGCGTCGACGTCAACACGGCCTCGGTGCCGCTGCTGACGCGGGTGTCCGGCATCGGCTCGGGCCTCGCCGAGAACATCGTCCTCCACCGCGACGCCAACGGCCCGTTCCGGTCGCGGAACGCGCTGAAGGAGGTGCCGCGGCTGGGCCCCAAGGCGTACGAGCAGTGCGCGGGCTTCCTCCGCATCCGGGGCGGCGATGACCCGCTCGACGGCTCCAGCGTGCACCCCGAGGCGTACCCTCTGGTCCACCGGATCTTCGAGTCGACCGGCCTGAAGAAGGACGGCGGCGACGTCTCGGCGCTCATCGGCAACACCAGGGCGCTGCGGACGGTACGCCCGGAGGACTTCGTCGACGGCACGTTCGGCCTGCCGACGATCACCGACATCCTCAAGGAGCTGGACAAACCAGGACGCGACCCGCGCCCGGCGTTCAAGACCGCGACCTTCAAGGAGGGCGTGGACAAGATCGCCGACCTCGAGCCCGGCATGATCCTCGAAGGCGTGGTCACGAACGTCGCGGCATTCGGCGCGTTCGTGGACGTCGGCGTGCACCAGGACGGCCTCGTGCACGTGTCGGCGATGTCCAAGACCTTCGTCAAGGACCCGCGCGACGTCGTCAAGCCCGGCGACATCGTCCGCGTCAAGGTCCTCGACGTCGACATCCCGCGGTCACGGATCTCCCTCACGCTCCGGCTCGACGACGAGGCCGACCGCCGCAAACCGGGTGAGAGCCGACGCGACGGCGGCGCCCGGCGCCAGGGCGGCGGACGCCAGGGCGGTGGCCGGAACGGCGGCCGCCAGGGCCGCGGCGGACCGGGAGGTTCGAGCGGCTCGGGCGGCGGCGCACTCGCCGACGCCCTGCGCCGCGCCGGCCTCGACAAGGGCCTGCCCGGCCAGTAGGACCCGGCCGCAGGTTATCCACAGCCAACCCACGCCCCTTCCGCGACCGCCTCCTAACTGCCACTCGGCCGTCAGGTTGGTGACGGTCGGGTGATGGGCGGGTGGCCGCCGAGTGCGGTGTGGGGGCGTTGGGCGGCGGACGCGTCACGTCGCCGTCCGGACGGACGCCGTCCGGGCGCGGGGCATGTCGAAGACCCTCCGAGCCGTGGGTGGCCTACGACCGGCTCTCAGAATTCGCCCGGCACATGACGAAGGCGGCGATCAAGACGACGGTCAGCGTGCCGTCCCAGCCGACGGTCTTGGTCGCCTCCGCGATGCCGCCGTGGGTGGAGTAGGCGACTGTCGTGACCGTCAGGGCCGCCTTGTTGGCGATCATCAATGCCCACACCGCACCGTGGACGCGCGGCCTCAGCGCGAGCAGCGCGAACATCCCGCCGCACAGGAACAGGCCGTACATCCGCCAGGTCTGGACGACAAGGGTGGCATGGTCCGCCGCGGTCACGTCGGAGACCGCGGTGACGGCCGCGAGGAGTGCGGAGGCCGCGACCAAGCCGGTCAGGACCTGACCGACGGTCCCCCACCGGGACGATGTGCCGGCTGACGTCGAACTGTTCACGATCCGCTCCCCTGACGACTCCTTGTGCGACGAACTGTCGCATTAATGGATACGATGGCATGACCGAACGCTTAATGCAACGATTCGTCGCATCAGATGTTGAGGCGCACATGACCCAGACCCGGCCCGGGGGCCGCACCGCACGCACCCGCGCGGCCGTGCTCCAGGCGACCGTCGACGAGCTCGTCGAGTCCGGCTACGCGGGGCTGAGCATGGAGTCCGTCGCCCACCGCGCCGGCGTGCACAAGGCAACGGTCTACCGGCGCTGGGGCACCCTCGACGGTCTCCTGGTCGACGCCCTCACGTTCTTCGCCGACCAGTCCGTGCCGGCGCCCGACACCGGCGACATCGATGGTGACCTGCGCGAACTCGCCCGCTCCGCGCTGGCCGTACTCACGGACCGCGCCGGCCAGGCGCTGGTACGCGCCATGGTCTCGGCCGGCCACCACGACCAGGTCGCGCAGGTCATCCGCGCGTTCTGGGCCGAGCACACCACGATGGTCGCCAAGATCGTCAACCGCGCCGTCCGCCGCGGCGAGCTTCCCTCTGGCACTCAGCCGACCGACGTATCCCGAGCCATCGGAGCACCCCTGTACATGCGGCTGCTCGTCACCGCCGAACCGCTCGACAGCGCCGCGGCCGACCAGTCGGCCGCGGCCGTCGCCGCGGCCGCACGCGCCGGCGTTTTCGTCTCAACCTGATCGAGGAGGCCCCTCACGTGCGGGAGACCCCGTGAGCATGCGCCCTCTCAGCGGCCGTCGGCGACCGCGGACGCCGCTTGTCGGCGACCCGCGCGCAGGCTCGTCAGGGTGACCGTCAGCAGCGTCACGACGATCACGGCGAGCGAGATCGGCGTGGGGATCTCCGGCAGCCACTTCCACGTGCCGTGCGCCCAGTGCAGGATCAGCTTCACGCCGATGAAGGCGAGGATGACCGCCAGGCCGTACCCCAGGTGAACCAGTTTGCTCAGTGTGCTCTGCAGTACGAAGAACAGCGCGCGCAGGCCGAAGAGCGAGAAGGCGTTGGCGGTGAAGACGAGGTACGGGTCCTGGGTGACGCCGTACACGGCGGGGATCGAGTCGATCGCGAAGACCAGGTCCGTGCCGAACACCGCGACGACGACCACGGCGAGCGGGGTGAGGGCCCGCCGGCCGTCGAGACGGGCGGTGAGGCGTGGGCCCCGGTAGTCGTCGGTCACCGGCATCAGGCGGCGTACGAGACGGACCGACCGCAGGGAGGACACGTTCACCTCGTGCCCCGCTCCCGTGATCGTGTCCTTCACGATCTTGATGGCGGTGAACAGGAGGATGGCGCCGAAGATCACGAAGGTCCAGGAGACCGCCTGGACCGCCGCGGCGCCGATCGCGATGAAGACGCCGCGCAGCACGAGGGCGCCGGCGATGCCGTACAGCAGCACCCGCTGGGTGAGAGTGACGGGCACCGCGAAGGCGGCGATGAGCAGCATGAACACGAAAAGGTTGTCGACCGACAAGGACTTTTCAACCAGCCAGCCGGTGAAGTAGTCGACCGCGGTCTCCGAACCCCACCGCTGCCAGGCGAAGACGCCGAAGATGATCGGCAGGGCGAGGTAGAAGGCCGTCCACGCCAACGCCTCGCGGAAGGCGACCGCGTGCGGACGGCGGGTCAGCACGAAGTCCACCGCGAAGAAGAACAGCACCCCAGCGAGGGTCACGACCCAGACCAGCGGCGAAGCGACGGAAGTGGACATGCGGGCTCCTCGAACGGCTCGTCGTCCGAGGTCTCCTTCACCCGCGCGAGACGGGCCGCGACCCGGGGCCACCACCAAGGGTGTCCGTGCTGACCGGGCCGACGCTGGGAAGTACTCCCCTCATCGAGAACGATAGCCGCTGACCACCGGTTCCCGCTGGCAGAGGGCGTGATCGGACCCCGATCGGAACCGTGAGCCGACGCGGTGCCGTCCAGGCGCGGCGTCCACATCCGTTCACCGGGTGCGCGGCCGCCGGACTCCAGCACACGAACGGAGGGCCTCGCCGGCCCGAACGTCCTGATCCCGCCGGGCGGGTCGCGCACGGCGGGATCGGGGACGGGAGAGGCCGCGGCTCGTGTCCGCGGGCACCACCCGGGCTAGTTCGAGCTCACGGTCCAGCCGTTCGGGACGAAGCGTGCCGCGTCCGACGGGCGCTCGCCGTTGAGGACGACGTGGCCGTGCGCGTCGTAGGCGCGGACACCGTCGACGTACACGCCGCGGCCCTCGTACAGCGGGTCGGTCGTGTAGCGCCAGCGCACCTGCGTGGTGCCCGCCGGCAGTGTGGCCGCCGCCTTGGCCCAGCGGCGGTCCTCGAAGCCGGAGAACGTGCCGTCCGACGTCCAGGAAGAACGGCCCGCCTTGAGCGAGAACGGCACCGGCGTCCAGGTCGCGCCGTCCGGCGAGGCCTCCAGCACGCCGAGGTCGGTCTCCTCCGTGTCGTACCACAGGTCGAAGGAGAGCTTCGTGGCGCCGGTCACCGGGGCGGTGAGCGTCGCGGTGCTCCTGTCCTTGGTCTGGGAGAACCACGCCGTACGGCCCTCGGCCGGGCGTATCGGGATGGCACGGGCCAGGTCCTGGGCGACCGCGACACGCGCCGGGTTGATGCTGCCCCAGTTGCGGCTCGGGTGCACCCGGTTGGTCAGCAGGATGCTGAACGACCGGGACAGCGGGTCGATGACGATGTCGGTCCCGGTGTAGCCGGTGTGGCCGGCGGTCACCGGGGAGGACAGGCCGCCCATGTACCAGCGCTGGTTCAGCTCGAATCCGATGCCGTGCGAGTCGGAGGGGAACGCCTGGTTGAAGTTGGTGAAGATCTTCCGCACCGACGAGTCACCAAGGACCCGCGCGTGGCCGTACCGGCCGCCGTCCAGGATCATCTGGGCGAGGATCGCGAGGTCGTGCGCGGTGGAGAAGACCCCGGCGTGCCCGGCGACGCCGCCGAGGGCGTAGGAGTTCTCGTCGTGCACCTGGCCCCACACGAGCCCGCGGTTGAGCTGGGCGGGCGGCACGTGCTCGTACTCCGTCGCGGCGATGCGGTTCTTCTCGGACGCGGGCGGGTTGTAGCCGGTGTCCTTCAGCCCGAGCGGCCCGGTGATCCCGTCGCGTACGAGGACGTCGAGGGTCTTGCCGGTCACGTGCTCCAGGATGAACTGCATCGTGATCAGGTTGAGGTCGGAGTAGACGTACGCGGTGCCGGGCGGGTGCTGCAGCTTCTCCGCGTACAGCGCCTGCTCCTGCGCGGCGCGGCCCTGGTAGTTGTAGAACGGCAGGTCCGGCTCCAGGCCGCTCGTGTGCGTGAGCAGCTGGCGGAGGGTGATCGTGCCCTTGCCGTTCTGGGCGAAGTCGGGCAGGTAGGTCGCGACCGTCTTGTCCAGATCGATCGTGCCGCGCTCGACCTGTTGCAGGGCGACGATCGTGGTGAACAGCTTCGACATCGACGCCAGGTCGAAGATCGTGTCGTCGCGCATCGGGATCCACTGGTCCCGCGGCAGTTCGGTCGGCTTGTCGTCGGAGTAGCGCAGGGCGTACCCGGACGCACTGTGCTGGACGATCGTGCCATTGTGCGCGGCGAGCACGACCGCGCCCGGGTACAGCGGGTGCGCCGCGCCGGGCAGGGCGGTCTCGTACGCGGCGGCGTCCCTGGCGATCGCCGCGACCTGGTCGGGCAGCAGCCCGGCGGAGGCGGCCGAGCCGTAGTGCAGCGTACGGCCAGGGGTGAATTTCAGATCGGAGGCGGTGACGGTCGGCGGGCCGACCGCAGGCGCGGCGGACGGCGAAGATGGGGCGGCCTGGGCGGCCGCCGGCGCACCGAGGCACGCGGCGGCCACGAGGACCATGAGGGAGCGACGTGGGGGGCGACGCATCGGTTCCTCCTCAGCGGTACAGCAGATAACGGGCCCGCTGGGCGCGGAACCGTGCCAGCTCCCCCTGCCAGGAGGCGACGATCTGGTCCGTCGTGGAACCGCCGTCGACCCCCTTCCGGACGAGGTCGGAGCCGGTGAGCTTGTCGATCCAGTACGGCGGGGCGCTCTCGCGCCAGGCGAAGTCCTTGGGGTAGAGCTTCTTCGCGGTCACGATCATCGCGATCGCGGTACGGATCGAGTCGAACCTGCGGCGGTCGGTCACGGTGACCTCGACGCCCGCGCAGTTCTGGTTCACCCACTTGGAGAACGTGGGCACGAAGTACGTCTCGCGGAACCGCACACCGGGCAGGTTCAGCGCGTTCAGGGCGTCGGCGTAGTGCCAGTCGAGGAACGGCGCGCCGACGATCTCGAACGGACGGGTCGTGCCGCGGCCCTCGGAGATCGTCAGGGCCTCGAACAGGCCGAGGCCGGGGTAGACGATCGCCGTGTCGAGGGTCGGCATGTTCGGCGAGGGCATGACCCAGGGCAGGCCGGTCTCGTCGAAGAACATGCCGCGCCGCCAGCCGCGCATCTTCACGACCTGCGGTTTGACCTTCCCGCCGAGGAACTCCTTGTCGAACAGCAGGGCCAGCTCGCCGACGGTCATGCCGTGCTGCTGCGAGATCGCCTGCTTGCCGACGCCGGAGGTGTACCCCGGTTGCATGACCGGGCCGGTCGCCTGGGTGCCGCCGAGCGGGTTCGGCCGGTCGAGGACGACGAAGCGCTTGCCGGCGAGGGACGCCGCCTGCATGCAGTCGTACATCGTCCAGATGTAGGTGTAGAAGCGCGCGCCGGCGTCCTGGATGTCGAAGACGACCGTGTCGATGCCGGACTTGGTGAAGTCGTCCGCGATCGCCTGCACGCTCTTGGCGTACGCGTCGTAGACGGGGATGCCGGTGCGCGGGTCCTTGTAGGAGCCCTCCGAGCCACCGGCCTGCGCGGAGCCGCGGAAGCCGTGCTCGGGGCCGAACACCGCCACGAGATCGACGGCGCCGGAGCCGTGCATGACGTCGACCTCGTGGCTCAGGTCGCGCACGACCGCGGTGGGGTTGGCCACCATGCCGACCTTCTGGCCCTTGAGCTGCTGGTAGCCGCCCGCGTGCAGCACGTCGAAGCCGGTCTGCACGCCGCCGGCCTTCTTCGCCTCGGCGGGCGTGGCGGCCAAAGAGGCGAACGGCGCCGCGGCTCCGGTGACGGCGATGCCGCGGAGTACTCCTCGTCGTGTCGTCATGTCATCCCCCTTCAGAACGCCGTCAGGTCGGTCACGACGGGCCGGTGGTCGGAGGCGAGCGTGTCCGGCACGTGCGCGCCGACGGTGCGGATGCCGGACCTGGTCGAGTAGGTCACGTAGTCGATCCGCTTGGTCGGCGTGTCGGCGGGCCAGGTCGGCGTGGTGCGCTGCCCCACGACCGTCATGGCGTCGGTCAGCCGCGTCCACAGCGGCGCCAGCTCGGGGTCGTCCGGCTGGGCGTTGAAGTCGCCGAGGAGCAGCTTGCGGCCGTGCCGCCGGTCCATGATCGCGTCCATGTCGGCCACCTGGGCCTCCCGTACGCCCGGATCGGCGCGGTAGTCCAGGTGGGTGACGTACACCCAGAGTGGCATGCCGTGCGCGTTGAGGAGCACCTCGGGGAACCCGGGACCGGGCGCGGGCACCGGGTCGGGAACCTGCGTGGACAGCCGGGTGATGTCGTGGTTCTTCGCGTACATGATCGGGAACCGCGACAGCAGAGCGACGCCGAACCTCCGGTCGGGCGCGCCCTCGCGGTCCGGCGGAAGGTCGTAGATGGGGGCGAAGAAGACGTGCATGCGCAGCCGCCGGGCCAGCCACGCGGCCTCGTCGGTGTAGTCGCTGCGGGTCGCCCAGTCGACGTCGACCTCTTCCAGACCGACGACGTCGGGGTGCTCGGACTCGATGGCCTCGGCCTGTCGTTCCAGGTCGAAGACGTGATCGGAGCCGGCGCCGGCCTGGATGTTGTAATTCATCACCCGCAACCGTACGCCTCGGCCGTGGTCACTCTTCGTAGCGGCGTGGGCGGACGGGCCGGTGGCGAGCGCACCGAGCAGCAGGGCCATGACGGCCGGCCCGGCTGCGGTGCGGCGTACGGCTCGGGAGGAACGCGAAACGGGCCGGAACATGGATCTCCCGGTGGTTCTGGAAAAAATCCAACGTCATCACGTGGTCGTATGGAAGTTAAGTACTAACGATCACGGCGTCAATAGCCTGCGACGTTAAGGTTGGCCGACATCGGCACGCCGCCGGTCTTCCGGCGAGGGCGACCGCGAGCGTCCAGGGCGTATGCGCGCGAGTGTCGGATTTGGGTGAGGCGGCCGCGAGCACAGAGGGTGTACGCCGATAATTGAGGCGTCATGCCGACCCGTCCGACGTACCGCGCCGCGCGTGCGGTGGTGTTCGCCACCGTGTGCGTCGCGCTGGCCGTCACCGGTCACATGGTGGCCTCGCACGCCACCGTCTCCCCGGTCGCGGCGGTCGGCGGGCTCGCGGTCATGACCGTGGTCGGCATGGCCCTCGCCGGCGCCGAACGCTCCCTCGCGACGATCTTCGGTGGGCTGCTGGGGGGCCAGTTCGTCCTGCACGCCCTGTTCTCGGCCGCCGAGCACGGGCAGCACCTGACTCACGGCGACACCATGGCGCCGTCCTCGGCCGGCTGGACCATGACCTTCGCCCACGGTGTGGCGGCGGCCGTGTCCGCCTGGTGGCTGCACCGCGGCGAGCGGGCGGTGTGGAGCC
This sequence comes from Actinoallomurus oryzae, assembly GCF_039541955.1. Lineage (NCBI taxonomy): Bacteria > Bacillati > Actinomycetota > Actinomycetes > Streptosporangiales > Thermomonosporaceae > Actinoallomurus > Actinoallomurus oryzae. The sequence goes on along the minus strand of NZ_BAABHF010000012.1, from coordinate 216,106 downwards.
TGGCCCGGCGCGTCGCCGCGGCCCTCGTACGCCCGGCGCGCACCCTGCTGTCGGCGGCGCCGCCGGTCCGCTCGGCGCCGCGCCTCCAGGCCGCGCCCTCACCCGCCGCCGCGCCGCGCGGCGCCCTCCTACGTCACGTCGTCATCCGAAGGGGACCTCCCGCCGCCCGTACGGCGGCGCTCGCCGGTTGAGCGCCGCACGGCTCCCGGATCTCCGCAGGTCCGGTAATTCGGCGTTCCACTGTCAAATGGAGAGAAGTCCCTTTATGCGCATGTCACAGCGCGTGGCGGCCGTGTCCGCCCTGGCCGGTCTGGCGGTCACCCTCGCGGCCGGAGCCGCCTCGGCGCACGTCACCGCCAACCCGAGCACGGCCGAGCCGGGCTCGTACAGCAAGGTGTCGTTCCGCGTTCCGAACGAGGAGAAGAGCGCCGACACCACGAAGCTGGAGGTCGACCTGCCCGCCGACCATCCGATCGCGTCCGTGTCGGTCCGCCCGGTGCCCGGCTGGAAGATCAAGGTCGAGAAGGCCAAGCTGGCCACTCCGCTCAAGGTCGAGGGCGGGGAGCTCACCGAGGCCGTCTCGAAGATCACCTGGAGCGGAGGGAAGATCACGCCGGGCGAGTTCCAGGAGTTCGACGTCTCGATGGGCCCGCTGCCGACCGGCGTCGACCGGCTGATGTTCAAGGCGGCCCAGACCTACTCCAACGGCGACGTGGTGAACTGGAACCAGGACCCCGGCAACGGCGGTCAGGAGCCCGAGCACCCCGCGCCGACCATCCATCTCGTCGCCGCCGCGTCCGGTGCGAACGCCAAGGACGCGTCGACGCGGGTGACCGCGGCGGACTCCCCGGCGTCGCCGGACGACGGCACCGCGCGGCTGCTCGGCGGCCTGGGCCTCGGCTTCGGGGTCGTGGGCCTGGCCGTCGGCGTGTACGGCCTGACCCGGAGGCGCGCGTCATGAGGATCGCGGTGGCCGCCACGGCGGCGGCACTGCTGGGCGTGCTGGCCACGGCCGCGCCGGCCGAGGCCCACACGACCCTGACGTCGTCCGATCCGGCCAAGGACGCGACGGTGGCCGCACCGGCCCAGATCCGCCTGACCTACGCCGACCCGGTGCGCTTCCCCGGCGTCGTCCTGCTGGACGCCAAGGGCGGCCACCACGAGGCGGGCAAGGCCAGCGCGGTCGACAACCACGTGACGCAGCAGGTCGGCGGCGCGCTGGCGCCGGGCGTCTACACGGTCGGCTGGCGCGTGGTCGCCGAGGACGGCCACCCGGTGACCGGCGAGTACAAGTTCACGGTGCAGGGCGGCTCTCCGTCGGCGGCCCAGACGGCCCCGGCGGGCGCCGCGTCGTCGGCGCCGGCCTCCCCCGCCGCCGAGCCCGTACGGCACACCTCCAGCGCCGGCTGGTGGTGGATCGGGCTCGTCGTCATCGTCCTCGCCGTCATCGGCGGCGCGCTGGCGCTGCTCCGCCGCCGCTCCGCGGGCGGCCGGGCCTGACGCCTCCGTGGTCCTCGTTCCCCGGCACTGCGGGGAACGAGGACCACGCCCCCCGGATGCCGGTCAGTGCGTCGCGACCCGCGCCGAAGTGCCCGGACGCTCGCACGGCGTACGCGTGTCGTGTCCGTACGCCGTAATGGCGACGGAAGGAAACCCGCCTTTTCGGCGAACCGAAAATCGCCTCCGCATCAGCCCTTCAGCGCGACGAAGGCGACGCGCTTGCCCGGCTTTCCGGGCGGGCGCAGGTGGCCGTTCACATAGACGCGTGCCGCGCTCGCGTCGCTCAGGACGACGCTCAGCCGCTGTTCGTCGAAGCGCAGCGACTGGCCGCGTGTGAAGTTGCGGTTGACGAGGATGTCGCCGCCCGGCACCCGCACGAACACCTGGCATTTCGGACCCGTCACGGTGACCGAAAGGGTCACCGCGACCGGTGCCGCCGACGGCGACGGCCGGCCATGCCGGAAGAGCGGCCGGCCGCGCGTCTCGTCCCAGATCCGGTAACCGGCGAACGCCGCCAGGCAGACGAGGGCCCCGATCGCGAGAAGCGCGAGGAAGAACCGGCCGCGAAGCGCACGTCTTCGCTCGGCAGAGACATGACGTCCCACAACGGGGAGCTTATCCAGTGACCTATGCGACGTCAGGTGTTCGAAATAGCCAAGAGTCGACCAGGGCGAGTTCTCCCGGTATCGAGTGTTAATAAAGCGGCTCAAAGAAAGCTCTGTGACTGATGTTACGGAAGTCATCTCACTTCCACGCCACACCTCAGCCGAAATGTCAGGAAAGGGACATTGATGTGCGCTTAACCGGCTAATCTCCGGGGCAAATGACGGGATGCCGTTAATGATCGGGGACGGGTGTTGGATGCCATACCGTCGCGGTAGCGCTGTCCGGGTCAGGACGCCGGCCCTGCTGTCGGCCCTCCTGCTGACCATCGTTCCGGCCGCCGCCGCCTGCTCCCTCGGCTCCCATGCCGACGGTTGCCGCGCCGAGGCGATCACCGTGGCCGCCGCGCCCACGATCGCCCCGGCCGTCGAGCAGACCGCCCGCCGCTACAACGCCCGGACGACCTGCGTCCGCGTCACCGTGCTCCGCGAGGAGCCGGCGGACGTGGCCGGCGTCCTGTCCGGGCAGGGCTCCTCCCCCGGCGCCGTGCGGCCCGACGCGTGGATCCCGGACTCCTCGCTCTGGCTGCCGGTCGCCCGGCGCACCCGCCTCGGCGCCGCCGCCGTACGGCCGTCGGGCACCTCGATCGCCTCCTCGCCCCTGGTCCTGGCCGCCGCGCAGGGACGCTCACCGAACCAGGTGAGCTGGCGGCTGCTCCTGTCCTCCCGGCTGCCCGGCACCGGCGCGGCGCGGCCGGCGGTCCGCGTACGGTTTCTCGATCCCACGACGCAGGCGAGCGGCCTCGGCGCGCTGATGCTCGCCCACCAGGCGTCCGGGGCGGGAAAGTCCGGGCTCAGCACGTTCGCGATCACGCTCTACTCCGACCTCGGCTCCGCCCTGCCCGACGACAAGGCCGCGTACGAGGCGATGTTCCGTGGCGGCGACCCGCCGACCGCCGTGGTGCTGTCGGAACAGTCGGTCTGGCAGCACAACCACGTGGACCCGAAACGACCGGTCAGCGCACGTTACCCGGCCGACGGCACGCTCGCGCTGGACTTCCCGTACGTCTCGGCGACCACCGACCGCGAGCGGTCGCGGACCGTGGAGGACTTCCGCGACGCGCTGTCGCAGTCGCCGGCGCGCGAGGCTCTGCAGTCGCTCGGGCTGCGCACCCCGGACGGCGTCGCCGGTGCCGGGTTCGGTCCCCGGTACGGTGTCGCGGCCGAGGCGCCGGCGCCGACGCGCCCGCAGGACCCGGCGACGGTCGGCCGGATCCTGCAGATGTGGCAGCGGACCGTACTCGGCGCGCGCATGCTGATCCTGCTCGACGTCTCCCCCTCGATGGGCGATCCCGTGCCGCGCGGCAAGGAGACGCGCATGCGCGCGACGACCCAGGCGGCCATCGGCGGCACCCGCATCCTCAGCGACAACTCCCAGGTCGCCCTCTGGGAGTTCTCCACCCGGCTGGACGGTGACCGCGACTACCGGCAGCTCGTGCCGTACCGGCAGCTGACCCAGCGCGTGGGCACCGGAACACAGCGCGACGCCGTGATCGCCGCGTTCAACGCGGCGCGGCCCGCGCCCGGCACCCGTACGGCGCTGTACGACTCGGTGCTGGCCGCGTACCGGGAGGCGGTGCGGACCTACCAGCCGGACCGCAACAACGTGCTGGTCGTGCTCACCGACGGCATGAACTACGACCCCGGGCACACGATCCTCCTGCAGGAGCTGCTGAAGGAGCTGGGGCGCATCGCGGACCCGCTCAAGCCGGTGGCGATCGTGCCCATCGCCTTCGGGCCGGACATCGATCCGGCCCCGCTCCAGCAGATCGCGGCGCGGACCGGCGGCCAGGCGTTCGTCACGCTCGACCCCGGCCAGATCCAGCAGGTGTTCCTCGAGATGCTGATCCGCCTCACGTGCGGCGAGGAATGCCCCATGTCGTGAGCGCCCGGTAAGGTCGGGATTCTGTGAGCGAGCGCAGCGAGCGAACCATCGAACACGCACGTCTGGTCACTCTTCCGACGAAGGAGGACTGTGAGCGAGCGTAGCGAGCGAACCATGGAACACGCACGTCTGGTCACTCTTCCGACGAAGGAGGACTCCTGAACTCACCTGAGTGGCTGGCGATGGCCCGGCATGGGGAGAGCATCGGCAACGTCGCCTGGCGCGTGGCCGAGACGGACCAGCGCGAAGAGATCGACATCGGCCTGCGCGACCCCGACGTCCCGCTGTCGGAGACCGGCCGGCGGCAGGCGAAGGCGCTGGGCCGGTGGCTGGCCTCCACGCCGCCGGACGAGCGTCCCACGGTGGTCTACTCCTCGCCGTACGTCCGTGCCGCGGAGACCGCGCGCATCGCGCTGGCGCAGGTCGGCGACGTGCCGATCCGCTACGACGAGCGGCTGCGCGACCGGGAGAACGGAGTGCTGTACGCGCTGACGTGGCGGGGCATCGCCGCGCGGTTCCCCGACGAGGTGGCGCGCAAGCGGCTCACCGGCAAGTTCTACTACCGGCCGCCCGGCGGCGAGTCCTGGGCGGACGTCGCCCTCCGGCTCCGCAGCGTGCTCTCCGAAATCCAGCGCGACCATCCCGACGGCCGGGTGCTGGTCGTCGCCCACGACGCGGTCGTGGTCCTCACGCGCTACATCGTGGAGCGGCTCACCGAGAAGGAGGTGCTCGAGATCGAGCGCACCCTCGTGCCGAACGCCTCCCTCACGCTGTGGGCCCGCAAGGACGGCGAGCTGCGGCTGGTCACCTCCAACAGCACCGAGCACCTCGACGCGGCGGACCTGCCCGCCTGAGAGACCGCCCGGAGCCGCTGCCCGCGGCTCGCGGGCGGCCTTCGCGACCTCAGTCCTTGTCGTCGTGGACGAACAGGTTGAGCAGCCAGCTCACGACGCCGACGACGATCGCGCCCCAGAACGCCGGCCAGAATCCGCTCACGTGGAAGGGCAGGCTCATCTTGCCGGCCGCCCAGCTGGCCAGCCACAGCAGCAGCCCGTTCACCACGAGCGCGAAGAGCCCCAGCGTGAGGATGTAGAAAACGCAGCCGAGCGTCTTGACGATCGGCTTCAGGAAGGCGTTGATCACACCGAAGACGATGGCCACGGCGATCAGAGTGCCGACCTTCTTCGGTGTGGAGGCCGTCGTCAGGTCGATGCCGCTCACGATGAGCGTCGCCACCCAGAGTGCGATTGCGGTCGTAACCACTCGAATCAGGATCTTCACATGCCGATCGTTGCACGAAACACTCAGCAGATGAACGCGGTCCGTGACGTCCTGGCCTCAGACGCCGATGCGCTCGCGGCGGTGCTGGGACGCGCCTTCGCCGACGATCCGGTCTGGACGTGGATGTTTCCCCGCCATCCGGAACGGATGGCCGCCATGTTCGCCATGCTGCTCCGCCACGCACGCCTGCCGAACGGCCTGAACGAGCTGGCCGAGGAGAACGGCCGGGTCCGGGCGGGCGCGCTGTGGGACCCGCCGGGCCGCGGTCGGATCTCTCTCGCGGCCCAGCTCCGGCAGCTTCCGGGCATGCTGCGCGTCCTGGGCACCCGGACGTACGCGGTGCTGCGCGGGCTCGGCGAGATCGAGCGGGCGCACCCGATCGAACCGCACTGGTACCTCTCGACACTCGGCACCGACCCGTCGGCCCAGGGCCGCGGGTTCGGCTCGGCCCTGCTGATGTCGCGGCTGTCCCGCTGCGACGACCAGCGGTTCCCCGCGTACCTGGAGTCCTCCAAGGAGGCGAACATCGCCTACTACGAGCGCTTCGGGTTCCGGCTCACCGGGGAGATCCGCGTGCCCGGAGGCGGGCCGCGCGTCTGGCCCATGTGGCGGAATCCGCAGTAGCGAGCCGCAACGAGCGAGGCTCAGCGAGTGAAACTTCGTTCAGGCCTCGGGTTCCCCCGCGAGCGGGAGCGTGAGGACGAATCGGGTGCCGAGGTCGTCGTCGGCCAGCTCAAGAGAGCCGCTGTACGCGTTGGCGATGTCACGGGAGATGGCCAGCCCGAGCCCCGTACCGCCCGAGTCCCGCTTCCGCGAGGCGGGCAGCCGGATGAACCGCTCGAAGATGCGTTCGCGGTCCTCGGGGGCGATCGCCTCACCGTCGTTGAAGACCTCCACGATCGCCACGTCGCCCTCGCGCCGTACGGTCACGATCACCTCGGAGTCGGCGTGCCGGGCGGCGTTGTCGAGCAGGTTGGTGAGCACCCGGCCGACGTCGACGTCGTTCACCCGGGCGATCACGCCCGGCTCGGCGGCGACCTTCGCCGAGACGCGGCGGGGCCGGCGGGCCACCTCGCGCTCGGCGAGCTCGCCCAGGTCGACGCGCTCGGTACGGCCGGGCAGGCCCGCCTCCCTGCGGGCGAGGACGAGGAGTTCGGTGACGATGTTCTGCAGGCGTTCGGTGTTCTTCAGCGTCCGGCTCAGCGCCGACCGCAGGTCGGTGCCCTCCGGGTCGATCAGGGCCGCCTCCAGCTCGGCGCGCAGGCCGGCGATGGGGCTGCGCAGGTCGTGCGAGACGTCGGAGACCAGCCGCCGCTGCTGCTCGACGGCCGCCTCCAGCCGGTCCAGCGTTGCGTTGACGGCCTCGACCAGCGAGGAGAACTCGTCGCGCCGGAGCGGCACCGACACCCGCCGGTGCAGGTCGGCCGCGTTGATCTCGTCGAGCTCGGCGCGGATCAGCTCGACGGGCCGCAGCCTGCGCGCGGCGAGCCACCATCGCCAGACCCCGGCCACCCCGATGCTGAACGGGATGCCCAGAGCGAGGAAGACGGCGAGCCCCGGCCGGGGGAACAGGCCGAGCTCCGGCGCCAGGACGTACACGGTGAGCGGGCCGTCCGGGCCGGTCACGCGCATCGCCATGGCGCGGAAGCAGCGGTTGCCCGGGCAGACGCGTTCGAAGAGGTGGCCGTCGCCGGTGGGCGCCTTCGCCCGCAGCGCGGACAGGCCGACCAGGGAACGGCTGGCCGCCACGACCTGCCGCCGGTCGTTCTGCACCTGGATCAGGCCGGGGTTGCCGCTGACGATCGGGTTCTCGAGGTGACCGGCCCGCGCCAGGGTGGCGACCTGACGCGCGGTGAACATCAGCTGGTTGTCGATCTGGGCGCCCGCCTGGATGCGGACGAACGCGAGGAGCGCCCCGTAGCCGAGCATGGCGAGGAAGCCCGTCACCACCATCGCGATGACGGTGACGCGCACTCTGATGAGTTGCTCGTTCGATGGCCGCACGTGTGTCCGCCGTGGACGGCGCCCCCCGACGGCCGCGCACGGCAACGGTGATCTACCCTGCGGAACCTCCGATCATGCATTGCCGCAGGCCAGAGGCCATAAGTCGGCCTGACCGCGGGTGAGCGGACGAGCGGTCAGGCCGACCGGTTCAGGGCGTCACGACGCGGGGACGACCGCGACCGCGAACACCCGCAGCTCGCCGTTGGCGGTCACGGGCATGCGCACCGAGGCGACCGTCCTGGCCGGATCGATGTCGATCGTGTTGCCCCACACGACGTAGTGGAATCCCTGGTTGGCGGGGCCGGTGGGCACGTTCCGGTAGCGGCTGTCGACGACCACCTTGGCGCCGAAGGCCGGGTTGTCCGGGATGGAGGCCTGCGCCCAGTTGGGGAAGCCGAGCGTGCCCGTGGCCGTGGTGCCGTCCGTGTAGGTCACGGTGACCGTGCCGGACGCGCTCGGGCTCGCCGTGGCCCCGAGGAACGCCAGTTTCGAGCCCTTTCGCCCCTCCTCGTTGACGTTGAACCACGATCCGTCGGCGGGGACCGCGTCGGGGCTGCCGGCGCGACCGACGTCGAAGGTCGTGTCCAGCGCGGAGACCTTCCCGCCGACCGTGAACCCGGCGGCGGCCAGGGCCTGCGCGCTGTAGCTGTTGCCCTTGAGGTCCATGTCGCCTGCCGACGGGTTCGTGTCGTCGGAGAAGGCGACGGCGGAGAAGGCGTCGGCGATCGAGGCGAACGGCGTGTCGACGCCCGGGGTCTTCACCCACGGCCCCACCCTGACGTGCGCGGACGTGTACGCGGTGGGCGTGCCGACGAACGTCGGGTTGGTCGCGGTGTCCCCGGGGACCCACTGCATGCGGGCCGTGACCGTGGCCGTGCCGATCGGGGTGTGCCGGGCGGGCATGACGGTGTAGGTCGCCGTGGCCGTGGCACCGGGGTCGATGGCCGCCGGGAAGGCGACGCCGGCGTTGACGACCGCCCACCCGTCGGGCAGTTCCAGCTGGGGAGCCAGACTGCTGAGCCGCTCGGTCCCGGTGTTCGTGATGCTCACGGCCACCTTGAACGGGGCGCCCTGGGTGACCTTCGCCGGGATCTTCGAGATCGAGATCCGCTGCCCGTGGGTCAGGTCGACCGGGGTGATGGCCTTGGCGATGCGCCTGCTGACCTCGACCGTGTCACCCGAGGGTGCGGCGGGAATGTGGGCCTTGTCCGTCGAGGTGGTCCACGCCGCCTCCATCCCGTAGAAATCGATGTCCGGAAGGTCGGCGCCGGTGCGGATCGCGTTCTTGACGGCGTCGAAGAACGTCGTCCAGCGCTGCGTGTAGAGCGTGCTGTAGAGGCCGTTCAGGTGGCGCGCGCTGTAGTCGTGCAGGTCGGCCGCGCGCTGTGCGGTGTCGCCCCAGGTGCTGACGATCGAGCGGATGTCGTACTCCAGCACGTCGGCCTCGGCCGGCGAGCCGGCCCATGAGCGGGCCTCGACGATGAGGGTCCCGAGCATGGAGTCGCGCCGCGTGCCGAGCAGTTCGTCGGCCAGCCGGAGGTGGTCGAGGAAGGTCTGCGCGGCGGCGCCGAAGTCGGCCAGCTTCCGATCCGCCGGGTAGGAGTCGCTCACCGGCTTGGCGGCGATGGCCTTGGCCTGCGTGAAGTCGTACCGGGACCGGTCGCTGAGCAGCTGGGCGCCGACGTCGACCAGGTCCTTGCGGTAGGCGTCGTCACTCCGCAGGCGCGGGTCCCGGTCCGAGGCCGAGACCAGGTGCCGCCACGCCGCGTCGAGGATTCCGGGGTCCCAGTAAAGCTTCTTGGGCCGGTACGTGATGGCGCCCGTCGAGCTCCAGCTCGGCCGTGCCTCGAACATCGCGTCGGGCCCGCCGTGGCCGGGGTAGAAGCGCTCTCCGGCGAGGCTGTACGCGGAGTGGGCGAGTCCCTCCCACGCGGCCCGTACGTCGGGAGTGTCGGACTGGTACCGCCGGACGCCGTAGTCGGACAGCCACGACCGCAGGTCGACCGGCTCGGTCCGCCAGGCCAGGTCCGCCAGCAGGTCCGCGTCGGCGTCGTTCGCCTGGGTGTCCTCCATGACGGACGCGATCCCGGTCATCTGGCGGCCCTGGCCGGAGGCCAGCGCGGCGGGCATCGAGGTCGCCATCGAGAACAGCCGGCCGAAGACGTAACCGCGACCGCCCCAGTTGTTGATGGAGCCGAACGCCCACTGGACGCCCTCGTAGCCGGCGCTGTACTTCGCGTCACCGTCGGAGTTCAGGTCCAGTACGAGAACCTTGGAGGTGTCGAGGTCCGCGCTGAAGCCGGCCTTGGGGGTACCCGTCCACCCCTGGAGCATCCAGGTGGCACCCGGGTGCGCCGACTCGAGCGCCTCCTGCACGAGCCGATAGGCGGTCCGTACGGGGACATCGCCGTTCTTGCCGCCCTCGTGGAAGAGGTCCATGGCGTAGTGGGAGGTCGGCCCGAAGAGCTCGGTCTGCACGTCGTACCAGGTTCGCGCCGCGGTGCCCCAGGCTTCGCTGGTGGGATCCAGCCAGGCGGGACGCTCGAACCCCTCCCAGCCGCCCTGCTGGACCAGCCGCGCCTGCGGCACGTGCCGATCGAAGTCGGCGGGCACGGTTCCCGCGAAACCGGGGAAGACGGGCGTGATGCCGCGCTCGCGCATCAGAGCCACGATCTGGCGGCCCAGGGCCAGCCGCTTGTCCAGCAGGTCCTTCGCGATCGGGCCCTTGAAGCCGGACATGTTGCTCATCCACTGCCAGGGCTGGTGCGCGGGCTGACTGATCCAGCTCCGTGCCTGCTCGTCGGTGTAGCCGAAGCGGAGCAGGAACCGGTACCACACGTAGTCCTGGCCGATCAGCTCCAGCGCCTGGTCGTACCCGGCGACGGCGACGTAGTCGAGCTCATCCGCCCACTGGTCGAGGTTCCAGTAGGGCATCGAGTAGCCCGCCGAGGTGAAGTTGTACATGTAGCGGTTGACGATCTGCGTGCTGCGGCTGATCGGTCGGCGGGGCACGGGGAGCCTGGCGGGCAGACGCGACAGGTCGGGGCGCGCGTGCCGGGACACCTGCACCTTGAGCACGTACTTGAGATACCAGTCGGCACCGGCGAGGGCGGCGCTCGTGGTGTCGGCGGAGATCCGGACCTTGGCGTGGCTCCCGGAGATGGTGAAGCCGTCACGGCCGGGCGATGCGCCGGCCTTCGCGAAGACGATCTGCGAGGCCTGCCGGCAGGGCAGCAGGCGCCGGATCACCCGGCCGGCCAGCCCCGGCGACATCGCGCCGACGGTCTCGTCTGGACGGATGGACGGCTTCGGGTCGGTGATGCACGGCCGGGCCTGGGGCCGTGCCGCGGCTGGGGCCTCCGTACCGCCCTGGACGAGCGCGACGGTCACCAGGAGCGCGGCGGCGAGGGAGAGCGGGCGGAAGGGGCGGCGGAGGGGACGTGGCCAGTGGGGCATTGACTACTCCCGCGGGGGGTCGGGACTCAGAGGCGGGGTATTATTAACGAATCGCTATTAAGTATTCTCGCGGCAACCCGTGTCAAGGGTTCGGAGTGGGATAGTTGACCCTTATGGGACCGGACGAGCCCGCACGGGGGCCGGGCGTACTGCGTCATATCAACCGCAGGGTGGTCCTGGAGTCGCTGCGCGCCGCACCGGGGCTCGCGACGGTGGCGATGGTCATGGAGCGGACCGGGTTGTCCCGCCCCGCCGTCACCCGCGCGTTGTCCGACCTGGGCGAGGTCGGCCTGGTGGAGTGGCTGGAAGCCCGCGGGACGGGGGTCGGCCGCCCCGCCCAGCACGTACGGTTCAACGCCGAGATCGGCCATGTCGCCGGGGTCGGCATCGACCCGCGCCACATCGAGGTCGTCCTCACCGACCTCGCGGGAACCCCGGTGGCCACCACGGGCGTCGTCGCGCCCTCTTCGGGGGCGGAGATCGTCCAGGCCGCGGCCGACGCCATCGATCACTGCCTGAGCTCGGCGGGCGTGGACGGCACCCGCCTCTGGGCCGTCACGGCGGGGACTCCCGGGATCATCGACACCGACGGAGCGATCAGAGTGGCCCCCAGCATCCCGAGCTGGGCCGGCCTGCCGGTGAACTCCGTCCTGCGGCGGCGGTTCCGGTGCCCGGTCTTCATCGACAACGACGTCACGCTGGCCGCGCTGGCGGAGCACTCTCTCGGCGCCGCGTCGGGCAACGACACCTTCGCGTACGTGCACTGGGGTGAGCGCGTGGGCACCGGCGTCATGATCGACGGCAGGCCGTATCGCGGTTCTTCCTCGGCAGCGGGCGAGCTGGGTTTCCTGGACGTCGCCGGCGACCCGGACCGGCCATCCGGCGACGATGCGCGCGACCTGACCGCGCGGGACGGGCTGGGCGGCTTCGAGCGCCTGGTGGGGACCCGCGCCATCCGGGAGCTGGCGCTGGCCGAAGCGGCCCCCGGATCGGCCCTGCACGCGCGAGCGCGCGCCGCGGACCTCGGCCACATCGCCCGGGTCCTGTTCGAGCTGGCCGCGGAGGGCGACGCCGTGGCGCAGGCACTGTGCGAACGCGTCACGCGCCGCTTCGCCACGGGGCTCGCCGCGCTCATGCTGCTGCTCGACCCGGAGGTCGTCGTCATCGGTGGCGATGTCGCGGCCTCCGGCCCACCCCTCATCGACCTGCTCAACCGGCACCTGGCCGCCCGCCTCCTGGTCGAGCCGCGCCTCGTCCTGTCGGAGCTGGGAGAGAACGCCGTGGCGCGCGGCGCCGCCGTTCACGCCCGGTCGGCGGTGAAGGACCGGATACACGAGATGGCGACCGACTCCTCCTGAGAAGAGGCTCCTGCCCGGCAGGGCGCGCGCGGCGTTCGCCGGCACGCCCAGGCCACCGAACGCTCGCCGCCGTCACCGCCCGGCCGGACGCACGAGTGTCCGAAGTACGAGACGGGGCTGTCCGAAAGCGGCCGGGGCGCGGTCATCCCCGGCGACCGGACGCTCGGAGATATATGCGCCTATATCCGTTTTTCGTGGTGCGACGATTCGCCGACGGGGAGTGACCGGCGGACACGCTCAGCGACGGAACCGTCGGCATATCTCCCACTTCCGCGCCATCTCGGTGGCACCGCCCCAGCCGCTACGACGGAACGCATGACTTCGCCACGACAGTGCCGTGACCAGTACATTTGATGTCATTAACGAAACCTTGTACGGGGTCTCGACTCTTGGTCGCCCCCTCGCACCAATGTGTGTCAAAGTTGACACGCGACAGAAGCCAGCGAAGCGGTGATACTCGACTATGGGAAACGGACGATCGCGATGACGGTCCGCCCACCGGGCGGCCCGCACCAGAACAACTGAAACCGGAAGGATGCCGTCCACGCCACACGTTGGCGGCAAATCGGCGTTCATAGGGAGGCGGGAGCGCCAATGAAGAAGTACCTTACTTGGGCACTCGGGGCCTTTGTTGTGTTCTACCTGCTGACTTCTCCGTCCGGCGCGGCGCGCGTGGTGCACAGCGCACTCGGCAGCCTCGCCGACGCGGGCAACTCTTTGTCGAGGTTCGTGAACGCACTGTGACAACCGGCGCGGCTCAGGCCGCGCCGCATCCACGTTGCACGGCGGCGGTTCTCCGCCGTCATCTCACCGTGGTCTTCCCGCCACGGAGCGACCGGTTTCTCGCATCTCCCTTCCCTGGAGGCGGTGCGCGACGCTCCAGAACGACGTTCTAGGGTGTACCGCAGCGACCGACCTGAGAGGTGAGGCATGGGACCGCTGAACGGTGTCCGCGTCGTCGAGATCGCGAGTCTCGCACCCGCGCCCTTCGCGTGCATGGTGCTGTCCGACCTCGGTGCCGACGTCATCCGCGTCGACCGCCCGGCCACGGTCGGCGGCGAGGCGCCGGTGGACCCGCTCGGCCGGGGCCGCCGTTCCATCGGCCTCAACCTCAAGGACCCCGCCGGGGTGGACGTCCTCCTGCGCATGGTCGAGAACGCCGACGTCATCGTCGAGGGCTTCCGCCCTGGAGTGACCGAACGCCTCGGCTTCGGCCCGGACGTGTGTCTCGCCCGCAACCCCGGCATCGTCTACGGCCGGATGACGGGCTGGGGCCAGGAGGGCCCGATGTCCGGGATGGCCGGACACGACATCAACTACATCGCCGTCGCGGGGGCGCTGGATCCCATCGGCCGCGCCGGCGAGCGTCCACTTCCGCCCCTCAACCTCGTCGGCGACTTCGGCGGCGGCGGCATGCTGCTGGCGGTGGGCATCCTCGCCGCGCTGTACGAGCGATCGCACTCCGGCCGCGGGCAGGTCGTCGACGCGGCGATGGTCGACGGGGCCGCCCTGCTGACGTCCTTCATCCACGGCATGCGGGGCCAGGGCCTGTGGGCAGGCGCCCGCGGCACCAACCTGCTCGACAGCGGCGCCCCGTTCTACGACACGTACGAGACGGCCGACGGGCTGTACATGAGCGTCGGAGCGCTCGAACCACAGTTCTACGCCGCGCTGCTGCACGGCCTGGGCCTGGAGGGCGAGGACCTGCCGGGCCAGCACGAGCAGGACCGCTGGCCCGAGCTGCGCGCGCGGTTCACCGAGGTGTTCAAGACCCGTACCCGCGCGGAGTGGACGAAGATCTTCGACGGCACCGACGCCTGCGTCGCGCCGGTGATGAGCCTGGGCGAGGCCCCGGAACACCCCCACGTGACGGCACGTCAGGGGTTCGTGGAGGTCGGCGGCCTGACGCAGCCCGCCCCGGCGCCGCGCTTCAGCCGGACCTCCGCCGAGGAGCCGGCACCTCCGGTACGCGCGGGCGAGCACACCGACGCGACGCTGACCGAGCTCGGCCTGTCGCCGCAGGAGATCGCCGACCTGCGTGAGCGAGGCGCCGTCGCCTGACCCGCGGCCACGGGCGCCCGGTCTCCAGCAAATGCGGGATCCGTGATCGGCCCGGGTGCGTCATCCTGGCCCGCATGAGGCCCATTCGCGTCCTCATCGTCGATGATCAGGCACTGTTCGCCGAGGCGCTCGCCGCCCGGCTCGGGGCCGAGCACGACCTTGAGGTGCTGCCCGTCGCCCATGACATCCGGCGTGCCACCGCGCTCATCGCGACGGAGGCGCCCCAGGTCGTCGTGCTCGACCTCGTGCTCGGGGAGGAGAGCGGCCTCGACGCGCTCGACCTGATCCGACGGCGTTACCCCGACGTCCGGGTGGTCGTGCTCAGCGGTATCACCGACATCGATCCCATGGTGACCGCGCTGCGGCACGGGGCGGTGGGCTGGCTGCCCAAGACCGAGAGCGCCGACCTCGTCTCCCAGGTGATCCGGCGAGCGGCCGGGCGCGGGGGCTGGATCCCGCCGACGGTCCTCGGCGAGGTGCTCCGGCGCCTGTTCGCCGACGGCGCCCCGGACACCGACGACCTCGCCGAGCTGACGCCGCGCGAACGCCAGGTGCTCCGGTGCATGGTCGACGGGCTGAGCCGGCCGGAGATCGCCGACCGGCTCGGGCTGTCGGCCAACACGGTCCGCACCCACACGCAGAACCTCCTCGGCAAGCTCGACGCGCACTCCGCGCTCGAGGCGATCACCGTGGCGATGCGCGCGGGGATGCGCCCGTCGAATCCCGGCGATGATCCCCCGCTGTGAAGCGACGTCCACCATATGGCGTAGGTCCTCATCGTCCTGATGCGCGTTCAGGCGCTGGAACGGCGGCCGTACTCTCAGCGCAAACGAGAGGGGCGTTCGTGAGAATCGGACGGGGCTGAGCTTGCGCAGGCGACGGTGCCACGGCGGCGACGGCGTCCGTACCGTGATCGTCGGTGCGGGTGGCGCGGGCCGTACGGTGGCCAGGGCGCTGCTGGACAAGGAGGGCGGCCTGACTCCGGTCGGGTTCCTCGACGACGGGCCGGTGGGCGACGCGGTCGACGGCCTGCCGGTGCTCGGCGGCACCACGGACATCGCCGGCGCCACCTGGCCGGTCCGCGCGCACCTCGTCATCGTGGCGATCCCCTCGCTGCCGCCCGTACGCGTCGCGCGGCTCGTCGACGACGTCTGCACGGCCGGCCTCGACGTGCGCTACCTTCCGCCCGGCGCGGGCCCGCGCGACGAGCCGCTCAGCCTGCTCGGGCGGCGCGAGCTGGTCGTGGCGAGCACGCGGGCGCGGCGGTTCGTCTCGGGGCGTCGCGTGCTGGTCACCGGCGCGTGCGGCACGGTCGGCGCGCGGCTCTGCCGGCGGCTGCGCACGCTCCACCCGGCCGCGCTCGTCCAGCTCGACCACGACGAGGACGGCCTGGCCAGGCTCGCCGCCGAGAGCGAGACGGGCCGCTCCGCCGTCGTGGACATCAGGGACAGGCCACGCGTCGACGCGCTGTTCGAGGACGTACGGCCCGAGCTGGTGCTGCACGCGGCCGGGTTCAACCACGACCCGCGCCCGCTCGAACGCCGGCCCTCCGCGGCGGTGCGCACCAACGTCCTCGGCACGCGCAACCTCGTCCGTGCCGCGCTCCGCCATGACGTCGAACGCTTCGTCCTCGTCTCCACCGACCAGGCCGCCGAGCCGGTGTCGGTCCTCGGCGCGACCCGCCGGCTGTCCGAGCTGGTGCTGCGCGCGGAGGCGGGCGGCTCGACCTGTTTCGCGGCCGTACGCGCCGGTGGGGTGCTGGGCTCGAGCGACTCCCCGCTGAGCGCGGTCGCCGGGCGGCTCGCCGCGGGGCAGCCGGTCACCGTGGCCCATCCCGACGCCACCCGGCACCTCATGTCCGCGCGCGAGGCCGCCGAGCTGGTGCTGGAGGCGACGGTGATGGCCGAGGACGCCGACACGTTCGCCCTCGACACCGGCCCGCCGTCGTCGGTGCTGGCGGTGGTGGGCGCCTTCGTCGACGGGCTGCGCGTGCCGGACGCGACGATCCGGTTCACCGGGCTGGGTCCCGGCGAACGGCTGCGCGCCCGTTCGTTCGCCGACTCGGAGGAGCGCATGCGGACCGCCCATCCGCTGATCTGCGCGACCCGCGCCACCGCGCCCGCCCACGGGCGGAGCGAGCCCCTGACCGCGCTGCTCGACGCGGCCGCACGCGGCGCCGACGACGAGGTACGGGCACTGATGCGGCGGATCCTGCCGGAGTACCGGCCGCAGGAGGAACGCCCATGACCGAGCGAAGCGAGGGAATCGAAGACACGCCCCTGTGGGTCACCCTCCCCGACGGAGGAGGACCTAGTGACCGGGCACAGCCATGGGCGGAGGGCGCAGCCCGCAGGGAGGTTCCGTGACCGAACCCCGCACCCGGCTCCGTGTCGCCCTGGTGCTCGACCGGCTCGAGGGCGGGCCCGCGCGGGCGGCGATCGCCGCGGCCCTGGCGCTGGACCCCGAGGCGTACACGCACACGGTGATCACCGGTGCGCCCGGCGGGCTCGACGCGTGGGCCGAGGGCTCGGGCGTGGAGGTCGTGCGGGCGGCGGGGCACGGCGCGCTGGCCGAGACCATCGGCGCGGGCGGGTACGACGTCGTTCACACGCACGGGGGGACGGCCGGGCGGCTCGCGGCCGCACGCGCCGGCGTCCCGCGCGTCGTGCACACCTGGTACTCCCCGCCCGCGCCGACGATCGCGGAGCGGCGTGCGGCACGGCACACCGGCATGTTCCTGGCGGTGGGGACGCGAACGGCCTCCCGCGCGCTCCGGCTGGGCCTGGCCTCGCCGGAGCGGCTGCGCGCGATCTGGCCGGTCGTCGCCCTGCCGGACCGCGCGGGCACGCGTACGCGGGCGCGGCAACTGCTGGGGCTGCCACTCGGCGCGCAGGTGGTCGGGGGCATCGGCCCGGCGCGCGGAGCGCGGCGCCCGGATGTGTTCGCCCGCGCGATCGCCCGGCTGCCCGACCACGTCTACGGAGTGTGGGCCGACGGCGACGGCGGGCCGGTCGCGCGCCTGCCGGGGCGGGTCGGCCGAAGGTTCACCGAGCGGCTCGGCGGCGAGCGCCTCATGTGGCTGGGCCGCCGGGACGACATCGCCGACCTGCTGCCCGGCTTCGACGTGCTCGCGATGACCGGCCGGCACGAGGGCGTGCCGCAGGTCGCGGTGGAGGCCGCCGCGGCCGGGGTGCCCCTCGTGGGCACGGCGGCGCCGAGCGGCCCGGACATCATCCGGGCCGGCGAGACGGGCCTGCTCACCGCGCCCGGCAACCCGGCGCAGCTCGCCGGCGCGATCGGCTACTTGCTGGACAACCCGGCGGAGGCACGGCGCATGAGCCGCGCGGCCCTGGAACGAGTGGCCGACCGGTGCGATCCGCGGTCACTTTCGGTGACGTTGGACCTGGTTTATCGAGGATCGTCCCCTGCCGTTTGACGGCAACAAGACGCATTGCATTGAAGCGTAGTTTACCCTCAGTGACGACATGACCACCTCCGGCCAGCAACCCTGTCTTTACCGCCGGCTGCCTGGACACCGGCGTCTTACCGAGTGACGGTCGACAAAGGTTGGTTCATGTTTTCCGAAGACGGGGGTCTGCCATGATCGATGGACAATCGCGTTCCTCACCGTCCGCGACCACCCCGCGGCTGGGCTGCCACACGCTCGCGACGGCCGGTGACGCTCTGGTCCTGCCGGCCCCGCCGGCCGACGACCCGGTTCTCCGGCGGCGCCGGATCCGTCATGACATCCGCCATGAGCTGGGCACCATCATCATGCTGGCCTCCGCCGTCTCCGTCGCCGACGACGTCGGGCCGCGGAGCCGCGACCGTGTGGAGGCGCTGCTCGGCGAGACCCGCTGGCTCGACCACCTGCTCCGCCGCCTCGACGAGGACGACGACGGCCCCGCCGCCGACCCGCCGCGTCCGGAGCGCATCCGCGTGGACGAGCTCGTCGGCGAGATCGTCTCGGGCATGCGGCTGGCATCGATCCGCCAGGTGGGATACGACGCGAGCCCGGCGTGGGCGCACATCGACCCGCTCGCGCTGTGGCGCGCCGTGCGCAACATCCTCGACAACGCGTGCCGCATCGCGGCCGAGCGCGTCGACGTGAGCGTGGCGAGCGAGGACGGCCTGACCGTGGTCCAGGTCGACGACGACGGACCGGGCTTCGGTGGCGGCGCCGGGGGGCTCGCCTCGCTGGGGCTGGGCATCGTGCACGACCTGGTCTCCGGCTACGGCGGCGGGCTCGAGGTCCGCCGCTGCGAGCTCGGGGGCGCGCGCGTACGCATCCTGCTGCCGTCGGCGACCGTCCCATGAGGGTCGTGGTCTGCGACGACCACGCGGTGTTCGCCGACTCGCTCGCCCTCGTGTTAGGCGAGGCCGGGCACGACGTGGTCGGCGTGGTCTACTCCCCGGAGGAGGCGCTGCGCCTGCTCTCGTCGGCGGTGGCCGACGTGTGCCTGATCGATCTGCAGTTCCCGGGCGGTTCGGCGCTCGACCGCCTGCCCGAGCTCGTGCGCACCGCGCCCGCGACGCGCTTCGTCGTGCTGTCGGGATCGATGGACGCCGAGCTGCTCGACGCCGCGCTCGCGGGGGGCGTGTGCGGCTTCGCGCACAAGGGCCAGCAGGCCGACGAGATCGTCGCGATGCTCGACCGCGTCCACGCCGGCGAGGTGGTGGTCGACTCCGCCGCCGGCACCCGCATGCCGCTACGCCCGCGCAGCGAGGCGCAGCGGCTCGCGCACTACCTGACCCCTCGCGAGCGCGAGGTGCTGACCCGGCTCGTGCGCGGAGAGAGCACCGCGTCCCTGGCGCGCACCATGAAGATCACCCGGAGTACCGCGCGCAGCCACGTGCAGAGCGTGCTGACCAAGCTGGGCGTGCATTCCCAGCGTGAGGCCGTGATCGCCGCCGCCCGCCATGGCCTCGTCAGCGTGAACACCGGGGAATGGCTGCTGGGCTGACGGCTCTTATGCCCGCCTTTTCGGCATTGAAAGTGATGCCTAGCCGCTCATGCACATTCGTGCGCGGTGCGAGGGATGTACGATCAGTAAAGCTCATCGGCGGCAGCTGGTCTAATCCCTGACCTGCACCCTGCCTCCACGAGCGAGCACGCGGCGTACGGGAGGGCCATGAGCGAACGCAGTGAGCGAATCGGCGACACAGCGCCTCCGGCCTCTCCTCCGGCAAAGGAGAACCCGTGAGTCGTTATGAGCGATGGAATGGGCTTTTGTCCCTGCTCGCGAGCCGCGGGCGGCTCAGCGTCGAGGAGGCGGCCGACGAGCTGAGCGTCTCCGCCGCGACCATCCGCCGCGACTTCGACCAGCTCGCCCAGCAGCAGATGCTGACCCGTACGCGCGGCGGCGCCGTGGCCCACACCGTCACCTACGACCTTCCGCTGCGCTACAAGAGCGCCCGCCTCGCGTCGGAGAAGCAGCGCATCGCGGCGGTCGCCGCCGACCTCGTCGAACCCGGCGCGGTCGTCGGCGTCAACGGCGGCACGACCACCACCGAGGTGGCCCGGGCCCTGGCCACCCGCGCCGACCTGCCCTCCGACGGCGCCTCCCCCGCGGTGACCGTCGTGACGAACGCCCTCAACATCGCCGGCGAGCTCGTCGTACGCCCGCACATCAAGATCGTGCTGACCGGCGGCGTGGCGCTGCCGCAGTCGTACGAGCTCGTCGGTCCGCTCGCGAACGGGGTGTTCGACCAGGTGACGCTGGACATGGCGTTCCTGGGCGTCAGCGGCCTGGACGTCGAGCGCGGGGCGACCTGCGCCAACGAGGACGAGGCGAGCATCAACCGGCAGATGGCGGTCCGCGCCGAGCGCGTGGTCGTCGTCGCGGACGGTTCCAAGCTGGGCGAGCGCGCGTTCGCCAAGATCTGCGGCATCGGCGAGGTCGACATGCTCGTCACCGACGAGCACGCGGACACGCGCCCGTACGAGGAGGCCGGCATCAAGGTCGTCCGCGCCTAGGCTCCGCCCTCGATCCGTCTCTGCGAGACGCCCCCGTGAGCGGTCAGTCCGCCTGAAGAGAGGCCGTGCGCCCGAGGGCGGCCAGGACCGAGGTGAGCAGGCCGGGGAACCGCGTCTCCAGGTCGCCGGTGCGGAGCCGGACCACCCGTGACCGGCCCTCGACCGTGGTGAGCGTGACGCCGGCCTCGCGCAGGACGCGGTAGTGGTGGGACAGGGTCGACTTGTGCACGTCGATGCCGTCGCCGATGCCCCCGCAGTTCTCCCCGTCGGTGTCGGCGAGCCGGGCCACGATCTCCAGCCGCACCGGGTCGGAGAGCGCGTGCATGACCGCGGCGAGTTCGATGTCCTCGGTCTGGGGATGGAACGGCTCTCGCATCATCGCACCCGCGTCTTCATGCCGGACAGCCTAGTTCGATGGTTGGACGTTTCTCAAACCGCCATGTTAGTTTGACGATCGCCCAACCATCCAACGAAAGGCCCTCCATGTCCGAACGACCCACCCCGGTCAGCGTCATCGGCCTCGGCCCGATGGGCCGGGCGGTGGCCGGAGCGTTCCTCGACGCCGGCCATCCGACGACCGTCTGGAACCGCACCGCCGCCCGGACGGAGCCCCTGGTGGCCCGTGGCGCGACCGGAGCCGCCACGGCCGCCGGTGCCGTCGCCGCCGGTCCCCTGGTGGTGACCTGCCTGCTGGACGACGACGCCGTGCACGCGGTCCTCGACCCGGTGGCGTTCGGCGGCGGACGGACGCTGGTGAACCTGACGTCCGCCTCCCCCGAGCAGGCGCGGCGCCGCGCGGCCTGGGCGCGCGAGCGCGGCATCGCGTACCTCGACGGCACGATCATGACGCCGACACCGACCATCGGACGGTCCTCGGCCCTCGTGCTCTACAGCGGGCCGGAGGAGACGTACCGGACGCAGGCCCCCGTGCTGGCGAGTCTCGGCGGCACCGCGACCTACCTCGGGGATGATCCCGGCCGAGCGGCCGCGTACGACATGGCCCTGCTCGACATCTTCTGGCACTCCGTCGGCGGGATCGTCCACGGCCTCGCGCTCGCCCGCGCCGAAGGCATCTCCGGCGGCGCGCTGGCGCCGTACGCCGAGTCGATCTTCGGCCTGCTGCCGGAGATGACGGCCCGGTTCGCCCGGCAGCTCGACGAGGGCGTCCACCCGGGCGAGCGGTCCACGATCGCGTCCGCCGCCGCCGGGATCGACCACATCATCGCCACCGCCGAGGTCCACGGCATCGACACCGGCACGCTCACCGCGTCACGGGCGCTGCTCCGGCGCGCGGTGGAGGCGGGCCACGGCGCGGACGGGCTGTCCCGCCTCGCCGCGACGCTCGCCCGGCCCGCGGCCTGAGAGACGTCGCGAGCACGGCATGGGGCGTTCGAGGCGGTGCCCGCGCCGGGGACGAGGTTCAGCCCGGCAGGAGGGCGTCGCGGAGGCGTTCGAGCATCCGGGCGAACACCTCGACCTCTTCGGGCGAGGACGTCTCCAGCGCCTCGGCGAGGATCGCCTCCAGCCCCGCGCGCAACGCGGCGACCGCCCGCCGGCCCTCGTCCGTCAGCGACAGCCGGGTCGCGCGCCGGTCGTCGGCGTCCGCGGCCCGCGCGACCAGGCCCGCCTTCTCCAGGCGGCTGGCGTAGCGCGTCGTCACCGTACGGTCGAGGCCGACGAGGTCGGCGAGGCGGCTCGCCGTCGTCGGGCCGGTGCGTGCCAGGCCGGACAAGACCGGATAGGTCGTGCTGTCGACGCCGTCGACGTCGGCGGTGAGCCGGTCGTACAGATGGGCGCGGTTGCCGCGCAGCAGCAGAGCCCCGAAGGCCACGGCGATGCGTTCGGTGGGCGTGGTCACCACCCGATCATACGTGCAAAGCACACGCACTTGCGATAGTCTGATATGCGTGCAAAAAACACGCCAAGGAGGGCTCGTGGCCGAGCGAAGCAAGGGAATCGAAGACACGCGACGAAGGAGGGTCTCATGACCGGTGAATCCGTCGTACGCCCCGAGGACGTCCTGCCGGACGAGGTGGACCGCGCGTCGATGGACGGCGTCGACGTCCGCAAGGGCACGGTCGCGGCGTTCGTGGCCAACGCCAGGAACCTCCAGCGGCTGGCCCCTGGCACCGCCGAGTACGAGGCGGTGGCCGCCCAGCTGCGCTCCCTGCTTCCGGCGCTGACCGCCGTCGGCGTACTGGAGGTCTTCGAGCCGCGCTCGCCCGCGCTACGGGAGATCGTCGCCGGCGGCTGAGCCGCACGGCTTCCAGCGGATCGGCAGGCGCTTGATGCCGTTCTGGAAGTTCGAGCGCAGCCGCATCGGCTCGCCGGCCGGCTCGATGTCGTCCAGGCGGTCGAGGACGGCGGCGAACATCGCGCGCAACTGCAGTCGCGCCAGGTGCGCGCCGAGGCAGAAGTGCGGGCCGTGCCCGAAGGTCAGGTGGTCATTGTCGGTCCGCCCGACGTCGAAGCGCGACGGCCGGTCGAAGACCTCCTCGTCGCGGTTGGCCGAGGAGAACCAGACGACCACCTTCTCGCCCTTGCGCACCGGGACGTTGCCGACGACCGTGTCGGCCGTCGCCGTGCGCCGGAAGTTCATCACCGGCGTCCACCAGCGGAGCATCTCCTCCACGGCGGTGTCGAGCAGGGAGCGGTCGGCGCGCAGCCGGGCCAGCTCGGCCGGGTTCTTCAGCAGCGCGTACATCCCGCCGGGCAGGCCGTTGCGCACCGTCTCGTTGCCCGCCACCGCGAACAGCCAGAAGAGGTTCTCGAACTCCTCGACCGCGACGGTGCCGTCCTGGTCGTCGACGTGGTGCATCAGCGCGGTCATCACGTCGTCGCCGGGATGGCGCCGCTTGTACTCGCCCAGCTCGTGGGCGTAGGCGTACAGGTCGGGCATGCCGGCGCGCGCACGGGGGTTCACCGGGCCGGAGGGCCGCAGCGCGATCGCCCGGCGGGCCATGTCGGTCGCCTGGGTGGCGTCGAACGCGGAGCTGACGGAGTACTCCGCGTCCTGGTAGCCGATCACGCGGTTGGACCAGTCGAACAGCAGCCACCGGTCGGACTCGGGGATGCCGAACACGTCGGCCAGCGTGAGCAGCGGCAGGTCGGCGGCGATCTCCTTGGCGAAGTCGGCCTCGCCCTTCTCGGCCACCGCGTCGACCAGGGCGCGGGCCCGCCGCTCGATGCCCTCGGCCAGCCGCGCCACCGCGCGCGGGGTGAACGCCTTGGTCAGCAGCCGCCGCAGCCGGGAGTGCTCCGGCGGGTCCATGTTGAGCATCATGCGGCGCACGTAGTCGAGGTCCGCGGCGTCGCGGATCTGCGTGGCGCCCAGGTGTGAGGAGAACAGCCGTGGGTTGCGCAGCACGTGGCGTACGTCCGCGTGCCGCAGCACCGCCCAGAACCCCGGACCGGCCGGCCAGTCGTCGACGGGCCGCTCCTCGACCCAGACGACGGGGGTCGATCGCCGCAGCCGGGTGAGCGCGTCGTACGGCACGGAGCGTACGTAGGTGTCCGGACTGTAGATCAGCTCCGTGTCGGAGATCGGACGGCTGACTCGCCGTTGAGTCATCTTTTTCCTCCCGCGTCTAAGGACCGTAACCCGTATCCGGCGCTCGGACCAAGACCGCTTCCGGACGCGTGGGAGGGGAACGGAATGCTCAGCCGTCGGCGGGAGTTGCCGCTTCTATGAGCCTCACTTTGCCTGGAGCACCCCTGTCGGGCCGGCCGGCGGGCGTGTTCAACGGAAATGTGAACGCCCCACGACACCTGCTGTACTTCGAGCCGGTGCACAAGCGGGTCCGGGCCGAGTTCGGCGGGGAGACGATCGTCGACACCACCGGCGCCCGCCTGCTGTTCGAGACCGGGATCCTGCCCGTCTACTACGTCCCCGAGAGCGACGTACGGACCGACCTGCTGACGCGTACCGACCGCACGTCGCACTGCCCGGTGAAGGGCGACGCCGCCTACTGGACGGTGACGGCCGGCGGGCGTACGGCCGAGAACGCCGTCTGGGGCTACCCGGACCCGATCGCGCCCTGGCTCAAGGGTTACGTCGCGTTCTACTGGGACTCCATGGACGCCTGGTACGAAGAGGACGAACAGGTCTTCGGGCATCCGCACGACCCGTACAGCCGCATCGACATCCTCAAGAGCTCCCGCCGCGTGAAGGTGAGCCGGAACGGCGAGGTGCTGGCGGAGTCGTCCCGCCCGGTCATGCTGTTCGAGACGGGGCTGCCGGTCCGCTACTACCTTCCGCGCGAGGACGTACGCCTCGACCTGCTGGAGCCGTCGAAGACCACCAGCTACTGCGCCTACAAGGGCGAGGCGACCTACTGGAGCCACGGCGGCGAGGACATCGCCTGGACGTACGAGCGGCCGCTCCGCGAGGCGGAGCCGGTACGCGACCTGGTCTGCTTCTGGAACGAGAAGACCGACGTCGAGGTCGACGGCGAGCCGCAGGAGCGCCCGGAGTCGCCCTGGTCGTGAGCCGGCGGGACGGCCGTGGCGGCTCGTGGCTTTGAGCCGCCCGCGGCCTCCCGGCCGCCTCAGAGCGCGGGCTCTCAGACGCCCTCGTGCACCAGGTGGCGGCTCATCCACTGCAGGGCGCTGGGCAGGACGCGACGCCAGGTGCGGGGGTTGTGGCCGCCGCCCGGCACCAGGATCTTGTCCGTCGTCATCGGCGCCCGCGCCGCCTGCAGGAACTTGCGCGCCTCGCCGTAGTCGCGCTCACCGTCCGGGCTGGTGGTGACCAGCACCGAGATCGGCGGGGGCGGCAGGTGCTGGAGCCGCCAGATCAGGCTGTTGTCGTTCTTGACCTGCTTGTTCCCGGCGTACAGGTCGCCGGTCTGCCAGTCCTGGCGCGGGTAGAAGTAGCCCGCCATCGACACCGCCGCGGTGAAGCGGTCCGAGGCCTTCATCGCGAGCTTGACCGCGCAGTAGCCGCCGGTCGAGTCGCCCATCACGCCCCAGGCGTGCGGGTTGGCCGCCACCCGGTACGTCGACATCAGGGCCTCGGCGACGTCCTGGGTGTAGAAGGAGAGGACCTGCGGGCCGCCCGGCACGTCGGTGCACTCGGTGTCCTTGGGCATGACCGAGGTCGGTGTCGGCCGCATCATCACGATGATCATCGGCTGGACCAGTCCGGTGTTCATCTCCTGGGCCGCGGTGGCGGGCACCTTCAGGCGGGTCACCAACTGCTGCGGAAGGCCCGGATAGCCGGTGAAGTCGTACATCACGGGGAAATGGCGCTTCTCAAACTGCTTCTGGAAGTACTGCGGCGGGAGGAAGACGTACGCGTCCGTGGTCAGGCCGGTGCGCGGGCCCTGGATCTGCACCTGCTCGATCTGGCCGTCGTGCGCCGGATCGGACTTCTTCTTGTCGAAGGAGGTGGCCTGGCGGGCGAGCGGCTGAGCCGTGCCCATCGGCTTGATGGCGACGATGCTGTTGTTGGCCTGGACGCGCACGGGCTGGTGGTTCGTGCCCAGCAGATCCGACCAGGACGCGTAGAACAGGAAGTAGTTGTTCACCGCGACCAGCAGCACCATCAACAGCGTGAACTGAGCGCCCGCGAACAGACCGAGCCGGGCGGCCAGCATGCGCGGTCCCGGTCCGGCGAACTTCGGCCACCACCAGATCGTGGCCGCGCCCAGACCGACGGCCACCAAGATCAGAAAGGCGAGGAGGACCCCGCTCGTCAGTCCCACCGATGTCCTCTCAGGATCCGGCCCGTTCCCGGCGGGAACGCGCCAGGGCTCAGGAAGGGGAAGGGACGCGCGCGCGTCCCGGCCGGATTACGGTATCCGTCAAACCGACCACTCCCGTCCCACTCACATGCCCGAGTCGCCGCGAAGACCGGCACTCCTGTCGAATATGGCGACACTCGTCCGGCCCACAGTGTTGTGGATGGACGGCAAACGACTGGTAAATGCCAGGTCAGTGAGTGGCTACTCCCGGCGGCGTAGTCGCGATGTCCACCGGTGCACGATGTTTGACGCGCTTCGACCTCCTAGGGTTCACATGTGACCGGCGAACGTGGGACGGCCCGATGGCGGCCCAGGGACCTCCCCGTCTTCGTCGTGCCGATCATCGCCGGCTTCTTCCAGCTCATGGGGTCGTCGGGCGCCGACGCCCACATGCGGTACCCCCACATGCTGCTCGACCCCACGGCGTACGCGCTGCTGGCCACGGGGCCCCTCGCCCTCCTTTTCCGTCGCCGTTACCCCACGACCACACTCGCCGTGGTGATGGCGGCCACCGTGCTCTACCTTCTGCGCGGGTACGCCTTCGGCCCGGTCTTCCTCAGCCCGGTCATCGCGATCGTCGCGGCGGTGACCGCCGGGCGCCGCGCGCTCTCGTACGCGATCCCGAGCGGCGTGCTCGGCGTGCTCGCCGTGGTGAGCCTGTTCACGCCGTTCGGCCCGTTCCGGCTCGCGTACTGGACGTTCGGCCACACTCTGGCGGTCTTCACCTGGCTGGTGATCCTGCTGACCGGCGCGGAGATCTTCCGGGTGCGCCGCGAGCGCGCCGACGAGGTCCGCCGCACCCGCGCCGAGGAGGAACGACGGCAGGCCAGCGAAGAGCGCCTGCGCATCGCACGCGAGTTGCACGACGTGCTCGCGCACAACATCTCGATGATCAACGTGCAGGCCGGGGTTGCGCTGCACCTCATGGACGAACGCCCCGAGCAGGCCCGTACGGCGCTCAGCGCGATCAAGGACGCCAGCAAGGAGGCCCTCACCGAGGTGCGGTCGGTCCTCGGCGTGCTCCGCCAGGTGGACGAGAGCGCGCCCCGCTCGCCCACCGCCGGCCTGGCGCGGCTGGACGGCCTGATCTCACGGGCGCGGGTCGCCGGCATCACCGTGCACACCGAGACCGGCGGCGAGCCGCGCCCGCTGCCGGCGGGCGTCGACCTGGCCGCGTTCCGGATCATCCAGGAGTCGCTGACGAACGTGACCCGGCACGCCGGCCCCGGCGTGACGGCGACCGTACGGCTGCGGTACGACGACGACGGGCTGCTGATCGAGATCCTCGACGACGGACGCGGCGCCCCCGGCGACCTGCCCGGCGGCGGCAACGGCATCCCGGGCATGCGCGAACGCGTCGCCGCCCTGGGCGGCGAGATCTCCACCGGCCCCCGGGCGGACGCCGGCGGCTTCCGCGTACGGGCCCGGCTACCGGTGCCCCGTCCCGCCGAGGCACCCGCGCAGGAGGAGCCGGGTGAGGAGCCACGGGCACGATGACAGCCGACGCCTACCGGAAAAGAGACCACGGGTGATCCGCGTACTGCTGGCCGACGACCAGGCACTCGTCCGCGCGGGGTTCCGCGCGCTGCTCGACGCCCAGTCGGACATCGAGGTGGTCGGCGAGGCCGGCGACGGCGAGCAGGCCGTACGCCTCGCCCGGCGCGAGCGCCCCGACATCGTCCTGATGGACATCCGCATGCCGGTGCTCGACGGGCTGGCCGCCGCCCGGCGGATCACCGCCGACGGCCGGCTCTCCGACACCAAGATCATCATCTTGACGACGTTCGAGCTGGACGAGTACGTCTTCGAGGCCCTGCGGGACGGGGCCAGCGGATTCCTCGTCAAGGACACCGAGCCGGCCGAGCTCGTCCGCGGCGTGCGCGAGGTCGCCGCCGGCGACGCGCTGCTGTCGCCGGGAGTGACCCGCCGGCTGATCGCGGAGTTCGCGGCCAAGGCGAAGAAGCCGCACTCCGCCTCCACCGCGCTGGCCGCCCTGACCGAGCGCGAACGCGAGGTCATGGCCCTCGCCGCCGAGGGCCTGTCGAACGAGGAGATCGCGAGCCGCCTGGTCGTCAGCCCGGCCACCGCCAAGACCCACGTGAGCCGCGCCATGATCAAGCTTCACGCCCGTGACCGCGCCCAGCTCGTCGTCATCGCCTACGAGACCGGCCTGGTCAAGCCCGGCTGGCTGGACTAGACATTCGCCGAAAACGATCAGACGGCCTCCGGGCGTGGGACAGAATGGCGGCATTCCGTACGAGGGGACCAAGCACGTGAGCATCGATCCGTCTTCGATTCCGAATCCCGGAGGCAACGCAGAGCCGGAGCAGTGGGCGGGCCCGACCGGTCCCGTCATTCCCGACCAGGAAATGGTCAAGGAGCTCCTGGAGCAGATGGAGCTGAAGTACTTCGTCGATGACGAGGGTGACCTCGGGGCGCCGTGGACGACGTTCCGCACGTACTTCATGTTCCGCGGCGAGGGCGAGCAGCAGGTCTTCTCGGTGCGGACGTTCTATGACCGCCGGCACGGCGCCGACGCCAGGCCGCGGATCCTGGAGACCATCGACGACTGGAACCGCCACACCCTGTGGCCCAAGGTCTACACCCACGCCCACGACGACGGCACGATCCGCCTCGTCGGCGAGAACCAGATGCTCATCGGCACCGGCGTCTCCGTCGAGCACTTCGTGTCGTCGACCGTCTCCTCGATCCGTGCCGCCGTGGAGTTCGAAAGATGGCTCGTGGAACGGCTCGGCCTGAACCCCGAGCCCGGCTCCGTCGCCGACGAGAGGCCCGGAGACGAGTCCGGCGTAAGAGCCCGCCCGGATGGGGACGCGCGGTAGCGCGGTTCCTCCACGGGGCGCTGAGAGCGCGTGGGCTCTGTCAGAGGAGCAGGGGTCACAGGACGCGGAGGAGGAGCACGGCAAGGTCGCCCGCGTAGGACAGGTGCTCGGCCGCCGTCTCGGCGGTCAGGTCCGTACGGCCCGCGAGAAGGCGCGCCAGGCCGTCCGCACGGGCCCCGGCGCCGGGGCCCGGCTCTGCGTCCCCGTTCCCCTGCACGACCCCGTCGGCGCTCCCCTCGGTGACGCACAGCAGTGCGTCGCCGGGGTCGAGGTCGACGGTGTGCTCCTCGAACCGGGTGTCGCGGACCGCGCCCAGCGACAGCTGCACGGCGCTCACCGAGGTGACCTCGCCCGAGGAGCTCAGCCGCAGCGGCGCCGGGTGGCCGGCGGAGACCAGCGTCACCCGCACGCCGGCGCCCCGGCGGCGTACGAGCTCGCCGTGCACGAGGGTCATCAGCCGGCCGTGGACGCCCTCGCGGACGACGGCGTGGTTGAGGCGGGTGACGACGTCGGCGACGCCGTGTCCTTCGGCGGCGAGCAGGCGCATGCCGTGGCGGGCGAGGCCGGTGACGGTGGCCGCCTCCGGGCCGGTGCCGCACGCGCCGCCGAGGGCGAAGCGCCAGCGGTCCGGCGCCGCCTCGAACACGTCGTACAGGGCGCCGTCGTACGTCTCGCCCCGGCGCACCAGGCGGTGCTCGACGCCCGGGATCCGCGGCAGGGCGTACGCGGGGGGCTCGGACGGCGGCGTGGCCCGCGTGCGCAGGCGGAACCAGACCGTCTTCGAGCCGACGGCGTACGACACGCCCCACTCGGCGGCGAGCATGACGGGCATGAGGAGCCCGCGGCCGCTGATGCGGTCGGGATCGTCGCCGTCGCCCGGCGCGGGCAGCACGTGCACGGCGTCGCCGTCGACCACCTCGATCTGCACCGACGCGCAGGCGGCCCGGCAGACCACCTCGAACGGGGTGCGGGCGTGGATGACGGCGTTGGTGGCCAGTTCGCTGGTCAGCAGGACCGCGTCGTCGATCGCGTCATCGGCGCCCCAGCCGATGAGCGTCTCCCGGACGAACCGGCGTGCCTGCGCGACGGCGGTCCGGTCCGCCGGGTAGGCCGCCCGCACAATCGGATGCACGGGAGCTCCCTTCGCGAGATGTGCCGCTCGGTCGACGTCTCTCGCTCCCCATCGTGACAGAACGCGGGCCTCTGATTACACATTGTGAGGAAAACAAGAGACGCGATACCTCGGGAACCAGGCCACCAGTTACAGAGAGTGACGCACGTCAGCCCGTACCGGGCTGGAATGACCCGAATGCTCCGTCCAGGACGGCGGGGTAGCGAGCCCACTGGCCCATGGGAGCGGCGACGAGGATGGCGTACTGCCGCCCGTTCGCGGTGAACCCACGGTCGATCGCCCGCATGGTGCCGTGGTCGCGGGTGTTCCAGGTGTACTCCAGATCGCTGGCGGCCCAGCCGCGCGCGGAGAAGCGGTCGCTGAGGCGTATCTCTTGGAAACCGGGCAGGGTGTCCTTGGCCCGCACCTCGTGCTCGAAGACCCGCCAGTGCTCCACGGGATCCTCGACGCCCCAGGGGATCGCGTCGACCTGGATGTAGGCGCCGGTGGAGGGCTGCTTCCACAGGACCGACGAGCTTCCGCGCACCTGACGGGTCCAGCCGGCGGGCACGGCGATCGAGGAGCCCGCCGGGCCGGTGGAGCGGTGGTACCCGGCCGGCACGGTCGGGTTGGGCGTCGGCGTCGGCGTGTGCGTCGGAGCCGTCGGCCTGGTCGCCGTCGGCGTGGGGGTGGGTGGCGGCGTCGTGTCACCGGCGGAACGGTGCGTCAGGAGCACGGCCGTGGCGGCCACCGCCACCACCACGAGCACGACGGCCACGACGATCAGCCACACCTTCGAGCGGCCGTTCGCGGCCTTGCCACCAGGGCCCGGCACGGGCGCGGGGCCCGGCACGGCCCCGGGGCCCGGCGCGGGCGCGCCGAACGCGTGCTCGGTCGCGTGCTCTCCCCCCGGAGCCGGCTCCGCCGGGGTCGTCGGATGGGGCACGCGAACCGTGGAGCCGGGCCCGGCCCGCCGCGGCTCGCCGGAGGCGGGCATCTCGCCACGCGCGGCGCGAGCGAGGTCGGCGGCGGCCTGTTCGGCCGTCATCCGCTCGGCCGGCTCCTTGACCAGCAGGCCCAGGAGCACGGGGCCGAGCGGGCCCGCGTACTGCGGCGGCGGGGCCTGCTCGTGCAGCACGGCGGCCAGCGCCGCCATCGCCTCGACGCGGTCGTGCGGGCTGCGGCCCTCGCAGGCGGCGTAGAGCGTCGCGCCGAGCGCCCACAGGTCGGAGGCCGGGCTCGCCCCCTCGCCGCGGGCGCGCTCGGGCGCGATGTAGGCGGGAGAGCCGAGGACCAGGCCGGTCTGGGTGAGGGTGGCATCGCCCGCCACCCGGGCGATGCCGAAGTCGGTGATCACGACGCGGGTGGCGCCGTCCGCGCTGGAGTCGAGCAGCACGTTGGCGGGCTTGACGTCGCGGTGCAGAACCCCGGCGGCGTGTGCCACGCGCAGCGCGGCGAGCATCTGCGACCCGATCTCGGCCACCTGCACGGCCGGGAGCCGGCCGTCGTCGTCGATGACCTCCTGGAGCGACCGCGCGCGCACGAGCTCCATGACGATCCACGGGCGGTCGTCCTCCTCGACCACGTCGTGGACGGTCACGATGCCGGGGTGGGACAGCCGGGCGGCCGACCGGGCCTCGCGCAGGGTGCGCTCGACGAGCACCTCGCGGTCGGAGTCCGTCAGCCCCGGCGGAAAGATGACCTCTTTGACCGCCACCTCGCGGTGCAGCAGGTCATCGTGCGCGCGCCACACTCGGCCCATGCCACCGCGACCGACCTGACTCAGCAGGCGATAGCGGCGCGCGAGCACCGAACCCTCCCCGAACGGCATAGCTGAGGACCATACCGACCGGCGGCGACGGTTCGGCCATGTTGGCCGGGTAATTCAGCTAAATGTCGCGAAAAAGAACACGCCAAAAAGGACAAGCAGCACCGCGGCGACGATAACGATCGACCGGATCGGATACGGTGACGCGCCGATCTGCTCGGTCCGGTCCGGCGCCGTGACCACGGCCGCCGGCGGCTCGGCACCCTCGCCGACGTCGTCGGCGTACTCCTCGGCCGGCGCCGGATCCGCCTCCTTCGCCGCGGTCAGGACGCTCGGCGGCAGCCGCCGCGTGGCCCCGTCCGGCGCGTCCGCGGGCGGGTCGTCGGGCTCGGCCGCGGCGTCGCCGGACAGGACGCGGTCGAGCATCACCGCGACCTCGTCGACGGTCAGGCGCTCGGCCGGGTCCTTGCGCAGCAGTCCGTCGATGACCGGGCGCAGCGGACCGGCGTTCGGCGCCGGCTCGGGATCGTCGGTGAGCACGGCCACCAGGCTCGCCATCGCGTCCGGGCGCTCGAACGGCGACTTGCCCTCGACCGCGGCGTACATCGTGACGCCGAGCGACCACAGGTCCGAAGCGGGCACGGCGACCCGCCCGCGCGCCCGCTCGGGCGCGATGTAGGCCGGAGAACCGATGAGCATGCCCGTCTGGGTGAGTGTCGCGTCACTCTGCGCCCGCGCGATACCGAAGTCGGTGAGGACCGCGCGGGAACCGCCGACGAGGACGTTGCTCGGCTTGACGTCACGGTGCAGGATCCCCGCCTCGTGCGCGACGCGCAGCGCGCCGGCCATCTGGCGCCCGATCTCGGCGACCCGCCGGGGCTCCAGCGGACCGTCCTTCTTGATCTGCTCGTGCAGCGAGCGGGCACGGATCAGCTCCATGACGATCCAGGGCCGGCCGTCCTCCTCGACCACGTCGTAGACCGTGACGACGCCCGGATGGCTCAGCCGCGCAGCGGTCCTCGCCTCCCGGAACGTGCGCTTGTGCTGAACCTCGCGCTCTTCGTCGGAGAAGCCGTGCGGGAGGATAACTTCCTTGACCGCGACGTCGCGGCCGAGAACCTCGTCCCGGGCATGCCAGACGGTTCCCATGCCACCGCGGCCTACCTCGGTGAGCAGGCGATAACGCTGCGCAAGAAGGGGGTTTTCCGGCATAGTTCGCCCACGATACCCACCGCGAGGCCTCCGTTGGCCTGACGCTCACC
Organism: Actinoallomurus oryzae; assembly: GCF_039541955.1. Lineage (NCBI taxonomy): Bacteria > Bacillati > Actinomycetota > Actinomycetes > Streptosporangiales > Thermomonosporaceae > Actinoallomurus > Actinoallomurus oryzae. Next base: position 183,194 of record NZ_BAABHF010000012.1, on the reverse strand, counting down.
CAATCACCGGTACAAAGAAAGAATATGGCGCGCGACCTCAGGAGCGAGATGACGACGAAGGCGGCGGGCGCGGAGCGGCCGTGGGCTCGACGGGTTGTCGAGACAGTGCCGACCGTCCTGTTCTGGTACCTCCGCGTCTCCGGAATCCTTTCCGTCCTGGCCTGGTTCTCTTACGGCCTGATCGAGTGGATGTTCAACGTCTGGGTGCTCCGCTCCATCAATTACTTCGGCTGGTACCCGAGCCTCCCGTACGGCCTGCTGCTGATCCTCGTGTCCGTCGGCGTCCGGCGGCGCAAGAAGGCCGCCTGGCGGATCAGCGTCGTGCTGTTCCTGCTGTTCTTCGCGGTCTGGGCGCTCGCCGGGCTGTCGGACTGGGGCGGGTCGGGCGAGCTCATCACGGCGGGCGCCTTCGGCCTCGTCGTCGCGCTGCTCGTCGCCGCCCGCCAGGAGTTCTACGCGCTGCCGGACCGCGCCAACCGGCGTCTCGCGCTCGTCGTCTTCTCGGTGCTCCTGGTCGTCGGCGGCGTGATCGGCACCAACCTCGTCTTCCTCACCGACCGCGATCATCGCGGCGCCGCCTGGACCCACCTGGTCTACGCCGGGCTGCAGACCCTCCTCGGCGCCGGCGACAACGGCTGGGACCTCAACGTCGACGTTCCGATCTGGGTCGACGGCATCCTCGGCATCCTCGGCAGCGGCCTGCTCGTGATCACCGTCTGGGCGCTGTTCCGGCCCGGCCAGCGGCTCGCCGTGCTCACGCCGGACGAGGAGCTGCCGGCCCGCGCCCTCCTGGCCGAGTGGGGCGAGCGCGACTCGCTCGGGTACTTCGCCCTCCGCCGCGACAAGGACGTGATCCTGTCGCCGAACGGCCGGGCCGCCATCGCGTACCGGGTCGAGGGCTCGGTCAGCCTCGCCAGCGGCGACCCGCTCGGCGACCCGGAGGCCTGGGACGCGGCGATCAGCGCCTGGCTCGCCGAGTGTCGGGCGCACGCGTGGATCCCCGGCGTCCTGGGCGCCAGCGAGCGCGCCGCCGCCGCCTTCGGGCGCTGCGGGCTGGACGCCCTCGAACTGGGCGACGAGGCGATCCTGGACCTGCGCGAGTTCAACCTCGAAGGCCGCGACATGCGCCAGGTGCGCCAGGCCGTACGCCGGGTCGAGCGGGCCGGCTACACCGTGCGCATCCGGCGGCACGGCGCGATCGGCCGCGACGAGATGGCCGAGCTGGTCGCCGACGCCGACCGGTGGCGCGACGGGCACACCGAACGCGGGTTCTCGATGGCGCTCGGCCGCCTGGGCGACCCGACCGACGAGCGCTGCGTCATGGTGGAGGCGTTCGACGGCGCCGGGGTGCGGCGCGGGCTGCTGAGCTTCGTGCCGTGGGGCCGGCCCGGGCTCTCCCTCGACCTCATGCGCCGCGACCGCGACGCCGAGAACGGCCTCAACGAGTTCATGGTCGCCAAGCTCGCGGAGAACGCCGCGGCGGTCGGCGTCACGCGCGTCTCACTGAACTTCGCCATGCTGCGGTCGGTGTTCGAGCGCGGCTCGGCGATCGGCGCGGGCCCGATCTCGCGGCTGCTGTACCGGCTGCTGTCGGTGGCCTCGAAGTTCTGGCAGCTCGAGTCGCTGTTCCTGGCCAACGCCAAGTACAACCCGGTCTGGACGCCGCGGTTCATGTGCTTCCCGCAGAGCCGCGACCTGGTCCGCATCGGCCTCGCCGCCGCAAGGGCCGAGGGGTTCCTGCCGACGCTGTTCAAGCCGCGGCTGGACACGCCCTCGCCGTCGCCCACGCTGGTCGGGAAGATCAAGCAGATCGAGGAGGCCGCGGAGGCCGCCCGCATGCCCGCGCGCCGGCTGTCGGAGCAGGAGCGCGTACGCCACGACAAGCTCGACCGCCTGCGCGAGGCCGGCATCGACCCGTACCCCCTGGGCTTCGAGCGCACCGCGACCGCGGCCGAGGTGCGCGAGCGGTTCGGCGCCCTGGCACCGGACGTCCACACGGGCGAGACCGTCGCGATCGCGGGCCGGGTCGTGCTGGCGCGCGAGCACGGAAAGCTGATCTTCGTACGGCTCCGCGACGAGTCGGGCGACCTCCAGCTCATGCTCGCGGCCGACTCCGTCGGCGCCGAGGCGCTGCGGCAGTGGAAGCAGCTCATCGACCTCGGCGACCAGGTCGGCGTGCGCGGCGAGGTGATCACGTCCCGTACGGGCGAGCTGTCGGTGCTCGTCGTCTCCTGGCGGCTCACCGCCAAGTGCCTGCACCCGCTGCCCGCGACGCATGCCTCCAACGCGCTGAACGAGGAGTCGCGGGTCCGCCAGCGGTACGTCGACCTGATCGTCAACGACGACGCGCGGCGGATGCTGCGGCTGCGCGGCGACGTCGTGACCGCCCTCCGCGACTCGCTGCGCGAACGCGGCTACCTCGAGGTCGAGACGCCGATGCTCCAGCCGGTGCACGGCGGCGCCGCCGCGCGGCCGTTCACGACCCGGATGAACGCCTACAACCTGGACCTGTTCCTGCGGATCGCGCCCGAGCTGTACCTCAAGCGGCTGCTCGTCGGCGGCATCGGCAAGGTCTTCGAGATCAACCGCAACTTCCGCAACGAGGGCGTCTCGGTCCGGCACAACCCCGAGTTCACGATGCTGGAGGCCTACGAGCCGTACGGCGACTACAACACCATGGCGGCGCTGACGCGCGAACTGGTCCTCGCGGCGGCGCGCGCGGGCATCGGCGGCACCGTCGTGGTGCGCGACGGCGTGGAGTACGACCTTGCCGAGCCGTGGCAGGAGATCACCGTCTACGACTCGGTCTCCGAGTCCCTCGGCGAGCAGGTCACGCCGGCGACGTCACTGCGCACGCTGCAGAAGCACGCCGACCGGGTCGGCCTGGGCCACAATCCGGAGTGGGACCAGGGCAAGCTGACGCAGGAGCTGTTCGAGACGCTGGTGGAGTCGACGCTGCGCGCGCCCACGTTCGTCCGCGACTACCCGGCCACCACCTCGCCGCTGACCCGGCCCCACCGCGACACGCCGGGACTCGCCGAAAAGTGGGACCTGATCGTGTTCGGCCTCGAACTCGGCACCGCGTACTCCGAGCTGATCGACCCGATCGTCCAGCGGCGCAACCTCACCGAACAGTCGCTCCTCGCCGCCGGCGGCGACCCGGAGGCGATGGACCTCGACCAGGACTTCCTGCGGGCCCTGGAGTACGGCATGCCGCCCGCGGGCGGCATGGGCATGGGCGTCGACCGGCTGATCATGACGCTCACCGGCCGCAACATCCGCGACACCATCGCGTTCCCCCTGACGCGTCCGGGATCTTAGTGCCGTGTCAGTCAACGTTTGCCTCGTGGGGGAGGGGGTTGGCTGATCCTCGCTGGGGCGAGCGACTCCCCACCTTGGGTGGTGGGGCGGGCCACGGCCGGCCAAAGCAGTCGATGACGGTTTTGGCGGCCTCGTGCTGGGCTTGGCGGACCCGGCGTTTGTGGCGGGCTTCGAGTTTGCGTTGCCGGGCCCGGAGTTTCCGCCATCGTCGTGACCCGGCCTGGCCCGGTTTCGGTGCCTTCCGCGCGATCGCGCGCCGCCGGTGTTTGGTGTCTTTGAGGTGCAGGTGGGTTTCGGCGCGGATGGCCCGCCCCGACACCACCAGCCCCTCCCCATCCGGACCCGCCACCGCGAACGGATGGATCAACCCCGGATCGACCCCCGCCACCCGCCCGGGATCCGGCTCCCGCTCTGGTGGATAGGCGGTGATGGGGACTTCGGCGGTGACATCGACGAACAACCGGCCGCCCTCGGCCATCAGCGTCACCGACCGCACCTGCCCCGCCTCATACGGGACCGGCCGGGCCAACCGCACCCACAACGACGCACACCCACGACCGACCGGAAGGCGCAACCGCCGCTCTTCCAGGGTGAACGTGCCGTGGTAGTAACGCACCGGCATCAACCGGCGTTTACGCCGCGGGTACCGCGCCGTAACCTCGCCATCTTTTCGGCGTTTGGCGGTGGCGAACCAGGCGTCGCTGTAGCGCCGCAGCACCGACCGCGCCCCGACCGAGTCCAGTTCCCCGAACGTGCCCGGACCGGCGGCCGACAACTCCCGGCACAATGCCTGATAGCCCACGATCGCCCGCAGCCCGCGTTGCCGCCGCCACCGGTTCAAATCAAGGGCACACGCCCACACATCACCGGCCGAGACCAGCAACTCGAAACAACGGCGCCGCTGCGCGGGAGTCAACCGCAGGCCAACCCGGGCGGTCCGCAACACCACCCAGCCACCACCATCAGCAACGTCACGTCGAGGCACCAGGCGATTACAACAGGTGCCTACGACAAAACCCGGCCCCCCAGCCCACCGCACAGATTCAACACGCCCGCCGAGTCTCGCGCCGACAGGGCAACCGTTGCCTGCTACGGCATTAGCCAGGGCACGCGGGCTCTTGGTGTTCGAGCGCACACAGCATGGCCCGGACGCCACTACAGTCGTCAGGCGTGAGTGACTCTGATCGAAACGTCACACCGCCGGCGGCCGACGATCTGGACGGCTACGACGACCTCGAAGGCTTCGACGCCGATGAGTTCCTGCAGGAGTGGCAGGAGGCCGACCGCACCGCGGTCGAACTCCTCCGTGAGGCGCTTCCCGGCGTGGCCGAGGCGTCCGCACCGCAGGAGGCACTGGCCACGGCGTCCCAGCGTGTCCGCGACCGCCTGACCGACTGGCCGTACCGCCACCTCGCCGCGGCCGCCGACTGGGGCCGCCGGCTCCCGGCCGACGACGAGACCCTCTGGACCCAGGCCGCCGGCGCGCTCGTGTCGATGCACGGCGAATCGGGGCTGGGCAGCCACGAGGAGAGCTCGCTGATGGCTCTCCAGCACGCCGACTGGGCGGGCGCGGTCATCGGCCTGACCCGAGCGGGCGTGGGCACACGCGCCTGGCCGGAGGACCTGTTCGACCTGGCCGACAAGTGCCCGGAGATCGAGGGCTCCTACGAGCCGGACGACCGCGAGCCGATCGTGTTCGCCTTCGGGCTGATGGTGCCGATCTGGGAGGCCCTCGGCGCGCTCGACGAACACCGGCGCCTGACACCGCTGGGCCACTGGGGCCTGCCGCGGGCCCTGGCCTGGGCGTGGGACGGCTCCCTGGACGAGGAGTAACCGACCCGTCCCCGTCCAGGGACACCGCGCATGCCGTTCCGACGGCCGCAGCGGCACCTCCAGCGCGGACGACGCGATCGGACCTGGGGGACCCGCCGGTTCGAGCACGACCTCGCCGTACCGGCCCCCCGGGCCGCCGCATGCGTCCAGACCGGATGCCCGGCTCAGCCCGTCGGACCCGGCCCGTCCGCCGTCATCGGCGAGCGAGAGAACGCCCGGTCGAGAAGGACGATCGGTACGACGCCCGCCGCCAGGGCGGCGCCGATCCAGGCCACGGAGGTGATGCCGGCGCCGGCGTTCAGGGCGGCCCCGGCGAGTGCCGGGACGAGGCTGATGCCGAGCTGGAACGCCGAGACGGTGGTGGCGCCGGCGAGCGTCGGTGCCGTGGACGCGATGGCGAACACCCGCCCGTATATGGCCGGGTTCAGCACGAACCCGGCGACTCCGAGGAGGAGAACGAGGGGGACGACGGCCGACGCGTGCCGGGCCAGGACCGCGAGGAGGACGGAGCCCGCCGCTGTTCCGAGCGCCCCGGCCAGGAGCGCCTGAGAGGGCCGCCTGTCGGCGATTCTGCCTCCGATGGACAGCCCGGCGAAGGCGCCGATGCCGAACAGCGCGAGGACGGCGGGCACCCAGACGCCGGGGATGCCGGTGATGTCGGTCAGGAACGCCGCGAGGTAGTTGAACGAGATCATGTAGGCGGCGAGGCTCAGGACGGTGACGGCGTAGACCAGCCACAATCGTGGTCGCCTCATGGTCCGCAGCTCGCGCCGTACGCTCGGCTCCTGGCCCGTGCCCGTCGCCGGCATCGCGAGCAGGCTCGAGAGCGCACCGGCGGCGGTCAGGGCGACCACACCCCAGAATCCGCCCCGCCATCCGGTGAAGTGACTGAGCAATGCGCCCGCCGGGCCACCGGCGATCATCGCCAGGCTGAGGCCGCTGACGACGACTCCTGAGGCGCGTGCGGCGCGGTCGGACGCGACGAGGCCGACCGCGGTGACCGCTGCGACCGCCCAGTACCCCGCATAGGCGAGGCCGCAGACGAAGCGGGTCGCCAGAAGCACCGCGTAACTGTCGGTCAGAAGGCCGATCGTCACCGCGCCGGCGAAGATGACCTGAGTGGTCACCAGCGTGGTGCGTCGCGGCCAGCGCAGCGTCACGATGGCGAAGGGAGGTCCGCCGACCACGACACCGACGGCGAAGGTCGAGATCAGCGCGCCGGCGGAGGACAAGCTGATCCGCAGGTCGTCGGCGATCTCCGGCAGGACCCCGGCGAGCAGGAACTCCGCGCTCCCCATGGCGAACAGGCTGAACGCGAGCAGGTAGACGCCGAGCGGCAGCCTCCCGCGAGAGACCGGAACCCGCCGCTGTGCGGTGTCGACGCTCACCGGCCATCACCCGCCACCGTGGCGCGGCGCTGTTCGACGGCGTGGTCGACGTCCTCGTCCAGCAGGTCGGTGTTGATGGCGAAGGCGGCGGCGGACCCCATACCGGCGGCGGTGATGACCTGGGCGCGGGGGTCGATGACGTTACCGGCGGCCCAGACGCCGGCGACGTTGGTGCGACCGGTGCGGTCGGTGGCGACCCAGCCGTTGTCGTCCTTGGCGCACCCCAGGCCGGTCAGCAGTTCGTCGCGCGGGACCATGCGGGGGAAGAGGAAGGCGGCGGCGCGGGGGACGGCGCGGCCGTCGGTGAGGTCGATCCCTCTCAGCTGGTCGTTGCCGATGACAAGCCGCTTGACCTCTCCCTCGACGATGCGCAGGCCGCGCGCCTCCAGCCGGTCCCGGTCCTGCGCCGTCGGCTCGAGCGTGTGCGGGAGGAAGACGACGTCGTCGCTCCACGCGCGCAGGAGCAGGGCCTGATGTACCGCGCCCGGGTGGGTGCCGAGAACGGCGAGCGGCTGGTCACGCACCTCGTAGGCGTGGCAGTAGGGGCAGTGCAGGAGATCCCTGTGCGCGGCGGGCGCGTTGCGTGGCTTGCCGGCATCGAGCACCACCACCTTGCGGCGGGCCCGGCCCAGAAGCAGGGCGGCGTTCAGCCCGGCCGCTCCGGCGCCGACCACCACCACGTCGAAGACCCCGTCATCGGCAGGGCGCGGTGCGCTGCCGTCGGGGAAGTCCGTCGCCTTGATCACGGCGATCACCTCCGCGCCCGATGGTGTGAGCGCCGGTGGCGGACCGGCAACTTTCGTTGCCGAACCTGGGACGCGGGAGGTGAAATGAGCGGTATGGACGAGCAATCCCCGATCGCCACCACGCTGGCCCGGGTCGGTGCCCGCCTCAAGCGCATCCGCACCGAACGCGGCGTGAGCCTGTCGGCGCTGGCCGAGGCCACCGGCATCTCCAAGAGCACGCTGTCCAGGCTGGAGACGGGCCAACGCCGCCCCAGCCTGGAGCTCCTGCTGCCCATCGCGCAGGCGCATCAGGTGCCCCTGGACGAACTGGTCGGTGCGCCCGAGGTCGGGGATCCCCGGATCCGCGCGAAGCCCCGCGTCCGCAACGGCCGTACGGTGATCCCGCTGACCCCGCACCCGGGACCCCTGCAAGCCTGGAAGTCGATCATCCCGGCCGAGCAGAACCGGCCCGAGCCGTGCACCCATGAGGGCTATGAGTGGCTCTATGTGCTGTCCGGGCACCTGCGGCTCATCGTGGCCGACCACGACCTGACCCTGGGGCCGGGAGAGGCCGCCGAGTTCGACACCCGCCTGCCCCACTGGTTCGGCCCGACCGGCGAGTCTCCCGTGGAGGTCCTCAACCTGTTCGGCCGCCAAGGAGAACGCATGCACATCCGCGCCAGACCACGCCCCCGGCAGGAACCGGCGTCCTGACCCGGGCTGCGTCTCTGAGGTTCTTCAGCGGCGACCCTGGCGGCCAGGGGTCAGGGCAGCGGCGGGGCCTTGCGGGCCGTGCCGCGATAGGTCCGCGGGTCGTAGCGGCGTTCGCTCTCGTCGAGTTTGGCGTGGGCGGCCTCGACGAGGTCGACGTCCAGGGCGTCGGCCAGGCGGACCAGGTACGTCATCACGTCGCCCAGCTCCGCGCGTACGCGTGCGCCGGCCTCCGGGTCGGTCATCACCGTGGCCGACTCCTCCGGGGTCAGCCACTGGAACTCCGCCAGCAGCTCGCCCGTCTCCCCCGCCAGCGCCATGACGAGGTTCTTCGGCGTGTGGAACGGCTCCCAGTCGCGGGCCGCCGCGAACTCCCGCAGGCGGGCGGCGAGGCCCTCGATCGGCGTCATGCGCGCAGGTCCTTCTCGTAGATCAGGACGTCGCAGGGGGTGGCGAGCAGGCGCGCGAGGTGCGGGTGGGAGTCCTCCATCGTGCCCGCGCGGACGACCGCGTAGCCGAGACGGTCGTACCAGGCCGCGAGGAACTCCTTCGCCGGGTGCGACCGATCCCGCGGCATGAGCAGCTCCAGCCGCATCCGGCCGTCCCCCTGCTCCCGGGCGTGGCGCTCGGCGAAGCGTACGAGCTCCCGTCCGACGCCGACGCCGCGATGGCGCGGATCGGCGGCGAGCAGGCCGAACTCGCTCGTCCCGGCGTCGATCCGGTGCACGCGGACGCACCCGGCGATCCGGCCGTCGACGCGCGCCACGGCGATCTCACCGGCGCGTACGAGCCCGGCGAGCTCGCGCGTGGTCGTCCGGACCGCGCCGTCGGCCCACAGGCCCTTCTCCGACTCCGCGTACACCTCGTTGACCAGGTCGGTGAGCGTGGTGACTGTGGCGTCGTCACCGGCCGCGGCGGGTGCCAGGGGCCGGATCTCAGGTCGTGCCGCGATGGTCGCCTCCCGTGTCCGGATTCCGATGGTGCCACGGAAGCGGCGACTGGCGGGCGCGGACCCTGGGTACGGACGCGGCGTGAACGACGAGGCTCGGGACGCGGCCGCAGCCGGCGGCACGGAACCGGGCGACGAGGCTCCGTCGCGTCGCGGGCCGGCCCCCGGCCTGGACGAGCTGCGCGGCGACGAGTGGCGGCGGCTGCTCGCCGCGGCACGCCGCAGGCTCGGCAAGACCGGCGGTGAGGTGACCGGCTCGGTCTCGCTGGCCTATCCCTCCGATGAAGAGTCGCGCGTGGTCACCCGGGTCACCGGGCGGCGTGAGTCCTCCCGACGTCCTGTCGTCTCGCTGCGCGAGCTCGACGCGGCACTGCGCGGAGCGTACGGCGCGGGGCTGTGCCGGGCGCTCGCCTGGCTCGACGGTCCCGGCCGGCCCGAGGACGTACGGTCGGCGCTGACGGAGGCCCTGCGCTGCCGGTACGCGGACGAGGGCTGGTTCACCGGCTGGCTCGGCGCGCTGACCCGCGACGGCACGGTCGGGCGGCTGGTACGGCAGGGGCGCGGCGACCTGCCCGGCTGGGCGGCGGCGGTGCTCGACCGGCTGCCCGCGCGTGACGTACCGCTGCCGGTGCTCGCCGAGTGGTCGACCGGTGACGCCACCGCGCTGTCCGGCACACCGCTGGCGAGCCTGGTGATGCGCGCTCTCGTGCTCTGGCAGGGCGCACCGCCGCCGGCGGGCCGTGAGGACGAACGCCGGATCTGGCGTGACGCCGGTGTGGTCCCCGACGACCTGACGAGCCAGGTGCTCGTCCTCGGCCTGCGGGCGCGGGAGGAGCACACCGTCGCCCGCTGGCTGGACGACGCCGCGGCGGCGGGCATGCCGTTCCGGCTGACCCTGCAGCAGCTGATGGCCGCCCCGGTGACGCCGCGCGACCCGCAGATCTTCGTCTGCGAGAGCCCGGTGGTGGTACGGGCGGCGGCCGAGTTGGGCGCCGCCGGTGCCTTGGTCTGCACGGAGGGCCGGTTGTCCGCGGCCTGCGACCGGCTGCTCCGGGCCGCGGCGGGTGCCCGGATCCACTGGCGGAACGACTTCGACTGGCCGGGCGTGCGCATGACCGCCGCCGCGACGGAGCGGTACGCCGCCGTGCCGTGGCGGATGGGCGCCGGGGACTACGCCGACGCCCTGGCGGCCGGCGGCAGGGAGCCCCTCGAGGGCAGCCGGACGACGACTCCCTGGGACCCCCGCCTGGCGGACGCGATGACCCGCGAACGCCGCGCCGCCCGCGAGGAGTGGCTGCTCCCCGCCTTGCTCTCCGACCTGCGGTCGTCCGACCACTAACGTGGGGTGTCGGCCGAGCCGCCTGCTTTCGCGTCACCAGGAGGGAAAGGGAGTCTTGACGGAGAATTCCGCTGTTCCGACGGATGGGCATGACAGGTTCCAGCGGCTCTCGCGACGCCGGCTGCTCAGTATGGCCGGGGCCGTCGGTCTGGCGGCGGCGGGATGCGCCTCCCAGGGGGATGGCGATGCCCCCGCACCGGATTCCTCCGGCCCGCCCTCGGGTGCGCCGAGCCCGCGCGGCGTCCTCGCGGGCAACGTCAACGGGGCCCTCGACCGCGTTAACCTCGCCGAGTTGCAGGACGTGTCGGCGAAATGGCTGCGGGGTTTCTTCCCGATGCCCCGGGCCGATCGGAGTGACCCTGCGAGCCAGCCGTCGATCCGGAATCTTCTGACGGCCGGTGAACACGGCTACGGCACCGTGCTCTCGCTGAAATTCCCCTACAATCACCGGCCTCTCCCGTCGCCCGGCGGCTCTGCCATGGACGTCGAGTTCCGGCGCCTGGACAAGCTGCTTCCGGCCGTTATGAACAAGGTCGACATCCTGGCCGTCGGCAATGAACCGTTCATTGAAACCCGCGCCCAGGACCACGGCCGGCTCAACGCCTTCTACGAGGCGCTCGCCCGGCACGTCATCGACTATCGGAACAAGCATTACGGCGCGAAGTCCAAAACCCGGATCTACATGGGGGCGCTCAACCATCTCGACCTGCCCGCGTGGCGTACGCCCGCGACCGAGCGCTGGATGAGGTTCGTGCGCAGCACTCCGGCCGTCGACGGCGTCGACATCCATCCCCACCTGCCCACTCCGCACGCCGACCGGGCCTACCTCGACTACATTCTCCCTCGCATGCGCTCCGACCAGCGCTTTCTTGCCACCGAGTTCTCCCTGGTGCTGTTCTGGAAGAAGCACCTGAGCGACGCGATACCGGCCGGGTTCGCCCAGCGCTATCGCATGCGACCGGGAACGCCGGTATGGCAGGTCATCAGGCAGTCCATCGATTCTCCGTTCCCGCAGCAGAAATGGGACGACTTCCTGTTGGCGTGTCCGTGGTTCGCGGCGAACAAGAATTTCCTCCGCGACCAGGTCAAGAGATTCCGCGCGACGGGACGTCTCGCGGTGGCCGCCTACGGCATGACCCAGGGCTCCGCCATGGTGCAGAACTTCGGCCCCAAGTCGACGCCATGGCTCCTCAACAGCCTTCTTTGCCCGTACACGGTACAGAGGGGCCAGAACGGCCGACCTGGAGAAAACCGAACGTGGGCCGATGAGTTCCGCGCATTGCAGACCGGCTGAGGTCGAGCCTCAGACGATCAGGACCTCCAGAGTTCTGGGGCCGTGGACGCCCTCGACGCGGTTCAGTTCGATGTCGCTCGTGGCCGACGGGCCGCTGATCCAGGTCAGCGGGCGGGACGGGTCGAGGCGTTCGACCGCCTCCGGGACCGTGCGGACGATCTGGTCGCGCCGGACCACGCACAGGTGGTAGTCCGGCACCAGGGTCAGCGCGCGGCGGCCCTGGTCGGGGCCGGCGTCCAAGACGATGGTGCCGGTCTCGGCGATCGCCACCGCGCAGCCGGTCAGCACGCCGTCCAACCCGTTCAGCTCCACGTTCGGCAGCGGCGGGTCGTCGCGGATCGCCTCGACGGAGTTCAGCCACGCGTCCGGCACGCCCGCCGGTACGGCCAGCCGTCGCGCGTCGCGGCGGGTCAGTGCCTCCATCACGGCCTCCGCCACGTCCGGCGCCTCGCGCACCTGCGCCCGGTAGTCGGTCAGCCGGTCCACCAGCAGCTCGACCACGTCGACGCCGGACCTTGAGCGCTCGTACTCGCGCGGCACCGGCACGTCATCGGGGTTCTCCTCGCGCGGGACGTCCGACAGAGCCGACCGTACGCGGGCCAGGATGCGGTCTCGGGCGCTCATCGGCTCGCCGCCCACCATTGACGGAACGATTCTTTCGGCGGTCGGGGGACGTCCCGTGTGTCGGACCAGGCCGACAGCGGCCCGGGAAGGCGGCGCGGCGTCCAGCGGCGCAGGCGGCCCGCCGAGCGCTGCGTCACCGACAGCCACCGCGGGGAGTTCAGCACCCGCCGCGCCGCGCCCATCGCCACCCGCTGCCCGACGTGCCCGTGCGCGACCACCTTGGAGCGCAGGTCGAGCAGCACCTCCGGGATGTTGATCGCCACCGGGCACACCTCGTAGCAGGCGCCGCACAGCGTCGAGGCGTACGGCAGCGACTCTTCCAGGGGACTCGCCAGGCCACGGAGCTGCGGCGTCAGGATCGCGCCGATCGGGCCGGGATAGACCGAGCCGTACGCGTGGCCGCCCGCGCGCTCGTACACCGGGCAGACGTTGAGGCACGCCGAACACCGGATGCACCGCAGCGCCTGCCGCCCGACCTCGTCGGCCAGCACCGACGTGCGCCCGTTGTCGAGGAGGACGAGGTGGAACGTCTGGCCCTCGGTGGCGCCGGTCCACATCGAGGTGTAGGGGTTCATCCGCTCGCCGGTGGACGAGCGCGGCAGCAGCTGCATGAACACCTCGAGGTCCCGCCACGTCGGCACGATCTTCTCGATGCCGACCACGGAGATCAGCGTCTCGGGGAGCGTGAGGCACATCCGCCCGTTCCCCTCCGACTCCAGGACCACGAGTGTGCCGGTCTCGGCGACGGCGAAGTTGGCCCCGGAGATACCCACACGAGCGGCCAGAAAGCGTTCGCGCAGGTGCAGGCGCGCCGCCTCGGCGAGCGCGCGCGGGTCGTCCGCCAGGCCGGCGGGCGCCGGCCGTCCCCACGAGGCCATCTTCGAGGCGAAGATCTCGCGGATCTCCGCACGGTTGCGGTGGATGGCCGGGACGAGGATGTGAGAGGGCAGGTCGTCGCCGAGCTGCACGATCAGCTCCGCGAGGTCGGTCTCGTACGCCCGGATGCCCGCGGCCTCCAGCGCCTCGTTCAGGCCGATCTCCTGGGTGGCCATCGACTTGACCTTCACGACCTCGGTCTCGCCGGTGGCCTTCACCAGGTCCGTGACGATCCGGTTGGCCTCGGCGGCGTCGGCGGCCCAGTGCACGGTGCCGCCCGCCGCCGTCACCGCGGCTTCCAGCCGTTCCAGGTAGACGTCCAGGTGCCGGAGCGTACGATCCTTGATCGCGGCGCCCGCCGCGCGCAGGGCGGCCCAGTCGGGCTGCTCGCCGACGACGGCGGCGCGCTTGGCGCGGATCGTGTGGGTGGCCTTGCGCAGGTTGTACCGCAGCTGCGCGTCCGACACGGCCGACGAAGACGCCTCCGGGAACGCGGGCATCCCCACAAAAGCGGTCATGAGCCCTCCTTCGTCGGGAGGAGTGACCACAGGGGCGCGCCTTTGATTCCCTCGCTCCGCTCGGTCATGAGCCCTCCTCGGTGCTGGCGAGGATCTCCGCGAGGTGCATCACCCGGACGCCCGTGCGCTGCCGTGACAGCGCGCCGCCGATGTGCATCAGGCAGGAGTTGTCCGCGGCGCAGAGCACCTCGGCGCCGGTGTCGAGCACGCCGCGTACCTTGTCGGAGCACATCGCGGCCGAGACCGCCGGGTTCTTCAGCGAGAACGTGCCGCCGAAGCCACAGCACTCCTCCGCCCCGCCGAGCGGGAGGAGCGTCAGCCCGCGCACCGAGGACAGCAGGTCCAGCGGGCGCGACCCGACCTTCAGCGAGCGCAGCGAGTGGCAGGTCGGGTGGTAGGTGACGGTGTGCGGGAAGTACGCCCCGACGTCGGTCACGCCGAGGACGTCGACGATGAACTCCGTCAGCTCGTAAACCCCGCCGGGCGGTGCGACGCCGAGGGTGGGGTACCACTCGCGGACCATCGCCGCGCACGAGCCGGACGGCACGATGACGGCCTCGTAACCGCCGAACGTGGAGACGAAGCGCCGGGCCATCGGCCGCGCGTCGTCGCGGTAGCCGGTGTTGAAGTGCATCTGGCCGCAGCACGTCTGGCCGGGCGGGAAGTCGACCTCGCAGCCGAGCCGCTCCAGCAGCCGGACGACCGCCTTGCCCGTCTCGGGGAAGAGCGTGTCGTTGACGCAGGTGAGAAAGAGCGCGACGCGCATAAGGTCAACTTAGTCCGTAGACCCGGCGGGCGGTTCCGCCCATCACCTCGAACGCGTCGTCGCCCGGGACCACCTCTTCGACCAGAGCGGTCACCTGGGCGGGCGTGGCCGCCAGTGTGCACACCGGCCAGTCGGAGCCGTACATCGTCCGGCTCGCGCCGAACACCGCCAGCACGTGACGCGCGTACGGCAGGATGTCGGCCGGTTTCCAGTCCGGTGCCGCCTCGGTGACCAGGCCCGACAGTTTGACGGTGACGTTGGGCAGGGCCGCCATCTCGGTGATCCAGCCGGCCCACGGCTCCCACATGCCATGTGCGATGTCCGGTTTGCCGGCGTGGTCGAGGACGAAGGACACCTCGGGCAGCCGGCGCGCCAGGTCGAGGGCCGCGGTCGCCTGCGGCGGCTTGACCAGCAGGTCGTAGACGAGTCCGGCGGCGCCGACGGCCGCGACGCCGCGTACCACGGACGGGCGGGTCAGCCACCCGGGGTCCGGCTCGTCCTGCGCGAGATGCCGGATGCCGACGAGCGGCCCGGCGGCCTTCAGGTCCGCGAGGCGCTCGGCCACGTCCGGTGCCGTGAGGTCGGTCCAGCCGACGACGCCCGCCACGGGCGCGGCGAGGAGCTCGCGGGTCTCCGCCTCGTCCATCACGGCCTGTACGACGACGCTCTCCCGCGCCGGAACGGCCTCGGTGTAGCGGGCGAGGTCGAAACGGCCCCGGATCGGGTCGGCCCACGGCCCGTCCATCCAGGAGTAGTCCCGTACGGCCGTGTCCCAGAGGTGGTGGTGCGCGTCAACGTGAATCAAAGCTCGTCCCAGAGGGTGTCGGGGATGTCCAGTTCGAGCAGGTCGGCGTTGTCGTCGACCTCGGCGGCGGAGCGGCAGCCGGCCAGCACGGAGGCCACGGCCGGATGCCGCAGCGGGAACCGCAGGGCGGCGGCGCGCAGCGGCACCCCGTACGCGGCGCAGGTCTCCTCCAGCCGCGTCACCCGCGCCCGCAGCTCGGGCGGGGCCGGCCGGTAGTCGTACCGGGTGCCGCCCGCGAGCAGCCCGGTGTTGTAGACGCCGCCGACGACGACCGACGTGCCGCGACGCTCGCAGGCGGGCAGCAGGTCCTCCAGCGCCGACCGGTCCAGGAGCGTGTAGCGGCCGGCGCACAGGACGACGTCAAGGTCGAGGCGTTCGACGAACCGGGTCAGCATCGCGGACTGGTTCATGCCGGCCCCGATGGCGCGGACGACCCCCTCCTCGCGGAGCGCGGCCAGCGCCGGGTACGCCGAGGCGTACACCTCTTCCTCGTGGTCGTCCGGGTCGTGCAGGAAGACGATGTCCACGTGGTCGGCCCCGAGACGCTCCAGCGACTCGTGCAGCGACCGCCGGACGCCCTCGGCGCTCCAGTCCCACACCCGGCGCAGCGGCGGCGGATCGGCGAAGTCCTCCGGTTCCGGCGGCTCGCCGGAACCCAGCGGGACGAGCAGCCGCCCGACCTTCGTGGAGATCACGCACCCGCCGGGCAGGGCGGCGCCGAACCGGCGCTCGCCCCGCCCGGCGCCGTAGTGCGGCGCGGTGTCGAAGTAGCGGATCCCCCGCTCGTACGCCCGCCGTACGGTCGCGGTGGCCTCGGCGTCGGAGACCGCCTGGTACAGGCCGGCGATCCCGGCACCGCCGAGGCCCAGCGTGGTGACCTCGACCGTCGTGTCACCGAGTCGGCGCAGTTCCATCCCTAGTCCTGTGCCTGTCCCGAGGTGATCCGGCTGATGATCAGGGCGATCAGGATGATCGCTCCGTTCAGCGCGTTGATCCACTGAGCCGGTACGCCGGCCAGGGTCAGCACGTTCTGGATCATGTAGAGCAGCAGGATGCCGGTGAAGGCGCCGAAGACCGTGCCGCGTCCGCCGTTCAGCGAAACGCCGCCGATGACCGCCGCCGCGAACACCGTGAAGATCGCGCCGTTGCCCTGGCTGGCGGCCACCGACGCGAGACGGCCGGTCAGGAGCAGGCCGCCGAGGGCGGCGAGCAGCCCGCCGAGCACGAGTGTCGACCACAGGACCCGGTCCACCCGGATGCCGGCCGCGCGGGCAGCGTCGGCGTTGCCGCCGACGGCGTACAGCGACCGGCCGAACCGCGTGTAGCCGGTCACCACGATCGCGACGGCGTACAGGATCAGGCAGATCCAGACCGAGGCCGGCAGGCCGATCCACACGGCGTTGCCCAGGTAGATCATCGAGCTCGGCAGGTTGAAGAACGTCTTGCCGCCGGTGATGCCGGTGAGCAGGCCCCGCAGCACGATGAGCATGCCGAGCGTGACGATGAAGCCGTTGAGGCGGAACCGCACGATCAGCAGGCCGTTCACCGCGCCGATGACCGCGCCGACGGCCAGCGTCAGCGGGATCGACCACGCGCCGGACAGCCAGCCGAGGCCGTGCGCGACGCCGGGCGCGAGCGTCATCCACGCCGCGATGCCCGGGGCCAGGCCGAACGTCGACTCCAGCGACAGGTCCATCCGCCCGCAGATCAGCACGAGCGCCTCGGCCAGCACCAGCAGCGAGATCTCCGACTGCTGCTGCAGGACGTTGACGAGGTTGTCCCAGTGCAGGAACACCGGGCTGACGAAGTAGCCGACGATCGCGATCACGATGATCGCCGGCACCAGCGCGAGGTCACGCAGGCGCGCCAGCCGGGGCGCGGCGATCCGGTTCCCGGCCGGTGCGGCGACGACCGTCTCAGTTTCCGTCACGGATGCCCTCCATTGCGGCGATCAGCTCGTGGTCGGCCCAGCCCCGGGGCATCTCGGTGACGATCTCGCCCTTGAACAGGACGATCACCCGGTCGCACGGCCGAAGGTCATCGAGGTCGTCGGAGACGACGAGCACGCCGGCGCCGCGTGCCGCGGCGGCCGAGGCCGCCGCGAGCAGCGTCTCCTTGGCCCGTACGTCGACGCCGGCGGTCGGCTGGAGCAGCACCAGCGCCGTCGGGTCGCCCGCGAGCGCGCGGGCCATCACGACCTTCTGCTGGTTCCCGCCGGACAGCGCGGCGACGGGCTGTCCGGGGCCGGCCGCCTTGATGGTCAGCCGCTCGATCGCCTCGGCGCCGAGGCGGTCGCGCCGCCGCGACCCGACGAACCCGAACCTGCCGAGGCGCTCCGGCACGGTGAGCGTGGCGTTCTCGGCGATCGACAGGTCGGGGACGAGGCCCTCTCGGTGGCGGTCCTGCGGGACGAACCCGGCGCCGGCCTTCAGCGCGGCGGGCACGCTGCCCGGCCGGGGCCGTACGCCGCCGATCTCGACCGTGCCCGAACCGGCGCGGCGCAGGCCGACGATGGACTCGCCGACGGCCATCTTCCCCGAGCCGCCCGACCCGGCCAGCCCGACGACCTCGCCGGCCGCGACCGTCAGCGACACGTCGTGGAAGACACCCGGCAGGCCGAGGCCGTCGACCCGCAGCGCCGGCGTGGCGCCCTCCGGCGGCGCCGGGCGTTCGGCGGGCGGCTCGATCAGGCCGGTCGCCTCCCCGGTCATCGCGGCGACGAGCGCCGGCTTGTCCAGCTCGGCCACGGGCGAGGTGACGATGTGCCGCGCGTCGCGCATCACCGTGACGGTGTCGCACACCTCGTACACCTCGTCGAGGTGGTGGCTGATGAACAGGAACGTCACCCCGGCCTCGCGCAGCGAGCGCATGCGGGTGAACAGCCGCTCGATCGCGCTGCCGTCGAGCTGCGCGGTCGGCTCGTCCAGGATGATGAACCGCGAGCCGTGCGACAGGGCTCGTGCGATCTCCACGAGCTGGCGCTGTTCGACGCTGAGCCGCTCGGCCGGGGCCCGTACGTCGACGTCGACCTCCCAGGCGTCGAGGAGCTCGCGGGCCCGGCGGCGGAGCCCGCCCCAGGAGATCAGGCCCGCCCCCTGCCGGTTCAGATAGAGGTTCTCGGCGACGGACAACGAGGGGATGACGGTGGAGCGCTGGTAGACGCAGGCGACGCGGCTGCGCCACGCCTCGCGGTCGGCCACCGGCGGCGCGGGCTCGCCGCCGAACTCCACCGATCCGGAGTCCGGCGGCACCAGGCCGGTGAGGACCGACACGAGCGTCGACTTGCCCGCGCCGTTGCGGCCGACGAGCGCGTGCACCTGCCCGCCGGTCACCTCCAGCGACACCTCATCCAGCGCGACGGTCACCCCGAACCGCTTGCTGATCGCGTGTGCTGCCGCGACCGGCCGTGTCGTCTCCGCACGGCCGGCCGCGGCGCCTTCGGGAGCCGTCATTTGATTTGATTGCCCCAGAGCGAGGGGTCGGTCGACTTCAGCGAGCCCGGGTAGGACCCGTCCTTGGTGACCAGCGGCGCGGGCAGCTGGTCCTCCAGCACGCCTGGCCGCGGCGCGACGATGGTCGAGCCGTGGTCGGTCTTGCCGGGGGAGAACTTCTGCCCGGCGATGGCGGCCTTGATGTAGTACAGCGCGTACTTGGCGTACAGGTCGGCGGGCTGGGACACGGTCGCGTCGATCTGCCCGGCCGCGATCGCCTTCATCTCCTCGGGGATGCCGTCGTTGGAGATGATCGCGATGTGCTTGGGGTTACTCGGCGGGACCAGCAGGCCCTTCTGCTTGAGCACGTTCAGCGTAGGGGCGAGGAACGCGCCACCGGCCTGCATGTAGATCCCGTTGATGTCGGGGTTGGCGGCGAGGGCGGTCTGCAGCTTGTTCGCCCCGACGTCACCCTTCCACTCGGTCGGCAGGCCGATGACCTTGATGTTCTTGTAGTTCTGCGCCATGCACTGGTTGAAGGCATCGGTACGGTCGCGGCCGTTGATCGAGGCCAGGTCGCCCTCCAGCATGGCGACCTTGCCCTTGCCCTTCAGCGTGTCGCCGAGGAACTTGCAGGCCTTCTGCCCGTACGCCACGTTGTCGGCGCGGACGACCATGTACACGTCACCCTTGTCGGGGCGGGTGTCGACGCTGACGACGGGGATCTTCTTCTGTTTGAGCTGGCTCAGGGTGGGGGCGACCGCGGCGGTGTCCTGCGGGGCGAGGACGACGCCCTTGACGCCCTGGCCGATGAGCGTCTGGACGTTGGCGGTGAGCTTGGCGATGTCGTTCTCGGAGTTGGTGGTCTTCAGGTCCAGGCCGAGCTGCTTGCCGAACTGCGGAACGTACTTGATGTACGAATTCCAGAAGTCGGTGTCCGAGCGGGGGTAGTCGACTCCGACGACCTTGCCCCCTCCCGCACCACCGCCGCTGCTGTTGTTGCAGGCCGACACCAGCAGCGCTGCGGCGGCGAGCGAGGCGCCGGCCGCGAGGGTCTTTCGCTTCATAGCGATCTCCTCAGGATTTGTCTGGTCGCAGTCGCAGGCCGTCCATGCCCCCGTCGACCGCCAGCGCCGTTCCTGTCGTGGCCGACGCGAGCGGGCCGGCCAGGTAGGCGATCGCCGCGGCGACCTCCTGCGCACTGACCAGGCGCCCGGTCGGCTGGCGGGCCTCCAACGCGGCCCGTTCCGCTTCGGGGTCGTCGGCCGCCTCCAGCAGCCGGCCGATCCACGGTGTGTCCGCGGTTCCGGGATTCACGCAGGTGACGCGGATCCCCTCCCGCAGGTGGTCCGCCGCCATCGCGCGGGTGAGCGACAGCACGGCACCCTTCGTCGCCGAGTACAGCGCCCGGGCCGGCAGCCCTGCGGTGGCCGCGATCGAGCAGGTGTTGACGATCGCGGCATGCTCGGATCGGCGCAGGTACGGCAGGGCGGCCCGGCTCGTCCGCACCATGCCGAACACGTTCACGTCGAAGACGCGCCGCCACTCGTCGTCGTCGTTGTCCTCGACCGTGCCCTGCGCGCCGATGCCCGCGTTGTTGACCAGGACGTCGAGGCCGCCGAGGTGCTCGGCCGCGTCCTCGACCGCCGCACGGACCTGCGCGTCGTCCCGGACGTCCGCCTTGACCCCGTACAGCGGCTCCGGCGGGCCGGACAGGTCCAGGCAGGCGACGGACGCGCCGCGTTCGGCGAGCAGCCGCGCGGTGGCGAGCCCGATGCCGGACGCGCCGCCGGTGACCAGCGCTCTCATGCCGGTGAACTCCACGGTGTCATGACCTCCAGACAGGGCCGTCGGGATAGGCGTACTCGGCTCGGCTCTCGGCCTTGATCTCGGCCGACATCCCCGGGGCGTCCGGCGCGAGATAGTGGCCGTCGCGCACCCGTACGGGATCGGTGAAGTGCTCGTGCAGGTGGTCGACGTACTCGATCACGCGGTCCTGGGTGGAGCCGCTGACCGCGAGGTAGTCGAACATGGACAGGTGCTGGACGACCTCGCACAGGCCGACGCCGCCGGCGTGCGGGCAGACCGGCACGCCGTACTTGGCGGCGAGCAGCAGGATCGCGACGTTCTCGGTGACGCCGGAGACCCGGCACGCGTCGATCTGCAAAAAGTCGATCGCGTCGGCCTGGAGCAGCTGCTTGAAGATCACCCGGTTGGCGACGTGCTCGCCGGTCGCGACCCGCACCGGGCGCACGCCCGCGCGGACCGCGGCGTGGCCGAGGACGTCGTCGGGGCTCGTCGGCTCCTCGATCCACCACGGGTCGTACGGCTTGAGCGCGTTGACCCACGTGATGGCCTGCTCGACGTCCCAGCGCTGGTTGGCGTCGATCGCGATCCGGATGTCCGGGCCGACCGCCTCGCGGGCCAGGCGCATGCGGCGTACGTCGTCGTCCAGGTCAGAGCCGACCTTGAGCTTGATCTGGGTGAAGCCGTCGGCGACCGCCTCGCGGGAGAGGCGTACAAGCTTGTCGTCGGTGTAGCCGAGCCAGCCGGGCGTGGTCGCGTACCCGGGATAGCCGGTGGCGAGCAGCGCGGCCTCGCGCTCGGCCCGCCCGTCCCGGGCCGTCCGGAGCAGGTCGAGGGCCTCGGCGGGGCGCAGCGCGTCGGTGAGGTACCGCCAGTCGACGAGGTCGACGACCTGCTCGGGCGGCAGGTCCGCCAGCAGCCGCCAGACGGGCTTGCCCGCGACCCGGCCGGCGAGGTCGAACGCGGCGTTGATCAGGGCGGCGGCGGCCATGTGCACGACGCCCTTCTCCGGGCCGAGCCAGCGCGTGTGCGAGTCGTGGGTCAGCCGCCGGGCGAACTCCCCCAGGTCGGCCGGGTCCAGCTCACGGCCCACGACGAGGGGCGCGTACGCCTCGATGGCCGCGGTGCACACCTCGGTGCCCCGCCCGATGGTGAAGCAGAAGCCGTGCCCCTCCGCGCCCGTGTCGGCGTGCAGCACGGCGTACGCGGCCGAGTAGTCGGGGTCGGGGTTCATGGCGTCCGAGCCGTCGAGCCGCCGTGAGGTCGGGAACCGGACGTCGTGGACGTCGAGCGATGTGATCCTCATGCCAGCCTCTGCCGCTGCCGGCCGAGGCCGTCGATCTCCAGCTCGACGACGTCGCCCGTGCGGAGGTACGGCGTGCCGGGGCGGGCCATCGCGACCCCGGCCGGGGTGCCGGTGTTGATGACGTCACCGGGGTCCAGCACCATGAACTGGCTGAGGTACCAGATCAGGTGGTCGATCCCGAAGATCATGTCCTTGGTGTTGCCGTCCTGGCGCAGCTCGCCGTTGACCCAGAGCCGCAGGCCGAGGTTCTGCGGGTCGGAGACCTCGTCGGCGGTGACGAGGTAGGGCCCGAGCGGGTTGAAGGTCTCGCAGGACTTGCCCTTGTCCCAGGTGCCGCCGCGTTCGAGCTGGTACTCACGCTCGGAGACGTCGTTGGCGATCGCGTAGCCCGCGATGAGGGCGCGCGCCTCCTCCGGCGAGTCCAGGTAGCGGGCGCGGCCCTTCAGCACGACGGCGAGCTCGACCTCGTAGTCGGTCTTCTCGCTGCCGCGCGGGATGAGGACGTCGTCGGTCGGCCCGACGACGGTGTTGACGGCCTTCATGAAGATGATCGGCTCGTCCGGGATCGCGGCCCCGGTCTCCGCGGCGTGGTCGCGGTAGTTCAGGCCGATGCAGACGACCTTGCCGGGCCGCGCCACGGGCGCGCCGACCCGCTTGGTGTTCTGGATCCGGGGCAGCTCACCCGCCTCGTACGCGGCCCGCAGATCGTCCAGACCGGTCGCGAGGAAGGCGGGGTCGATGTCGCGGGTCACGCCGGACAGGTCGAGGAGCGTCCCGTCCTCGGCCAGAATCGCGGGCCGTTCGGCGCCCTCCGGTCCGACACGCAGCAGCTTCACGGAGCCGTCCTTCCTGGATCGTGTACTGGTCCGACCTCTGAGTCAGTCATCGGACCTCTGGTACGGACATGACACCATCAACCGCCGATCTCCTGGCAATACCCTGTGACAGATTTGTTACATTGCACGGATTGGTCGGATCTGTCACGCTCGTACAGAATGCTGCTCAAGATGCTGATCAGGCGCGGGGAGGGAGGAGCGAGTGCCGGATGAGACCGCCGCCAGGACCACGGTCACCGAGCGGGCGATCGAGAAGATCAAGGCCAAGATCGCTTCCGGGGAGCTGGAGCCTGGGCAGCGGCTGCCGACCGAACGCGACCTCGCGGCCGAGCTCGGCCTGTCGCGCAGCTCGATGCGCGAGGCGATCCGGGCGCTGACCGTCATGGGCGTGCTGGAGGCCCGGCACGGCGCGGGCATCTACGTCACCCGGCTGGAGCCGGGCGACCTGCTGGAGACCTTCGGTGTGGTGGCGGAGATCTCGCGGGGCTCGACGCTGCTGCACCTCGTCCAGGTCAGGAAGATCCTCGAACCGGCGGCGGCCGCCGCCGCGGCGGCCCGCATCGACGAAGCCGGCCTGGCCCGCCTGCGCGCCGAGATGAACGCGATGGAGCGCGGCACGACCGCCGAGGAGATCGTGGGGCACGACCTGGAGTTCCACCGGATCATCACCGAGGCCGCGGCGAACCCGGTGCTGGCGGCGATCCTCGGCGGCCTGAACAGCCGCACCTTCCGCGCCCGGGTGTGGCGGGGGTACCGGGAGGAGGGCGTGTTCCCGCGGACGTTCACCGAACACGACCAGATCTACCGCGCCCTGGCCGAACGCGACCCGGACGGCGCCCGCGTCGCGGCGGCCGTCCACATCGGCGCGGTCGAGGACTGGGCCCGCCGCCAGGCCGGCGAGGATCCCTCAGGAGTCGAGTGAAGGAGGACGGATCGTTGCGGATCGCGCTGCACACACGCCTCGCACCGGGGCGTGAGGAGGAGTACGAAGAGGCCCACCGGTCGGTGCCGGCGGAACTCGTGGCCGCCATCAGGGCGGCGGGCGCCCACGACTGGACGATCTGGCGCGACGGCCTGGACCTGTTCCACGTCATCGACTGCGACGACTACGCGGCCATGCTGGCCGCCCTGGAGAACCTCCCGGTCAACGTCGCCTGGCAGGCCCGGATGGCGGGCTACCTCGACGTGATCCACGACTACTCCGACGCGGACCAGAGCCTCCCCGAGGTCTGGCGCCTCCCGCCCGAAGCCTGACCAGACCGTTGCGGTCGCGGCCGTTCTCGTCCTGACGGGCGGGCTGCTAGGCGCCCGGTTCGACCTCGTTGATGTCGCCTGGTACCCCGTCGGCGTCATCCCGTTGGTGACCGCGCATTGGTTCCTCCGGGCCCGCACCCGTTCCCGAACAGAGCTGACACCCGCTGAGCCCTAGCCTCAATGGACTAGATCTCCACGGACTCGCCCGGCCGCAGTCGTTGGAAGTCGGCGTCCTGTCGTTTGCCCTCGCCGGAGAGTTGGCTCTCCAGCAGGCCCAGGCCGGCCTCGTTCAGCAGGCCGTCGTGCACCGCGTACGCACGCCGGGGTTCGACCTCCCGCAGGTACTGGATCATCTCCGGGGCCTTCATCCACGGCGCCTGGCCGGGGACCAGCAGCGTCGGCGCCCGTACGACGGTGAACGCGTCGCCGGGGTGGAAGACCTCCTCGTCGATGAAGAAGCCCACGTTGTCCACCGGCGGCACGTCCGGGTGGACGATCTCGTGCTTCTGCCCGACGACGGAGACCTCGAAGCCCGCGATGGTGAGCGAGTCGCCCTCCCCGACCGCACGGACCCGGTCGCCGACGTCGCCGAGGATGCCGGCGACGGCCCGGCACGTGTAGACGGTGAGACGCGGATCGTCGGCCAGGGCCCGGCGCAGGCGCTCGGCCTCCAGGTGGTCGAAGTGCTCGTGCGTGATGAGCACGGCCTCGGCGCCTGTGATCGCCTCGTCCTCCGGCGTGAGGCCACCGGGGTCGATGACGAGAGTGCGATCGTCCTTGCGCAGGCGCACGCAGGCGTGGCCCAGCTTGGTCAGCTGCATTCCTCTCACCTCATCTTTCGGCTCCAACGATCTTTTCACGCCGTCCTGGTCCCGGCTCAGCCGACGTCGCGGCGGATCAGGTCTTCCAGGGTCTCGCGGCGGACCAGCGGCCGGGCGCGCCCGCCGCGTACGGCGACGACCGGCGGCCGGGCGACCTGGTTGTAGTTGGAGGCCATCGAGTGGTGGTACGCGCCGGTGCACGGCACGGCGAGCAGGTCGCCCGGCCGTACGTCCGCGGGCAGCGGCACGTCCGCGGCGATCACATCGCCCGCCTCGCAGTGCCGCCCGACGACCGTGGCCGGGGCCTCGCCCGCGCCCGACCCCGGCCCGATCCGGGCGACCGAGTAGCGGCTGCCGTACAGGGCGGGCCTGGGGTTGTCGCTCATGCCGCCGTCGACCACGACGAACGTCCGGGCGCCGTGCTTGACCGCGACGACCCGGTAGAGCGTCACGCCCGCGGACGCGACGATCGCACGGCCGGGCTCGACGGTCAGCGATGGTGCGGGGACCCCGCGTACGGCGCACTCCTGCGCGACGGCCGCGACCACGCGGCCGGCGAAGGTGTGGACGTCGAGGCCGTGCTCGTCCGGCCGGTACGCCACCGCGTGGCCGCCGCCGAGGTTCAGCTCCGGCAGGCCGCCGAACCCCGCCATGAAGGCGACGAGCCGCCGCGCCGCCGTCTCGTAGCCGTCCGGCTCGCCGATCTGCGAGCCGAGGTGGCAGTGCAGGCCGGCGAGCGCGAGCGCGGGCTGGCCGAGCACGCGGCGTACGACGTCGCCGGCGGCGCCCGAGGCGAGGGACAGCCCGAACTTCTGGTCCTCGAGGCCGGTCGCCATCGCGCGGTGGACGTGCGGGTCGACCCCGGGTGTCACCCGTACGAGGACCTTCCGCGGGTGACGGCGGTCGCCGGCCAGCGCGGCCAGGCGCGCCACCTCCCCCGCCGAGTCGACCACGATCCGCCCCACGCCGTACTCCAGCGCGGCGGCCAGGTCCTCCGGCGTCTTGCCGTTGCCGTGCAGCAGGATCCGCTCGGCCGGGAAGCCGACCGACCGGGCCAGGGCGAGCTCGCCGGCGGAGCACACGTCGAGCCACAGGCCCTCCTCGTCCACCCAGCGGGCCATGGCCCGGCAGAGGAACGCCTTGCCCGCGTACGCGACGCGGTGCGGGTGGAGGGCCTTGCGGTACTCACGGCACCGGTGCCGTACGTGCTCCTCGTCGAGGACGTAGACGGGGGTGCCGAAGCGCTCGGCGATCTCGGTGAGGGGCACGCCGCCCACGGAGTGCGCGGGATCGGCGGTGAGGGGCCAGATGTTCATCGGTCGCCCAGGGGCACGCGGTGCAGGACCAGGGTGGTGGAGGTGTGACCGCCGGCGTTGCGCAGCTCGTTCACGGCGCTGTCGAGGTCGGCGAGGGCCGGGCAGGTGAGGCGTACCTCGTAGTCGCAGTCGCCGGCGAGACGCCAGGCGTCCATGACGGCGGGTTCGGCGCGCAGGTGCCTCTCGAAGACCTCGTGCTCGGCGCCGCCCACCAGCCGCACTCGGACCAGCGCCACCAGTGCGCTCGGCGCCGGCGGGTGCCCCATGACATCCATGCGAGCGACGTTAGGGACGAAAACGGCAGGTCGGGCGGGTACGTACGGATCCCTCACGCCCGCGGGCGCGTCATTGACGCGTTCCTAACGGCCCCCCGGAACACCAGCCGGAACGCCGTTCGGAACGCCGATCGCCCCGGACCAGGCGGTCCGGGGCGATCGGCTCCGTTCGGTCAGACGGACTTGTCGGCGAGGCGGAACGTCACATCTCCCTGTTCGTCGACGCTCGCGTCGAGTGTCATCTCGTCGAGGATCGACGCGGCGTCCGGTTCGAGGTAGACACGCGCCCCCTGTTCCTCGACGACCTCGTCGCCCGCCTGGGGGCCCTCGGCCACCGCCAGGGCCAGTGTGCCCGCCTGCTCGGGCTCGGACTGCGTCGCGATCCGCAGCCCGGTCTGCGGAGAGAGCTCGGGTTGGCTTGTGACGGTACGGATCACCTGAACCGCCGAGTCGGTCAGCGTGAGCACAGTCAACAGCTCCTTCTGGTCGGGTTTGTGAGCCACACGACCGGGGCCGTGCTTGCGCCTGCCATGCCCCGCATCACGACCCGCAAACGTCGGGATTCGCCACGTAACCGGTGTCACGCTTCACGTTCGCGGCGCGAGCGCGCGCACCGCCTCCAGCAGGTCGACGCCCTCGGCGGGCAGGACGGCGAGGATCGGGGTGTCCAGCCCGGCCTCGGCGTACTCCCGGACGCGTTCCCGGCAGGCCTCCGGCGAGCCGTGCACGATCAGCTCGTCCACGACGTCGTCGGGAACGGCCGCCAGGGCCCCCTTGCGGTCGCCCTCCGCCCAGGCCTTGTTCATCGCGGCGAGCCGCTCGCCGCGGCCGAGCCACTCGTGGAAGGCCGCGTACGCGGGCACGGTCAGGTACGCGGCGATCATCCAGCGGCCGAGGGCGCGCGCCTCGTCGGCGTTCGTGGTCGGGCAGACGAAGATCCGCGCCAGCAGTTCCTTGTCCCCGCCCACCTCGGAGCGCACCTGGCGTACGTCCGCGGGCGACAGCCAGTTGGTGATCGCGGCGTCCGCCTCGCGGGCGGCGAGGCGCAGCATGCCGGGCCGCAGGGCGGCGAGTGCGATCTTCGGCGGAACCTCCGGGACGTTGTCCAGCTTGAAGCCCTTGACGTTCAGGGCCTCGTCGGTGACCTTCTCCCCGGCCAGCGCGCGGCGCAGGAACCGGAGGGTGTCGCGCACCCGCTGGTACGGCTCGGTGAACGGGATGCCGTTCCACCGCTGCACGATCGCCGGCGAGGACGTCCCGATGCCGAGCACGAACCGGCCCGGCGCGAGGCCCGCGAGCGTCGCCGCCTGCTGGGCGAGCAGGCCGGGACCGCGGGTGTAGACCGGGACGATGGCGGGTCCCAGCCGGAGGCCGGGCGCCCACTGCGAGGCCAGGGTCAGCGGCGTGAACGCGTCGGTGCCGTTGGTCTCCGCCGACCACGCGTCGGTGTAACCGAGGTCCTCCAGTTCGGAGACGATCTTCTGGTGCCGCGCGAGCGGCACGCCGGTGAGCGGGATCGTCAGTCCCCATCGCGACATGCGGGGCCCTCCTCAGGCGATCACGGGGCGGATCGTGCCGCCGCCGTCGACGACGATGGTCTGCCCGGTCATCCAGCTCGACGCGTCGCCGGCCAGGAACACGATCGCCTTGGCGATGTCCTCGGGCTCGCCGATCCGGCCGAGCGGCATGAACTTGTTGATCTGCGCCTCGTTCTCCTCCCACAGCGCCTTGGCCAGGTGGGTCCGCACCAGGCCGGGGGCGATCCCGTTGACGCGCACCTTCGGCGCCAGCTCCATGGCGAACTGCCGGGTGAGGTGGATGACGGCGGCCTTCGTCGCGTTGTAGTACCCGATGCCGTGCTCGGTCACCATGCCGCCGACCGAGGCGACGTTGACGATCGCCCCGCCGCGGTCGGCCATCGACAGCTTCCACACGAGCTGGGTCCACAGGACGATGGCGAACTGGTTGACCTCCACGGTCTTGGCCGCGCGCGAGGCGTCCAGGTCGACCATGGGGCCGTAGTACGGGCTCGTGCCCGCGTTGTTGACCAGGATGTCCACGCCGCCGAACTCCTCGACGGCGGCCCCCACACAGGCCCGCGCGGCGTCCTCGTCGCCGACGTGGGCGGCCTTGGGGAGCACCCCGGCGCCCGGATGCGCGGCCCGGATCTCCGCCGCGACCTCCTCCAGCGCGTCCTGTTTGCGCGAGGACAGCACCACGTTGCACCCCTGGGCGGCGAGCGCCACCGCGGTCGCCTTGCCGATGCCGCGTGACGCGCCGGTGATCAGCGCGGTTCTGCCCGCCAGGCCGGTCTCGAGTCCCATGCTGCTCTCGCCTCTCGCTCCAGGCTTCTCATGCTGATACCCGAATCAGGTTCAGCCTAGTGACAAATGTTACGTTCCTGCCATGCGGGTGACTGGGAAGAACATCGTGATCACTGGCGCCGCGAGCGGGATCGGCGCCGCGCTGGCCCGGAGGTTCGCCGCCGAGGGCGCCGCCGGGATCTGCCTCGCCGACCTCGACGAGGACGCCGCCGCCCGGGTCGCCGCCGGGCTGGAGTGCCGTACGGTCGTGCGCCGCACCGACGTGGGCGAGGAGTCCCAGGTGCGTTCCATGGTCGAGGCCGCCACCGGCGAACTGGGCCCCGTCGACCTCATGTGCTCCAACGCGGGCATCGGCACCGGGGCCGGGCTGGAGGCCACGGCCGAGCAGTGGGCGGCCGCATGGGCGGTCAACGTCCAGGCCCACGTGTACGCCGCGCGCGCCGTGCTGGCCTCGATGCTCGAACGCGGCGAGGGGTACCTGCTGCACACATGCTCGGCGGCGGGCCTGCTGAGCCAGCCGGGTGACGCGCCGTACGCCGTGACCAAGCACGCCGCCGTGGCGTTCGCCGAGTGGCTCTCGCTGACGTACGGCGACCAGGGCATCCGGGTGAGCGCGCTCTGCCCGCAGGGCGTCCGGACGCCGCTGCTCACCGGCGGCCTCGACGGGCACCTCGCGGCCAAGGCGGTCGCCGCCGCGGGCAAGGTGCTGGAGCCCGAGGAGGTGGCCGACACGGTGATCGCCGGGCTCGAGGCGGAGAAGTTCCTGATCCTGCCGCACCCGGAGGTGGCCGAGTACGTGCGCCGGAAGGCCTCCGACCACGATCGGTGGCTCTCGGGCATTCGCCGGATGGTGGCAGGGATCCAGAATCGGAGTTAGTTTCTGGGCATGCCCACGGTCGAGACCGTACGCGGAGCCGTCGACGTCGCCGAACTCGGGCCGACGCTCATGCACGAGCACGTGTTCTTCGTCGGCACGGAGTACCTGCAGAACTACGGCGCCGGCTGGTGGGACGAGGAGGAGCGGGTCGCGGACGCGATCGAGCGCCTGCGGTCGGTGGCGGCCCGCGGCGTCCGTACGTTCGTGGACCCGACGGTGTGGGGCGGAGGCCGCTACATCCCGCGCATCCAGCGGATCAACGAGCAGGTCCCGGAGCTGAACATCATCGTCGCGACCGGCTACTACCACTACACCGACGCGCCGATCCAGTTCATGAACCGCGGTCCCGGGCTGATCTTCGACGAGACTCCCGACCCGCTCGCCCGGGAGTTCGTCCGCGACATCGCCGAGGGGATCGCCGACACCGGGGTCAAGGCGGCGTTCCTCAAGTGCGCCGTCGAGCACCCCGACCCGACCCCCGGCGTCGAACGCGTCTGCCGCGCCGTGGCCTACGCCCACCGGGAGACCGGCGCGCCGATCACCGTGCACACCAACGCCCACCAGCAGACCGGCCGCTGGGTGGTGGACCTGCTCCGCGCCGAGCACGCCGACCTGACCAAGGTGGTCATCGGGCACAGCGGCGACTCGGGCGACCTGGACTACCTGACCTGGCTGGCCGACACGGGCGCGCTGCTCGGCATGGACCGGTTCGGCCTCGACGCGTTCCGTACGACCCCCGAACGCGTCGAGACGATCGTGGCCCTGTGCGAACGCGGCTACGCCGAGCGGATGGTGCTGAGCCACGACGCGATGTGCTGGATCGACTGGTTCGGCGACGACTTCACCGGGATTCGGGACCAGCTGATGCCGAACTGGCACTACGAGCACATCCACAACGACGTCCTGCCGGCCCTCCGCGAGGCCGGGGTGAGCGAGAAGGACATCGGCACGATGCTGGTGGACAACCCGCGCCGCTACTTCACCCGGTAGGCGCGGCGGCGCGTTCGAGCACGAAGCGGCGGAAGTTCTCCACCACCGGCGGGCGTGTGCGCCCCTCCACCCAGACCAGGCCGATCGTCCGCCGCGCGCCCGGGATCTCGCGCTCCGCCACCCCCGTCACCGGGTCACCGGGCGGGACCAGCGCGACGCCCAGGCCCGCCGCGACCAGGCCGCGCAGGGTCGTGGCCTCCTCGCCCTCGAAGGCGATCTCCGGCCGGATCCCGGCCTCGCGGAACAGCGCATCGGCGATGGAGCGCAGGCCGTACCCGCGCCGCATCACGATGAACGGCTCGTCCGCCACGTCGGCGAGGCTCACGCGGCGCGCCTCGGCGAGGCGGTGGCCGGCGGGCATCGCCAGGCGCAGCCGTTCGGTGGTGAGCGGATGCCAGGCCAGTCCCTCCGGGCGCGGGCTGGTGATCGCCATGTCCGCGCGGCCGTGGACGACCTCCGCCTCGAGGTGCTCGGCGCTGCCCTGGGTCAGCCGGAAGCGCACCCTCGGGTGCGCGGACCGGTAGGCGCGGAGCAGTTCCGGCACGAGCGCGGTGCCCTGCGTGTGCAGGAACGCCAGGCCGACCTCGCCGTGCTCGGGGTCGGCGGCCTGGGCGAGCGCCCGCCGGGCCGCCTTCTCGGTGTCGACCAGCCGCTCGGCGTACGCGCGGAAGATCTCGCCGTACGCGTTGAGCCGGAGCGTACGGCCCTCCCGGTCGAACAGCGGGGCGTGCAGCTCGCGTTCGAGCCGGGCGATCGCGCGGGACAGGCCCGGCTGGGAGACGCGCAGCTCCTCGGCCGCCCGCGTGACGTTGCCGATCTCCGCCACGGCGAGGAACCAGCGAACCGTCACCAGATCCATGCGTCCCAAGCATAGCTTTCCGATAAAAGTTTCATTGGACGCATCAACGCTGCGTCGCGCACTGTGGAAGACGTGCGCTCGTCTCCCGTCCCCGGCCCGTTCCGTCGCGACCTCGAAGATCCTCGCGAACGGCACCGCCGCGGCTCCCCCGGGCTGCGCCGCGTCAACCTGGCGCTCTTCGTCGCCGGGCTGACGACGTTCATGTCGCTCTACTGCACCCAGGCGCTGCTGCCGGCCCTCTCCGCGTCCTTCCGCGTCTCCCCGACCACCTCCAGCCTGCTCGTCTCGCTCACCACCGGCACGCTCGCCCTCGCGGTGATCCCGGTCAGCGCGCTGTCGGAGCGGTTCGGCCGGACCCGCGTCATGCTGGTCTCCTCGGCGATCGCGGCACCGCTCGGCCTGCTGATCCCGCTGTGCCCGTCGTTCCCGGCGCTGGCCGCGGTGCGCGCGGTGCAGGGCGTCGCGCTCGCGGGCGTCCCCGCGGTCGCCATGGCGTACCTGGCGGACGAGGTCCATCCGGAGGCGCTCGGCGGCGCGATGGGCCGCTACATCGCCGGCAACACGGTCGGCGGGCTGGCCGGGCGGCTGCTGCCCGGCTTCGTCACCGATCTGGCCGGCTGGCGCTGGGGCCTGGCCGCGACCGCGCTCGCCGTCACACTGCTCACCGCGGCGTTCTGGGCCCTGCTGCCGCGCTCGCGTTTCTTCACGCCGTCGCGGCCGGGCCTCGGCGGGCTGGCGCGCCACCTGGCCGACCCCGGCATGCGCCGCCTGTACGTGGTGGGGCTCGTCCTGATGGCCATGTTCGTCACGGTCTACAACTACCTGGGGTACCGCCTGATCGCCTCCCCGTTCGGCCTGCCGGAGTCGGTCGTCGCGCTGGTGTTCCTCATGTACCTCGCGGGTACCTTCAGCTCCCCCGTCGCGGGATCGCTCGCGGACCGGATCGGACGGCGGCGGGTGCTGCTGGGCGCGTGCGCGCTCGCCGCCTGCGGACTGCTGCTGACCCTGCCGGACTCGCTGCCGGCGGTGGGCGCCGGCCTCCTGGTCATGACCACCGGCTTCTTCGCCGCGCACACGGTCGCCAGCGGCTGGGTGGGGCGCCGCGCGACCACCGCGAAGGCCCACGCGTCCGCCCTCTACCTGTTCGCCTACTACCTCGGCAGCAGTGTCGGCGGGTCGGCCGGCGGCCTGGCGTACGAGCACGGGCACTGGGCGGCGACCGTGGTGTACGGCGTGGCGCTGCTCGCGGTCGCCCTCGTCGCGGCGGTGGGGGTGCGCGTTTCCGCCGGTGGGGGCCGTGTGCGAGGGCCGGTCGGCACGACGGCCGCCGCGGACCGGACGGGCGTGATGTCCATCACTCCCCCACGTCAGTAAGGCGTTGCTGACCTGGGGGAACGCGATGGCGGAGCTTTCTTCCGTATTTTTCCCGGCTCTCGTCCTTGTCGTGGGAAAATACGCGTCAGTAGGGTTCACGGACGCGATGGTGACCGCGACGGGGCGTGAAGGCCTCACGTGACCGGGCAGGTCCCCGCCGCGTCGCAGGCTCTGAGAATCGACGCGAGGTGCCCCCGCATGCGTCCCTTCCGTGAACGTAATCCGCTGCCGATGGGAATCGCCGGACTGGCGACCGTCGGCGTCGTCGCGGCGCTCGCCTTCAACCTCCAACACTTCTCCGGGGGCACCACTTACTCCGCCGCGTTCAGCGAGGCCGCCGGGCTCAAGTCGGGCGAAGAGGTGCGCATCGCGGGCGTCAAGGTCGGCAAGGTCGAGAGCGTCGACCTCGAACGCGACCACGTGAAGGTGAAGTTCACCAGCGGCCGGCCGTTCGGCACCGACACCCGCGCGCAGATCAAGATCAAGACTCTGCTCGGCTCGCACTACCTGGCGCTGGAGCCGAAGGGCCCCGGACACCAGTCGCCGCACCGGGAGATCCCGGTGTCGCGCACCACCGCACCGTACGACGTGGTGCCCGCGCTCCAGGACGCCAGCGCGCAGCTCGGTAAGATCGACACCAAGCAGCTGGCCCAGTCGTTCGACACGCTGTCGCAGACGATGCAGGGGTCCTCGGAGAACGTCCGCGGCACCCTGGCCGGGCTGCAGAAGATCTCGCGTGCGGTCGCCTCGCGCGACGACGAGCTGTCCGAGCTGCTCCAGCACACCAACAACGTGACCAAGCTGCTCGCCGACCGCAGCGGCGACCTGGCCACGCTCGTCAGCGACGGCGGGCTGCTGCTCCAGGAGATCAACACGCGCCGGCAGGTGATCAGTCAGCTCCTGACCGGCACGGTGACGCTGTCCCAGCAGATCACCGGGACGATCCAGGAGAACCAGGCCACGCTCGGCCCCGCGCTCAAGAACCTCCACCGCACGGTGAACATCCTGACCCGCAACCAGGAGAACCTCGACAAGTCCCTCCAGGCGATGGCGCCGTTCACCGGCGAAGTGGCCGACTTCACCGGCACCGGCCGCTGGTTCGACGTCTACCTGCAGAACCTCATCCCGCTGCCGGCGTCGGTGAAGCTCCCCGGCGCGTCGGGCGGAAAGTCGAGCGGAAAGAGCAAGTCCGCGGCCACTCCGAGCCCGTCCAAGCCGTCGAACGGGAACCCGCTGCCCATCATCAAGTGAATCCTCCGAGGAGACTCCGCCGTTCAGTTCAGGGTGGGGAGGAATCGGACCCCTGCGGAGCAGGGCATAGTTAGCCCAACCGCCGTCACGACGATTCGGCGTCCAGTCCCGAAAAACCCACATGTGGTTACACGCTGACGCGATAGTTTGCGGTCTGTGACCATCCCCGGTGTGAAGCGTGCTTTCAAGTACCGCTTCTATCCCACCGATGCGCAGGCAGCGGAACTGTCGCGCACGTTCGGGTGCGTGCGGAAGGTCTACAACCTGGCGCTGGAGGCCCGCACCGACGCCTGGAAGTCGCGGCGGGAACGCGTCGGCTACAACGCCACCTCCGCGATGCTGACGGCCTGGAAGAAGACCGAGGAACTGGCGTTCCTGAGCGAGGTGTCCAGCGTTCCGCTGCAGCAGGTGCTGCGGCATCTGCAGACCGCGTTCACGAACTTCTTCGCCGGACGGGCCAGGTATCCGCGGTTCAAGGCGAAGAAGAAGTCCCGTAAGTCCGCGGAGTACACCGCCAGCGGGTTCCGGTTCCGGGAGGGGACACTCACCCTCGCCAAGATGGCAGAGCCGCTGGGCATCGTCTGGTCGAGGCCTCTTCCGCAGGGCGTGAAGCCTTCGACGGTGACGGTGTCTCAGGATGCGGCGGGGCGCTGGTTCGTGTCGCTGCTGTGCGAAGACCCCGACGTGCGGCCGCTCCCGGCGGGCGGTGACGCGGTCGGGGTGGATGCCGGGCTGGAGCATCTGCTGACGTTGTCCACCGGGGAGAAGGTCACCAATCCCCGGCATGAACGCCGGGACCGCAAGCGTCTGGCCAAGGCGCAGCGGGAACTGTCCCGCAAGGCCAAAGGGGATGGTTCCAACCGGGCCAAGGGCCGGCGTAAGGTCGCCCGGATCCACGCGCGGATCGCCGACCGGCGCCGTGACGGTCTGCACAAGCTCACCACTCGACTCGTCCGCGATAACCAAGTGGTCGTGATCGAGGACCTGACCGTTGAGAACATGCTGAAGAACCACGCACTGGCCCGCGCCATCTCCGATGCCGCGTGGAGTGAGTTCCGGCAAATGTTGGAGTACAAAGCCGGATGGTATGGCCGCGAGGTGATCGTGGTCGATCGCTGGTTCCCCTCCTCCAAACTGTGCTCGGCCTGCGGAACCGTGGCCGAGGCGATGCCCCTCAACGTCCGCATGTGGACGTGCGGCTGCGGCACGACCCACGATCGGGACGTGAACGCGGCGAAGAACCTTCTGGCCGCCGGGCTGGCGGTGTCGGCCTGTGGAGCCGGTGTAAGACCTCAACGGGACTCCTCCCGGTCGGGGCCGTCGGCACTGAAGCAGGAAACCCCACGGCGCGAGCCGTAGGAATCCCCCTCGCTCACGTTCACGAGGGGGAGGAAGCCAACAAGTGAGCCCGGTCGTGCGCTCGATCCGATGACGCGGCACGATCGGGTTATGGACGTACGCGAGCTGACGACGCCCGATGACCTGCGCACGGCCTCGGAGGTGCTCGCCGGGATCTGGCGGCCCACCGACCCGATGCCGTACGAGATGATGCGCGTCCTCCAGCACCTTGGCGGCTATATCTCGGGCGTCTTCGAGGGCGGCGCGATGGTGGGGGCCTGCGCGGCCTTCCCTGCCGCCGACGGGAGCCTGCACTCGCACATCACCGGCGTCGCCGCCCGCGGCCGGGGCGCCGGCTTCGCGATCAAACGGCACCAGCGCGAGTGGGCGCTCGCCCACGGGATACGGACGATCACCTGGACGTTCGACCCGCTGGTCCGGCGCAACGCGTACTTCAACCTGGCGAAACTGGCGGCACGGCCGACCGAGTACCTGCCGGACTTCTACGGCGAGATGCCGGACGAGCTGAACGCGGGCGATCCGAGCGACCGCCTGTTGCTCTTCTGGCACCTCGACGCTCCGGAGGTGGCCTCGGCCATGAAGGGCGATCCGCCGGCCGAGCCCCCGCCCGCCGGAGTCACGGTGCTCACCGACGACGCGGTCGGCCGCCCGGTCGAGCGCTCATCGGCCGGCGCCACCCGGATCGCGGTCGGCACACCCGCGGACGTCGCCGCGCTGCGCGCCGATGACCCGCCGCTCGCCCTCGCGTGGCGGCGGGCCCAGCGGACGGCGCTCGCCGGCGCACTGGACGCCGGGTACCACGTGATCGGGTTCAACCGGTCCGGCCACTACCTCCTGGAGGTCTCCCGATGAAGCTTTCCGGCGTCGAGCTGCGGCGGATCCGTCTCCCGCTGGTGTCGCCGTTCCGCACGTCCTTCGCGACCGAGACCGAGCGGGAGATACTGCTGGTACGGGTCGTCGGCACGGAGACCGAGGGCTGGGGCGAGTGCGTGGCCATCACCGAGCCGCTGTACTCCCCCGAGTACGTCGACGGCGCCGAGCAGGTCATCCGCGACTTCCTGGTGCCCCGGCTGCCCGCGGACGTCACGGCGGGGGCGCTCGGCCCGGCGTTCGCGCCGGTCAAGGGGCACGAGATGGCCAAGGCCGCGGTCGAGATGGCGGTGCTGGACGCGGAGCTGCGCGCCGCCGGCATGTCGTACGCGGCCTACCTCGGCGGCACGGTGGCCCGGGTGCCCGCCGGGGTGTCGGTCGGGATCATGGACTCGATCCCCGAGCTGCTGGACCACGTCGAGCGCTACCTGGCCGAGGGATACGCGCGGATCAAGCTCAAGATCCAGCCGGGCTGGGACATCGAGCCGGTGCGCGCGGTACGCGAACGCTTCGGCGACATCCTGCTCCAGGTCGACGCGAACACCGCGTACACGCGGGCCGACGCGCGGCACCTCGCGGAGCTGGAGCCGTTCGGGCTGCTGCTCATCGAGCAGCCGCTGCCCGAGGACGACCTGCTCGGACACGCGAAGCTCGCCTCCACCCTGACCACGCCGATCTGCCTGGACGAGTCGATCGTGTCGGCGCGCGCCGCCGCGGACGCGCTGTCGCTCGGCGCGTGCTCGATCATCAACGTCAAGGCCGGCCGGGTCGGCGGCTACCTGGAGGCGCGCCGGATCCACGACGTCTCCGTCGCGCACGGGGTGCCCGTCTGGTGCGGTGGCATGCTGGAGACCGGCCTCGGCCGCGCGGCGAACCTGGCGTTCGCCGCGATGCCCGGATGCACCCTGCCGGGCGACGTCTCCGCGTCCGAGCGCTACTACACGCGTGACATCACCGAACCGTTCCGGCTGGTGGACGGCCTGATGACCGTGCCCTCCGGACCCGGGCTCGGGGTGGAGCCGATCATGGACTACCTGGACGAGCTGACCGAGTCCAAGCGGTTCGTACGGCTCGGCGCTTAGCCGCGTACGGGGAGTTCGTAGATACGGCGCACGCTGGAGTCGATGCGGGAGATGTCGGTGCCGTAGATGTGGATCGAGAGCGCGGTGATGTCGCCGGAGTTGCGCACCCGGTGGATGTCGCCGGGCGGGGCGAAGCCGCTGACGTCTCCCGGCATGTTGTCGTTCACACCCGCGCTGAGCAGGTGGTCGCCCTCGTGGACGAACAGCTCCTCGTGCTCGATGCCTTGAAGGACGCCGAAGACGCACCAGGTCACGTGGTCGTGGATCGGCGTTATCTGGCCGGGGCGCCACACGAGGCCGACGATGGAGAACGCGCCGTCGGGCGCGGCGTACAGGGTGTGACACTGGTAGTGGTCGGGGTCGCCGAGCCGCTCCTCCGCGGTCATCACGTCGGGAGTGGGCAGGTGCCGACGCAGTTCGCCGGCGACGAGCAGTGCGGTCTCCCGCCAGCCGACGTGCCGGTCCACGGCGCCGCGCACACCCGTCACGAGGTCCTGCAGTCCGGGCCGTACGTCTCCGCGCACCAGTGTTGCCATTTCGGCCACCTCCTTCTCGCTCCATAGTCCCTCCCGGGCCAATCATCGGTCTAATGCCAACATCGACGCAGAGCGATAGATCTGGTTGATATGTTGGCTCTGTGCTGGATGTTTCTCGACTGCGCGTGCTCGTGGCGATCGCCCGTACGGGGTCGGTGACGGCTGCGGCGAAGCAGCTGCACTACTCCCAGCCGTCGATCAGCCACCACCTCGCCCGGCTGGAGGCCGAGACCGGCGCCCAGCTCGTACGCCGTGTCGGACGCGGCATCCGGCTGACCGAGGCCGGCCGCACCCTCGCCGAGCGCGGCGCCGAGATCCTGGGCCGCCTGGACGCCGCCGAGGCCGAGCTCTCCGCGCACGTGGGCCTGAGCCAGGGCCGGGTACGGCTGGCCGCGTTCCCGTCGGCGCTGGGCACATTCGTGCCGCGGGCGGCGGCGCTGCTGGCCGACCGCCATCCCGGCCTGCGGGTGAGCCTGAGCGAGGCCGAGCCGCCAGAGGCGATCCGCATGCTGCGCGCCGGCTACGTCGACGTCGCCGTGATCTTCCGCTACGACCGGGAGAACGAGGACGACGGCATCACGGCCCGCCGGTTGCTGGACGAGCCGAGTTACCTGGTCACGGCGGAGGAGACCACCCCCGACCTGACGGCCCACGCGGAAGCGGAGTGGATCGCCGGCTGCGACCGCTGCCGCACACATCTGCTCGCCATGTGCGCGCGGGCGGGCTTCACCCCACGGGTGTCGTTCACGACGGACGACTTCGTGGCCGTCCAGGCGATGGTCGCCGCGGGCCTGGGCGTGACGGCCCTACCGGGCCTGCCACTGCTGGCCGCCCGCAACGAGGCGGTGCACACGGCCGTGCTGCCCGACGCGACCCGCCACGTGCTGGCCGCGACGTACGGCGAGCCGCCCGAGCCCCCGGCCACCGCCGCCCTGCTCGACGCGTTGGCCGAGGCGGGCGCCGCGACCGGCGAGTTCC
This sequence comes from Actinoallomurus oryzae, assembly GCF_039541955.1. NCBI lineage: Bacteria > Bacillati > Actinomycetota > Actinomycetes > Streptosporangiales > Thermomonosporaceae > Actinoallomurus > Actinoallomurus oryzae. The sequence continues at coordinate 144,500 of NZ_BAABHF010000012.1, read as the reverse complement.
ACTCCGTCTGACCGCGCTCGCCGCGCCGGCGGTCAGCGAGCGCCGGCGCCGGTGAGCGGGGGATTCAGGCGGGCGAAGCCCTCCTGGCGCTCGTAGGGGAAGTACGGGTACGGAGCGGGCGTCGCGCCGGCCCGGTCCAGGCGGGCCACCTGGTCCGGGGTCAGCGACCAGCCGGCGGCGCCGAGGTTCTGGCGCAGCTGGTGCTCGTCGCGGGCGCCGATGAGGACCGACGCCACGGTCGGGCGCTGGAGCAGCCAGTTGATGGCGATCTGCGGGATCGCCCGGCCGGTCTCCTCGGCGATCTCGTCGAGCGCGTCGACGACGTCGTACAGCCGCTCCTCGTCCACGGGCGGGCCGAAGGCCGCCGTACGGTGCAGGCGGCTGCCCGCCGGCAGCGGGCGGCCCCGGCGGACCTTGCCGGTCAGCCGGCCCCAGCCGAGCGGGCTCCACACGACCGCGCCGACGCCCTCCCGCAGGCCGAGCGGCATCAGCTCCCACTCGTAGTCGCGGCCGACCAGCGAGTAGTAGACCTGGTGGGCGGCGTAGCGGGGGTGGCCGTCGCGGTCCGCGACCGCGAGCGACTTCATCAGCTGCCAGCCGGAGAAGTTGGACACGCCCGTGTAGCGGATCTTGCCCGCGCGCACGAGGTCGTCCAGCGTGGCGAGCACCTCCTCGATCGGGGTACCGGCGTCGAAGGCGTGCAGCTGGAACAGGTCGATGTGGTCCGTACCGAGCCGGCGCAGCGCGTCCTCGCAGGCCTTGATCAGACGGGAGCGCGACGTGCCGGCGTCGTACGGGCCATCCCCCATCGGCAGGCCGGTCTTGGTGGAGATGATCACCTGGTCGCGACGGCCCTTGATCGCCGCGCCGAGCACCTCTTCCGACGCGCCGTCGGAGTAGACGTCCGCGGTGTCGAACATCGTGACGCCCGAGTCGAGGCAGATGTCCACGAGCCGCCGCGCCTCCCGCGCGTCCGTGTCGCCCCAGTTGCCGAACAGCTCACCCCGGCCGCCGAACGTGCCCGCGCCGAAACTCAGCGCGGGCACCTGGAGCCCGGACGCACCCAGCCGTCGATAGTCCATGCGACTCCCCTTAATGGTCCTGTAGTTCCGTTAGTGCCAGGACAGTAGCACGAGAGGGGCGCTTAATGGAACTATGGACCCGTTATGGAGGAACCTGGCTCGATCCGCCCCGGCGGCCGTACGGCACGCGTCCGGGCGGCGGTGCTACGCGCGGCCGGCGACGCCCTGGCCGAGCGCGGCTTCGCCCATCTCGACCTGACCGACGTCGCCCGCCGCGCCGAGGTCGGCAAGACCACCGTCTACCGCCGCTGGGGCACGGTGACCGGCCTGGTCGCCGACCTGCTCACCGACATGGCCGAACAGTCGCTCCCCCGCGCGCGGACGGGTTCGCTGGAGGGCGACCTGCGGGCGAACGCCCGCCTCGTCCGAAAGACGCTGGCCGACCCACGTCAGGGCGCCCTGTTCGGCGCGATCATCGCGGCCGCCACCTCCGACACCCGTACGGCCGAGGCCCTGCACCGGTTCTACGCCCGGCGCATCCGCGAATGGGTCCCCTGCGTGGAAGAGGCGATCGACCGCGGCGAACTGCCGGAGGGCACCGACGCCGAGGAGGTCGTCCGCGCGGTGTCGGCCCCGCTGTACTACCGCTTCCTGGCCAGCGGCGACCCACTGGACGAAGCCACGGCCGACCGCGCGGCGAAAGCGGCCACGGCCGCGGCCCGGGCAGGCGCGTACATCAAGGACGAGCAGGCGCGTCCGATTCTCTGAGCGATGTCGGTGACTGCGGCATCGTCGCCACGCTCGGTGGTCGTCAGCGGGTGTATCTGCGGGTGCGGTAGCGCAGGCCGGACTTCGAGAGTTGCCAGCCCTGGTCCTCGGTGACCTTCCAACCCGGGTCCAGTGGCGGGGCGTACGTGTCGCCGGCCACCGGCGTGTCGACTTCGGTCACCCAGAGCATCGTGGCGTGGCCCAGGGCGGCTCGGTAGATCTCCCCGCCGCCCATCACCCAGCACTCCGTGGCGGCGGCCGGCTCCGGCGACTCGGCCGCGAGTTCCAGTGCCTCGGCGACGGACCCGGCGCGTTCCGCGCCTTCGGCCTTCCAGTGCGGGTCGCGGGTCACCACGATGTTGCGCCTGCCGGGGAGCGGGCGGAACCGCGGAGGCAAGGAATCCCAGGTCCGGCGCCCCATCACCACGGGATGGCCGAGGGTGACGGCCTTGAAGTGCGCCACGTCCTCGGGCAGCCGCCACGGGATCGCGTTGTCCGCCCCGATCACGCCGTCGAGCGTCTGTGCCCAGATCAGCCCGACGTTCATACCGCGACCGGGGCCTTGATGGCCGGGTGGTGCCGGTAGTCGAGCACTTCCACATCGGAGTAGGCGTAGTCGAAGAGCGAGTCGGCCTGGCGCAGACGCAGCCGGGGGAAGTCGAACGGCGTGCGCGAGAGTTGCTCGGTCACCTGCTCGACGTGGTTGTCATAGATGTGGCAGTCGCCGCCCGTCCAGATGAAGTCGCCGGGCGTGAGGCCGACCTGCTGCGCCACCATGTGCGTGAGCAGGGCGTAGCCGGCGATGTTGAACGGGACGCCGAGGAACAGGTCCGCGCTGCGCTGGTAGAGCTGGCAGGACAGCCTGCCGTCGGCGACGTAGAACTGGAACAGCACGTGGCACGGCGCGAGTGCCATCTTGGTCAGCTCGGCGACGTTCCAGGCGGAGACGAGCATCCGGCGGGAGTCCGGGTCACGGCGCAGAGTGTCGAGGACCTCGCTGATCTGGTCGATGTGCCGGCCGTCCGGGGTTGGCCAGCTGCGCCACTGCGCGCCGTAGACCGGGCCGAGTTCGCCGTTCGCATCGGCCCATTCGTCCCAGATGGTGACGCCGTGCTCCTGAAGCCAGCGGACGTTCGACTCGCCCCGCAGGAACCACAGCAGTTCGTACACGATGGACTTCAGGTGCACCTTCTTGGTGGTGATCAGCGGGAACCCCTGCGACAGGTCGTAGCGCAGTTGGTGCCCGAACACACTCCGGGTGCCCGTGCCCGTCCGGTCGGCTTTGGCCGTCCCGGAGGTGAGTACCAGCCTCAACAGGTCTTCGTACTGGGTGTCCGCCACAACCGTCGAGTCTACGGCCGGGCGCCGGAGCACACGCGCCGAGCGGTCCCCGCAACGCCGGCGTCGCGGATCAGCTCACGCGCCTGTGAAGTTCGGGGGGCGCTTCTCGCGGAAGGCGCGGGTGCCCTCCTTGGCGTCCTCGGAGGCGAAGACCGGCCAGCCGATCTCGTCGGAGATCTTCAGGGCCGCGTCCTCGTCGAGCCCCTCCGTACGGCGGTAGGTTCGCAGGATCGCCTGGACCGACAGCGGGCCGCAGGCGGCGATGTGGTCCGCCGCCTCACGGGCCGCCGTCAGGGCCTCCCCGTCCGGCACCACCCGCGTGATCAGGCCCATCCGCAGGGCCTCCTGCGGGGTCACCGGGCGGCCCGTCAGCAGGATGTCCATCGCGAACGTGTACGGGATCTGCCGCGGCAGCCGCACCGCCGAGCCGCCCATCGGGAACAGGCCGCGCTTCGCCTCGAACAGGCCCAGCGTCGCACCCTCGGCGACCACGCGGATGTCGGTGCCGAGCAGCAGTTCGGTGCCGCCGGCCACCGCGTAGCCCTCGATCGCGCTGATCAGGGGCTTGCTCGGCCGGGTGTCGCGGAGCAGTCCCTTCCAGTGGAAGTCGGTCAGTTCGGCGGCGCGGCGCCGGACCCGCTCGTCCGCCGACGGCTCGCCCATCGCCTTCAGGTCGGCGCCGGCGCAGAAGTGACCCTCCGCCCCGGTCAGGATGCCCACCCGTACGTCGTCGGTGGCGTCGATGTAGGCCCAGGCGTCGGCCATCCCCACGAGCATGTCGGTACTCAGCGCGTTGCGCGCCTCCGGCCGGCGCATCGTCACCGTGACCACGTGACCCTCGCGTTCGACGACGCAGTGTGCGGTGCTGATCGGCAGCGGCTCGGCCATGACCGACTCCTCAAGGACCGGTAACGAGAACGGATTCTAGTGTTGAGATCACGCATCGAACAGGGGTTGTCCCCCAAAACGAGAACATGATTCACTGCGGTTCAGGGCACCTCCGTACGCGAGAAGCAGGAGGGATTCGATGGGCTCGCTGGGCTTTTGGCGGCTGGCCGCGAACGACCCCGGCCGGGTCGCGGCGGTCGATCCGGACGGCACCACCTACACGGCCGGTGAGCTCCTCGCACGCGCCAACCGCCTCGTCCACGGCCTGCGGGACCTCGGCCTGCGGCCCGGCGACGGCATCTGCGGCCTGGTGCCCAACGGCGTCGACGGGCTCGTCCTCTACCTCGCCGCGCTCCAGGCCGGCTGGTACTACACCCCGATCAACTGGCACCTCACCGGCCCCGAGATCGCCTACATCGTCGCCGACAGCGAGGCGAAGGCCTTCTTCGTGCACGAGCGCTACGCGGCCCAGGGCGTCCCCGGCGCGGCGGAGACCGACGAGCGGCGCCGGTTCGCGATCGCGGGTGAGCTGCCGGGGTTCCGGCCGCTGGACGACCTGGTCGACGGGCGGCCCGACACGCTGCCGGACGAGCGTACGGCCGGTGCGACCATGCACTACACCTCCGGCACCACCGGACGGCCCAAGGGCGTACGCCGGGCCCTGTCGGGCATCGATCCCGACGACTCGGCCGAGCTGATGACGTTCCTGCTGACGTTCTTCGGCTTCACCCCGGGCCCGCCCAACGCCCACCTGGTGACCTCGCCGAGCTACCACACGGCGGTGACCCAGTTCGGCGGCTCGGCGCTGCACATGGGCCACACGCTCGTCTACATGGACCAGTGGGACGCCGAGGAGACGCTCCGGCTCATCGAGCGGTACCGGATCACCAGCACCCACATGGTGCCGACCCACTTCAAGCGGCTCCTCACGCTCCCTCGCGAAGTGCGGGAGCGCTACGACGTCTCCTCCATGCGCTGGGCGATCCACGCCGCCGCGCCCTGCCCGGTGCCGATCAAGCAGGCGATGCTCGACTGGTGGGGCGACTGTATCTGGGAGTACTACGCGGCCACGGAGGGCGGCGGCACCATCGCGAGCCCGCAGGACTGGCGGGAGCATCCGGGCACGGTCGGCAAGGCGTGGCCGATCAGCGAGCTGCTGATCGTGGACGACGACGGCGCCGAGGTGCCCGCCGGGACGCCCGGGACGATCTACATGAAGATGGCCGGGATCGAGTTCGAGTACAAGGGCGACGAGGAGAAGACCAAGGCCTCCCGGCTCAAGGACCATTTCACCGTCGGCGACATCGGTTATCTCACCGAGGACGGCTTCCTGTTCCTGTCCGACCGCAAGGCCGACCTGATCATCTCCGGCGGGGCGAACATCTACCCGGCCGAGATCGAGAACGAGATCATGGTCCACCCCAAGGTCGCCGACGTCGCGGTCTTCGGCATCCCCGACGAGGACTGGGGAGAGCAGATCAAGGCCGTGGTCGAGCCGGCCGCGGGCGTACCGCCCGGCCCGGAGCTGGCGGAGGAGATCCTCGCCTCGCTCGACGGACGGCTGGCCCGGATGAAGTGGCCCAAGTCGTTCGACTTCGTCGAGCACATGCCGCGCGAACCCAACGGCAAGCTCCTCAAACGCCGCCTGCGCGATCCCTATTGGAAGGACCGGGATTTGAGCGGCGAGCCGACGAGTGAGCGGAGTGGGGGCGAGGGACGAACTCCCGCGGAGCGAACGAGGAGGGAAGCGCGACCATGAACACGCAATTTGACTCGCTCACCGCGGACCACGCACTCGAATTCCCCGGCGGCTACACGCGCTCCGTCGGGCCGGTGATCGGGCGGTTCCTGACCGAGCTTCGGGACGGGCGGCTCGTCGGCGTCCGTACGGCCGACGGCAGGGTGCTGTTCCCGCCCGTGGAGTACGACACCGACGGCACGGCGGTCACCGGGGAGTTCGTCGACGTCGGGCCCGAGTGCGTCGTCGGCGCGTACGCCTGGGTGCCGCGTCCGCGCCCGGGCCATCCGCTCGACCGGCCGTTCGCGTGGGCGCTGATCACTCCCGACGGCGCGGACACCGCGATGCTGCACGTGCTGGACCTCGGCGTCTTCGAGCCCGGGGCGAAGCCCCCGAAGACGCTGCGCGCCGGGCTGCGCGTGCGCCCGAAGTGGCGGGCGGAGCGCACCGGCACGGTCGGCGACATCGAGGCCTTCCGGCCCGACGTGACCATGATCAACGCTCCGGTCCGCGCGGACTACCGGCTGAGCGCGGGCCGGGCGCTGAGCCGGTTCCTCGGCGGCGTCGCCGAGGGGCGGCTGCTGGGTCACCGCTGCCGGGTCTGCGGCAAGGTCTACGTGCCGATGAAGGGAATGTGCCCGGTCGACGGCGTACCGACCACCGAGGAGGTGGAGGTGCCCGACACCGGCACGGTCACGACCTTCGCGGTCAACAACATCCCCGACCCGCGCGCGCCCGACGTGCCGTTCGTGTCGGCGTACGTCCTTCTCGACGGCTCCGACATCGCGATGGTCGCGCTGGTGGCGGGCGTACCGGCCGATCAGGTCCGGATGGGCATGCGGGTACGCGCCGCGTGGCGCCCGCGCGAGGAGTGGGGTCAGACGATGGCCAACATCAAGTGGTTCGAGCCCACCGGCGAACCCGACGTCCCCTTCGACGACATCAAGGACTACCTATGAACGACATCGCGGTGGTGGCGTTCGCGCAGACCGAGCATCGGGGCGAGGACTCCGGGCTGTCGGAGGTCGAGATGCTCGCCCCGGTCATCACCGAGGTGAAGCAGAGCACGGGCCTGAGCCGGTTCGGCTTCACCTGCTCCGGATCGCTCGACTATCTCGCCGGGGCGCCGTTCTCGTTCGTCTCGGCGCTCGACGCGGTCGGTGCGTGGCCGCCGATCTCCGAGAGCCACGTCGAGATGGACGCCGCCTGGGCCCTGTACGAGGCGTGGGTGCGGCTGCGGCACGGCGACATCGACACCGCGCTCGTGTACGGGTTCGGCAAGTCGACCCAGGTCGTGCGAGAGGACGGCGAGTCCGGCCTGCCGGAGCTGATGACGCTCCAGCTCGACCCGTACTATCTGGCGCCGCTCGGACCCGACCAGACCTCCCTGGCCGCGCTCCAGGCGCGGGCGTACCTCGACGCCGGGCACAAGGAGGACGACCTGCGCGCCGTCGCCGTACGCTCGCGTGCCGCCGGGCGCGCCAACCCGTACGCGCTCGACCTGGCCGAGCCGGGTGAGGAGGAGTACGAGGTGGCGCCGCTGCGTCCGTCGGACTGCCCGCCGGTGACCGACGGCGCGGCCGCGATCGTGCTGGCCACCGGCGACCGGGCCCGTGAGCTGTGCGAACGGCCCGCCTGGATCCGCGGGATCGACCACCGTACGGACGCGCACGCGTTCGGCGCCCGCGACCTGGCCCGGTCGGAGTCGGCCGCGCTCGCCGGGGAGAAGGCCGGCGCCCGCGACGTCGAGGTGGCCGAGCTGCACGCGCGGTTCAGCCACGAGGAACTGATCCTGCGCGACGCGCTCGGCCTCGGCGACGACGTGCGCGTCAACCCCTCGGGCGGGCCGCTGGCCGCCGACCCGGTGATGGCGACGGGCCTGATCCGCGTGGGCGAGGCGGCGGCCCGGATCCGCAGCGGCGAGGCGGGCCGGGTCCTGGCCCACGCGTCGCACGGCCCCTGCCTGCAGTCGAACCTCGTGTGCGTGATGGAGGCGTAGAACCATGGGTGAGGCGTGCGCCGTGATCGGCGTCGGGCAGACCGAGTACCGGTCGCGGCGTCAGGACGTCTCGATGGCCGGGCTCGTACGGGAGGCGGCGCTACGGGCGTTGGAGGACGCCGGGCTGACGTTCGGCGACATCGACGCCGTCGTGGTCGGCAAGGCGCCCGACCTGTTCGAGGGCGTGATGATGCCGGAGTCCTACCTCGCGGACGCCCTCGGCGCGCGGGGCAAGCCGATGATGCGCGTGCACACGGCGGGCTCGGTCGGCGGGTCCACCGCGCTGGTCGCGGCCGGGCTGGTCCAGGGCGGGGTGCACGACCGGGTCCTGGTCGTCGCGTGGGAGAAGCAGTCGGAGTCGAACGCCACCTGGGCGCTGTCGACGCACCCGCCGCTGACACCGTCGATCGTCGTGGGCGCCGGCGGCTACTTCGCGCCGCACATCCGCGCGTACATGCGGCGGACCGGCGCGCCCGCCCACATCGGCACGCTCGTCGCGGTCAAGGACCGGCGGAACGCGCTGAAGAACCCGTACGCGCACCTGCGCATCCCCGGCATCTCGCGCGAAATGGTCGAGTCGACGCCGATGCTGTGGGAGCCGATCCGCTACCTGGAGACGTGCCCGTCCAGCGACGGCGCCGCCGCGATGGTGCTGGCCTCCGCGGACGCGGCGCGCCGCGCGCCGAACCCGCCCGCGTGGGTGCACGGCGGGGCGATGCGGTCCGAGCCGATCTTCTTCGCCGGGCGCGACACGGTGAACCCGCGGGCCGGCCGGGACTGCGCGGCCGACGTGTACGCCCAGGCGGGCATCACCGACCCGCGGGGCGAGCTCGACTGTGCCGAGGTATACGTCCCGTTCTCCTGGTACGAGCCGATGTGGCTGGAGAACCTCGGCTTCTGCGGCGAGGGCGAGGGCTGGAAGCTGACCGAGGCCGGCGCGACCGCGCTCGACGGCGACATCCCCTGGAACGCCTCCGGCGGCGTACTGTCCTCCAACCCGATCGGCGCGTCGGGACTGATCCGGTTCGCCGAGGCGGCGCAGCAGGTGCGCGGGCTCGCCGGCGAGCACCAGGTGGACGGCGCGCGGCGGGCGCTCGGCCACGCGTACGGCGGCGGCGCGCAGTTCTACGCCATGTGGGTGGTCGGGTCGGACCGGCCCTGAGCGACCGGCGGAGGGACGCCATGGAGTTCAACCATGCCGACCTGTTCGAGGGGGTCGCCGACGCGATCGGGGGCCGTACCGCACTGGTCGCCTCCGGTACGGACGGCGTCGTCCGCCTGACCTACGCCGAGCTGGACGCGCACGCCAACCGGCTGGCCCACCACCTCGCGGAGGCGGGCGTCGGCCCGGCCGACCACGTCGGCGTCCACCTGTACAACGGGCTGGAGTACGTCGCGACCGTGCTGGCGGCCCTGAAGATCCGTGCCGTGCCGGTCAACGTCAACTACCGGTACGTCGCGGCGGAGCTGGCGTACCTCTACCGCGACGCGTCGCTCGTGGCGCTGGTCTACGACGCGGCGTTCGAGGAGAGGGTGACCGCCGCCGCGCCGGAGGCCCCGACGCTGCGGCACCGCGTGGTCTGCGGCGGATCGTCGCCGTCGGCGGTCGGGTACGCGGACGCGCTGTCGTCGTCCTCCGCCTCGCGCGACTTTCCGGCGCGCAGCGGCGACGACCTCTACATCATCTACACCGGCGGCACGACGGGGATGCCGAAGGGCGTGATGTGGCGGTGCGAGGACCTGTTCATGGCGTTCGGCGGCGGCAACCCGTACGGGGAGCCGCGTGCGACGCCGCAGGAGGTGATCGACGCGGCGTGCGCCTCGGGCGGCGTGACGATGATGACGACCGCGCCGCTCATGCACGGCGCGGCCCAGATGACGATGTTCCTGACCTGGTGGATGGGCGGGACGATGGTCTTCAATCGCCGGTTCACCGCCGCGGAGACGCTGCGGACCATCGAGCGGGAGAAGGTCGTCACGGTCGGCATCACCGGCGACGCGATGGGCCGGCCGCTCGCCGAGGAGATCGCCACGGGCGCGTACGACCTTTCGTCGCTGGCGGCCATCAGCTCGACCGGCGCGATCCTGTCCGGCGCCGTACGGGAGCGGCTGCAGGCACTGCTGCCCCAGGTGATGATCATCGACAGTTTCGGCTCGTCGGAGTCGGGCTACACGGCCTCGGGGGTGGAGGGTTCCACGCCGGAGTCGGGCCTGCGGTACCGGCCGAACAACGCGCATATTCAGGTGCTGGACGAGAGTCTGCGTCCGGTCGCGCCCGGTTCGGGCGTCATCGGCCAGGTGGCCAAGAGCGGCCCGATCGCCCTGGGGTACTGGAAGGACCCGGAGAAGACGGCGCGGACGTTCGTGGAGATCGACGGCACGCGCTGGCTGCTGACCGGCGACATCGCCACGGTCGCGGCCGACGGGACGATCTCGATCTTCGGGCGGGGGTCCCAGTGCGTCAACACGGGCGGTGAGAAGGTCTTCCCCGAAGAGGTCGAGGCGGTGCTGAAGGGCCATCCGTCGGTCTTCGACGCGGTGGTCACCGGGATACCGGACGACCGCTTCGGCGAACGCGTGGCCGCCGTGGTCCAGCCGTACGACGAGGCGCCGACGGCGGCGGACCTGGACGCCCACTGCCGCGCCCGGCTGTCGGGCTACAAGGTCCCCCGCACGTACGCTTTCGTGGAGCGGATCGAACGCTCCCCGGCGGGCAAGGCCGACTACCGCTGGGCCCGAAAGATCGCCCAAGAGGCGTGACCGCGAGCGGATGGGATCCATGGACGGCTTCGCCCGGAGACTTCGCGCGACACGGGCGTTCGCGGCGGAGCGCGGCTGGACCTTCGCCGCCTCGGGCCGGGAAGAAGACGCGCTACTCGACCAGCTGCGCGGCGAGCCGTTCCACCTGCCCGAGCGGCCTCCGGACGCGTTCCCGTACCCGGTGCTCGGCCGTCACCGGCACCGGCTGTCGGAGGTGATGCGCGGCGCGTACCGGGACCGGTCCGCGGTCGTCTTCGCGTACACGCGTGAGCGGGAGATCCTCGATGACGGCTTCGGGCGCCGTGGCCGGGAGAACTCCGGCCACTGGGTCGCCGCCCTGCTGGACCTGCCGGCTCCGGTGCCGCGCCTGCAGGTGACGCCTCGCACGCCGGCGCCACCCGCGCGGCCGGGTGTCACGATCGGCGATCCGCGCGTGGACGGGCGGTTCCACGTCCACACCGACGACCCCGCGTGGGCGGGTGAGGCCCTGCGCGACCTGGCCACGGTTCTGCTCGACGGGCCCGCCCTGGCGTGGCGGATCTCGGGTACGGGCATCCTGACGTGGGCCCCGGCGCGGCTGACGCCCGGCATTCCCCTCGACCAGGTCGACGTCACGCTGGACCGGCTGGCCACGATCGCCGGGCGCCTTGTGCCTCTGGTCTGAAGGGCGCACTCAGGCGGCGGTCGCCTCCGCGGCGCGGGCCTCCCAGACGAGGCCGAGCTTCGGCTCGTCGTCCGGGGCGTCGGCGTCCTTCGGGAGGCTCCAGATCACCTCGTACGTCACCGTGTGGTCGTGGCCGTCGCCGTGGCCGGTCCACCGGCCGACGCCCTGGTCGTAGCGCGTTCGGCCGGTGAAGTCGGCCAGGGTTCCGGTGAAGACGGGGAACGGCATGAGGGACGGGGTGCTCTCGAAGATCGAAAGGCGCAGCCGCTGGGCGAGGGGGCCGGTCGCGTCACCCTGGGAGTACATCGCGACGCCGGCGTCGGCGGGGCCGTTGAACGTGACGGAGACGGAGACGGTGCCACGTGCGCCGGGTTCGACGCCGTGCAGGGGCAGCCAGGTGGCGGACGTCACATCGTCGGTGAGGAGGATGGCTGGGGTCATGCGCACCTCGATTCAGTTAGGCAGCCTAATTAACATAACCGCCGCTGACCTGCTGTTATTCCATCAACAGGGCGACGGAAGTGGCGTCAGAGGCCGGTGTGGCGGTGCGACTCCCCGTGCCGGTGCGGTCACGCGCGGCGGCCTCCGCGCCGGTAGACTCAGAACCAGTACACTCTCTATCTCCGAGAGATGAACCCTGCGGAGGTGGGTCCCATGACGGCGCCCGACCGGGCGCGGCTCATCGAAGAGCTGGGCCACCAAGCACGCGTCCGCACCCTGTGGACGGTTCTGCTCCACAACGCCATCGCCAGCAGGTCGGGGACCAACGTCACCGACATGCAGTGCATCAACCTGCTCCAACTGCGCGGCCCGATGACGCCGGGCCAGCTCGCGGACGCGATGTTCCTCACCACGGGCGGCGCGATCACGGCGGTGATCGACCGGCTGGAGAAGGCCGGCATGGTGCGCCGCCGCCGCGACGAGGAGGACCGCCGCCGGGTCATCGTGGAGGCGACCGAGGGCGCCCCGACGGTCGAGCTGAGCGAGCGGTTCGCGCCGGTGGCCGAGGCGTACGGCAAGCTTCTCGACGACTACACCGACGAGCAGCTCACGGTCATCCTCGACTACCTGAGCCGTACGAACGAGGCGGCCCCGGAGATCATCGAGCGGGTCAGGCAGCTCGGCTGACCGAGGACCGGGCACCACGGCCCTCGCGGAGTGCCTTATCGCGGAATCTGCCACGTTTGTGTCAGATACCGCTATTTACCCTCGCCTGAACGGATCAGCCGCTGTTAGCTTCGGGGGCCATGACCGCCCTTGACGATTTCATCGACGCACTGCCGAAAGTGGAACTTCACGTTCACCTGGTCGGTTCCGCCTCACTACCGACCGTGCTCGAGCTGGCCAACCGGCACACCGGGCACACGGTCCCGACCGAGGAGGAGGCGCTGCGGAAGTTCTATGAGTTCCGCGACTTCCCGCACTTCGCCGAGGTCTACCTCGCCGTCAACGGCCTCATCCGCGAGCCGGAGGACGTCGCCGCGCTCGTCGTCGGCGCGGCCCGCGACCTCGCCGCGCAGAACGTCCGTTACGTCGAGCTGACCGTCACGCCGCACACGCACGTCGTCATGATGGGGATGCCGGCGCCCGCGGTCACCGAGGCGCTGGACGTCGCCGCCCGCGAGGTCGCGGACCTGATCGAGGTCGCCTACGTCTTCGACATCCCCGGCGAGTACGGCGACGAGGCGGCCCGCGCGACGATCGACCACGCGCTCAGCCACCCGCCGCGCAGCCTCGTCGGCTTCGGGATCGGCGGCATCGAGCAGGACCGGATCGGCCACGAGGAGGCGATCCGCGACGCGTTCCGCGCGGCCGTCGCGGCGGGCCTGCACAGCGTGCCGCACGCGGGCGAGATGAGCGGGCCGGAGACGATCTGGGAGGCGATCCGCGAGCTGCGCGCCGAGCGGATCGGCCACGGCATCCGCTGCGTGGACGACCCGGAGCTGATGGCGTACCTGCGCGAGACGCAGCTGCCGCTGGAGGTCTGCCCGACCTCGAACGTCTGCACGCGGCAGGTGCCCTCCATGGCCGCGCACCCGCTGCCCCGGCTGCTGGAGGACGGCCTGTACGTCACGCTGAACAGCGACGACCCGCCGATGTTCAACACGACGCTGACGAATGAGTACCGGGTCGCAGCGCGCGACCTCGGCCTCGGCGCGGACGGCGTGGCCCAACTGGCCCGCAACGGCATTCGCGCGTCGTTCCTCCCCGAAGGCCGTAAGCAGGCGCTCCTCGCCGAACTCGACGCCGTACGTCCCGCCGGGCCGGTCGAGGCGGACTGACCGCCCGGAGCGCCGAACGACATCGTCGGCATCATCCTCGGCTCGAAAGACGTCTATCCCGCTAACGGCCGCCGGACTCGACCCAGAACTGGTAGCCGTCAGGAGCGGTCTTCACGTATTCGGCGCCGCCGGGGAGGGCGCCGGTCGTCTTCGTGGCGTTGTCGGAGACCCTGTCCAGGGCCTTCGTGGCGGAGGTGATGATTTTGACCTGAGCGTCGATCAGGTCCTGCGTGTGCTGGTTCAGCTTCTTGAGCGAGTCCATCGCGGTCCTGATCGCCGCGGAGTCGGTCTCCACGTCGGACTCGCTCTCGCCGTGAATATGGAAGAAGAGCACCGTGTGGTAGGCGCCGCCCAGCATGTGCCCGCCGCGGGAGAGCACGTCCTTGGCCACCTTCAGCGTCTTGTACGCGGCCGTTTTGTGGTTGGCGATGATTCCGGCGATGTTGTTCAGCGCTCCGGCCACCGCCCGTCCCTGCGCCGCGACGGTGTGGAAATGCTTACGCGGGTAGTTCTCGTAGAACTCGGTGAACGCGTCGAGCGGACGATCGTTCCCGCGCTCCCAGGTGGTGGTGGGGTCCCAGACCGTTCCGGACGCCTTCATGGGCGTGTCCACCATGGCCTTGTACACGCCCTCGGCCTTGCCCCAGCTCTTGGCCAGAGAAGCGAGCTTGTCCTCGTTGATGGCGATCGGCGTGTATCCCACGAGGCGCGCCGTTTCGACGAGGTCATCCGGCATCTTTATCATCAGGCGTCCAGTCTCGATGGGAGCTTCACATCGAAGACATCACGCTTGTTCTCGTCTTCGGTGGCCGCGAATATCTTCGCCATCTTGTCCAGGCAGTCCCTTATCTCCAGCCGTTCGTTGATGGTCAGGATCTGATCGACCCGGAAAAGGCTGTAGCTGAGGTGACTGTAGCTCTGGGAGAAGTTCTGCGTCCTGGTGTCTTTGTCGGAGGCGAATTCCGTGTAGGAATCGGGATAGTACGGACTCGTCACGGCCAGCAGATCGTCCTGGTTGTCCAGATAGACGTCGTCCACGCCTCTCATCACCGCGTCGCCCGTCTTCCGCAGCATGTCCGGGTCGTTGGTCAACGACCGTCCGTCATCTCCCATTGCGTCAACCGTCCATTCGCTTGAGGATCTCGGCGCCCATCTGCTGGTATACGGCCGTCTGGCGGAGGTACTCGGCGTTGATGTCCTCCAGATCGCGGGACAGGCGCTGCACCGCCTCCTGGTCCGCCTCGCGTCGGTGATCGGCGACTCTCCGCAGCAGTTCCCCCTGCGCGGCCGACAGCGCTTCCAGGACGGCGTCGGCGAGGTCGTCCATGGCGAGTCGCCTCGCCTTCGGGTCGAAGGCCACGGACTTGATGAGGCCATCGGCTCCGAACGAGACGCGGACCATACCGTCGGCCGCGGTCCCGGTGACCGGCGAGTCCTGGCGCTCGGAAGCTGTGCCCATCGGCTCCATCTCTTGCCGGGCGGGCGGCATCCCGAGGCCGGCCCGATCCTGAAAAGGATCATGCTAACCGGACCAGTCACTCATCTGGTGGGATATCTCGCGACGACGAGCAAAATCGGACAGTCGACAGGTCAGTCCTCGGTGAGCTCGCCGAGGCGCTCCATCGTCTCGATGTACTCCTCGACCATCGCGTAGATCACCCGCGAGACCGGCTTGACCTGGTTCATGGTGCCGGGGGACTCGGGCGAAGCGACACCTCCGGGGTGTCGGCCTCCTCCCTTCCGGAGGAGCGTAAGAAAAAGATCCGGGCCGAGATCGACACCTAGCTCGCCGAATTCGGGGGCGACAGCGTCGCGTAGGGCCGGCGATATGCCGGACCGGCGTATCGGCCCGCCCGGCCCGGCGTCGGCACAAGGGGAGACTCCCCGGTCGGTACCCGGCGACGCGCTGGCCGCGGATCAACCCGAACGGTGAAGCCGCACGGACCGGGCTATCCGGCCTTGCGCTTGTCGAACTCGGCCGCGACCGCGTGGATGGAGCCCCGGCCCTCGAGCTCGACGCTCTTTCCGTCGGCCATGCTGATCGTGACCGGCTGCCAGCTCTTGCCGCCCTCGACCTTGATGGACGTGATGCGCTCCAGCGGAATCCGGCCGAGATGCTCACCGACCCGGTTGAGCATCGGGTCGGCAGCCCACACGTGCAGGGCGTCGTCGCTGATGCCGAAGACGACGGCGGCATCGAGCGGAATGTCGGTCTGTTCGGTCATCTTCTTCGCCGCCGCGCGCGCGGCCGGCCTGGCGATCAAGTAGTTGCCGAGCGGCGAGAGCATCCGCGCGGGGCTGAGCGCGCTGTCAACCCTGGCGTACGCGGCCGCGGCGATCTTTTCGTCGCCGAGCTGCTCGGTCAGAGCGCCGGCCAGCTCAGCGTCTTTCGCATGCATCAGTAGTTCCTTTCGGTCGGAGGCCGATGGCGCAGGCCGTCCCAAGTGGTCATCGCCGCGAACGTCCCCGCCGGAAATCCGCGCACATAGGTCATCGCCGGGTTGGTGGTACGCCACCGGGTCTCCGGCGTCTCGTCGGGATCATGACGGCCGCCTGAGCCGGGCCGTTTCATCCATGCCACCAGCGTTGCGGCAGCGGGCGCCCCACGCGATCGGCGATCCGGTCATTCCCGTGTCCACCGAACGATGGACACGGCCCGGGGTGAGGAACCCCACGAGGGCCGGTCAGCCCTCGGTGAGCGTGCCGAGGCGCTCCATCGTCTCGATGTACTCCTCGACCATCCCGTAGATCACCCGCGAGACGGGCTTGACCTGGTTCATGGTGCCGACGATCTGGCCGACCGGGAAGGTCGTCAGCTCGCCGGCGCCGGCGCGGTTGATGCGCTGGAGCGCGTCGGAGATCAGCATGAACTGCATCGGCATCGGGAGCGTGCCGGGCGACTCGGGCGCCTCCCACGCGTCGGTCCACGCGGTCTTGAGCATCCGCGCCGGCTTCCCCGTCCAGGATCGCGAGCGTACGGTGTCGCGGGAGGTCGCGGCGAGGAGCCGGTCGCGCGACGCCTCCGGGGTGTCGGCCTCCTCGACGGTGAGCCAGATCGAGCCGGTCCACACGCCGTCGGCGCCGAGCGCCATTCCGGCGGCCATCTGGCGGCCCCGGCCGATGCCGCCCGCGGCGAGCACCATCGTGTCCGGGCCGACGGCGTCGACCACCTCGGGGATCAGCACCATCGTGGAGATCTCGCCCGTGTGGCCGCCGGCCTCGGTGCCCTGGGCGACGATGACGTCGACGCCGACATCGACCTGCTTGCGCGCGTGGCGGGCGCTGCTGGCCAGGCCGGCGACGGTCACGCCGTGCCGGTGCGCCTCCTCGACGACGTCCGCCGGAGGTGGGCCCAGGGCGCTCGCGAGCAGCCCGATCGGGTGCTTCAACGCCACTTCGACCTGGGGGCGGGCCGTGGCGTCGGTCCAGCCGAGCAGGTAACGCCCGGCGCGCTCCTCGGTGAGCGGGGCGATGCCGTGCCGTTCGAGCAGCTCGTTCACGAACCGCCGGTGCTCGTCGGGGATCATGCCCTGCAGCCCGCTGAGGATTTCCCCCGCGTCGCCGAGGCCGGCGCCCTCGTACTTGGCCGGCATGACGACGTCGACGCCGTACGGCCGGCCGCCGACGTGCTCGTCGATCCAGGCCAGCTCGGTCTCGAGCTCGTCCGGAGTGAAATAGAGGGCGCCGAGGACGCCCATGCCGCCCGCGCGGCTCACCGCCGCGACCACGTCGCGGCAGTGACTGAACGCGAAGATCGGGTACTCGATACCGAAGAGTTCCGTGGCTCGTGTCCGCACGTCTTCGACAATACACACAAAACTGTAACGTGTTCTAGTTCCAAGTACGGCCAGCCAGGGCGCGCGCACCGACGGTAGGTGGAACACGTACCAGATTCCCCGCATGAGACGACCCCAACTCGAGGTGTTGACGGCGGTATGCCCGGTTGTTAACTTTCGCGCCTGGGCTCACGCTGAGAGTGCAGCGTCCGGAGGGCCGACGCGCATGACCGAAGCGATCGGAGCGGTCCGCGGGAGAACCGGCCCGCCAACGGCGGCGGGATCGGTCGGCGGGCTCTCGGCGCATGCCCTCGTGGACCGCGGGCCGTTACTCGCGGAGGCCCGCGCGCAGCTCGCGACCGGCGGCAGCGTGCTGCTGACCGGTCCGGCGGGCATCGGGAAGTCCACGCTGCTGTCCGCGCTGGCCGCCGAGGTCACCGGCCACCGGATCCTGCGCTGCGCGCTGTCGGAGACCGAGCGCCACCTGCCCTTCCTCGGCCTCATCGACCTGCTGGCCGGCACCGGCGACGAGATTTTCCACGCACTGCCCGCGCCCCAGCGCGCCGCCCTGGAGTCGGCGCTGCTCCGGCGCAGCGACCCGGTCGGCGAGCGCGACGGGCTCGGCCTCCGGATGGCCGTGCTGGCCACCTTCCGCGCCCTGTGCGCGAGCGACCCGGTGCTGATCGTGGTCGACGACGCCCAGTGGCTCGACGCGCCCAGCGCCGAGTTGCTGGCGTTCATCGCGCGCCGCGCCCGCGGAATGCCGCTGCGGGCCCTGGTCGGGCAGCGCTCCGGGGCGGGCGGCACCCGGCTGTGTCCCCCGCCGGTCCGCGCGTTCGACGTGCCGCCGATGACCGCCGCCGAGATCACCCGGCTGCTCGGCGAGCGCGAACTGCCCCGTGCCGTACTGGCGAAGGTCCATCGCGCCAGCGGCGGCAACCCTTTCTTCGCCGTCGAGCTGGGCCGCGCGCTCGCCGAACACGACGGCCCGCTGGACCCGGCGGCGCCGCTGCCCGTACCCGACAGCCTGCGCTCCCTCATGCTCGGCCGGCTGCTGGCCCTGTCGGCCGGGGCCCGGCGCACCCTGCTCACCGCCTGCGCGGTGGCCCGCCCCACCATCGCCCTGCTGCGCGGCGCCGGATGCCCCGGCGCCGACGCGGACCTCGCCGAGGCGCGGGAGGCCGGCATCGTCGCGCCGGGAGAGGGCGTCCGGTTCACGCATCCCCTGCTGGCCGACGTCCTATACGCCGAGGCTCCCGAACGCGACCGGCTCGCCGTGCACGCGGCGCTGGCCGACGTCGTCACCGACCCGGTCGAGCGGGCCCGCCACCTGGCTCTCGTCTCTCCCGGCCGTGACGCGGAGGTGGCCGCCACGCTGGGCGAGGCCGCCGCGGCCGCCCGGCGGCGGGGCGCCCCCGCGGCGGCGGCACGGCTCGGCCTGCTGGCCGCCGACCGCACCACGCGGGCCGAGGAGGAGACCGGACTGCGGCTCACGGCCGCCGAGGACGCCCTGGCCGCGGGCGAGTACGCGCTGGCCCGCGGCATCGCCGAGGAGGTGCTCGCGCACGCCTCGATCCCGGCCGAGCGCGTACGGGCCTGGATCGTGCTGCTCGACTCCGGCGGCCAGGCGCTCGCCGAACTGGACGACGTCTTCCCCCGCGCGCTCGCCGATGCCCGCGACGACCCCGCGCTGCTCGCCCCGCTGCACTACCGGCTCGCCTGGCGGGCGTGGCTGGTGAAGGGATCGGCGGCACGGGCCCTCGACGAGGCGGCCACCGCGGCCCGGCTCGCCGCCGAGGCGGACGACCGCCGTACCGAGGTGCTGGCGCTGACCAAGCAGGCGCTCGCGGAGTTCGGCACCGGACGGCCGGCGGCCGAGCGCACCCTCGAACGCGCGCTCGCCGGCCCGCAGGACCCGGCCATCCGGTTCGACCACAACGGCCCGGTGTACCTGCGCCACCGGCACCACCTCCTGCACGACCGGGTGGAGGAGGCACGGGCGGAGCTCCGCTCGCTGACATACGCGGTACGGCAGCGGGGCGCGGTGGAGAGCCTGTTCATGTGCCTGTACGGGTCCTCGCAGGTGGAGATCTTCCGTGGCCGCTGCGACCGGGCGCTGGACCTGGCCGAGCAGTGCCTGCGGCTCGCCGAGGACAGTGAGCTGAGCCGGGGGCCGGCCTGGTGCGCGGTGGCCTTCGCCGAGGCGGCCGGCGGCTCGCTCGACCGCGCGCTGAGCGCGGCCGAGCGCGGCGTCGCGCACAACGAGGACGACGGCGACCTGCTGTTCCTGCCGCACTCGCTGCACGCTGCCGGGCACATCCGGCTGCTGCGCGGCGACGCGGCCGGAGCCGCCGAGGCTTTGCGCCGCGTACGCCGGCTGGAGCGCACCCAGGGCCTGGTCGAGCCGGCGATGCGCCGCTGGCACGCCGACCTGGCGGAGGCCCTCGTCGCGACCGGCGCAACCGATGAGGCGGCCGAGCTGATCGAGGAGACCAGACGCAACGCCGTACGCCTCGGCCGCCGCGGCGTGCTGGCGGTGCTGGAGCGCGCGTCGGCCCTGGTGACGGCGGCACGCGGCGACCTGGAAGGCGCGGCCGAGGGCCTGACCCGCGCCGTGGACGCCCTGGCCGCCTCACCGTACCCGCTGGAGGAGGGCCGGACCCGCCTCGAACTCGGCCGCCTGCGCACCCGGATGAACGACCCGGCGACCGCCCGCGAATCGCTGCGCGCGGCCCACCGGATCTTCTCCCGCACGAAAGCCGCGCCCTGGGTCGCGGCCGTCGCCGCCGAACTGGACCACCTGGACGTGGGCGTACGCAGGACGACGGGCGAGACCGACCCGCTGCGCACGCTGACCGGCGTCGAACGCCGCGTGGCGGTCCTGGTCGCCGACGGCGCGACGAACCGCGAGATCGCGACCCGCCTGTTCGTGAGCGTGAAGACGGTGGAGGCCGCCCTCACCCGGACGTACCGCAAACTGGGCATCCGCTCCCGCGTCGACCTGGCCCGCCTCGCCGCCGCCCACCGCTCCGGCGACCGTCCCGGCTGAGACGGAGGCTGCGGCGCACCAGCCGTCCAGTCTCCTCGCGAGGATCCGCGAGCCGCCAGGTCATCGGTGGTGCGGCGACGTCGTCGAGCCGGGCCTTTCCCGGCTCGACGGGGAAAGGACGGTCAGACCCAGATCGCGCACCGGAGCCCGTCGCTGAAGACCTCTGGATTGTCCGGAAGGCTCTCGGCCTCGCCCTCCAGCACGCGCCGTGCCGTCCAGGCGGCCGCGGCGGCGTCGAGGACGTCGTCGACCTTGGCCGCCGCGCCCGCCGGTCCGAGGTCGCCGGTGAGGACGATGCCGGCGTCGGCCAGCAATCGCCGGCGGGTCTCCGCGCCCGCCCACGTCGTCTTGCGCGGCAGCGGGCGGCGGTTCGCCATACGGGCGAAACACACCTCGGGATGGACCTCGACGACCCGGAAGGGCGCCCGCCTCACCCATCGGTCGACCTCGCGGATCCTGGTCCGCAGCGCGAACGCCTGCGCCGAGACACCCGCCCCGGCCAGGCCGCGGTTGACGCGCACCGCCTCCGGGTGCGTGTCCGCCTCGATGGCGGCCCGTACGGGCGTCATGAACACCGAGGCCCTCCGCGCACCGACGTACGCCCGCGCGAGCAGGTCCGCCTGCCGCGGCCCGCGGTCGGCCAGCCCGATGGGCATGTCGACACCCACCACCGCGACCGGCCCGTCCTGAACCACGCTCGTGAGAAGACGGTCGATGTCGGCACCGAAGTACGCGGCGGGAGGACCGCCCCCTAGGCGGGAGGACCGCCCCCTAGGACCACGCCCACCCATCCGGACGCACACACGTCGGCCCCGAGTACCCGCCGCTCGCCCATACCGCCGACCACCTCCCTGAACCCGGCCGATCAGCCGCCGGAGACGGCGCGGTGGTGAGGGATCCCCTCACCGTGCCAAGCCCAACGAGCCGAGGGGCCTCGCCGACACGGCGACGGTCCTCGGACGGCGCGCCTAGGGATATCCCTACGGCTCGCGGTTGGGCCTTCACCGCTTCGGCCTTCGTACGGAGACTCCTGCCCAGGAGGCGGCGAACGGCGTCACTTCGCCCGAGATCCGGAAGGAGGCTCGCCGCCGGAACACGCCCGCCGGGGCCGGAACGCGCGCCGGGGCCGGCGGGCGGTGACCGGGTCGCCGCCGCGGTGCCCGCTCCCCGGACCTCCCCCGCCAAGGCCCTCCGGAGCGGGCGGCACGCCCGCCAGGCCCCCGCGACCACGGCCGTCCCTCCGGGGCGGCCTCCGGCCCTGTCCTTTCCGCCGGCCCGCCATCGCGGGCCCGTCGCTCACCGGCGAAAGGAACCCTCCGCCCATGTCCAGACCACGCATCGCGACGGTGTCGGCGACCGCCGTACTCGCCGTCGTGGCCGCGCTGACGGTGACCCCGTCCGCCGGCGCCTCACCGCAGCGCCCCGCCGCCCCCAAACCCACCGCGAACGCGGGGCGCTCGGCGTTCACCCCGGACGACTTCACCACCGACCCGCCCGCGAGCACGCGCAAGCGGGCGATCGCCGACGCGCGCAAGGCGCTCTCGGCGCACAAGGGCACCGCCCGCGTGAAGGCCGGTGACGCGTTCACGCCGCGTACGGTCGTCGTCGCAAAGAACGGCGCCGCCGACGTCCGCTTCGACCGGACCTTCCACGGGCTGCCCGTGTACGGCGGCGACCTGATCGTCCACCTCAAGCCGGGCGGCTCCTACCGCGCGCTGAACATCGCGACGCCCGCCGCCTCGGTGTCCACCACCCCGAAGATCGCCGCGTCGGCGGCCGCGAGCACGTCCCGCGCGCGGCTGCGCGGCACGGTGACCTCGGTCGGCAAGCCGCACCTCGCGGTCTGGGCCACCGGGCGGTCCTCCCAGCTCGTCTGGGAGACCGTCGTGCGCGGCGTGCGCGCCGACCAGACGCCGAGCGTCCTGCACGTCCTGGTCGACGCGTTCAAGGGCAAGGTCGTGACCCAGCGGGACGAGGTCGACACCCTGCTCTCCCCCGCCCAGGAGAAGGCCGCCGCCGCGCGGAAGGGCGTCACGCCGCTCGTCGCCGGCACGGGCAACTCGATCTACAGCGGTACGGTGCCGATCGACCTCACCCAGTCGGGCGGCACGTACCAGATGAGGGACCCGTCGCACGGCAACGGCTACACCACGAACCTGAACCACTCCACGAGCGGCACCGGGACGATCTTCAGCAACTCCACCGGGACGTTCGGCAACGGCAGCAACAGCGACGCGGCGTCGGCCGGCGTCGACGCGCACTTCGGCGCCGCTGAGACGTTCGACTACTACAAGAACGTGCACGGTCGTAACGGCATCTTCGGCAACGGCGCGGGCGTGCCGTCGCGGACTCACTACGGCAACAGCTACGTCAACGCCTTCTGGGACGGCTCGCAGATGACGTACGGCGACGGCTCGGGCAACGCCCGTCCGCTCGTCGAGATCGACGTCGCCGGGCACGAGATGAGCCACGGCGTCAGCGGCGCCCTCACCGGCTGGGACGAGACCGGCGAGACCGGCGGCATGAACGAGGGCACCAGCGACATCTTCGGCACGATGGTGGAGTTCTACGCGAACAACTCCCACGACACGCCCGACTACACCATGGGCGAGCTGATCAACATCAACGGTGACGGCACGCCGCTGCGCTACATGTACAACCCGTCGCTCGACGGCGCGTCGCCGAACTGCTACACGAGCGGCAACGGCTCGCTGGACCCGCACTACTCCCTCGGCCCGCTGGCGCACTGGTTCTTCCTGCTGGCCGTCGGCAGCGGCAACCATGGGTACGGCAACAGCCCGACCTGCAACAGCTCCACGGTCACCGGCATCGGCAACGACAAGGCCGCCAAGATCTGGTACCGCGCGCTCGCCTCGTACGCGAGCAGCAGCGAGAACTACGCCCGCGCGCGCACCGACTCGCTGAAGGCCGCCGCCGACCTGTACGGCACCCACTGCACCGAGTACAACACGGTGAACGCCGCCTGGGCGGCCGTCAGCGTCACCGGCACCGATCCGGTCCCCGGCACCTGCCCCGGCCAGCCCGGCAGCCCGTCGGTGACCAACCCTGGCAACCAGACGAGCACCGTCGGCACGGCCGTCAGCCTGCAGATTCAGGCGAGCGACCCGAACGGCCAGACGCTGACCTACAGCGCCACGGGCCTGCCCGCCGGCCTGTCGATCAACGCCTCCACCGGCCTGATCTCCGGCACGCCGACCACGACCGGCACCTCATCGGTGACGGTGACCGCGAAGAACACCGCGAACGCGACCGGCTCGACGACGTTCACCTGGACGGTGAACCCGGTCGGCGGCGGGTGCTCCTCGGCCGGCGACAAGGTGAGCAACGGCGGGTTCGAGTCCGGCACATCACCGTGGACGACGACCTCCGGGGTCGTCTCGACCAACGGCAGCGGTGAGAGCGCCCGCTCCGGCACGCACTTCGCCTGGTTCGACGGCTACGGCACCACCCACACCGACACCGCCACCCAGTCGATCAGCATCCCCTCCGGATGCCACGCCTCCCTCACCTTCTACCTCCACATCGACACCAGCGAGAGCGGGTCCACCGCCTACGACAAGTTCACCGTCAAGATCGGCGGCACGACCCTCGCCACCTACAGCAACGCCAACGCCGCCTCCGGCTACACGGCCAGGACCTTCGACGTGTCCTCCTACGCCGGCCAGACGGTCACGTTGTCGTTCAGCGGCACCGAGGACGCCTACCTGCAGACCAGCTTCGTCCTCGACGACGTCGCGGTGAACGCGTCCTGACCCGTACGGCCTGAAGGGCCCTGGACGAACGACCCGGTGAGCCGCGCACGAGTCGCCGCGCGGCTCACCGGGCCGGAGGCCGCGCCGTGGGTGAGGTCCGTCGCCGCCGAACAGCACCACCGGACGCGGGCGTACGCAGGCCGGCGGAGGTCAGGATCGCCGGCCGGGCCTGTCGACGATCGCGACCTTGACGATGACGCTGGCGCCGGTGACGGTGCCTGCCTTGATGACGCGGACGCCGGCTCCCTTGTTCCGCATGCGCAGATCGGCGCTTAGGACCGTCTGCTCGCCCCGATAGGTGTAGGCGATGGGGTCCAGCAGAACCTCCTCGTTCAGCCGTACGCCTCCCATCGCGGCACTGGTCTGACCGACGACGGCGATCGCGGCCCTACCGCGCAGATCCGTGACGCCCTTCCGGACGGTCACGCCTGGGAGTTCCTTCATGGCCTGGAAGATCGTGGCCTTGAGTCTGGGCGGCAGCACCCCGTCTTGAAGGATCCGGCTCAGGGCCCAGAAGTCCGTCGTCCTGTCGGTCGCGGGACGGTGCGACCGGACCCATCGCAGCAGCGCCTCCGGCTCGACGGGCAGCTTCGCGACCGAGGCATAGCTCTGCGGCGGGAACGCCGAGACGTGCGTGGGCTTGCCGATGACGCCGTCCAGCCCGGTGTCGACGACCTGATCACCGCTGGCGCGGGTCCAGCGATAAGAGTCCCCTCTCTGCGGCGAGGTCTGGTCCCTGGCCTCCAGTCGATCGATCGACTGGATGTGCTGGTACACCCACTGGTCGGGGCGTGGCGCGGTGAAGGGGGCCGACGCCGCCGCGCCGGCCGCGCGGTCCAGCACCACCTCGGCCGCGGTGACGGCCCGTACATGACCGCCGCCTCCGCCGTCCTCGCCTCCGGTGCTCAGTGCGACGATGCCCCCGGCGGCGATCGCCGCGGCCGAGCCACCGGCCACCGCCACTCGCCAGGCGAGCCGGGGCGCGCGCCGCCGTGGACGCGTGGACCGCGGCCGGGCGGGTTCCTCGAAGCTCGCTGTGAGCCGTGTTCTCGCGGCCTCCGCCGCGTCCGGCGTGATCGCCGGAACATCGCGGCGTAGATCCCCGATCAGCTGCATCTCGTCCATGTATCAGCACTCCTCAGGCGTGTGGATCGAAGGGCCGCCGCCGAGCGCCTTGCGCACCTTCCGCCGCGCCCGGTGCAGGCGGGACCGGACCGTGCCGACGGGAATGGAGAGGGCTTCGGCCGTCTCCTCGTAGCTGAGGTCACCCCACGCCACGAGGAGCAGCACGTCGCGGTCCCCCCGGGACAAGTCCGCCAGTGCCCCCGCGAGCCGGCGTTCCTGGCCCTGTGCGGCCACCCGGCGGGTGATCTGGTCGGCGAGTGGCTCGGGAAGCGGGTCCACCCCGGTACGGCGGAGCGCGCGCAGATACCGCACCTCATCGCGACGGTGCCGGGCGACCAGCGAGGTGGCGATGCTGTAGAGCCACGGCAACGCCTGACTGTGCGTGAGGTCGTAGGACTCCCGGCGCCTGAAGGCGATCAGAAAGGTCTCGCCGACGATGTCGTCGGCCGCCTGCGTGCCCAACCGCCGGGCGACGTAGCGATGGATCGCACGGTGGTGCCGATCGAAGAGCGTCGCGAAGCACTCGGAGTCGATCCACGACCGGCGGATCAATTCGGCGTCGTCGACGCCGGCGCTCTGCTGCGGACTCACCGGCATCGCCGACGGCATCCCGGCCACCCCCGTCGAAGGCGCCGCGGTCGTCTGCCCGGGATCGGCCGTCGCGCGTCGGGCGGCCGCATGGCGGGTCGTCTCACAGAAGGATCCCTTCGCAGGAGTGACCATCATCGACAGGTCTTATGCCGAAGGGCGCCGTCGGGTTCTCCGCGCCTTCGACGTGTCCTCCCACGCAGGCCGGACGGTGACGCTATGGTTCAGCGGCACCGAGGACTCGTCCCTGCAGACCGGCCTCGTCCTCGACGACGTCGCGGTGAACGCGTCCTGACCGTGATCCGGCAGGGCCCCGGGCGCATCGTCACCCGTGGCCCTCGCATCCTCGGGGAGTTCCAGTATGAGAACGAAGATCGCGATTGTCGCCACCGTGGTGGCGGCGATGGCGCCGCTCACCGCCGCGCGGGCGGCGAGTGCCACGCACCAGGTCGCCGATTCGACCCGTACGCCGGAGTCGCCGTCGTACACGGTCAGCCTGACCAGCAACGCCACCGGCGGCACGTGGACCGGGCACGAGTCGGTGACCTTCACCAACGCCTCCGCCACGCCGCTGACCGAGGTCCACCTGCGGCTGTGGGACAACTACCACGGCAGTTGCCCGTCGACGCCGGTCACGGTGACGAACGTGACGGGCGGCACGGCGGGCGCGCCGGAGGTCGGCTGCACCGCGCTGAAGGTCACCCTGCCCGCGCCGCTCGCTCAGGGCGCGTCGGGCACGGTGGGCTTCGACCTGCGCATCGTCGTGCCGAGCGGCGCCGACCGGTTCGGCCACGACGGGGCGTACTACTTCCTCGGCAACGCGCTGCCGGTGCTGGCGGTACGCGACGCGTCGGGCTGGCACCTGGACCCGTACACGAACCACGGCGAGTCCTTCTACTCGCTCGCGAGCGACTGGACCGTCACGCTCGACCACCCGACCTCGCTGAAGGTCCCGGCGACGGGCACCTCCACGGACCGGGCCGGCGCCTCGGGGCGTACGGTGACGACCGCGACCGCCGCGAAGGTGCGTGACTTCGCCTGGGCGGCCGGACCCTTCGCGGCGACGTCGGGCACCTCCCCGGGCGGTGTGAAGGTCAACGTTTACCGGGTGAGCGGCATCTCCGCCGGCTCGGCGACGTCGATGCTGAACACGGCCACGGCGGCGCTGGACGCGCACGCGCAGCGGTTCGGCGCCTACCCGTACGGCGAGGCCGACGTCGTGCTGGACAACAACTTCTGGTTCGGCGGCATGGAGTATCCCGGGTTCGTGCTGGACCTGGTCGGCTCGACCTCGCTGGCGCACGAGCTGGCCCACCAGTGGTGGTACGGCATCGTGGGCGACGACGAGTACAACAGCCCCTGGCTGGACGAGTCCTTCGCCGACTACGCCACCGACCTTTACGAGGGCAAGACCGGCAACGGCTGCTGGAACAGCGTGTCCTGGGCGTCGTCGGACGAAAAGATCACCAACTCGATGGCGTACTGGGACGCCCATCCCGGCCGGTACGCCATGGTCGTGTACGGCTACGGCAAGTGCGCGCTGCACGACCTGAGCCGGGTACTCGGCACCACGGCCATGACCAGGCTGACGCACGACTACGCCCGGTCGCACTGGTACGGCGTCTCGACGACCGCGGAGTTCAAGGCGGCGGCGCAGGCGCTGACCACGACCGACCTGACGTCGTTCTGGAGCCGGCACCGCATCGATGGCTGACCGATCGGTCCGTCGTGGGCGGACGTCACCGAAGCGCGTCCGCTCCGGCTCAGCGGGCGGCACAGCTCTCCCTGCGCCAGGCGACCCACTGGCTCGGCTTGTGGTCGGCGACCGTCCAGCCGTCCGGATGGCCGGGCCACGTGGATGAGGCGGCACCGCCCGGCCAAGCGGTAAGCACGGTACAGGTCTGAGCGCGCGGGGCCGCGGGATTCAACCATCCGACCGTCGTCCACCCGACGCGGTAGCGCAGATTCATGACGGTCCACCAACGGAGATCATGGGCGACCTCCACCCCGCCCTTCCCGCTCAAGGCATGGCGGAGGTCGCCCGCGGGGCGGACGAAAGTGGCGCGCGCGTGCAGGATGAATCCTCCGTTCACGAGGAGAAGCAGCGCCACCACGAGGATGGGCAGCCTGCGGAGCAGGATCATGCCGCCGAAGAGCGCGCCCGCGACGAGGCCTGCGGTGAGCATGTCGAGAGAGCGCCGGTTCCCGGTCAGGTAGGAGGTCTCGGGAAAGTCGAAGCCGATGAAGGTGTACTCGTGCAGCCGCGGCCCCGCATACGTCGTGACGGCGAGCGCGGCCCCGGCCAGGACTCCGACCGTGGCCGGGACCGCGGTGATCATTGTGCGGCGGCCGGCCCGGACCAGCGTCGCGGCTCCGGCGAGTGACAACGGGATCGCCACGCAGGCGAGATAGCGGCCGTAGGCGTAGTTGCCGATCCGGTGCTCGTCCGGCAGTGCCGCCGTCGTGGCCAGCGCGATGCCCGCCGTGACGGCGATGGCGGCGGCCGCCACCAGCCGCAGCGATCGGTCGGCGCGCTGGGAGAGCAGCCGCGCGACGGTCGCCACCAGCCCAAGACCGGCGAGTCCGTAGGTCGCGACGATGAGGTACCACACCTGGCCGCAGGCACCCGAGAGGGTGCGGAGCAGTCCGTCGGCGGAGGTGAGCCGGGACCACAGCACGGCGCTCAGGTCGCGTGGCCCGTCAGGCCACATCGCGTGGAGGAGCAAGGCGTTCAGCCGGCTCGCGCCGACGTAGCCGACGGCCGCGACACCGGTCCCCACCATGGTGTGCCGACGCGGGACCCACCCGCGGACCAGCAGGAAACCGAGCACTCCGGCGTGCACGAGCAGAATCACGGTGCCCCGGGCATGCACCGCGTACGCATAGGCGGCGGCCAGGCTCGCCACGGATCCGGCCAGGCGGCCGCCCGTGTCGGCGAACCGCATCAGCGCCAGCAGCCAGCAGGCGACGACGGCGGGCAGGATGGCGTCGGCCAGCGCCCACGCACCGAAGAACACGTTCGCCGGCAGCAACGCCACGGCGAACGCGATCCCGAAGGCGGTGGCCGGGCGCAGCCCCAGCCGTCGCGAGATCGCCAGCGACAGCGGGAAGACCGCCGCGCCGATGACTGCGCCGATCACCAGCACCAGCCGGTACGCGGTCGTGGGGTCCGCGGTGACCCAGTAGACCGGGCTGAGGAGAAGCGGGTATCCACCCTGGTAGAACGTCGAATACGACATGTCTCCACCCGGACCGCCGGCCAACCGGCGCGCGGCCAGCAGATAACCCGCCTCATCGGGAAAGGCCGCAGGCGCATGCGCGTGCCAGGACGTCCACACCCGGAGGACGACCTGGGCGAGCCAGCCCAGCAGGACGAGCCACGTGGCTTTGCTCCGACGGCTCCGGCCGCCGTCGTTCGCGGCAGAAGAGATGGCTGGAGGGACCAGTGCGACAGGCCCGGTAATTTGCATGGTCACGGGCCGAAAGTTCAGCCAATCGCCGATAATCCGGTCATAACCAGATCTGGTTACGCCCGCGTTATCCCTCCCGAGGCATCCTGGGCGGCCAGGTCGTTCAGGAGGGGCAGTGCGGGTACTGATCGCCGAGGACGAGCGCATGCTCGCCGAATCGATCGCCGAGGGTTTGCGCGCCGCGGCTCTGGCCGTGGACATCGCCTATGACGGTGGGGCGGCGCTGGAGCGGCTCGGGGTGAACGACTATGACGTGCTCATCCTCGATCGGGACCTGCCGGTCGTGCACGGTGACGAGGTGTGCCGGCGCCTGGCCGTCTCGGGGACGCTCGTGCGGGTGTTGATGCTCACCGCCGCGATCGACGTGCGCTCGCGCGTTTCGGGCCTGATGATGGGCGCCGACGACTATCTGACGAAGCCGTTCGCCTTCGAGGAACTCCTCGCCCGCGTACACGCTCTGGGCCGCAGGTCCCGGCCCGCCGATCCGCCGAAGCTGGAGCGGATGGGGGTGCTGCTCGACCAGGCCCACCGCCAGGTCTTCCGGGACGGCCGGTACGTACCCCTGGCCCGCAAGGAGTTCGGCGTGCTCGCCGAGTTGCTCCGGGCGAACGGCGCGGTGGTCTCGGCCGAGAACCTGCTGGAGAAGGTGTGGGACGAGCACACCGATCCGTTCACGAACACGGTGCGGGTAACGGTGATGAAGCTGCGCCGCAAGCTCGGCGACCCTCCGATCATCGAGACCGTCCCGGGAGTGGGGTACCGAATTCGATGAAGCTGACGATCCGCCTGCGCGT
This sequence comes from Actinoallomurus oryzae, assembly GCF_039541955.1. Lineage (NCBI taxonomy): Bacteria > Bacillati > Actinomycetota > Actinomycetes > Streptosporangiales > Thermomonosporaceae > Actinoallomurus > Actinoallomurus oryzae. The sequence continues at coordinate 114,463 of NZ_BAABHF010000012.1, read as the reverse complement.
CGCGCTGCTCTGCGGCGGTCTTTCCCTCCTCTGGGGCGCCGTCCTTCTCCTCGTCGTTTACCTGCTGCTGCGGAGCCACCTACGGAGCGAGACCGAAGCGCTGATCCGCGCAGCAGACGAGAACACAGGCTTGGGAAGCCAGGGGTGGCTCGGCAGCACCGCCCATCACGCCGCCGACACCACCATGGATTCACTGTTGTTCTGGGGCGTCATAACGATCGTGCTGGTCAGCGCGGCGGCGGGCTGGTTCGGCTGGCTGGCGGCGGGCTGGGTGCTGCGGTCGCTGAATCGTGTGACCGAGACGGCCAGGCGGGTGGCGCAGAGCCACGACCTGACCGAACGCATCGACTACACGGGCCCGCCCGATACCGTGCGCGAGCTCGCCGACATCTTCGACACGATGGTCGGGCGCCTGGCCCGTGCGTTCGACGGTCAGCGCCGCTTCGTCGCGAACGCCTCCCATGAACTGCGGACGCCCCTCGCCATCAACCGGACCCTGGTGGACGTGGCGGTCCGCCGCGCCGACGCGACCGAGGAGATGAAGCGGCTCGGCGAGTCACTGCTGGTGGTCAACACCCGGCACGAACGGCTGATCGACGGGCTGCTCGCCCTCGCCGAAGGCGAGCAGACGGTCCTCGACCGTCGTCCGCTCGACCTGACCGACGTGGTCGAACACGTCCTCGACCAGGTCGCCGACGAGGCCGAAGAGCAGACCGTGACGCTCCACCGGCTGATGGACACGGCGCCGACCGCGGGAGACGCGATACTGCTGGAACGGATCGCACAGAACCTCGTGGAGAACGCGATCCGGCACAACCACAGCGGCGGCGAGGTCTGGGTGACGACCCGGCAGCGCGGTGACCTGGCCGAGCTGGTGGTGGCCAACACCGGGCTGGCCGTGCCGCCGTACGAGATCGAGACGATCTTCGAACCGTTCCGGCGACTGCACGCGGACCGGCTGCGCTCCGATCGGGGCAGCGGCCTGGGCCTGTCGATCGTGCGGGCCATCGTGGACGCTCACAGCGGAACGATCATCGCCCGTCCACGTGAGGAGGGCGGACTGACGATCACCGTCGAACTCCCCGCGGCCTGAGCCACTCCCTATGATCACTGAAGTGGATTTCGACGGACTGATCAGCGACCTCGCGTCGCCGGACAAGGCGATCTGGAGACCGGCCCGGGACCGCTTCAAAGAGCTCGGTGACGCCGGGGTTCCCGCGCTGATGGCGGAGCTCCTCGATGAGGAGTCCCCGCTCGACTGGGCCCAGGCGGGCCTTCTGCTGAGAGAGCTGGGCGACGCGGCGTTCTGCGCGATCCGTGACGCGGTCGCCGCCGACCTGCCGCAAGAGCCGGCCCGGCGGGCTCGGTGGACGTTCGGCGGTTTCTTCGGCGAGCACTGGGACCGTCTCATCGAGTCGCTCGAGCATCCCTCGGCCGACGTGCGGGCGTGCGCGGCCCTCTGCCTGCAGAGAATGGAAGCGGAGGCGCTCCCGGCGACCGGCGCGCTGATCCGGCTGCTCGGCGACCCCGACCCGGACGTGCGGCAACGAGCGATCTGGGCACTGGAAGAGCTGGGCCCCGGGACGCTGGACGCGTTGCGGAAGGTGCGCGAGTCCGGACCGGGCGCCTGCCGCGCGAACGCCTTCAAAGCGATCATGAACATCGGCGGGCCCGAGGCCCTGTCCGAGAAGGACCGGGCACTGTGGCGACGCCACCTCGGGGCGAAGGCCGCCGCCGACCGTCCGCAGGAGATCTGGGAGAACAGCTGTATCGCGGTTCCGGGCGGTGACCAACAGGCCGTTCTGGAGCTCCTGGACTTCTCCGACCCGAGCCCGATGTACTTCGACCTGGGCCTGGCCGTCGCGAGTGGCTCGTGGTGGACGGTGCCGGAGGTCGAGCACGAGCAGCGGGCCGAGGCGTTCGTCACCCCGGAGGTCGACGGCTGGACTCTCATCGTCAGCGGCTGGTGCTACCCGGCGTGGGACGACGAGTGGTACGCCCGGACGCGCGACGTCATGCGACGGCTGAGCGAGCGGTTCGGCGTCGCGTGGGGGTTCGCCGGGCGCGGCTACGGCGGTACGGCGGCGTGGGCATGCGCGAAGAACGGCGACCTCATCTGGGAACGAGAGGTCACCGACGACGACGAATGGGGCGACGCCGACCCCACCGAGGGCATCGACACGGACGAGCCGCTCGGCATCGACCCGACCACACTGAGCGAGAAGACCCCCATGCGCGGCACGGGACTGCGCGCGCTCACCCCGTACGGCCGCGACGCCCCACGGAGCACCGATCAGTGTTGACGTACTACCGGTTCCCGTCCGCCGAGCGCCGCATCGATCCGCGGAGCAGCTTCTCGACGTGGCGGGGATCTGGACTCCGCCGACATCGAGGTCGAAGACGGAAAGGTCCGGCCCACCCAGGCGACGTTCTAGGGGTGACCGCCGAGGAGCCGCCACGGACCTCGCGAACAGCCGCTCAGCCCGTACACACGACGCAGCGGATCGGCCGTGCCGTCGCCGCACGCCGGGCCGCGTCAGGAGGACGGCCCCTCGGCGGACGGCTTTCCGGCGGACGAGCGGGAGGCGTCCGTGCTCTCCCCCGCCGCGCCGCCCGGCGCGGGCTCGCGGCGGCCGGTGACGGCGAGAGCCAGGCCGACGACGAGCAGGACGATGCCGAGGGCGCCGCCGCCGTACGGGAGCCAGGCCTTGACCAGCGCGACCTTGTACGCCTGGCCGCCGGAGACGTCGACGAGGTCCCGCTGGCTCTCCGGGACCATCTTCAGGTCCAGGTCCGCGACGGTGAGGCGGTCGACGCCGTCGCTGGTGCGCAGCGTCTGGGTGACCTTCTGTTCCTGGTTGACCGGGGCGCCCGTGCGCGGATCGACCCAGACCGTGGTGGTCGCCTGGTAGACGCGGTTCACCATGACCGCGTTGTTCTTCTTGTCATAGCCCGGCAGCCGCGCGACCTGCTTGGCCGGCAGGCCGAGCAGTGAGGCGGGCACGCCCGGCTTTATCGTGTCGGTGACGGTCGGCGGAATCTGCTGCACGAAGCGATACGTCGTGATGCCGTGGACCTTTTCCTCGCCCTCATAAGTCATCGGCCAGGTGCGCTTCGTGCTGATGTCGAAATACGGATAGGTTTTGCGCTTCACGCCAATCGGCCAGAAGAGGCCGACGCCCGACTGGCGCACGTTGGAGTCGCCGTTCACCGCGGCTCCCCGGCCGGTGCGCATCTCGGCGGTGCGGCGGTCGAACACGGCGCGCTGGGTCTGTGTCTCGATCTTCGCGTTGTTGGTCGGGTCCTCGATGGAGGTGAAGGAGTCCCAGACGGCGATCTTTCCGTCACCAGCGCGGACGTCGCCTCGCGTGGTGTTGGTCGCGGTGACGGTGGCGCCCTTCTGGACTCGCCATTTGGAGGTGTCCAGATACGTGGCGTTGTCGGCGCGGAGCGTGGTCTTCTCGTACACGTTCAGTGGCGCGGCGACGACCTGCCGCGCGACATAGAAGCGCACCAGCGGGGCGAGTGCGAGGAAGAACGCTCCGGCCCCGATCAAGATCAAGCCCACCTTGCGCCGCACCGCGCACCTCCCAAGGGGAAATGCCTGAATCATAGGGGAATGTGATATTTGTCGCCGGGTGGGGCGATCTTTGTGACGATCATGTTACCTATGCGTAGGCTTGCCTTTTCCCGGCCCGGAGGTGGTCCGTGACAGCTCCCGCACCGTCCGCGACCGGCGTGCGTGCGGCCGGCCGTCGCGGGCCGGAAGAGCACTACGACGCGCTGGACGGTGTACGCGCGGTCGCGGCGTTCGGGGTGCTCGTGCTGCACATCGGGGCCGACACCGGCGGCACGCTCAAGCACGACGCCAAGGCGTGGCTGCTGTCCGGCGGCGCGATCGCGGTCACGGTCTTCTTCACACTGTCCGGGCTGCTGCTCTACCGCCCGTGGGCGACGCGGACGCTGGCCGACGGCCGGGTCGACGTCGGCGGGTACTACCGGCGCCGGGCGCTGCGCATCCTGCCCGCGTACTGGGTGCTCGTGCTGTACGTGATGATCGTCTACCTGAGCGTCCACCTCGGCGACGCGTGGACCTGGCTGCGGCTGCTGACGCTCACCTATACCTACGACCCGCACCCGTGGTGGGGCAACAGCCTCGGGCCGGAGGGCCTGTGGCAGATCTGGAGCCTCACCGTCGAGGTCGCCTGGTACGTCCTGCTGCCGGTGACCGCCGCGATCCTCGGGTGGTACGCCCGGCTCCGCGAGCGCGGCGCGCCCGACACCGACCGGCGGGCCCGGCGCCTGCTCTGGGCGATCGCCGCGTACGCCGCGCTGTCGCTCGTCTATTCGATCTTCATGTTCCACCCGTCCTACCGGCCGCTGCTCGGTGCCTGGCTGCCGCGTTACTTCGCGTGGTTCGCGATCGGCATGGCCCTGTCGGTCGTGTCGGTCTGGGCCCGCACCGGCTCGGCGCGCGCGGCGCGGTTCGCCCGCACCGTCGCGCGGTCGTGGGGCACGTGCTGGCTCACCGCGGCGGTGCTGTACGGCATCGCCGCGTCACCGCTCTCCGGGCCGGCCGACCTCACCACCATCGACACCGTCTGGACGTCGGAGTTCCGGGTCGTCCTGTACGGGCTGGTCGCCGTCTTCGCCGTCGGCCCGGTCGCCCTCGCCCCCGCCGGCGAGCCCGTCATGCGCGCCGTTCTGGGCAACCGCGTCATGCGGTTCCTCGGCCGCGTCTCCTACGGCGTCTTCCTCTGGCAGGTGCCGGTCCTGATCGGCTGGAGCGAGCTCGTCGGGCACACGCCCTTCACCGGCCACTTCCTCACCGAGTTCCCGGTGGTCGCCCTGCTGACCGTCGGGATCGCGACGATCTCCTTCTACTACGTCGAGCGGCCGATCCTCCGGCTCGCCTCGCGGCGGTGGCGCGCCGACCGGCTCACCACTCCGGCCGGGCGAGCCGCTGAGCGCGACGGCCAGGCGGGCGAGGACGACCAGGCACAGTAGCCGGGGCACCAGCTCGGCGAACACCTGCGCGTGCGGGCCGTCCACGCGCGCCCCGGCCCGCGCGAACACACTAGCCGCGAGCAGCGCCCCGCCCGCCGTCCACGGCGACAGGAGCCAGGAGCGCTGCCGCCGGGGCGCCCAGGCGAACGCCGCCGCCGCGACCGCCGCCACGGCCACGCCCGCGATCCCGCCGGACCACAGGCCGACCGCTGCCGCGGCCGGCACCGCCGCCGCCTCGCCCGCGATCCCGGCCACCCGGCCGCGGCGCCGCCCCGCGACCGGTGCGGGCACCGTACGGGCCCGCAGAGGCGTGAGCCGGGCCGGCCACAGCGCGGCCGCGAGGAGCAGCGGCAACAGCCCGATCCCGGAGAACAGGGCGGCCCGGTAGACCCGGTCCGGCCCGTACGTCAGCCGGACGGTGCCGGTCGTGCCCGCGGGCACGATCCACCCCTGCCGCCAGCCGTCGAGCCGTACGGGGCGCAGCGTCCGCCCGCCGATCGTCGCCCGCCAGCCCGCGTTGTAGTTCTCCTCGACGGTCAGGTACGACTCCTGCTCGGCGTCGACCTCCACGCTCCGCGTCTGCGGCGTCCACCGCGTGACCCGCACGTACGACGGTCGCGCGGACGGCACGGACCCGATGCCGCCCGCCGGGTCCACGACCGCCGAGTCGACGCGGAAGGAGTCGAAGGCGACCGGGTCAAGAGTGTTCGCGCCCGCCCGGAGCCGTACGCTGCGGCAGGCGGTGAAGCGCAGGGGCCGCCCGGCGAGAACGTCGGCGAAGCTGCCGCTCGCCCGCGTCGGCACGGTCACCCCGTTCACCCGGAGCTTGGGTCCGAGCCCGCACCGCAGCGACAGGTTCGCCGCCGGGAGGCGCCGCAGGTTCGGCACGCGCCGGATGACGATGTCGGTGACCTGGGGCGTCTCCCCGGGGAACCGCAGGGTCAGCCGGGCCGTGCGCATCGGGGCGATGGTCAGCACGCCGTCGGCGCCGATCACGCCCTCGCGCCACCGGCCACGGTCGCCCTCGACGCGCACCCTCAGCAGGCCGCTCGCGCCCGGCGGTCGCTTGACGGTGATCTTCCGCACCACGGTCGCGCGCCGCCACCGCAGCGCCAGCGTCGGGTCGGTGTCGCCGTCGGCCGGGATCCAGGTCGTGGTCGCGTCTCCGTCGAACGCCGAGCGCGCCATGCCGGCCGGCTCGTTCGTCGACGCCGAACTCGCCGCGATGGAGACGCGGGGGTCGGTGCTCATGTACCGCTGGATCAGCGCGGTGTCGACGAGCGCCGCGGTGCCGGTCAGCCGCGCCCTGGTCGCCGCCGGTGCGGTGAAGACCCGGTCGAAGCCGTAGCCCTCCTCGTCCTGCCGCTGTAGCTGCGGCGAGCAGACCCACCGGATCGGGCCCGGCATGCAGGCGGGCAGCCGACCCGGGGCGCGGGTCATCACGGCCGTGCCGCCGCCGGACACCGCGGGCAGCCGATACTGCCGCAGCGCCTGGACGCCGTCGATGTGCAGCTCGGACAGGCCGACGCGCGCCCCGGACGGCACGAGTGGCTTCTCGGCGAGCGCGAGGACACGGACGCGCAGCCACCTCGTCGGGCCGGGCGCGACCGCCAGCGGCTGGGCGGCGGTGGTCCGCGCGACCTTCTGCTCGACCCGGCCGTTCTCGGTCAGGATCTCGATCCGGCTCGGCGGCGGCCCGAGCCAGGGGTCCTGGCTGAACGCCGCGGTGACGTTCCGCGGTGTCACCGGACGGCCGAAGTCGACCTTGAGCCACTGCCCGACCGGGCCGTGCCAGCCGCCGGTCTCCCACCGGGTCCAGGGGTTGCCGTCGATCGCGGCGTACGGAAGGGCGCCCGGGTCGTCGAGCTGGGCGATCGAGTCGATGTCGGAGGCGGAGGAGGACGCGGTGACGTCCTTGATGCCGGTGTAGCCGGCGACCGTCGAGTAGCGGTCCCAGGCGTTCTCCATGAAGTCGCGTTCGTCGCCCGGCCGGCCCGGTTTCTCGTCCGCGGTCATGGTCGGGGAGGTCTGCCCGCGCAGCTCCCCGAAGTTGCGCTGCACCCGGCGCAACGAGTCGGACACCGCCGCGCGGCCCGGCGCCTGCGGGTCGTCGTCGTCCAGCAGGACGGGCCGCCCGTCCAGCAGCCCGTTGTCGGCCAGGGTCAGCATGGCCTCCGGCGAGCCGTACAGCCGCAGCGCCTGGTCGGCGCCGGTCATGCTCACGACGCCGTCCGCACCCGCCACCTCGAAGACCTCCACGGCCGGGTACGGCTGGTCGACCGTGTTCACCGCGTCGCCGGGCAGGGTCGTGCCCACCGCGCCGCCGAACGACGCGACGCGGCTGATCCCCGGTGAGGAGTACAGCGCCTCGTGGACGCGGGCGGGCCAGGCCCCGCGCAGGTCGTCGCGCTTGAGGTCGTTGCGCACGAGGACGTACCGGACGCCCATCCGGCCGAGCACCTCGGTGAGCCCGGCCGACCCCTGGCCGCTGGTGAGCCGCTGGTCGATCGCGTCCATCAGGCGGGTCAGCCCGGCCGAGCCGGCCGGCACGATCTGCCGTTCGGCCCACCGCGCCGTCATCAGCGGCTCGGTGACCTCGTCGAGCGGGCGCCCCCACAGGTACTCGGCGAAGCGCGAGCCGGGGACCGTGATGACGCCCTGGTTCCCGGCGTGCGCGTTGAGCCAGGACGTGGCCTGGCGCCAGTACGGCGGTACGGACGTGAAGTCGCCGCTGACGGACAGGCCGGTGCCGAGGGTGGACAGGCCCACCCCGGCGAGGGCGGCAAGCGCCGCCGCCACCGGCCAGGTGCGGCGTCTTCGCGTGCCCGGCGGCGTCAGCAGGTGCATGAGGCCCAGGGCCAGCGGCAGCCGGACCAGGCCGTCGAACTTGTACAGGTTACGGAGCGGCGACAGCGGCCCGTCGATCCACTGCCGGACCTCGGTCGCGAACGGTCCGGCGTGGCCGGAGACGATGACGGTGACGCCGAGCAGCAGCGTGACCAGCAGGAACGCCCGCTCCGGCAGGCCGCGCCGCGCCAGGCCCGCGACGCCGAGCGCGGCCACCGCGGCGGTGGCGAGGACGGGCAGGGTGCGACTCAGGAACAGGTGGCCGAGCGGCAGCCACGGGCTCCCGTCGACCAGGAGGACGTTCGTCCAGCGTTCGGTGCCGCGCAGGATGTCGGCCAGGCTCGTGGAGGAGGTCGTCGTGACGGCCTTCTCGGTGTAGGTCAGCCAGGAGAAGGCGTACCGGCCGAGCAGGACCAGCGGCACGCTCCACCACGCCGTGGCGCACGCGACGGCGGCGGCCCACCAGGCGAGGAGCCGGATCCGCGCGGTGCCGCGCGGCCGGGTGAGCACGAACAGCGCGGGCACGACCACGACGGCGAGGACGGCCGTGGCGTTGATACCGCCGCAGCAGGCGACCGCCAGCCCCGACCGCGCCGCCGCCCTGATCCGCCCACTGCCGCGCCCGCCCGGGCGGTCGCGGCGGGTCACCGTGGCCAGCGGCAGGATGATCCACGGCAGCATCGCCAGGGGCAGGTACTCCGAGGAGTTGATGCCCATCACGGCCAGCGCGTGCGGGCTCAGCGCGTACGCCATCGCGCCCGCCAGGCGGGCGCCGGGCGAGCCGATGCCGAGCCGTTCGGCGAGCCGCCGCGTGCCGGCGAACGCCGCGCACAGCAACAGCGCCAGCCAGAACCGCTGGACGATCCAGGCGGGCAGCCCGATCAGGTGCCCGAGCACGTAGAACGGCCCCATCGGGAACAGGTAGCCGGCCGCCTGGTTCTGCAGCTGGCCGAACTGCTCGACGTCCCACAGGTGCAGCGCCCGGCCCAGGAACCGCGCCGGGGCGAGGGGCAGATCGATCTTGGTGTCCGGGATGATCCGGCCGGGCCGCGTGGCCGTGGCGAGGAGGCTCAGGCAGGCGCAGCACAGCAGGACGCGCAGCCGTTCCCGCAGCACCGGATCCGGCTCGCCGGCTACCTCCTCAGACGGCCGCTCCGCGACCGTCGGGGACGTCGTCACCGCGGCCATCCACCGGCCCGTCCGAGCAGGCGCTCCAGCTCCGTGGCCGTACGGACCGGCTCGGCCTCGCCCCGCTCCAGCAGCTCGTCGCGGACCGGGCCCTCCACGACCCGCTCTCCGTCCGCGCCGCGCACCACGACCGCCTCGGGCCGGGCGCTGTGCGCGGTACCCCGGCGGACGGCGGCGTCGACCAGCGCGGCCATGCGCGCGGCGCTGCGCGCCCAGTCGAACCGCCCGGCCCAGTCGCGGCAGGCGGCGGCCGTCTCCCGGCGCCGCCGCGGGTCGGCCAGCTCCTTCAGGGCGCGCTCGACCGTGTCCCCGGCGTCCTCCCCGGCGGGCACGAGCCAGCCGGTCACGCCGTCGCGGACCGCGTCGCGCAGGCCGTCCACGTCGTAGGCGACGGTCGGCACGCCGAGCGCCGCCGCCTCGGTGACGCTGAGGCCCCATCCCTCGCCGCGCGACGTGCTCAGGTGCAGACGGGAGCGGCCGACCAGCGCGTTCTTCGCGTCCTCCGGCAGGTAGCCGTGCAGGATCACCAGGTGATCCAGGCCGCGCGCGGTCACCTCCGCCCGCAGCCGGTCCTCGTCGGGGCCCCGGCCGACGAGGTGCACCGGCGTCTGGAGGCGTTCGGCCAGGTCGAGGAGGCGGTCGAGGCGCTTGTGCGGCACGAGCCGGCTGACGCACACCAGCCCGGCGCCGTCGCCGGGCGGCGACCCGGCCGGTGACACGGGTGGTGACACGGGCGGGACGACGCCGTTCGGCACGACGTACACCGGGCCGGTCCAGCCGAGGCGCTCGCGCATGGCCGCCACCGTGGACGGGGAGACGGCGACGCAGGCGTGACGCCGGTATGCGCGGCGGGCCACCGGCCCCTCCAGGAACCGCCCCACCCGGGCAAGCCAGGCGGGGAAGTGCATGCCGAACTGCTCGTCGTGCACGTGGTGGACCACGCAGAACACCGGAACGCCGCGCGGCAGCACCCACGGCGTGAAGAACGGGATCCCGTTCTGGCAGTCGAGCACGGCGTCCCAGGACCGGCGCCGGACCAACATCCAGGCGAGCACCAGCGGATAGATGGTGAACCGACCGCCAAGGCGTACGACCCGGACACCGTCGACCGTCTCCCGCCGACTCTGCCCGCGCGCCCGCCCCGTGACGTAGTCGACGCGCCTACCCTCCGCGACGAACCGGCGAGCGATCTCCCATGCGTACCGCTCAGCCCCGCCCGCCGCGGGATGAGAGAGATCCCGCCAGTTGACGACCGCAACCCGCGAGCCGCCCCGGGAGCCGACCCGGGTCCGGTGAGGGGTCCCCTCACCAGGCCCTGGCATGGTGAGGGGACCCCTCACAGCTCGCCTCGCAGCTCGCCTCGCAGCTCGCCTCACCTCGCGGGCTCGTCGGCGAGCGGCGCTCTCGCCGGGGGGGCCACCGGCTCTCTTGCCGCTGCGCGGATGCGGTACAGGTCGCGTACGCAGGCTGCTGCGTGGCGGGTGATTGAGAACGTCGAGCCGGGCATGTCGCGCCATGTCACCGGAACCTCGGTGATGGCGGCGCCGCGGCGGCGGCAGTGCACCAGCAGTTCCACGTCGAAGGCGAACCCGGCCGTGCGCAGGTCGGCGGCGGCGGCCCGGGCCAGCGGACCGGCGAAGAACTTGAAGCCGCACTGGGTGTCGGTGACGCCGCCGGTGATGTCGCGGCAGAGCCGGTTGAAGGCGAGGGCGCCGACGCGGCGGAATGGACGGCCGTAGACCTCCACGTCCGACTCCGGATGGCGGCGGGAGCCGATGATCACTTGGGCGCCGGTGCGGAGCATGGCGAGCACGTCCGGGAGGATATCCAGGCCGGTCGCCATGTCGGCGTCGCAGAAGCCGGCGTACGGTGCGGTGGTGGCGAGCAGCCCGGCCCGTACCGCCGCGCCCTTGCCGGGCCGGGGGCAGCGCAGGAGGCGCACCGGCACCGGGCCCGACCACCGGCGGGCGATCTCGGCGGTGGCATCGGTGCTGGCGCTGTCCACGACGGTGATGGTGGCGGACACGGGAAGTTCGGAGAGCCCGCCCGACAGGGTCGCCAGGCCGTGGGCGAGCCGCGCCGCCTCGTTCCTCGCCGGGATGACGACGTCCAGCGCTCCTTCAGTGAGCCGGCCGCGCGGACCCACCGGTCACCGCGTGCCGTAGTTGTACAGCGGCTTGGCGACCGGATCCTTCTCGGACGTCGTGACGACCCGTACGACGCCGAAAGAGGCCAGCAGGGCGAGGACGGCTCCGGCGAGCACGGCGGCGGCGATCCGCATCATGACTCCTTCGGAAGTGATCGTTTTTCGAGGTTACTAGTCGGTACTCGGCGGGACCAGATAAATGTCGCAAATGTAATAAACCACGCAATGTAGACCGGCAATCGCGGTATGTGCGGCGAATTCGCCGGAACGGCACCCGGGAGGCGGTACAGCGTGAGGTCCGGACCCGCGACGAGGCGTTCGGCACCGGCGAGCCGGCCGTCCGGCGCTCCGGCGTCGACGGCGACGTACTTCACGCCGCGCGCGGCGAGCGGCGCGGTCAGCGGGGCGCCGGAGCGTACGAGGGCGTCGAGCTCGCGGGCACGCGGCTCCTCGGCGGCCAGGCCGATGTCCCGCCCACCGGACACGGCGACGCGCACGCCGTCGTTGACGATCACCCGGGCGGGCAGGAACCGCGGCAGCGGGTCCAGCACGCGCCGCCCGCCGTTCCACGGATAACTCCGGTAGGCCGCCCAGGGCAGCACGAGCACGTCGCCGGGATCGGCGGCCACCGCCGTACGGGCCCGCGTCCAGTCCGCCGGGTAGTGCACCGCGCGCAGCCGCCCGCCCGCGCCCCAGGCCAGTCCGGGCAGCAGGAGCAGCGGGACCAGCAGCGCGGGCGCCGTCCAGCCGGGCAGGCGGTCGGCGGCCCGGCCCGCCCCGGCGGCGACCAGGACCGCCAGCGGCGCGACGAACTGCTGACCGTCCCGCAGGAACGCGAAGCCCGGCCACAGCCCGATCGCGCCGCGCAGCACGCCGGGCACGACCGCACCGAGTGCGGCGAGCGCGAACCCCACCACGGCGGCCACGGCGAGCCCGGGAACCCGCCCGCCGGGCGCGTACGAGATCGGCCCGGGGACTCCCTCGCCACGGGCGTGCGAGGTCAGCCCGAGGGCTCGCCCGCCACGGAGGTACGCGGTCAGCCCGGGGATCCTCCCGCCACCGGCGTACGCGGCGATCGAGGCGGCCACGACGAGGAGCCAGAGCGCGGCCGTGACGGGGCCGCCGTACCCGCCGGGCACGGTCTCGGCGTTCCAGGCGCCGCTGAGCAGCAGCAGGCTGCCGAGCGTGCCGAACGGGGTGTCGGCGCGTGCGGCGAACGCGGCCACCCCCGCCGGGTCGCCCGGCGCGCTCGCCGCGCGCAGCAGGCTCGGCACGAGCCAGGGCAGCGCGGCCAGCAGCAGGATCGCCGCCGTGACGAGCGCCGGCCGCAGGCCCCGGCGGCCCGCGACGACGAGCGCGGTAAGCCCCGACACGGCGAGCGCCGCGAAGCCGCCGACGGCGGCCGGGACCAGCACGAGCGCCAGCCGCCGGTGGTCCCCGCGCGCCGCCGCCGTCACGACGAGCGGCAGCGCCGCGTACCCGAGAAGCAGCGCCCACTGACCGAGCAGCAGGCGTTCGGCCACGTACGGGTTCCAGGCGTAGACGACGCCGGCGGCGAGCCGTGGCAGGAGCCGTTCGCCGGGCACCAGCGTGGACGCGGAGGCGCCGGCGAGCACGAAGATCGCGAGCAGGATCGCCTTCTGCACCAGCCCGGCCGGCGCCAGGTGGGACAGCGCGGCCACGACGGCGTCGCTGGGCACGTGCCGCGGCAACATGCCGGTCAGCCCGAACGTCGCCTCGGACAGGGCCGGATGCGGCACGAACACCATGTCGTACGCCAGCACGAACCCCGGGGCGAGCGCCGGCCCCAGCGCCAGCACGCCGAGCAGCAGCCCGACGCCGGCCGCGACCGCGGTGTGCCGGCCTCGCTTCGTGGCTCGCATAGGAGGACGAAACGCTACCTCACGGGTCGCGGGGCAGGCCGAGCAGGCGTTCGGCGATGACGTTGAGGTTGACCTCGGTGGTGCCGCCGCCGATGGTCATCGCGCGCGAGGCGAGCAGCAGGCGGGTCCAGTGCCGCCGCCGCCCGTCGGTGTCGCGGCCGGTGAGCGCGCCCTCCGCGCCGAGCAGCCCGAAGCCGTACTCCGTCACCCGCTGGCCGTGCTCCATGCCGACGAGCTTGCCGACGTTCGCGGTGGCCCCGGCGTCCACGCCGGAGAGTTGTTTCAGGATCGCCCGTTCGCCGAGCAGCGCGAACACGTGCGCGTCGGCGGCGAACCCGCCCAGGGCGTGGCGTACGACCGGGTCCTCCGCGAGGCCGAGCTCCCCGGCGAGCGCGAGCAGCCCCGGCACGTCGGCGCCGAGCTGCCAGCCGGTCGACAGGTTCACGCGCTCGGCGGTGAGGGTGCCGCGGGCGACCTGCCAGCCCGCGTTCACCTCGCCGACCACCATCGCGTCCGGCACGAACACCTCGTCGAGGAACACCTCGTTGAAGATCTGCTCGCCGGTCAGCTCCGCCAGCGGGCGTACCTCGATGCCGGGCGATGCCATGTCGACCAGGAAGTAGGTGATGCCCTGGTGCTTGGGCGCGTCCGGGTCGGTACGGGCGACGCAGATGCCCCACTGGGCGTACTGGGCGAGCGACGTCCAGATCTTCTGCCCGCTGATCCTCCACCCGCCCTCCACCCGTTCCGCGCGGGTGCGCAGCCCGGCCAGGTCCGAACCCGCGCCCGGCTCGCTGAACAGCTGGCACCAGATGATCTGGCCGCGCAGGGTCGGGGGCAGGAAGCGTTCCTGCTGCTCGGGCGTTCCGTGCGCGACGAGCGAGGGCACCACCCAGGCCCCGATCAGGAGTGCGGGCGGCTGTACTCCGGCGGCGCGCAGCTCCTGGTGGATGACGACCTGTTCGAGGGGCGAGGCCGCCCGGCCCCAGGGCCGGGACAGGTGCGGCTGGACCCAGCCGCCCGCGGCCAGCGCCTCGACCCGCTCGGCCTCGCCGAGCGCGGCCAGTGCGGCGACCTCCGTACGGATCTCGCGCCGCAGCGGCTCCGCCTCGGCGGGCAGGTCGAGCTCGCGCTCGCGGGTCACGCCGGACAGCGCGAGGGCGGCGACCGACGCCCGGTGCTCCGACGCGCGGCCGAGCAGCGCCCGCAGGGTCAGCGCCCGCCGGTAGTACAAATGCGCGTCGTGCTCGTAGGTGTAGCCGATGCCGCCGTGCACCTGGATGCAGTCCTGGGCGGTGGAGACGGCCGTGTCGGGGGACAGCGCGGCGGCGACCCCGGCCGCGTAGGCGACCTGGTCGCCGGAGTCGTGGGTCACCGCGTACGCGGCGTCCCAGACGGCGGCGCGGGCGCGTTCGAGCTCGACCAGCATGCGGGCGCACTTGTGCTTGATGCCCTGGAACTGCCCGATCGGGCGGCCGAACTGCTCCCGCGTCCGCGCGTACTCCGCCGCCATGTCGACCGCGCGACCGGCGACCCCGCAGGCCTCCGCACCGAGGACCACGGCGGCGGTAGCGAGCACGTCCGGCCGGGCGAGGCCGGTCAGCACCCGCGCGGACACGCCGTCCAACCGGACCCGCGCCACCCGGCGTACCGGGTCGAGGCTCTCCAGCGGCTCGGCCGTGACCTCGGCGGCGGGCACCACGACCCACTCCTCGCCGTCGCCGGTCGCGACCGGCAGCACGAACAGGTCGGCGGCCAGGCCGCCCAGCACCGGCTCGGTGACCCCGTGCACGACGAGCACCCCACCGTCGCGGCGCCCGGTCAGCCCGCCCGCCAGGGACACCGCTCCGCAGCGGGTGCCGTCGGCGAGGCCGGGCAGCAGATCCCCGGCGCCCGCCGCGAGCAGCACCGCGCTCGCCCACACGGTGGGGACGTACGGGCCGGGGGCGAGGGCACGGCCCATCTCCTCGACGGCGACCGCCAGCTCGACCAGGGAGAAGCCCTGCCCGCCGCGGTCCTCCGGCAGGTGCAGGCCGAGCAGGCCCTGGCCGGCGAGCGCGCCCCAGTGGTCCGGCCGATCGCCCGCGTCCGGGGCGAGGGCCGCGCGCACGGCCTCGCGCGGGATGTGACGCGCCGCGAAGGCGCGTACGGAGGCGGCGAGTTCCTCGTGCTCGGCGGTCAGTCCTATGCCCATGCGCCCACGATAGATCAAATCCGAACCCGATTCGGTAGGGCCGTCACCGCCGTGCCGGGCAGGTGCGGTACCAGCCGGGGGCGATCGAGGTGGGGCGCGCGGGCGGTGCGGAGTAGCCGCGGCGGAAGACGCCGAGCGGGGCGGAGACGAACCGCGGCCGGTAGACCGAGGCCTGCCGGAGGTTCTGCGGCACACACCGCCCGTCCACGAGCGAGCTGTTGACGTTGTAGGAGAACACGACGTGGCCACGGCCGCCCAGCTCGGGGTGCACGCGCGCCTGGTAGACGAACCAGCCCGAGGCGGCCTCCGGCGCCCGGTAGACGACCGCGCTGTCCGCGTCGCGGAACGGGCCCGCCGGCGAGCCGGCCAGGTAGGCGACCACAACGCCGTCGCCAAGGTCCGTTGACGGACGGCGCGTGACCAGCGCGTACCGGTCACCGACCCGGGCGATCCCGAACCCGCTGTCGACCCGCGTCGGCAGTTCGGCGGCGCGGGCCGGATCCGCGGTCCAGCCGGATCCGGTGTCGTACCGCCAGGAGGCCGGGTCGGCGAGCCGGCCGCGCGGGGCACGCGCGACGTACAGCCACTTGGGCCGGCCGGGCCGGTCGAGGTGCCCGCGGTAGCCGTACACGTAGGTCCACGGCCCGTCGTCGAACAGCGCGGCGCCCCACATGACCGGCGTACGCCCGGGCGGAGGCCAGGCGGCCGGCAGCTCGCGTACGCTCTCCAGCCGCAGGCCGGGCAGCGAGAACGTCGCGAGCGCCACGCCCTGTTCGGTGAAGTCCCAGGCCGCGCCGGAGCCGTTCAGCCGGTGGTAGAACTCCACGACCTTGCCGTTCTCCACGCGCCCGTCCCCGGCCCAGTACCAGCCCGGGACACCGGGCGGCGGGTTCACCGGGCTGTCTCCGGACACCGTGGTGAACCCGTCGCGGTCCTGCACGACGACGGAGTTGTGCACGAAGCGGGCGGCGGTCCGCGAGCCGTCGGGGTTCACCGGGCCGAGGTAGGTGTCGGAGAAGAACCAGGCGATCCGGCCGTCGGGGAGCCGTATCGAGCTGGTGCCGTCGGCGCCGCTCCACTGCCCCGGCCCCGCCGTGTCGCCGGCCCGCCGCCACTGGGCGTTCACCGCGGCGTCCGGCACCGCCGCGGGCGGCTCTCCGCGCGACGAGCACCCGGCCAGCACGACCGCGGCGCACACGAGGATCCAGGCGTCACGTGCTCGGGACATCGGCGACCGTCATCGAGAGAACGGCATGTACGAGGGAAATGCTATTCGATGAGGGTTTCGCCCTGTCCGGCCAGCCCGGCGGGGTCGCGCCCGAGGGTGGCCGCCGCCTCACCGCGTCCGGCTCGGGCGGTCAGCGTCGCATGGCGTTCGGCGCCGAGCTCCTCGGCCTCGCCGGCGAGGAGCACCGGGATGCCGTCCTCGACCCGGTAGCCGAGGCGCAGGCGCGGGTTGTAGAGCAGGCCGTCGCCGGCGAAGTACAGCAACGCCTCCTTGTCCACCGGGCACGCCAGCAGCGGGAGCAGCCGACCGTCGAGCGTGGCAGCCTCCTCGGGGCCGGGCTCGGCGATGGTCTCCTCGGGGCCGGGGCCGGTGGCCGTCATGACTCGCGCCGGAGGATGAGCAGGAGGTTCCACGTCAGCAGCTCGCGCAGTCCCGGCAGCCGGACGACGAAGCCGCACCAGCGCGGGTAGTAGCGGGGCCGCGCCTCCAGCACCGTGACGTCGTCGCGGGAGCGGACCAGGCGCAGCACCCGGCCCGCGCCGAGCGCGAACAGGCTCGTGCCGTACCGGTTCTTGGGCGGATGCCCGTGCCGCCGGGCGTAGCGGCGCGCCGCGTACGCCCCGCCGAGGAAGTGCCACGGTGAGGTCTCGTGGCCGCCCCAGGGAGAGAGCCAGAGCGTGTAGGCCAGGTAGACGATGCCGCCGGGCCGGGTGACGCGCACCAGCTCGTCGATGAAGGCGCCCGGATCCGGCACGTGCTCCAGCACGTTGGAGGAGAAGCTGACGTCGACGCCGGCATCGCGAAGCGGCAGCCGGCAGCCGTCGCCGACCAGGGACCCCGGCCGGGGGCCGCCCCGCCCGGACAGCTCGCCGAGGTCCGCCTCGACGAGGAGGCCGCGCGCGCCGCGGGCGTCGAAGGCGTCCGTGAAGTATCCGCTGCCGCCGCCGACGTCGAGGACCGTACGGCCCGCGAGGTCCACGTGCCGCTCGATCTGCCGTACCGCGTCACCGGCGAGCAGCGCGTAGAAGCCGTCCGGGTCGGACTGCTCGCCGAGGAAGCCGCGGAACAGCCGCAGCGAGCGGAAACGCCCTGGAACGGCGGGCTCCACCGGCCGGCGCGAAAGAGTCCGGGGTGCGGCCATGCGCTCTCTCCTGTCGGGGCCGGTGGGGGTGGAGGGACGGCGTTGACAGTGGATGATAACCGCCACAGAATGGCGCAAATCGGTCCACGGCTCGACCGATCCGCGCGGCGGCTGCGGCGACACCGCCGGGCTCGCGGAAGGGAGCGGTCAGAGTGACGACCGGAGGCGGCGCGCTCCAGCGGTTCTATGAGGACCCGAGCGTCCCGCTCAGCTCCGGCACCGGCCGGGCACGGCGGCAGCTCCGGATGGTCGAGGCCGTTCTCGCCGAGGCGGACCGGACCCAGGTGATCGTGGACGTCGGCTGCGGCGACGGCGCGGCGACCGGCCTCGTACAGCGGCTGGGGCACACGGTCGTCGGCGTCGACTGGTCGATGATGGCGCTGCGGAACGCCCGGCGCCACGACCTCCTCCTGATCCGCGGCGGGCTCGACGCGCCCGGCCTGCCTCTCGCGGACGGCAGCGTCGACCTGGTGATCTTCAGCGAGGTGATCGAGCACCTCGTCGACACCGACGCGGCCATCGACGAGCTCCACCGCGTGCTACGGCCCGGCGGCCGGCTTCTCGTGTCCACGCCGAACCTCGCCGCCTGGTACAACCGCGGCCTGCTCGCGCTCGGCATCCAGCCGATCTTCTCCGAGGTCAGCATGCGCGGCATCTACGGACGGCCGGGCCGCCAGGTGGCCGGTCACCTGCGGATGTTCACCAAGCGGGCGCTGACGGAGTTCCTCACCGCGCGGGGCTTCGTCTGCGAGCGCGTGGACGGCGCGCCGTCCCACGTCGTGCCCGGTGTCCTCCGGCCGCTGGACCTGCTGCTGTGCCGGTGGCCGTCGGCCGCGAGCATCCTGCTCGTCCAGGCGCGGCGGCCATGACGGCCGGGTCACGCCCGGGACGGCCGTGATCCTCGGTGTGGTGCTGGCGCTCGTCGCCACGCTCGCCTACAACGCCGGGTTCGTACTGGAGAAGGGCGCGCTGTCCGCGCTGCCGCCGCTGACCGTACGGCTGCCGCTGACCCTGGGTCCGGACGCTGGTGACCACCCCGCGCTGGCTGGCGGGGTTCGGGCTGATCCTCGCGGGGCTGGCCGGTCAGCTCGTGGTCCTGACGCGCATCCCGCTGACCGTGGCGCAGCCGGTGTTCGCCTCCGGGATCGTGTTCCTGCTCCTGCTGAGCATGACGGTGCTCGGCGAGCGGCTCACCGCACGCGAGTGGACCGGGCTGGCGGGGATCGCGGCCGGAGTCGTCTGCGTCCTCGCGTCGCTGGACCCGCGCACGGACGTCCCCGGCACGGGCGGCCACGCGGTGCGCGTGCTGCTGGTCGCCGCGCCGTCGACGCTGGCCGGGGTGGCGGTGTTCGTGACGGCCGCACGCGGACGGGTACGGCCCCGCCCGGCCGGCGACGTGCCGTACGGCCTGGCGGCCGGGATCGTGTACGGCGTCGCCGGCATGATCTCCAAGGGTCTGTCGGCGTCGATCGACTTTCACGGCCCGACGGCGATCGCCGCGTCGGTGCTGGCCTCGCCGTACCTGTATCTGCTGGTACCCGTGACCCTGACGGGCTTCGTGGTCTTCCAGACGGCGTTGCAGCGCGGACGCGCGTCGATCGTCGCCCCGGTGTCGACGGTGGTCTCCACGCTCTACACCGTGGTGGCGGGCACGCCGATGTTCGGCGAGCACCTCCCACCGGACGCGGCCGACCTGACCCTGCGCCTGACGGGCCTGGCGCTCATCGCGGCCGCCCTGTTCCGCCTCCCCCACGGCGACGACGCGTCGGGCTGATGAGGGCCGGGGACGCGGTCACGACCCGGTCCGGCGCTCAGTGCCGGCGAGCCTGGTGGAACGGGCCGGTGACGATCTGGCGGATGAAGGGGTGGTTGTAGCGGAGGGGCTCCGCGGAGACCTCGAAGGTGAAGTCCTGTCCGGGCTGCAACCATCGGCGGGCGATCACCACGGGGCGCTGGGCCCGGTAGATCGGCGCCCACGGCGGGGCGTAGTACATCGCGCCGGTGCGCGTGATGTCGTCGCGCCGGAGCGCGGTGTTGAGCTGCTCCTGGATCGCCAGGGTCGCCGCGGGGTCGGGATCGTTGCGCCACAGGTCATTGATCGCCTGGCGTGCCCGGGGATCACGTTGCCAGCGCCTGACGGCGTCGCGTTCGGTCAGGCACCACGGGTCGAAGTCGCCGCTTCCCGGCAGCGGCAGCCGGCCGGCCGTCGGCCCGGCCCCGCCGCGGCGGCCGTAGGTCTTCAGCAGGCTCGGCATCGCGATGAGCTGGCCGAGGTGGTAGTAGATCTCCAGCGCCCGCTGCAAACGTTTCTCGACGACTTCGTGCAACCGCCGGCCGGCGGCCGGGTCGAACGCCTGCATGGCGTAGTCGGACGACGTGCCCGCCTCCGCCGACAGCTGCCGAAGGCGGGCGATCTCGGCGTGACGGCCGTCGCGGGCGGCGGTGACCTCGAAGGTGCCGAGCGCGACTTCGGCGTGTTCCCGTACGGCGGAACAGGCGGCGATCATCGCCGCCAGGTGGGCGGCCGGACAGGGCTCGATCTCGATCCAGCCGGGCAGGTCGGCCGGCAGATACCTCGGGTCCTCCACCCGGTAGCCGGGGTTGGCCGCGGCCTGGCGGCTCAGCGACAGCCAGCGTTCGACCTGGCCGAAGAACGCCCACACCTGCTCGGCGGTGACCTTGGGCAGGTAGCCGACCGTACGGGAGTCGGAACGGTAGTCGGCGTCGATCATCTTGTCGCCCAGGGTCTGCAGGACGTAGGCGTTCCAGGCGTACAGCTGCTGGGCTGCCGCCGCGGCCGGCATGCGCCAGGCGCTGACCCCCTGGTCGGCCAGGTCACGGCGTACGGCCTCGGCGTCGTCGAGCGCGCGATAGACCCCGACGCCGGCCCGCTGGATCGACTCCAGTGTCCGGGCCGGCACCTCCTTGCGGAAGCCGGCGATCACACGCGTCAACATCCCCGGTCGACCGCCGTCCCTTCCCGCTCCACCGCCCTGCGCGACCGTTGATCCGACGCAGCCGGCCGACGTCCCGTTCCGGATCATGATACGAGCGACGGCCGGATTCCCCCGGCCTTCCCGTGTTACTTGCCGGGCTCGGGGTCGCGGGGCAGGCCGAGCATGCGCTCGGCGATGACGTTGAGCTGGACCTCCGTCGTTCCGCCGTAGATGGTCATCGAGCGGCTGAACAGCATGTAGCGCGCCCACAGGCCGGTCGGCCCGGTCATGTCCTCCAGGGCGGCGACGGCGCCCTGCGACTCCCAGATGAAGTCGGCGACCTGCTGGTTGAACTGCACGCCGAGCAGCTTGCGGACGCTCGCCTCCGCGCCCGGTTCGTGGCCGGAGATCTGCTTCAGCGTCAGGCGCAGGCCGAGCAGGTCGATCGCCTGGCCCTCGCAGAGGTACTCCCCCAGCTCAGCGCGCCTGACCGGGTCCAGGTCGCGGGCGCCGAAGAAGTTCAGCAGCTCCTTCACGCCGGCGCCGAGTCCCGAACCGCTGGACAGCTGCACCCGCTCGTTGCTCAGGGTGTTGCGGGCGACCTTCCAGCCCTGGCCGACCTCGCCCACCACCCGGTCGTCGGGGACGAACACGCCGTCGAGGAAGACCTCGTTGAACATCGCCTCGCCGGTCAGCTCCCGCAGCGGACGCACGTCGACGCCCTCGGACTTCATGTCGACGATGAAGTACGTGATGCCGTCGTGCTTCTTCGGCTCGTTCGAGCTGCGGGCGATGCAGATCGCCCACTCGGCCTGCCGGGCCACTGAGGTCCAGATCTTCTGGCCGGTCAGCTTCCAGCCGCCCTCGACCCGTTCGGCCTTCATCTGCAGGGACGCCAGGTCCGAGCCCGCGCCCGGCTCGCTGAACAGTTGGCACCACGCCATCTCGCCGCGCAGCGTCGGGGCCAGGAACCGCTCCTGCTGCTCGGGTGTGCCGTACGTGACCAGCGACGGGACCACCCACGCGCCGATCCCGAGCTGCGGGCCCTTGACCTTCGCGGCGCGCAGCTCCTGCAGGATCAGCACCTGCTCCATCGGCGAGGCGGCCTTGCCCCACGGCTTGGGCAGGTGCGGGAACACCCAGCCCTCGTCGCCCATCCGGGCGAAGCGCGTCTTGTTGTCCTCGATCGCGGCCAGCTCGGCGACCTCGGCGCGGATGCGGTTGCGCAGGGGCTCGGTGTCCTCGTCCAGCTCGACCTCGACCGCGCGGCGCACGCCGTCGAGGGCCAGCGTCGCGACGGAGCCGGCCCAGTCCTTCGCCGGGCCCAGCAGGACGCGCAGCGTCGAGGCGCGACGCAGGTAGAGACCGGATTCGTGCTCCCAGGTGAAGCCGATGCCGCCGAGTACCTGGATGCAGTCACGGGCGCAGCGCAGCGCGGCGTCCGGCGCGATCACCGCGGCGACGCCCGCCGCGAAGCCCGACTCGTCGGCGGGGTCGTCGGAGGCGCGGGCGGCGTCCCACACGACGGCGCGGGCCTTCTCCAGCTCGATCAGCATCCGCGCGCACTTGTGCTTGACGCCCTGGAACTGCCCGATCGGCCGGCCGAACTGCTCGCGCACCTTGGCGTACTCCGACGCGGTCTCGACGCACCACGCGGCGATGCCGGCCGCCTCGGCGCCGAGCAGCAGGGCGGCGAGGTCGAGCACCTCCTGGCCCTCCAGCCCGGTCAGGATCCGGTCGGCGGGTACGGCCACGTCGGCCGCCTCGACGCGGGCGACCCGGCGCGTACGGTCCAGGCTCGCCAGCGGGGTCACGGTCAGCGCGGAGGCGTCGATGGCGACCCAGCGTTCGCCGTCTTCGGTGCTCACCGGTGCCACGATCACGTCGGCCAGGGCGCCGCCGAGGACCGGCTCGGCCGTGCCGCTGACGGTCAGGCCAGCGTCGGTACGGTGGCCGGTCAGACCGGTGGCCAGGGTGAGGGCGCCGATCACGCTGCCGTCGGCGAGGCCGGGGAGCAGCTCGGCGCGGGCCTTGGCGGACTCGTCGGCCCGCAGGAGGGCCGCCCCGGCCAGCACGGTGGGCAGGAACGGTCCCGGCACCATCGCGCGCCCGAGGGTCTCCACGGCCACCGCGAGCTCCAGCAGCCCGGCGCCCTGCCCGCCGAACTCCTCCGGGACGTGCAGGCCGAGCAGGCCCTGTTCGGCGAGGCCGGCCCAGAAGCCGGGGCGGGTCTCCTCATCGGCGTCGAGCGTCGCCCGTACGACGCCGACGGGTGAGTAACGCTCCACCCAGCCACGCACCGCGTCGGCCAGCGCCTCGTGCTCCTCGGTCAGCCCGATCCCCATCTCAACACCCCATTCGCGACGTCCTCTCACGGCCTACCCTAGAGGCCGCCGAGCCGGTATTGGAATGGCATTCGGTATGATTCGAACCTGATTCGGGCGACAGGCCCCGTCGCCCACCGACGACCACGCACGCGAACGCCCCGGCGATCACACGCGTGACCGCCGGGGCGTCCCGGAGTTCAGAGGACCCGCAGCGAGCGGACCACGAAGTTGATGTCCGGCCAGAGCTTCTTGTTGGTGTTGGGCACCGTCATGAACACGATCCCGGGCGTCTTCTTGCCGGTGTCGACCAGGGCCACGGCGACGATGTCGCCGGTGGCCTTCACGCCCGGACGGCGGTACGTCAGGTAGTCGCTGACCAGCCATCCCTTGTGGCCGCCGATGGTCAGCGGCTGGTTGGCCAGGACGCGCTTCTTGTGCTGGAAGCCGAACATGCGCGCCTCGTACACCCGCGCGGCCTCCGCCGCGGCGGCGCGCTCGGTGCCGGGGCCGGTGTAGGCGTCCTTGGCCGTCCCGGAGAGCTCGGCGCTCATTAGCCGTGCCCAGTGCTTGGGCTGCCCGCCGGCCTTCTCCGTCACGGCGAACTGGCTCGTGCTGAAGCCCAGTTCGTTCATCGGGCTGTTCTTCGCCGCCGCCGCCCACGGCTTGGCGAACCGGGCGTACGACAGGCCGGACCGCCGGTCCGCGAGCCGGCCGAGGGCCTTGGTGTGCACGCCCTTGAACCTCGGGAGCGCCTTGCGTGCGGGCTCGTTCTGCTGAGCCGGCCGTGACGGGCTATGCGAGGGCGTGTTCGCCGTCGTGGGGGCCGCCGCGGGGGCGGCCTTGCTGTCTCCGTTGTTCTTGAGGAAGTAGACGCCCGCGACCGCGACGAGGCCGACCACCAGGATGCCGACGCCGATGAAGAGCGGGCGCCGGGAGCCGCCCTCCTCATCGTCGTAGGAGGCGATCGCGCCGCCCGCCTCTCCTCCACCGCCGGCGGCGCCCTCCTCCCGCATCCACTCCGGGAGCCGGAGGTTGCCGCTGCTCGGCTTGCCGGGCTTGGGCGGCGGGCCGGAGGGTGCGACCACCTTGTCCCACATGGGCGGGTGGTCGTCGGGGGCGAAGAAGTCGTTCTCGGCCGCCTCGTCCTCCGCGGTCGGGCGCTTCTCGGCCTGCGGAAGGGAGAAGGCGCCGGTGGTGGAGGAGACGCCCTCCGGCGGCGCTCCGGTGCCGGATGAGACGGCCGCGCCGGACTCGGCGGAGAAGGTCTCGCGCCCGTACGAGGACTCCGGCGCGGACTCGGTGGAAAAGGTCTCGCGGCCGTACGAGGACTCCGGCGCGGACTCTGCGGAGAAGGTCTCGCGCCCGTACGAGGACTCTGCGGAGAACGTCTCGCGGCCATATGAGGACCCGGGAGCGCCGGCCGGCTTGTCGTCGAAACCGTTCGAGCCGAACGGCTTGTCGTCGAAGCCCGTGGAGCCGAACGACCCGGACCCGAAGGAGCTCGGCGTCTCCGGCTCGGCCGGCTCGGGGGAGGAGTCGCCAAAGGACGACGTGCCGAAGGAGCCGCTGCCGGATGACGCGCCGCCGAAGGAGGCGTCACCGAACGAGGTGTTGCGGAAGGAAGAGTCCCCGAAAGACGTGTCGCTGAAGGAGGAGTCGTCGAACGACCCGAAGGACTGCTCGGCCGGGCGCGGGTTCTGCACCTCGGTGCCGAACTTCGGCGTCGCGCCGTTCGGCCCCGGATCCTCGACCTCGTCCGCGGGCTCGCGCGGGCTCTCCGACCGGTCGGCGGGCTCGAACGGCGAGCGCGACGAGGGCGACGCCGGAGCCTGCTGTTCCTCCGACGCGGAGACGGCCGGGAAGCCCCCGGTCGGCGCGTCGTCATCCGCCGGCCACGACGGGGCTGGGCCGTTGACGGACGACTGGCCCGTCACGGACGGGAAACCCTGGCCACCGGACTCTTCTTCGGAGATCTTCGGTAGCGGCCCGGTCGTGTCATCGGGTACGGAGTTCTGGTCGTTCTGGCTGGTGGCCGGGCGCCACGCCCCGGCGTCCCCCTGATCCGACATGCCGCACAGGGTACGTGAAGATCAACATTTCTCGCTTACGTCACTAATTACGCTCAGGCCACAGCTTCTTAGCCCAGGCGTGGCATCGAGGTTACAGCCACCTCACCCAAAGTCGACCGAAGAAGCGTCTTGACGTGCGGAAACATCCTGGCGAGCGAAGCGCTCACGGACGAGTAGCGTGCCCCCCGCCACGGCGCCCGGCATCGCCAGCACCGCACCCAGCGGAATGAGGAAGACCACAAAAACCGAGGCGCCGAAGCCGACGGACAGCGCGCGTTCGCGCCGCAGCAGCGCGAACTTCTCGCGTCGGCGCAGGCCACGGCGTTCGAGGGCGATCGAGGTCAGCTCCAGGGTGAGGAAGTAGCCCGACACCAGGGCCGCCACCACCGGCACGACCGTCTGCCCGACCACCGGCAGGAACCCCAGCGCGAAGAAGACCACCGCGAACAGGCCCGTGATCAGCCCGACGACGATCGCGTCCCCGATGCCGCGCAGGACCTGCCGCCACAGCGACACGCCCGCCTCGGGCGGCAGGCCGCCCGCCGACTCCTCGACCCGGCCGGAGATGCTCTCGTAGAACGGCTCGCCGACGACGAGCGTGAGTCCGGTGAACGTGACGATCGAGAGCATCACGGCGGCGGCGAAGATGAGGACGCCCATCAGCACGCGTACGGTGTCGCGCAGGCCGCTCGACCAGTGGTCGGCGAACGGGCTCGCCGCCTTCACCAGGTCGGAGAGGTAGATGCCGAGGAACGTCAGCGCGACGGCGTACAGCACCAGAACGACCAGCGCCGGAATCAGGCCGAACAGCCACTGCCCCGGTCGCCGCGCCACCCAGCCGAGACCGCGGGCGAAGTAGCGCACGCCGGCGAAGAAATCCCTCACGGCGCCAAGAGTAGGTGGAGATCGCCTACCGCGTCCGCCACGAACGCCACCATTCCCCTCGCCCGACGACGTTCTTAGGCGTGTTCGGCGGCGCGGCGGATGTTGCGCTGCATGCGCCCGAAGACGATCCCGTGGAATGGCCACACCGCCCACCAGTAGAGCTGGCCGGGCAGCCCGCGCGGGTGGAACAGCGCCCGCTGCCGGAACCACGTGCCGCCGTCCCGCTCGTCGATGGACAGGTCGAGCCAGGCGAGCCCGGGAAGCCGCATCTCCGCGCGCAGCCGCAGCAGC
Organism: Actinoallomurus oryzae; assembly: GCF_039541955.1. Classification (NCBI taxonomy): domain Bacteria; kingdom Bacillati; phylum Actinomycetota; class Actinomycetes; order Streptosporangiales; family Thermomonosporaceae; genus Actinoallomurus; species Actinoallomurus oryzae. Next base: position 88,321 of record NZ_BAABHF010000012.1, on the reverse strand, counting down.
CGTCCCCGGTCGAGTTCCTCCACACGCCAGAAGTCCAGCGAGTCGCCGACGCGCAGACGGTACGGATCGCGCCGGCCGCGTCTCAGGCCGACGCCACCGGTCAGCCGGTCGAACAGGCCGCGCGCGGCCCAGGCGAGCGGCCAGGAGTACCAGCCGTTGTCCCCGCCGATGCCCTCGATCACCCGCCACAGCGCGTCGCGTGACGCGTCGACCGGCGACTCGCGGACGTCGGCGTACAACCTGCCGCCGGCCCAGTGCGGGTCGGTGGGCAGCGGGTCGCTCGGCGCGCCCGGCACGGACGCCGACGACCAGCGGGTGGCCACGTCGGACCTGCCGATGCGTTCGAGGGCGAGCCGGACCGCCCGGTCGAATCCGACCAGTCCCTCCGGCGGGTCCGGCACGTACGCGGCGATGTCGTGCTCGTGGCAGACGACCTCGTGGCGCAGCGACTCGGCGAGCGGCCGGGCGACGGTGCCGGGGATGGGCGTGACCAGGCCGATCCACAGGCTGGACAGCCACGGCGTGAGCGCCGCGACCGGGAGGATCCGGCGCGGGCGCAGGCCGGCGATGACGGCGTACCGCGCCATCATCTCCTCGTACGTGAGCACGTCCGGGCCGCCGATGTCGAACGACCGGCTGACCTCCGGCGGGAGCGCGGCGCACTCGGCGAGGTAGCGCAGCACGTCGCGGACCGCGATCGGCTGGATCCGGCACCGCACCCATCGCGGGGTGACCATGAGCGGCAGGCGTTCGGTGAGGTACCGCATCAGCTCGAAGGACAGCGAGCCGGACCCGATCACCACGGCGGCCCGCAGGACCGCGGTCGGTACGCCGGACGCGAGCAGGATCTCCCCCACCTCGCCGCGCGAGCGCAGGTGCTCCGACACGCGTTCGGGGCCGGACGGCGCGAGGCCGCCGAGGTAGACGACGCGGCCCACACCGGCCTCGCGGACGGCGGCGGCGAACGTACGGGCCATGCGGCGGTCGGTCGCGCCGAAGTCACGGCCGGTGCCGAGAGCGTGGATGAGGTAGTACGCGACGTCGACGCCGTCGAGCGCCCGGCGTACGGAGTCGGGGTCGGTCAGGTCGGCGCGGACGATCTCCACCCGCCCGCTCCACGGGTGGTCGCGCAGCCGTTCGGGCGACCGGACGGCGCAGCGCACCTCGTGACCGCGGGACAGCAGCTCGGGCACGAGACGGCCCCCGATGTAGCCGGTCGCCCCCGTGACGAGACACAGCGTCACGCGCCCCACCCCCTCGTCACGCGACCCGCCCCCTCGTCACTCCGCCCACCTCCTCGTCACGCCGCGCGGCCCGTACGGAAGCGGGCCAGCGCCTCGTCCAGGTCCACGATGGGATCCGGGTAGTCCAGGCGGCGGCGCAGGTCCCCGGGCAGCAGCCAGGGGCGGTGGACCGCCGATCCCTCGACCTCTCTCAGCTCGGGCACCCAGCGGCGCACGTAGTCACCCTTGGGATCGAAGCGTCTCGCCTGCAGCAGCGGGTTGAGGACGACGTTCGGGCGGGTGGCCGCACCGGTGCCGGCCACCCACTGCCAGTTGAGCTGGTTGTTGGCCACGTCACCGTCGACGAGCAGGTCGAGGAAGTGCCGTGCGCCCACACGCCAGTCGACGTACAGCGTCTTCGCGAGGAAGCTCGCGGTGATCAATCGGCCGCGATTGTGCATCCAGCCCTCCGTGACGAGCTGGCGCATCGCGGCGTCGACCAGGGGATAGCCGGTACGGCCCGCACGCCAGGCCTCGGCGTCCTCGCCGTCGGGCCGCCACCGGTCCTGCCGGCAGCGATAGTCGTCCCGCGCCGCGTCGGGGCGGTCGGCGAGCAGCTGCCGGTTGAAGTCGCGCCAGGCCAGCTGCCGGACGAACGCCTCCGCGCCGGCTCCGCCCCGCTGCCGCGCGCGGTGCACCACCTCGATCGGCGACAGGCAGCCGAAGTGAAGGTACGGCGACAGCCGGGAGGTGGCGTCGGCGGCCAGGTCGTCGTGCAGGTCCTCGTACCGGTCGACCGGGCCGCCCAGCCAGGCCTTCAGGCGCCGCCGCGCCTCGGTCTCCCCGCCCGGGGGCAGGCCGGACGACGGCCGGCCTCCGGCGAGCCCGACGGCCTCGGGCGGCGGTTCCGAATCGATATCGGGCACCGAGACCTTCCGCGGCGCCCCGAGCGGCCGGCGCGCTCCCGCGGCGCTCCACTTGCGGAAGAAGGGGGTGAAGACCGCCGAGTGCCCCTTGTCCGCAGGCGTGATCGCGCCGGGCGGGATCACCACGGCCGCGTCAGCGTGGACGCACAACTCGCGGCGCATCCCGGCCAGCGCGGCACGCAGGCGTTCCTCGCGGCGCTGGGCGAACGCACTGACGTCACCCGCCACGTGCACCTGGCCCGCGCCGGTCTCCTCGGCCACGCGGCAGACCTCACGTACGAGGTCGCCCGATCGGATCACGAGCCGCCCGCCGCGCTCCCGCAGCGCGGCGTCGAGGTCGGCGAGACAGCCGGCGAGGAACGCCCCGCGGTTGGGCGTGCGGAACCCGGCGGCGCGGATCCCCTCATCGAGCACGAACAGCGGAACGACCTGGTCGGCGGCGTCGAGCGCACCGCGCAGCACCGGGCTGTCGTGCGTCCGCAGATCGGCCGTGAACAGTGCGATCGCTACGGTCATCACCCAGGACCGTTTCCGTTCCGGGCCCAGATCACTCCGGTTCGCGGCTCGCCGGCGAGTAGGCCTTGCCGGGACCGCAGAGGTTGTCCCGCACGCGTTCGACCAACCCGATGCCGCTCTTGACGATCGTGTGCAGCAGGGGCGGCTGCGGTTCGCCGGACGTGCACCGGCTCGGCGCGCCCGCCTTGGCCTTCTTCGCCTTCTCCCCCAGCGAGACGAGCATCTCCCGGCTCAGGTGCGCGGCCAGCAGCGGAAAGATCCGCTCTTCCTCGTCGGCGATGTGCCGCCGCGCACTGATGATCGCCCAGGACAGGAGCAGAGAGAAGTGATCGTCGGGCAGGTCGGACCGTTCGAGCTGTTCGAGGATCTTCTCGACATGCTCGTGCTCGCCGCACGCGCCATCCGCGATCCGGTCCCCGTCGGGCAGGTACTCGCGGACGACCGGGTAGAAGTAGGCCTCCTCGGCCACGGAGTGCCGTACCGTCTCGATGATCATCTGGTCGGTCAGCGAGCGTTGCAGCGGTTCCCCGCCGGAGAGCACCTCCAGCTCGGTGAACAGCTGGTTCAGTTCTCGGTGATCTTCCGTCAGGACGGTGATCAGGTCCTCGGGCGGGTTCATGACGTGCGGTTCTCTCTGGCATGGCCGCTGACGGCGACCGGGTACGCGGCGGCCTGCGGTCGCGCGCTCGGTGCCGATTCGTCCCAGCCCTGCCCGCGTCGGCGTGCGACAAACGCCGCGGAGCACAAAACCGCAGGTGAGCCCCTGTCTTCGTCCAGATCGGACCCGGCGGCCGACCGGTGATCGATCACCGACCGTCCCTTGCGGTCGCCGACGATGTGGGCGATCCTCCGGATCGGGACACCATGCCGCGAGGAGTCAGATGACCATCTGGACGGATCGTCTCGACAGCATCCAGGCCGGTCAGGCCACCAAACCGACGGTCGTGGAGATTCTCCGGCTCCCCGACATCGTTTCGTGGGAGCCCGGCCAGGTCGTCACCAAGTGGGAGACCGACGAGGACTTCTTCACCACCGGCGGCCAGCTGTTCGGCGGATACCTCGGGGCCCTCGCCGACCAGGTCATGGGCCACACCGCGATGTCGGTGCTGGAGGATGAGAACGCGTTCCGCACCGCCCAGATGAACGTCACGTTCTACCGCCCGGTCCGTAAGGGCGTGCTGTGGATCACGGGCAAGGTGACCCACAAGACCCGGCAGGCCATTCACGTCCAGGTCGAGTTCACCGACGCCGACGGCACTCCGATGTGCTCGGTCTCGGGCATCCAGATCGTCTTCCCGAGGAGCCCCCGGTCGACCCCGCCGCGATGACCCGGCGCGGGCCCTGACGTCATGTCGTGGAACGGCCGCCCGCCCCGTCGGGGGTACGGTCCTCGCCCGCCGGTGACGTCGGCGCCCTGACGCTTCCCGGGGGCGGGATCGGCAGGGTGCGCATGCGCAGCAGCGGCGAGGGCAGCAGCCAGCCGGCTCCGGCGAGCGCGCCGGCGACGGCGATCACCAGGGTCGTACGCGGGCCGACCGCCGTGCCGAGGGCCCCGGCGGTCAGCGATCCGAGCGGACGCGCACCGTAGTTGACCGCGCGGTACGCGCCGGACACCCGCGCCCGCACCGGATCCGGGATGACCGCGGCGAAGATCGACCCAGCCGAGATGTCCAGCATCATGACGCCGATCCCGGAGCCGAACTCGGCGAGAAAGAGCAGCGTGAGCACGGTGTCCCGCCCGCCGCCCGCGGCCGGGACGAGGAACAGCGGGGCGGGGTACAGCACGCAGCCGGCGATGAACGCCGGTCCGATGCCGATCCGCGAGGCCACCCGGCCCGTGATCATCGATCCGAGCAGGCCCCCGGCCGCCCCGGCGCTGAGCACGGTCCCGAGCAGCCCCGGCGGCACGCGCAGCGTGGTGGTCGCGTACAGCACGAACAGCGCGGCGAACATGTAGGTGAAGAAGTTGATCGTCGCGGTCGCGCCGAGCGCGGCGCGGACCACCCGTGAGCCGGCGATGAACCGGAACCCGCCCGCCGGTGAGCTTCCCGGGGTCCGCGCGGTGGCCGGCTCCGGCGACCTGACGCGGAACAGGAAGAACGCCGACGCCAGGTACGACAGGCCGTCGGCCAGAAGCGCCGCGGGCGCGGACAGCGCCTGGACGAGGGCACCGCCGAGCCCGGGCCCGCCGGCGTCCGCCAGTGCGTAGCTGCTGTGCAGGAGGGAGTTGCCGGAGACGTAGCGCTCCGGCGGTACGAGCGAGACGAAGAGTGTGCTGTCGGCGACGGCGAACAGCACGCTGAGCGTGCCGACGGCGAACGCGACGGTGTACAGCTGGACGCTGGTCAGCACCCCGGCCGCGTACGCGATGGGGATGCTCGCCATCAGGGCGGCCCGGCCGAGATCCGCGGCGACCATGGCGCGACGGCGGTGACCGTACCGGTCGACGAGCACACCCGCCGGCACGGAGAACAGCAGGCTCGGCGCGAGCCAGGCCGTCATGAGGTACCCCATCTGCGCCGGCCCCGCGTGCACCACGAGTACGCCGGTCAGCGGCAGGGCGATCAGCGACACCTCGTCGCCGAGTAACGAGATCGTCTGGCCGGTCCAGTAACGCCGGAAGGGCGGCTCGGTGAGCAGTGGCGGGATCAGCCTCCCGACGCGCGATGCCAGGTTCGTGCGAAATCGTCGCCGTTGACCGGAATCGTGATGAAGGCCCCGTCTCGTCCCCATACCGACAACGTTCGTTCGCCGAAGACGCCTTTGTAAACGGGCGCGAGGCGAGGGCGCTCCCGTCCGGGTCAGCGTGCGAGGTCAAGACCGGAGTCCGACGGCGGGCCACCCACTCGGAAACAGCCCAGGTCAGGGTGTGGGGTGGCGGCAGGAGTTCGACGGCGGACCCATCCGGTCGGGAACGGGCCGGGTCAAGGTGTGGGGTCGAGACCGGAACTCGACGGCAGACCCACCCGGTCGGGGACGGCCCGGGTGAGGCCGCGGAGCCAGCCCTCCAGGTCCGACGGCCACCAGCGGCCGGACGAGAGCCGGCTCAACGCGTCCGTGACCGCGGCGGCCGAGGCGCGGGCCGGCACGACGCGCGACGGGGCGCTGCCCGCCAGGGCTCCGAGCCACCAGTGGCGTCGCGTGACCGGCATGTCGTCGGGGTCGAGCACGACGTAGTAGTCGGGCAGGGCCAGCCGGTCCGACCGCAGTCCGGCCAGGGCCGCCTCGATGGCGACCTCCAGGCCGCCGACCGGCGCCGCGCCGTCGAAGAGGCCGACCCACGCGTCGCCGACCGCCGCCAGCGGGTCCGCGTCGTGCACGACGTACGTCGCCGTGGACCGGTGCACCGCCTCCTCGATCTCGGCCGGCGAGCGCTCGCCACGGCTGATCGCCCGGACGTTGTGCAGCCCGTCCAGCCCGGAGACGACCTTCCCCGACTGCTCGCCCGCCACCACGACCACCGTGCTGCTGAGTCGCCTCATGTCTCGGAGTCTAGAAGCCGCCGTCGTCTCCCCGGCGGCCCGGATCAACCGATCGGTGGATCGGCTCGGCCGTCCGGCCGGTCCGCGGTTTCAGCCGCCGACCCGGGAGTACGGGCGATGTCCGCGCATGCCCGCTCTTGCGACGCTGACGGCACCTGACGAAGACAGGCAAGCCGGCAAGACAGAAAGGCATGACATGGACACCCGACCGGAGACCCGTACGGCCTTCCGCACCGTGAGGCTGCTCGTCGGCGGCTATCTCCTCCTCAGCGTGGTCACCTTCGCGGCCATCGTCCTGCTCCGCGGCCACCACTCCGTGGTGAACGACGCCGTCTGGGTACGGGGCACGATCGTCGCCCTCACCTCGCTGCTGATGTTCTCGTTCGCCGCCCGCGCGGCCCGCGGCTCCCGCGGCGCGTTCCTGCGGCTGCGGATCGCCTCGGCCGTCATGGTCGTGGCCATCATCGTGATCATCTCGCTGCCCGGGACGTTCCCGCTGTGGCTGCGGCTCGAACAGAGCGTCTGCGGGCTCCTCCTGCTCTGCGTGGTCGTGCTCGTCAACGGCCGGCACCTGCGATCGCTGTTCGCGGGCGCGTGACGAGCGCGAACAGCGATGGCGTACGGAACGGCCCCGGTTAGATTGTCCTGGGAACGGTGGCTGTCGCCAGGGAGGACGGACATGAGCGGTCCGGTGCCGCGGGCCCGGCTGGACACCCGGGAGCAGTGGCCGCCCGTGGTGTCCGTCGCGCCGTACCTCCTGCTGGCGATCCTGACCGCCATCACCGTGGCGGAGAAGCGCTCCTCGGGCGGCCTCACCGTCGACCTGGTCCTCTGCGGGCTCGCCGCCCTGTGGATGCTGTGCATGGTCACGCTGCGTCCCGCGTGGCGGGAGAGTCCCCCGGCCATGGCCGTGTTCTTCACCGTGCTCATGGCGATCATGACGGTCCTGGTGGTGCGCGACCCCTGGTGGGGGTTCTTCGCGCCCGCCGGATACCTGTACGCGTTCCGGCTCATCCTCTGGCCGTGGCGGCTGCTCGGCGTCGCCGTGGTGGCGGCGCTGGCGGGCACCGCGCAGGCCTCCGCGATCGGCAAGACGACGCTGCTCGGGTTCGTCGTCTACCTCGCCGTCGTGGCCGCGAACATCCTTCCGATGTGCGGGTTCGCCTGGTTCGCCCGGCGGAGCCGCGAGCGGAACGACCAGCGCGAGCAGGCCCTCCGCGAGGCGAGGGAGGCGAACCGCAGGCTCGAGGCGAGCCTGGCCGAGAACGCCGGCCTGCACGAGCGGCTCGTGGCCCAGGCGCGCGAGGCCGGGATCATGGACGAGCGCCAGCGGATGGCGCGGGAGATCCACGACACCCTCGCCCAGGGGCTGACCGGGATCATCACCCAGCTGCAGGCGGCCGAGCAGGCCGAGGATGACACCGCGGACTGGCGCCGCCACGTGACGGCGGCGACGCGGCTGGCCAGGGAGAGCCTGACCGAGGCGCGGCGGTCGGTGCACGCGTTGCGCCCCGAGCCCCTGGAGACGGCGCGGCTCAGCGAGGCGCTCACCGGCGTCGCCGGGCGCTGGTCGGCGCTGCACGGGCTCGCCGTCGAGGTCACCACGACCGGTACGGCACGGCCGATGGAGCGCGAGGTGGAGGTCGCACTGTTGCGCACCGCCCAGGAGGCGCTCGCCAACGTGGCCCGGCACGCGCGGGCGACCAGAGTCGGGGTGACCCTTTCCTACATGGAGAACGAGGTGGCGTTGGACGTGCGGGACGACGGGTGCGGGTTCGACCCGGCGAAGATGACCGGCGAGCGCACGGAGACGGGCGGCGGGTTCGGCCTCGTCGCGATGCGCCAGCGGATCGAGGGCCTGTCCGGGACGCTCCAGGTCGAGTCGGAACCGGGCGCGGGCACGGGCGTCTCCGCCTGCGTCCCGGCCGCGCCCGCGGAGGTGTCCGCGTGAGCCGCCCGGAAGGCCCGATCAGGCTGCTGATCGCCGACGATCACCCGGTGGTGAGAGACGGTCTGAGCAGCATGTTCGCGCGTGAGCCCGGGTTCGAGGTGGTCGGCGAGGCCGGCGACGGCGCCGAGGCCGTACGGCTCGCCGAGGAGCTGCGGCCCGACGTCATCCTGATGGACCTGCGGATGCCCGGAATGGACGGTGTGACGGCCATCGCCGAGCTGGCCCGCCAGGGCACGGCGGCGCGCGTCCTCGTGCTCACGACCTACGACACCGACAGCCACGTGCTACCGGCGATCGAGGCGGGCGCCACCGGCTACCTGCTCAAGGACGCCCCGCGTTCGGAACTGCTGCGGGCGGTGCGCGCCGCCGCCCACGGCGAGGCGGTCCTGTCCCCGTCGGTCGCGTCCCGGCTGATGAACCGGGTCCGTACTCCGGGCTCGGGGCCGCTCAGCCGGCGGGAGATCGAGGTGCTCGAACTCGTCGCGGCCGGATGCACCAACCGGCAGGCCGCGGCGCGGCTGTTCATCACCGAGGCCACGGTCAAGACGCACCTGCTGCACATCTACGACAAGCTGGACGTCGGCGACCGCGCCGCGGCCGTCGCCGAGGCGTACAACCGCGGCCTGCTCGTGCCCGGCGCGCCGGACCGGTGACGCCTAGAAAACGGGGGCGCCGTCGCGGACCAGCTTCCAGTTCTCCGCGTGGAAGGTGGCCGGGTCGATGGTCTTGGCCGCCGAGGCGTACGCGACGATCGCCTCGCGGATCGCGACCTGCGCGTTGTAGACGACCGGCGCGGTGGTGATGCCGGGGAAACCGCCGCCGCCGGACTGACGGTAGTTGTTGACCGCGACCACGAACTTCTGGTCGTCGGCCACCGGCGTGCCGTCGTAGGCGAGGCCGGTGATCCGCGAGCCCTCGGGCTTGGCGATGTCGACGTCGTACGTCACGCCGGACATCTGGTCGTAGTTGTAGTCGGGCAGGTCATGGGCGTTGGTCCACGACGCCGGGTCGACCGGGGCGTCCGCCGCGACCTGCTCGTAGTACCGCGCCGAGTACTCCAGGTAGGCCTTGATCTGAGCGCCGGTCAGGATGCTGGCCAGCAGCGTGTTGTCGTAGATGTAGAGCCCGGCGATGTCCTTGACCGTCACCTTCCCGGCCGGGAACGTCGCGGCGCGGTTGAACGGCGCGGCGATCGAGATCACCGGCAGCGATTCGTTGGCGGTGCCGGCGATGGCCTTCTTGACCGTCTCGGTCTGCACCAGGTTGACGTAGTCGAGGATCGCGGTGTCCTTCCAGCAGGACTCGGCCGCGGACATCGCCTCGGTGGAGGTCGCGACGTCCTGGTTGACGTACGCGACCACCGCGTCGTGCTGCTTCTTGACCAGCGCGACGAGCTTCGGGTCCTCCTGCACCGTGTTGGTGTTCACCGTGGTGGCGGACTTTCCGGCGACCTTCCAGCGGCCACGGTCGCGGGTCAGCGTGAGGTCGAAGACGGACAGTCGCTCACCCCAGCACATCGGCTCGCTCATCACGACGGTCTCGCCGGTGGCCTTGTTGGTGACGAACCGCTCGGAGACGTCGATGTGCGCGTGGCCGAAGAGGATGGCGTCGATGCCGGGCACCTCCTCGGCGACCATGGCCGCGGCGTTCTCCACCGGGATGTCGCCGGTGTAGGACGACAGGCCGCTGTCACCCGCGTGCGCGCTGACGACCATGACGTCGACGCCCTCGGCGCGGATCTTGGGAACCCACCGCTTGGCGGTCTCGACCAGGTCCAGGAAATCCAGCTTGCCGGAGACATTGGCCTTGTCCCAGATGGCGACGCCCGGGTTGGTCAGGCCGAGCAGCCCGACCCTGATCGGCGGATGCCCGTGGACGTGCATCTTCTTGATGATGTACGGGCGGTACGCCGGCCGGTCGGTGCCCGCGTGCACGGCGTTGGCCGCCAGCACCGGCGCGTGCATCTGCTCGATCCAGGCGTCCAGCAGCGGAAGGCCGTAGTTGAACTCGTGGTTGCCGAGCGCCACGGCGTCGAAGCCGATGGCGTTCATCTGCAGCGCCATCGGGTGGGTCTGGCCGGTCTCGGTGAACGGCTCCACCGTGGCGTAGTAGAAGCCTAGCGGCGTGCCCTGGATGGTGTCGCCCGCGTCGAACAGCAGGGTGTGGTCGCGCCCGCGGTCCTTGCGGATCTGGTTCACCAGGCTCGACACCCGGGCCAGGCCGACCACGTTGCCCGCGCTGTCGCTGTAGGCGGCGTCCTTGTAGTAGTCCCAGTCGACGGCGTGGCTGTGGATGTCGGAGGTGCCCATGATCGTGATGGTCACCGAGTCCTTGCCGCCCTTGCCGGCCGTGGCGGCCTCGGCCGCGCCGGGCCAGCCCGCGAGGGCGAGCGCGCTCGTCGCGGTCAGCCCGCCGAGCACCTGCCTGCGGCTGACTCCCCGCCGCTGCTCGGCGTCGTCCGGTATACGACAGGAACACCACCGAGGCGTGGGGCCGGGCCGACTTTTCTTCATGGCGGGCGCGTTTCCTTTCCGTGGGCAAGCGTCGCCACGATAGAGGTCGTACGCCGCTTTCGAACCGGTCAGATGTTCCCAGCCGCGCGCCCGAACGTTGGCACTCCCCGGCCTTGCCACCGTCCAGGCGAACGCCTTCGCGGTGCGAAGCGTCCTTTATTTCATGAATGTTGCCCGGAACGCCGGTCCTCTCGTCCTAGCCGCCGCCGTGGGGGCCTTACTCGGACTCGCGCAGGTCGCGGTGGCGGAGGCGGCCGGCATCCTCACGCTCGACGCGGACTTCGGAGCGGGTAACGACCGCGTCCAAGGCGTTCAGGTGACCCTGGTCGCCTGGTACTGCGCGATGGCGGTGCCGACGGCCGCCTGGCTCGCGGGCGCACGCCGCGACCGCGGAACCCGCGCGGCGGCCGTCCCCGCGGCGGCCGCCGGAGCGCTCGCGGCCCATCCGCTCGTCGCCCGGCTCGGCGGCGAGGCCGTCCGTGCCGACACCGGGACCGCCGTGCTGCTCGGCGTCCTGCTGGGCGTCGCGGGCGGGGCCGCCGTCGCGGCGGCCCCGGTCGTCGGCCGGGGCATCGCGGCGTACGCCGTGCTGCTGTGGGTGGCCGCGCTCGTGCTCACCGCGCTCGTCTCCCCGACGGTCGTGTACGCGGGCCTGGTGCAGCCGTTGGGCCTGGACCTCGCGAGGCCGTGGGGGTCGGCTCTGTCGAACCTGCCGTACAACCTGGGTTACCACCTGCCGACGATGCTTCCGGTCGCGGTGGTGACCCTCGTGCTGGCCTGCGTGGTGAGCGGCGTGACCGCCCGGCGTACGGGCGCCTGGGCGGCGGCGACGGCGGCGGGTGCGGCCGGCCCGGTGCTCGGCGCGGTCCTGTACCGGCTCCTGCCGGACCAGGTGTACCTGTGGAACGAGTCCGCGAGCGCGGTCGTGCTGCTCCTCGCCGGATGCTGCCTGCCGCTCGCCGCCGGCGCGGCGGCCGTCGGCCGGCGCCTCCACCGGCCGGACCCGGACGCGTGATCAGGGCTCGCGGATGACCGCGACGCAGTTCTGCCCGCCGAAGCCGAACGCGTTGACGAGCGCGGTGCGCACGCGCAGCGGACGTGCCGTGTTGGGCACGTAGTCCAGGTCGCATTCGGGGTCGGGCGTCTCCTGGTTGATCGTGGGCGGCACGACGCCGTCGCGGATCGCCAGCGCGCAGACCATCGCCGACAGCGACCCGGCCGCACCGATCATGTGGCCGACCATCGACTTCGGCGAGCTCACCGCGACGTGGTCGGCGTGCGTGCCGAGCGCGGCCCGGATCGCCTTGGTCTCGGTGACGTCGTTGGCCTTGGTCGAGGTGCCGTGCGCGCAGATGTAGTCGACGTCCGCGGGGGCGGTGCCGGTGCGCTCCAGGGCCTGGCGGATCGCCGCCGTGGCGTACGCGCCGTCCGGCTCCGGCGCGCTGACGTGGAACGCGTCGCTGGTCAGCGCCCCGCCCGCGACCTCGGCGTACGGCGTGGCGCCCCGGGCCCGCGCGTGGCGCTCGGACTCCAGGACCAGCAGCACCGCGCCCTCGCCGAACACGAACCCGTCGCGCTCGCCGTCGAACGGGCGGCTGGCGCGCTCCGGCTCGTCGTTGCGGCGCGACAGCGCGCCCATGTTGGTAAGGCCGGCGAATATCGCCGACGTGATGCCGGCGTCCGTACCGCCCGCGATCACGATGTCCGCCTCGCCCGCGAGGATCAGCCGCCGCGCGTCCAGCAGCGCGTACACGCCGCTGGCACAGGCGAGGGCACCCGCGGTGACCGGCCCGTGCACGCCGAGGTCCATGGCGACCTCGCACGCGGGCATGTTGGGGATGACGGAGGAGACGTAGTACGGGCTGACGCGCTGCTCCCCGCGCTCGTGCAGGGTCTCGACGCCGCTCTGGATCTCCGGGAAGCCGCTGACGGCGTTGTTGACGACCACGCCGACCCGCGAGGTGTCACCGTCCAGCACCAGCCCGGCGTCCTTCACGGCCTCCCGCGCCGCGGCGACCGCGAACTGGGAGAAGCGCGCCGAACGACGAAGCCGCTTGTGGTCGAGCACCTGCTGGGGGTCGAAGCCGGTGACCTCCCCCGCGATACGCACGCGGTCGTGGGACGCGTCGAACCGGGTGATCGGTTTGATGCCGGACCGGCCGTGCGTGAGCGCCTCCCACGTCGAGGCCACGTCGTTCCCCACCGGGGTCACCGCGCCGAGCCCGGTCACCAGCACCCGCTCTGCCACCTGCTGTCCATCTCCCTTACGCGACATGGCCACACCCGGCAGACACAGTACGCCTCTGTAAATCGGACACCGCACGCCGTACACCCACTAACAGGCACGAGCGAGGCGACTAACGTGACATGTCGTGCGACGGATAACGATCAACGGGCCGGGTTCGGTGCGTCTCGACACGACCGGTCCGCCGTCGCCGCCTCCGGGGTGGGCGCGCATCCGCGTCGTGGCGTGCGGGATCTGCGGCACCGACGCGCACTACCTGCGCGGCATGCCGTTGCCGCCGGGGGTCTCCTATCCGCTGGTGCCCGGCCACGAGGTCGCCGGAGTCGTCACGGAGCTGAACGAGCCGGCCGGCGACATCGCCGTCGGCGACCTCGTCCTGCCGCACCTGATCATCCCGTGCGGCGCCTGCGAGTCGTGCGCGTCCGGCCGGGAGCAGCGGTGCGCGACCGCACCGATCCTCGGCATCCACGAGCCGGGCGGGCTGGCCGACGAGCTGGTCTGGCCGGTGTCGCGGCTCGTGCGCGCGAACGGCCTGGATCCGGTGACGGCCGCGATCCTGCCCGACGCGGCGGCCACCGCGTACCACGCGCTGACCGTGGCCGGCGTGCCCGACGGCGGGGTGCTGTGCGTGTTCGGCGCGGGCGGTGTCGGCACCGCCCTCGTGCACCTCGCCCGCGTTCTGGTGCCGGAGGCGACGGTGGTCGCGGTCGTGCGCAGCGAGGCCACGCGGCGGCGCGTCGCCGAGCTGGGCGTCCCCGCGTTCACGGCCGGGCGGTTGAAGGAGCTGCGGCGCGAGGTCGGCCCGGCCGACGTGGCGATCGACTTCACCGGTTCGCCGGAGACGCCCGCACAGGCGGTACGGACGCTGCGCCCCGGCGGGCGGCTGGTGCTCGGTTCGGTCACCCCCGGCGACCTGAACCTCGGCTGGATCACCTCGTTCGTCACCCGCGAGATCAGCGTGTCCGGCACCTACACGTCCACCATCGACGACCTGCGGCAGGTGGTCGCACTGCTCCGCGACGGCCGCCTCGACCTGTCCGGCATGGTCAGCCACCGGCTGCCGCTGGACCGGGCGACCGAGGCGTTCGACCTGCTCGACCGGCGCCCCGACGGCCTGGTGCGGATCGTCGCCGAACCCTGAACCGGGCCCTGACCGAGGCCGAACCCGAGAAGAGAAGGCTCGAAAGAGAAGGAGAACTCCCCCGTGGCCGGCATCCCCGAGCTGAACGATTTCCGTGCCTTCTTCACCGGCGAGGTGGAGGCGGCGGCGCCGGAGATCGAGCGCACCGACCGGATCCCACCGACCGTCCTCGACGGGGCGGCCCGAATCGGTGCCTACCGGCTGACCCTGCCCGAGTCCCACGGCGGCTTCGGCCTGTCGACGGTGGAGCTGCTGCCCTACCTGGAGGCCGCGGCGATGGGACCGGGTGCCGGGCGCATGCTGGTGCACCTGTCCAACGGCATCTGGCGGCCGATCCTGCGGTACGGGAACGAGCGCCAGCGCGGCATCGTCTCGCGGATCGGCACCGGCGACGCCGTCGTGGCGTTCTGCCTGACCGAGGCCACCGCGGGGACCGGACGGGACCTGCGCTCACGTGCCGTGCGCGACGGCGACGGCTGGCTGCTGACCGGTGAGAAGCACCTCATCACGTTCGCCGACCGCGCCGACTGGTTCCTGCTCGTCGCCGCGTCCGACGAGCGGGCGGCGAAGGACTCGCTGACCGCGTTCCTGATCCCGCGGGACACTCCGGGGTTCGGCATCGACGCGACCCAGCGCACCATGGGCCTGCACGGCACCGGCCACGCCTGGCTGCGGTACGACGGCATGCGCCTGGATGACGCGCACCGGCTCGGCGCGGTGGGCGAGGGCCTGGACGTGGGCCTGTACTTCCTCGACTACAGCCGCATCTCGCTGTCCGCCTGCATGGTCGGGCTCGGGGAGCGCGCCCTCGACGAGGCCGCGCGGTTCGCGCTGCGGCGCGCCACCTTCGGCCGGCCGATCGCCGACCGCCAGGCGATCCAGGCGCACCTCGCCGACATGCGGGCCGACATCGACGCCGGGCGCGGTCTCGTACGGCGGGCCGCGGAGGCGTTCGACCGGGGCGAGGAGGTCACCGCCGCCGCGTCCACCGCCAAGCTGTTCTGCCTCAACATGATCGGCCGGGTGACCGACCTGGCGCTGCGAGTGCACGGCGGGTTCGGCTACAGCGTGGCCGCGCCGATCGAGCGCATCTACCGGGACGCCCGCGGCTTCTGGTTCGAGGAGGGCACGCAGGAGATCCAGCAGCTCGTCGTGGCCCGCAAGGTGCTGACGGACGCCGCGCAGAAGGAGGGCTCATGAAGGTCGTGCTGGTCACCGGCGCCGCGTCGGGCCTGGGTCGCGCGGTCGTACGCCTGATGGCCGCGCGGGGGTGGACGGTCGCGGCTCTGGACCGCGCCGAGGCGTCCGACGACGGAGCGGCGCTGACGGTCACCGCCGACGTCCGCGACGCGCGGGCGGTCGAGGACGCGGTGACGCGGACCGTGGACGAGCTGGGCGGCCTGCACGCGGTGGCGGGCTGCGCCGGGGTGTTCCACAACGACCTGACCCCGCTGCACCTGCTCACGGACGAGGCGTGGGCCACTCATCTGGACGTCAACCTGACCGGCGCCTTCCACGTCGTACGCGCCGCGCTGCCGCACCTGCTGGAGACGCAGGGCGCCGTCGCCCTCGTCGCGTCGGTCGCGAGCCGGTACCCACAGCCGGGCGGCGCCGCGTACGCCGTGTCCAAGGCGGGCGTGGCGTCGCTGGCCCGCGCGGTCGCCCTGGAGTACGGGCCGCGCGGCGTACGCGCGAACGCCGTCTCGCCCGGCTACATGGACACGCCGATGGCCGCGCCGCTGATGTCCCGCCCGCACCTGCGCACGGCCATCGAGCACGAGCTGCCGCTCCGCCGCGCCGCGCACCCGGACGAGATCGCCCCGGTCATCGAGTTCCTGCTGTCCGACGCGGGACGGTACGTCACCGGGGAGGAGGTCACCGTGGACGGGGCGGGGGCCCTCACCGCGTACACGAGCGGCGGCGACGTCGACCGCATGTGGCGCCGCAACGGCGTGACGGACGGCTGAGAGTCCCGTCGCGAGCGCTGCGCGGCGGGGCGGGGGAATCCGGGCCGCTCAGTCGAGCAGCTCGCGGACCTTCGCGTAGGCCTCGTACTGGGCAAGCGGGTCGGGGGCGGCCGGGTGCAGGGCGAACTCGGTGACCCCGGCCTCGCGGTAGGCCGCCAGACGCTCGGCGACCCGGACGGCCGGGCCGAACAGGGTGTAGCGCTCGACGGTGTCGAACCGCAGCCGGTACTGGCCCCAGAGCATGGCCGCGGCCTCCTCCCGTGCGGTGTCCTCCCGGTCGGCCACGTTGACGAAGACCAGCATCGTCGTGGACGGCTCCGGACGGCCCAGCTCCGCCGCGCGGGCGGCCAGCGCCCGGCGCCGCGCGGCGACCGTGTCCGGGCGGTGCCACATGGCCAGCCAGCCGTCCCCGTGGCGGGCGACGCGTTCCATCGCGGCGTCGCTGCGCCCGCCGACGTACAGGGGCGGCGGTGACGCGGGAGCGGGCTCCAGCCCCGGGCTGTGCACGGACAGCAGCGGGCCGCAGTGGTCGACCGGCTTGCCGGTGAGCAGGTCCGGCAGGATCTCCAGGGCCTCGTCGAGCCGGCGTCCGCGCTCACGGACCGGCACGCCGGCGGCGGCGAACTCCTCGGGGTTCTCCCCGCCGATGCCCACGCCCAGCGTGAGCCGGCCGGGCGCGAGCGCGTTCACCGTCGTGAGCTGCTTGGCCGCCCACACGACGTCGCGCAGCGGCAGCAGCAGCACGCCGACGCCGAGCCGGATGCGGGAGGTGACCGCCGCGGCGGCGGACAGCGCGCACATCGACTCCAGCAGCGGCGGGTGGAAGACGAGATGGTCGCCGGCCCAGGCGGTGTCGAAGTCCAGCTCCTCCGCCCGCCGCGCGGCCTCGACCAGTGGCGGCGTCCCCTGCCGGAACGCGTCCAGGGTCGGCAGGTACACGCCCCACCGCAGCCGCTCGTTCTCGGTTCCGGCCGGTGCGCGCATGTCCGCCTTCCTCCCGTTCTGTCCGACCCGCGTGACGGGCGGGGATTGATCGCGGTTTATCGTTTCACCCCGCAAGGAAGTCTCCACGCACCGGGTGTCCGCTCCCGGCGCCCGCGCGTGCCTGGAGTCGTTCCGGCCACGAAACGGATGACGACCGTCACGACACGGGAGGCCGACCCTCCGAGCCGACCGCCGGGCCGTGGGAAGGAGCCGCATGTCCACGCAAGCCGAGTACGACCCGTCCGCCTTCCGGGCGGTGCTCGAGCACGAGTTCACGTACCTGCACGGCTTCCAGCGCAACACCCACCGGTACGCGAACCGGGTGGCCCTGCACGACCCGGAGTCCGGCCGTTCGTGGACCTACGCCGAGCTGGGCTCGGACGTGGACCGGCTGGCGGCGGGCCTGGCCGCGGCGGGCGTGGGCCCGGGCGACGTGGTGGTCTACCAGCTCTACAACTGCCCCGAGTTCGCCATGGTGTACCTGGCCGCGCAGGCGTGCGGGGCGATCGGCGCGCCGATCAACTACCGGCTCGCCCCGGGCGAGACCGCCTACATCCTCGACGACAGCGCGCCGAAGGTCTTCGTTTACGACGCCGCGCTGGCCGGCCCGGCGCGCGACGCGCTCGCCCTGGCCGGGCACCGGCCGGACGTCGTCGCCGCACTCGGCGCGCCGGGGGACGGCGGGGCCGCACGCGAGGACGCGGTGGCGTTCGGCGACCTGTTCGCCCCGCCGGGCGCGGCCCGTCCGGAACCGGCGGCCACCGGATATGAGGAGACCACGCGGCTCTACACGTCCGGTACCACCGGCATGCCCAAGGGCGTCGCGCTGAACAGCCTCGTCGAGGTGCTCAGCGCGCACGACGTGATCATGCACTTCCCGCTCTCGCCGGAGGACATCACGCTGAACATGACGCCGTGGTTCCACCGTGGCGGCCTGTTCTCCGGCGGGCCGAACCCGGTGTTCTACGCGGGCGCGCAGGCGGTGCCGATGCGCGCCTTCGACCCCGACCTGGTGCTCGACCACGTCGAACGCCTCGGCGTCACGTTCCTGATCGGCGCGCCCACGAACCTGGAGATGCTCACGCGCGCCCAGCTCGAGCGCCGCCGCGACCTGTCCAGCCTGCGCGGCATCGTCACCATGGGGGCGCCGCTGACCCGGGACGCGTGCCTGCGCTACCAGGAGGTGCTGACGCCGCGGATCTTCAACGGGTACGGCACCACCGAGACGTTCTGGAACACCTTCCTACGCCCCTCCGACCTGCCCGAACACGCGGGCAGTGCCGGACGCGCCTGCACCGACGACGACGTCGCCGTGGTACGGCTGTTCGACGACCGGCGCGCCGAGCCGCACGAGACGGTCGCCCACGACGACGCGGAGATCGGCGAGGTCATCGTCCGCTCCCCCAAGTCCGGCTACCACTACACCAACTCCCCCGAGACGGACGCGAAGAAGTTCCACGACGGCTGGCTGTACACCGGCGACCTGGCGACGTGGGACGCGGACGAGTACATCACCATCGTGGGCCGGCGGGACGACATGATCGTGTCGGGTGGGGAGAACGTCCATCCCACCCAGGTGGAGGAGGCTCTGGGCGGCCACCCGGGCATCGCGGACTCCCTGGTCGTGGGCGTCCCGGACGAGCGCTGGGGCCAGCGGGTCGTCGCGTACGTGGTCCGCGCCGACGAGACGCTGACCGCCGCCGACTGCGAACGCCACTGCCGCACGCACCCGATGCTGAGCCCGTACAAGCGACCGCGCGCCTACCGTTTCGTCGACGCTCTCCCGATGAACGCGACCGGCAAGAAACTGCACTACAAGGCCACCGAACAGGCGGCCACCGAGTACACCGAAGGCCTCTTCGAGTCACCCTGAAGCGTGATGCCGCGTCTTGTTGAGCACGGCCTATCGCGGGAGTAGTCTGCGGTTTCGTCCGGCATTTCCTCGCACCGTGAATCTCCTCGGGAGTCGTCATGGCCGGCCGCGACGTGGGCGCGAATATGTTCTCGAAGCTGATGAAGGATTTCCTCAGAGGTCCCGGGACCAAGCCCGCAGGCGCGGATGCCGCGGATTTCGGCGCCACGGCGTTCTTGACGGCCGGCGGACGCGACGCGGAGCACTACACGCTGCAGCCGGAGGAAGTTGAGAACGCGCTATCCAATTTCAAGAGCGGCGACAACGAGGCCACGCTCGGCCGCTTCGGCGAGGGAGCGAGGTTCGCGGGCGTCTACAATCCCGCGAACGACCGTTTCCTCGCCTACCCGAGCGGCGACACGTTGCTGCTCGACGGAGGAGTTCCCGCCAACCGTGTTCCGCGCAACCTCGGGCATCTGAGGGTGAACAACGTGCTCTCGAAGACGCTGAACGTCGACCCAACGCGCAATTTGGGGTTCACCGCGACGTTGAAAGGCGACGGTTCCTTCGGAATGAAGTGGCTCTCTCGATCCGTCAACGAGCTCAATCCCACGTTCGAGGGGAACCAGGTCCCCTACCTGCCGATAGATCGGATTACGAACATTTTCGCCCAGGCGACCGGACGAGCGGTGAAGTCCGAGACATGAGCACCGCGGAGATCCGGACCGCCGTCTGCCGGTGCCGGGCGCGCGGCCATCGTCGTGGGCCCGCCGGACCGGTGCGGCCCGGGCAGGAGCAGGAATGACTCCATCAGACACGGAACCACCGGCCGCCGCGCGCCGGTCGCCGCGCGTTCTCGGCATCTCCTGGGGCCGCATGGAGGTCGAGGCCCTGGGTACCGGACGCGACTTCGTTCTCTATCCGGGCGGAGGACGCCGGTGGGACTGGAACGAGACGGGCACGCATCACGATCCCGGCATCCAGCCCGCCGACGTGACCGACCTCATCGAGCACGGAGCCGCGGTCGTCGTGCTGAGCCGCGGCATGGAGTGCCGGCTCGGCACGTGCCCGGAGACCCTCGACCTCCTCCGCGGCCGGAACATCGAGGTCCATGTCGAGGAGACCCGCAAGGCCGTCGAGCTCTACAACCACCTGGCCGCCTCCCGCCCGGTCGGCGGTCTCTTCCATTCGACCTGCTAGCTAGGCGGGGCGGTGGCGGTGGGCGCGGGACCACAGGGCCGGCCAGCCGCCCGTGCCGAGCCACGAGGCGGGCAGGCGCAGGCCGTGTTCGGCGATCGCGTCCCAGAGCCGGGTGGTGTCGGCGCCCATCTCGCGAGCGAGGGGGAACGCGCGCTGCCACGGGCCGCTCTCGTCCTCCAGGGATGTGGCCGGGTGGCCGGGAACGGCGACGGTGCGCGGCGGGGCGACGGGCGCGAGCTCGATCGCGGGAGCGCGGCAGGTGACCATGACCGTGAGCGCGCAGAGCAGCGGTTCGGACGGGCGGCCGGCGATGGCGCGGGCGACGACCGGGTCGTCGCGGTTCGCCAGCTCACCGATCGCCCGGCGCGTGCCGCGTGCGGCCAGGTCCAGCGCGTACGCGTCGGCCACGGCCGGCAGTTTGACCAGCTTGCGCAGTGACTTGGGCAGCGGAGACCCGTCCAGCAGCAGGGAGAGTGCCTCGAAGCGATCGCGTACGGCGGGGTCCAGGGCCTCGACCGCGGTCGTCAGCGGACGGATACCCCCGGCGGCCCACAGCTGGTCGAGGTCGACGGCGCCGGTGTCCAGCGCGCGCCGACAGGCGTCGGCGAAGCGCGCCGCGCCGAGGCGCCGCAGCCGGGTGAGGGCCGCCTCCGGCGGTGTGCCCGCGAGGCGGGCGAAGGTCCCGAGCACCTCCTCACCGGCCTCGTCCTTCCACGCGCGCCGCGCGAGAGCGTCCAGCGCCGGTCCGGCCTCCGCGGTCAGGCGGGACGCCGAATGCCTCCGGGCGGGCCGCACGGGCGGCGCCTCGTCCGGCGGAGCGGGTTCCGCCGCCGCGCTCGCGTCATCGGCGGTCGGGCCGGGGATCGTGTCGACCCAGTCCCAGATCCGCCTCTCCAGGACCGGGTCGGGCGTGTCGTTGAACCTCGCCGCGATCTCACCCACCCGCCAGCCCCGGCCGACGGGCCGGCGCGGAATCAGTTCGACGTTGAGGAGAAGGGTCCCCTCCTCGTCGTACAGCCCGGCGAGGCAGGACCGGCCAGCCCTGGCCTCCTCCAGGTAGTACGGCCCGGCGATGCAGTTGCCCATGTAGTCCGACCACTCGGCCAGCGTGCGGGCGCCCCGCGCCACCCGGAAGCGGACTCCCACGCCGGGCACCTCGGCACCGTCCAGCGCGGCCAGGGGCGCCGGTACGGGGAACTCTCCGGTGAGCGCCTCGGCGATCGCGGTGCCGGCCAGCAGACCCTCGGTGAGCCCCCGCCAGGTGCGGACGCCCTTGGGCGGAGTGCCGCCGAGCGCGACGAGTTGGGCGGCGCCCGAGACGGCCAGCGTGATGGAGTCCAGCCGCGGGGTCAGCGGCTCGTCCGGCGGCGGCGGGTCGTGGTCGAACCACGGGGCGCCGGTGCCCCGCGTCACCCCCGCGACGTCGTTTCCGTACAGCTCGGCCAGGGCATCGATGAGGTCGGCGTACCACAGCAGGTCGCCGACCATCTCCACCTCGGCGGGGGCGGCGTCCGGCGAGGCCGCGAGCCGCCGGGACAGCGGCTCCTCCTGCCCGAGGAGAGGGACGGTCCAGGGCGGGATGCCCTCCCACCCGGCGGGCGGCCGGGCGGGGCCGTACCCGGCTCCCGCGCGCCATTTCCGCAGGTCCGACCGGCCCCAGTTCCGCCGTACGTGCTCCGGGGCGCCCGGGTACGCGTAGAGGAGGGCCGCGGCCGTCTCCATGACGACCCGGGCGTAGTCGCGGGCGCACGCCAGCCGCTGCCGGATGTAGGCCGCGAACTTCGCGTCGTGGGGCGTGCCGCTGGTCAGTTTGCGGTGGATGTCGCGGACGTACGCGATGGGATGGGACGGCAGGCCGGTGAGACCCGGCACCGGGCGGGAGGAGCGCGTCGCGACCCAGGCGGTCTCGGCGTCGGCGGCGCGGATGAGCGCGGCGGAGCGCGCGAGGCCGTCCTCCAGACCGTGGTCGGCGACCGCGACCGCCGTACGGAGCAGGGCGGTCGTGGCGAGCGCGTCCTGCAGGAGCCCGGCCAGCGCCTGCGACCAGTACCCGTCGGGCGGGACCCACCGCGCGGCGTCGGCCAGCGACGGCTCCCGGCCCTCGTACGCCCTGAGCCAGCCCAGGATCACCTCGTCATCGTCGTGCCGGCGGCGCAGGCGCAGGTCGCCGATCCGGTCGCGGCGGCTCTGCGTCGCGAGCCGCCGCTCGCGACGCGCGAGGCCGGCGTGATGCTCCAGCACCTGGGCCCACAGGTCGAGGACCAGCTCCAGCCGGCGCGGCCGAGGCACGGGTTCGAGAACCTGCCGTAGGTGGTGGGCGAGGGCGGAGGGCGGGCCGTCCGGGGTGAGGTCGGCGCCTTCCGGCGCCCGCAGGGCGAGGACCTGCTCCACCTGTTCCGGCCCGAGTGTGTCGCTGGCCGCGACGGCGAGGTGCAGCGCCGCCCACCGGCCCTCGCCGATCGCGCGTGCCGCCGCTGCCCCGACCCGCCTGGTCACCGCGGGCCCGAACAACGCCACGAGGAACCCGGCGCGGTCACCCAGACGATGGGCGTCCTCCACCCCGAGGACCCGGAGGGCGGCCAGGACGGCGTCGCGCTGATCCCCGCGCGCCCCGGCCAGCCGCGCGGACCGGAAGCCCGCGCCGAGATCGACGTTGGCGCCCGCCGCGGCGACGCCGCCGGCCGCCACCAGCCGGCCGAGCTCGTCGACCGCGCCGCGGACCTGATCGTCAGTGGCCTCGGCCGGCCCGAGAGCGACGGCCGCTCCCGCGGGCGCGTCGGACCCGTCCACCGGGGCCGGCGACCCCGGAACCCAGGCGCACCGGCCGTCGGCCACCACGCCACCCGCGAGCCGGATCTTCATCCGGTCCATCATCGCGGACACCACCGGTCCCGCGAACGCGATTTTCCCGATAAGCCCTCTTCCCGGCGTTCCGCTTGGCCGTCATCGACCTCGTCGAGACGGCACTGGGCCACCACCGGCTCCTGGTCCGTCGCAACCGCACCACCGGTGAACTCGCCGAAAGCCGAGGGTTCATCGGTCGCTGGGAGTAGGCCCTGCGCCTGAGGCGCGCTTCGCGCCTGCTTGGCTAACGTCGGCCCTCATGGAGACCACGGGAATCGTTCGTCGCCGGACGGCGGAGCGGAGGCGCGACACTCTGGAGCGGCTCGTTACCGAGCGGGATGTATGGGTGTCGACGGCCCACCCTGATCATGGGCCGCACCAGGTGCCGCTGTGGTTCTTGTGGGACGGGCGAGCAGCGTGGATGTGCACCAGCGCCACTTCGGTGACCGCGCGGAACGTCCGCGAAGAGCCGCGCGTGCGCCTGTCGCTACCGGACACCTTCGACGTGGTGCTCCTCCAGGGTGAGGCGGAGTGCTTCCCGGACCAGGAGGTGCCCGGAGGCGCAGCGGAGGCGTTCGCCGGCAAGTTCGGGTGGGATCCACGCGTGGAAGAGGGGTCCTTTCTCTATGTACGCGTGGTCCCGAGGACCGTGCGCGCTTGGCGCGGCGAGCCGGAGCTACGCGGGAGAGTCATCATGCGCGACGGGAAGTGGCTGGAATAACGGCCGTCCCTCGCCGACGCGCCTCTCTCGGAACAGGATCTATGGAGAACCAGGCAACGAACGTGGGCCGGCATCATCCGCCGGTGGGGCTCGCCCACCGGCGGATGGCCAGGCGTTGGCCGTCGCGCCGGACCTCGGCCGCGCCGGCGCCGGCGAAGTGCGCGGGTACGACGAGCTCACGCGTGTCGGCGGCCCGCTCGAGGACGGCACGCCGGGTGGACGCCGCCTGCACGGGGTCCTCGCAGAAGCAGCTGCTGTACGCGGGCTCGAGGATCTGCACGGGGCTGTGCAGCAGGTCGCCGACGAACACGGCGCGGTCCGAGCCGGAGGACAGCCGGACGATCGAGGAGCCGGGCGTGTGGCCGGGCGCGGGCTCCAGCGAGAGGTTCCGGTCGATCCGGTACTCCCCCTCCCACAGCACGGCCCGGCCGAGCACGGGCGCGACGCTGTCGGCGTACACGATGAGGCTCCCCTCCCGGCGAAGCCGGTCGTGATCGTCGCGCACGGCGGGACGGCGGTGGGCGTTGCGAGGGTCGAAGTACTCCTGGTCGGCCTTGGGGATCAGGTACGTGGCGTTCGGGAACGCCGGAACCCACTCGTCGCCCTCCCGCCGGGTGTTCCAGCCGACGTGGTCGTAGTGGATGTGCGTGTTGACGACGACGTCCACGTCCTCCGGCCGGACTCCGGCCTCGGCGAGCCGGTCCAGGAAGGGGGTCCGCAGATGGTCGAAGAGCGGGATCTGCGGCCGGTGCCGGTCGTTGCCCACCCCGGTGTCGACGAGGACGACCTTGCCCTCGCTGCGCAGCAGCCAGGTCTGCACGGCGCCGCGGTACTCATCGGTCTCGGGGTTCCAGTGGTCCGGCGCGAGCCAGGACCGGTTGTCCTGCCAGATCGCCGGTGTGCTGTCCGGGACGATGAAGCGGGCGGGGGCGATCTCGCCCTGCCACTCGACGACCTTCGTGATCTCGACGTCGCCGAGCTGGAAACTCATGGAACCACTCATAAGCGCCACGCTAGGTTCCGCCGATGAGCATCTCAATGCTTGAGATGCGCTCACCGATGTTCGATCGTCTCATCGGTGACTAGGATGCGGGCTCATGGACGTGCTGAGCGACGTGATCACGGTCATGCGCACCGGGCGGCCGTCGTCCGACCGGCTGCGCCTGGGCTCCCGGTGGTGTTACCGCTTCGCGCCCTACGACGGGGCGGGTTTCCACGTGTTCCTGCGCGGCACCGGTTGGCTGATCACCGACCACGGCGACCCCACTCCGCTCGGCCCCGGTGACGTCGTGCTGGTGCCGCACGGCGGCGCGCACGTCCTCTCCGACTCGCCGCACGCCGAGCACGCCGTCGCGTTCGAGAACGCGGTCGGCGAGCCGGACGGGCCGACCGACGTGCTGTGCGGCAAGTACCGCCTCGACCGGACGCGGACGCACCCGGTGCTGGCGCGGCTGCCCGAGGTCGTGCACCTCTCCGCCCGGGCCGGGCGGCACGCCGGGCTCCGCGCGGCCATCGACCTGCTCGGCGGCGAGGTGGTCGATCGACGGCCCGGGCGCGACGCGGCGGTGTCCGGCCTGCTCGACCTCCTGTTCGTCTACATGGTGCGCGCCTGGCTCGAGGACAACGCCGCGACCGGCTGGCCCCAGGCGTTGCGCGACCCCCCGCTCGCCGCCGCGCTGGAGGCCCTCCACGCCGATCCGGCCCGGCCGTGGCGGCTCCAGGACCTGGCCGCCGCCGCCGGCCTGTCACGCGCGACCCTGGCCCGGCGGTTCACGTCGCTGACCGGGCAGTCGCCGATGGCGTACGTGGCGTGGTGGCGCATGGCCGTCGCGGCGCGCCTGCTGCGCGACTCCGACCTGTCGCTTCCGGAGATCGCCCGGCGGGTCGGCTACGGCTCGCCGTACGCCTTCGCCCACGCGTTCAAACGGCATTTCGGCGTCGCGCCGGGGCGCTACCGCGCGGCGGACCAGACCGCCGCCACCGCCTGACCGCCTCGTACGGACGGGACGCGCACCCGTCGCCCGCCCGCCCGCCGAGGCCCGCGCCCCCGTCGTTCACCGGGTGACCGGCCGGGGCCGGGCCGCGGTGAAGTCGCGCAGGGTCCGTGGCGGGCGGCCGCCGACCCGCTCGATGGCCTCGGTGACCTGGTAGAGCGCGTGGCCGCCGCCGATGGCCCGGAAGAGCTCCCACAGATGGGACAGGTGCTCCACCGTGACGGCGTCCCCGTACAACGCCGTCGCACGGTGCCGCCACCGCCGCGGGTCCTGGTCGGCGTACACCAGCCCGAAGGCCCGCGCCGCCTCGCCGATGGTCATGACCTCGCCGGTCAGCCGGCAGACCGGGTCCACCTCACCGTCCGGCCCGGTGAGCAGGCCCGTGGCCACGCGAGCGACGTCGGCCCCCGCGACCAACGGCAGCACGGTCTCGGCGGACCCGAGGGGCATCTCGAGCGTGCGCCCGTCGCCCGCGTCCGCGAGCACGGCCAGGTTCTCGAAGAAGACGGCCGCCCGCAGGTGGACGGCGCCGACGCCGGCCCGGTCGAAGACCTGCTCCGACACCCAGTGCCGGCGCATGTGGGGCGTGCCGGCGGCCGGGTCGGCGGCGAGCTGTGACACGTCGACGACGCGCTCCAGCCCCTCCTGCCTCGCCGCCGCGGCGAAGACGGCCGTGGCGTCGAGCATTCCGTCAGTCACCGGGTAGGTGAAGAACGCCCGGCGCACACCCCGTACGGCCGGGATCACCGAAGCGATCTCCCGGAGGTCGCCGACGACCACCTCCGCACCCATCGCGCGCAGCTCGGCGGCTCGCGCGTCATCGGTCCGCACGAACGCGCGTACGGCCTGGCCGCGTTCGAGCAACATCCGCGTGACGTGCCGTCCGGTGGAGCCCTGCCGGCCACCCGCGGCTCCCGTGACGAGAATCGGCCGCATCGCCTGGTCCTTTCTCACAGCGTGACGGTGAAGGCGCCGAGCCGTTCGAGCGACGCGAGGAACGGTGCCGCGGGAAACGCCTCGCCGGGGCTGAGGACCCCGCTCTTGGCGGGCGCCTCTCCGCCGGTCAGCCGCAGGGCGCCGGTCACCGACGCCAGCGCGGCGGCCCGCCACAGGTCGTGTCCGCTCAGGTGGCCGGCCCGGTCGCCGTGCTCGCCGAACGCCTGTACGGCGACGGTGAACTCGGTCCGCGCCCGGATCTGCGCGTCGGCGTCCTCGCTGGTGAACACCGGCTCCTCCTCGAACGTCCGCGCGGTCAGCATCGCCTCGACCTCGCGGGCGGGCACGTGCCGGGGCACGGTCACGGCCTCCGGGAAGGGAACGGGAGCGATCATCGACCGGGGGCCGACCGGCGGCGGGAACGGGAACACCACGTTGCGCGGCTCCACGTAGCCCACCTGCCGGGCACCGTCGGAGAAGCCGATCCGCACGGTCTCCGCGAAGAGTTGCCGGGCGGTCTCCAGCGCCCCGGTGGTCATCCGCCAGCCGGTCACCGCGTACGCGACGGTCACCCGGGCGACGTCGGCCATCCCCTCGGTGACGGCGCCCGCGAGCAGGTCACCCAGGCCGCCGTAGAAGCTCAGCGAGGGGATCATGATCGCCCCGGTGCGCTGGGCCGTCGCCTGATACGTGTCGAACAGGTGCTTGACATGGTGCGGCTCGACGGCGTGGTCGATGTAGTGGCAGCCCGCCTCGGCCGCGGCCGAGGCGACCGGGTCGCCCGTCACCGAGAACGGCCCGGCGCAGTGGATCAGCACGTCGGCGCTCTCGGCGAGCCCGCGGATCGCCGCCCGGTCGTCCAGCGGCGCGGTCACGGTGCGGCAGCCGAGCTCACCGGCCATCGCCTCGAGGGCCGCGCCGTCGCGTCCGGCCAGCACGATCTCCTGGCCCCGGTCGATCAGCTCGGCGGCCACCAGCCGTCCGGTATGCCCGGTCGCGCCGTAGATTGCGATGAGTGGTGCGGTCATGACCATCCCACTTCCGTACCGAGGGTATGTAACTTCCGGCGTCGAACGTACGTTCGGGCCGATCGCGCTGTCAAGGGGGTTCGCCGTTGCCTCGCCCGCCTCGCCGTACGCAGGCCGAACGCTCGGACGCGACGACGTCCATGCTCGTCACGGCGGCCCGGGAGCTGTTCGGCCGGGACGGCTACGCCGCCACCTCGATCGAGGCGGTCGCCGCCGCCGCCGGCGTGACCAAGGGCGCCGCGTACCACCATTTCCGCAACAAGGCCGCCCTGTTCCGCAGCGTGTTCGTCGAGGAGCAGCGGCGGATCGCCGACGCGTTGCGGGAGGCCGCCGCGCGGGAGCCCGACTCGTGGTCCGCACTGCTCCGGGGATGCCGCACCTTCCTCGAACACTGTCTGAACCCGGTCTTCCGCCGGATCGTGCTGCTGGACGGCCCGGCGGTCCTCGGCTGGGAGCAGGTCCGCGAGATCGAGTACGCCCACACGCTCCGCGTCCTCACCGAAGGCATGAGCGCCGCCGCCGCGGACGGGGTGATGGCCGACGGTGACCTGCCGGCCCGCTGCCAGCTGATCTTCGGTGCGCTGTGCGAGGCGGGGATGCTGCTCGCCCGCTCCGACGAGCCGGCGAAGGCGCTGCCCGTCGTCGCGGCCGAGGCCGAGCGCCTTCTCGGCGCCCTCGCCCGCTAATCTCTCTGTGCTTCCGCAAACGCGACCGGCACGGACCGCCGCCGGCGGCCCAGCCGGAGGCGACGGCGCGCGCTGCCGCCGAATAGCCTGGCATGGTGGGAGAATGTCGTGTGCAGATGCACATCGAGCGACGCGGACCCAGCGTCGGAAAGGCACGGTCGTGACGGACGACATTGTCATCCGCAACCGAGCTCGGCAGATCGAGTGGTACGGCGAGCCGCTGCACGACCGCTTCCGGCGGCTCCTCGACCGGCTCCGGCTGCCCCAGTCCGCCCTGGCGGAGGTGCTCGGGCTGTCCGCCCCGATGCTGTCCCAGCTCATGTCCGGGCAACGCGCCAAGATCAGTAACCCGGCCGTGGTGTCCCGCCTGATGGCCGTCGAGTCGATGGTCGCCGAGCCCGGCTTCGCCGCCCTGTCGGCCGACGAGGTGCGCGAGCGGCTCGACCAGGTGCGTTCCCAGAACACCACGCCGTCGTACCTGAGCGTCCCGACGGCACAGCGCTTCTCCCCGGCCGCGCGATCGGCCGATCCGGTCGCCGGAATCCAGGCGCTGCTGCGCGGGCTCGCGTCGGCGGCGGAGATCGAGGACGCCGCGCGGCTCATCGAGGCGCACCATCCCGACCTGGCCACGATGCTGCGCGTCTACGGCAACGGGCGCACCGCGGACGCGCGGGCGCACTTCGCCCGCGTCATGGAGGATTCCTGACCCACGCCGAGGCGACGCCCCGGACACACCGCGTCTCGCGTCCGGGGCATCACCGGCTCATCGGCTCACCGGCCCGGCCCGCTCAGGGGAAGACGATGGTGGAGATGAGCGGCCGATGGTCGGAGATGCTCACGTGGTCGGCGGTGACCGATCCGTCGGCCAGGGCGTTCTTGCCGGTGAAGACGTAGTCCAGCTTGCTCAGCCGGTCGGCGCCGGGCGTCCCCTTGCGCTGGAAGGTGCCATGGTTCGCCGTGTCGCACTCCTGGTAGTGGGAGTACAGCGGCTTGAGCTCGGCGTCCTTGGGGTGGGCGTTGAAGTCGCCGCCGACGATGACGCGGGCGCCCGTACCGGCCCGCTGCACCAGCCCCTTCGCCTGGGCGAGCCGGACGCTCGCGTGCCCCGTCCCCGGCGTCAGGTGGGCGCCGCAGAACCGCACGGTCGCGTACGGCCAGGAACCGGAACGTCCAGTGGTTCTGCTTGATGTTCTGGTAGGTCTTGAGCCGCTTGACATCGGCCCAGCAGACCTCCTGCAGGAAGAGCACATGGGGGGTCGAGGCGTTGTTGAGCATGCCGCCCGCCTTCATGTACCCGTCGATCCCGTGGGCCATCTCGGCGGTGTTCCCGGTGCTGGAGCACACGACCTTCTTGCTGTGGTCGCCGTAGGTCCACGTGGTCTTGCTCGCGTGGTCTCCGCAGGCGTTGAAGGTCATCACCTTGACGCGCAGCGCCGTGGCCGCCGCCCGCGCCGCCGTCGCCGGGTGGAGAGCGGTCGCCGCTCGCGGCACGGCCGCGCCGACCCTCGCCGCCGGGGCCGCGCTCGGGGCGGCGGCGACCAGGAAGGCACCCCCGATCGCCCCGGCAGCGCCCAGGACCAGGGCGCCGGCGCGCTCTCGTGCCTGTCGGGCGTCATGTCGTCCCTCCGCTTTCCGGCTCCAGGGCCGCGGGCCCGATCCACCGGACCCGCTGTATGCTTTTGCAAAGCTACCGTCGCATTAGCAAATGCCTACCCGGCGCGGCCCATGCGGTGCAGCAGCCGCTCCTGCCGGGAGGCGCCCGGCGCGAGCGCGCCGCCGGGCGCGGCGAAGAACCGGTGCGTCGTCTCGGCGGCGGTGGGCGTCTCCGCCAGCCCGGCGTAGATCTCCTCGAGGAAGTCATCGATCCAGGCGACCAGTTCGCCGTCGAGTGTCTCGTCCGCGCCGACGGCGCGCGCCAGGTCCCAGGTGTGAACGACGGTGTCGGTCGTCCGCACCGCGAGGGCCTGGCGGCCGCTCACCTTCCCCAGCGGGTAGTCGAGGACGCGCTCGAAGGCCCCGGGAGCGGCGAACGCCTCGGCGCACTCCTGGACGGACCGGAGGTAGGCGCCCACCGGATCCGCATCCAGGGCGTCGGCGTCCCGCAGCCGCAGGAACTCCGCACCGCTCCCGCCCCGCAGCAGCCCCACGTAGCCGAGGTTTCCTCGCGTCATGTGGTTGACCAGCTGACGTACGTTCCACGCGGAACAGGGAGTCGGCCCGGCCCAGTGTTCGGGCCGGACCGCCCCCAGCCTTTGCTCGAACCCGGCACTGGCCCGGAGGAACCGATCGACCAGCCCTTCAGAGAAATCGACCATGGGCCGCAGTGTGGTCACCGGCCGGCGCCACGGCTGGCAGGTATCCGACGTCACGCCTCAGGTCTCATGGTCGTGGGCGATCAGTTGCCGGTAGCCGGAGTAGTCGCGGCCGGAGGTCAGGCGCCGGGCGGCGACGGCGAAGTAGGCGTCGTCGGGCGCCTTGACACCCAGGCCCTCCACGAGGCGGTTCATGAAGTTGAACAGCGCGCACACCGACACCGCGTCGAAGAGGGCCTTCTCCTCCCACCCGGCCGCGAAGACCGCGTCGGCGTCGGCCGGGGCCATCCGGCTCGGCGTCAGGGTGAGCTTTCGCACGTAGGCGAACAACGGCTTCAGTTCGTCGCGTACGGGCGCGGACTCCACGTCGGCCAGCAGCGCGGTCAGCACGCCCTCCTCCACGCCGAACGCCTCGGCGACCGCCCCATGAACACCGCGGCAGTAGTGGCAGGCGTTCAGCCCCGAGACGTACGCGGCGATCAGTTCCCGCTCGCCGACCGTCAGCGCGGACGGGCCGCGGAGCACCACCTCGTGGTAGTCGACCAAGGGCGCGGAGGCCTCGGGAAAGGCCTTCATGACGTCCAGGACGCCGGCGGCGTCGGGAAGCGAGGACAGAAAGGGCATCGCGGTTCCACCTCCACGGGAGTACGGGGACGTGCGATCGACGTCCGGGCGCGACCCTAACGACGGCGTCTCAGAGAATTCTCAGCAAACGGGCACCAGCCCCGATCTGACGCCGAATGACGCACATTCGCCGTTATTTACCGCCGATCTACCAAATGATGACTTTGCCCACGGTTGAAGGATATACCTCGTTTATCGATCGCAGCGATGGGGATGTCTGTCGTCAGTAATCGCCCGTTCTGGGCTTCCTAAAGGGATCCAGGAGGCTGTCATGAATGGATACCTGCCGTATAAGGAGACCAGTCCGGCTCCTCGCTTCGGGGGCGGACGCGGCTGGCAGGAGGACATTCTCCGTGGCGAGTCGTAGCTGAATACGTCGGGGTATCGCGGGGTTTCACCGGCCGCGGTACCCCGGCTCATGATGGGACGGGGGTCGTTGGTGGCACGGCTTTCTTATCCCGCCGCCCGGCGCGGCGATGTGGTGGAGAACCTTTTCGGCTTGTCGGTCGCCGATCCCTACCGGTGGCTCGAAGACGGCCACGACGGGAGCGTACGGGACTGGACGAGCGCTCAGGATCGGCTGTTCCACGCGTATCGCGCCCGGTGGCCCGAGGCGCGATCGTGGGCGTCCCTGGTGGATGAGGTGTCGTCCTTCGGCGTGTCGGAGCCTCCCACGGCGCGCGGTCCGGTCAGGTTCCTGGCCGAGCAGCGGCGGGAGGACGAGCAGCGGCGGCTTCTCGTCGTCGACGCCGACGGGAGCCGGCGGGTGCTCGTCGATCCGGCGAAGATCGATCCGTCCGGCCATACCGGCCTGTACGCCTGGTGGCCGTCGCGGGAGGGCGAACGCGTGGCCGTCCAGCTGGAGGTCGCCGAGCAGCCCGGCAGCGACATCATCGTGCTGGACGCCCGTACCGGCGAGACGGTGGACGGGCCGCTGCCCCGCGCCCGCAACACCTCACTCGCCTGGCTTCCGGGCGGAGAGGCGTTCTACTACGTCAGCCGCGTTCCCGCCGAGCAACTGGCCCCCGGTGACACGCGCCTGCACCGGCGCGTGCGGTGGCACCGGATCGGTACGCCCTGGGAGGCCGACACGGTGGTGTTCGGCGACGAGGACGCCCCGGACCACTACTACGGGCTCACGGTCAGCGCCGACGGCCGTAGCCTGGCGATCACCGCGATGGCCGGACCCGCCGCGCCCAACCACGTGTACGTGGCCGAGCTCATCGACCCGCGGGCCCCACGGTTCGTCCGGGTCGTGGACGGGCGCACGACGCGGGCCCGCGTGCTCCCCCGCTTCCTCGCGAACGGCGACCTGCTGCTGGTCACCGACTACCAGGCCCCGTGCGGCCGGATCTGCGTGACCGACCGGCACGACACCTACCCGGCGGCCTGGCGCACGCTCGTCCCCGAGGATCCCGAAGCGCCCCTGGACGAGTGCGTGGTCCTGGACGACCCGGCGCTCGCGCGCCCCGTCCTGCTGGTGGCCCGCGCCCGGCACGGCATCTCCACCGTCACCCCGTACGACCTCGCCGACGGCCGACCGCTCGGCCGGCTGCCGCTGCCCGGGGCGGGCGTCGTGTCGTCGCTGCGCACGAACCTCCCGCACGGCCGTCAGGCCTGGTTCGGCTACTGCGACCTGACCACGCCGCCCGTCATCTACCGCTACGACGCCGCCGACGGGACGCTGGAACGGGAGACCGGCGCCGCGATCTCCGGGCACGCGCCGAGGATCCACAGCCGCGGCGTTCGCTACCGCGCGAGCGACGGCACGGAGATCCCCCTGTTCCTGTTCACCCCGGAGGAGGAGCCCCCGGGCCCCCGCCCGACCCTGCTGTACGGCTACGGCAGCTTCGGCATGCCGATGCGGCCGTGGTTCTTCCCGCTGGCGGCCGCCTGGGTGAGCGCCGGCGGCACGTTCGCGGTCGCCTGCGTGCGCGGGGGCGGCGAAGCGGGTGAGCACTGGCACGAGGCCGGTCGCGGCCCGCGCAAACACCGGTCGATCAGCGACTTCAACGACGCCGCGGCCTGGCTCGTCGAGACGGGCCGGACCACGCCGGCCCGGCTGGCGAGCTACGGGGTGTCCGGCGGCGGGCTGCTGGTCACCGCCGCCGCCACACAGCGACCGGACCTGTACGCCGCGGTCGTCGCCGCCGGTCCGCTCTGTGACATGGTGCGCTACGAGCGCTTCGGCCTGGGCCACACCTGGACCGAGGAGTTCGGCACCGCCTCCCACCCCGAACAGCTCCGCTGGCTGCTCCGGTACTCCCCGTACCACAACATCACGCCCGGAACGCCCTACCCGGCGTTCCTCCTCGCCGGCGCGGTGACCGATCTGCAGACCGGCGAGGCCCACGTCAGCAAGATGTGCGCGGCCCTCCAGCACGCGACGAGCAGCGACCGGCCGATCCTCATGCGCCGCGAGCCCGGCACCGCCCACGCGGCCTCCCCCGCGAGCAAGGAACGCGCCCTGACCGCGGACATCCTGGCGTTCGCCGGGAAACACACCGGTCTCTCGCCGGGCGGACCCGCATCGCGGCGGACGGCCGTCACACCCAACGGCCGGGGACCTCGACGGCTCCGGCGAGTTGCTCGGGGGCGTCGTCGGTCTGGCTGAGGGCCAGCACCGCGTCGAACTGTTCGCACGCCTCGTCGAGGTCGCCGGTCGCGAGAAGGCTGCCGCCCAGCCGGTTGCGGATCTCCACCTCGAGCCCGACGTCGGCCTGCTCGCGGATCGCGGCCAGGGCCCGGCGATGGAGTTCGAGGGCCGCGCCGGTGTTCCGCAGCCCCTCTTCCGTCGTGCCCAGCCGGGTCAGGAGCGCGGCCTGCTGTGGGAGGTCGCCGACCTGCTCGGCCAGGTCGGCGGCCCGGTACAGCGGCCCGATGGCGTCGGCCGGCCGGCCGCGGTCCATGTGAAGGCTGCCGATGTGGCTCAGCGTCTTGCCGATGACCCTCGGGCTGCCGAGCTTCTCGGCGATCCGGAGGGAGCGCAGGTAGTGATCCAGCGCCTCGTCGTACCGGCCGAGCTGCTGGTAGACGGCGCCGAGGTTGCAGGTGGCCATGCCGACGAGCCAGTCGTCGCCGAGCGGCCCGGCCAGCTTCAGCACCTCGGTCAGCCGGGCGAGCGCCTCGGAGGTGCGCCCCGCCCATCGGGTGACCGTCCCCAGCACTCCCAGCGCTCGCGCCTGTTCGCGCAGATCACCCGTGCGGCGGCTGATGGCCAGGGCGTCGGTCGGCCAGGTGTGCGCCTGCTCGTACTCGCCCTGCAGACCGTACGCGATGCCGAGACAGACCCGCAGTGACGACGCCAGCCGGTCGTCGGACGCCTCGACCAGCGGCAGCGCCGTCTCGGCGACCACCCGGCACTCGTGGTACCGCCCCTGCCGGACGAGGTAGTCGACCACATGGAATGCACTTGTCGCCTTCCTCGCTGTTGGGGGACTTTCCGGCGCGCCCCGGGGAGGGTCTGGCGGGTGCGCCGGAGGGTGGCAAAGGAGGAGAGCCGCCGACCGCGGGTCGATGGCTTGCCGGTTCGCGGTGAACCGGAGTGGAGAACGCGGGCATCGGGCCCGGCGAGGACGCCGCCGGCACTCCGCTAACCCCCGTGAGGCTCCGTAAGTAGGCCTTTCGCTGTTTACGCTGCGAAGCCAGTCAGGCCCGTTGAAATCTCGATGACACAACAATTACCCGCGGACGAGATCCATTAATTCCCATAGCATGGCGGCATGGGCGTATTCGGCGGTGACCCGATATCGGTCCTGCCCTCGACGGTCGAGGAGTTCTGTATCGCGGATGAGGTCCATCGGTTCGACGGTGACGCCGAGCGTCACGGGCGTTCCCGCGCCGTCATCGACGACGACGCCGAACGCGCCCGGATCGCCCGCTACCTTCGGGGAGCCGAGGTGCTCGAACAGAGCCATGCATGGCTGTTCACGCTGTTCGACGATCCGGCCGCCTCGGCCGAAGGGGTCCCGCTGTCCTATTACACCGACGGCACATGGATCTGGTCGGACGGCTGCGCCTACCACCTGATCGCCCACCACCACGCGCCGCAGCCCGAATTCCTCAGGCACATCGCCGCCGCCGAATACCGGTGCGCGCCCGTCTCACCGGCCGTGGTCGCGAAGGCGCGGTCCGCCCTTCGCACCCATCGCGCGATCGCGGCGGAACTGCACCTCCGATCCGTCGACCAGTGCTCGATCGACCGGTCGGGCTGGGCGAACGACCCGCCCACCGTTCCGTACGACCCGGACCGGATGGAGGAGTTGCTGAGCGACGACTCCCCCTTCACCGTCGATGTCGAGATCTCCCTGATGAGCGCGGGCTGGCAGCCGGGGCGGGACGCCGGCGCTCGCGTGACACCCTGGCTCACCGAATTCTGTGCCCGGGAGGGAATTCAGGGCCGCCGTCATCAAACCTTTCCCGCGGCCGTCGAGCTCCTGACCGAGTTCGGCCTGCTCGACATGGCCGAGGTCGGGTACCACATCCATTTCTTCCCGCTGGACGCGTGGATCGATCCGGTGGAATACGCGTGGTACGCCGAAGAGATCGGGACCCGGCTCTTTCCGATCGCCCTGATCGAGGATTGCGGCGGCGTCCTCGGCCCGGGATACATCAATGGCCGCGGCCGGCTTTTCGTCGACGAGACCGGGCGGATCCTCGCTCGGTACGACAACGCCTGGTATCTCCTCGGCGAGGATCTCGGCTCGGCACTCGACCTCGTCCTGAACGGAGGGCCGACCGCCGAGACCGACCGCGGACACCGGTCACCCGGTCCCTGGCCCGGCGGCCTCCCGGCCGTTGCCCGCCATGGGGAGTGGACCCGCTTGAACCCTCGGTGGTACCCCTTCAACTCCAGCACCTCCTTCAGGCTCGCCGGCGACTCCTTCCGCCTCGACGCGGGCGATCCCGAGTGGCATCTGGAAGACGTCTTTCCGCGGAACGAGGGCGCGATCGCGGAGGTCGAGGCCCCACTGGCACGTGAACTGGGCTGGCGCAGGGCGGCGGTGTACGGCGTCGGCGTCACGCCATGGCTCGCCGAACGAGCGGTCGAGATCGCCGGAGTACATCCCGGTGCGTTCCGCCGGCTGAGCTCGCTCGGCCGCGAACTCGGCCCGC
This sequence comes from Actinoallomurus oryzae, assembly GCF_039541955.1. Lineage (NCBI taxonomy): Bacteria > Bacillati > Actinomycetota > Actinomycetes > Streptosporangiales > Thermomonosporaceae > Actinoallomurus > Actinoallomurus oryzae. The sequence continues at coordinate 52,061 of NZ_BAABHF010000012.1, read as the reverse complement.
CGAGCCCCGACGACATCCGCGCGTGGTTCTCCCGGAACGGCCACTCGCCGTTCAAGGTCGGTTCGACCAAGACCCTGGTGTTCGACGACGGACGGCGCGGCTACCTCGTCGCCGGCGCGGACACCTCCGTACGGGACGAACTGATCGACTGGCTCGCGAAGGCCGTCCGGCGACTCGACCGGGCACTTCGCAGCCGTGGGCTGCGGGTGCTCGAACGCGAGGACGTCGACCGGGACGACCCTCGCGGCCGGTTGGTGGTGAGCGCGGGTGGCGCGGCCCCCGCCCTGCGGATCGCCCTGGCCGAGGACGGCTGGATCGCGACCCCTGACGCCCCGGGCGCCGACAGCCGGCTCCTCCGCAGGCCCGACCAGACCAGCGACGTGCGCGTGCACGGTCGCAACGGATTCGACGACCTGGCCCACGACGTCCACGCGATCCTGCTCGCCGACGCGCTCCGCGACTGAGGTCAGGACGGCGGACGTGTGCGATCCGCGGCGAGGGAGAGCATGGCGTGCGCCCGGCGCGCCGGGTCGGCCACCGGCTCCAGACCGAGCTTCTCGAAGACCTCACCGACGACCCTGACCACCGTCGCCTCGGAGAACCACAGCTGCGCGGCGATCACCTCGTTGGACCATCCCCCGGCGACCAGATCCACTACTTCGCGTTCCACCCTGTTCAGGCCGCGCAGCTCCGGCACCCGGGTCGAGCCGACGAGATTGCGGATCACCGCTCGGTCCAGGCCGAACTCCCCCGCGACGACGCGCAGGAGCGCGAGGACGACGTCGGCGGGCCGGTCGAAACTGCTCCCCGACACATATCCGACGCCGCCGCCGGCGGCCACGAGCTCCCTTGTGTAGCTCACTTCGGCGCTCGATGAGACGAGCACGACTCCGGTCGCCGGGTGCCGGCGCCGCAGGTCCAGCGCCGTCCGTACCTTGTCGTGGTCCGCGTACGACGGACCCACCGTCATCATGGTCACGTCCGGCCGCTCTCGCTCGGCCATCTCGACCAGCGCCGGGAATCCGTCACCTGTGATCATCACCTCCGCGCCGTACGCCCGGCTCAGCTTCGCCATGCGCTCGGCGAGAGGGAGATCGTCGCCACCGACCACGATCCGCACGCGGCCAGTCTGCCCCACGGACCTCGCGACGTCCTTCGCCTGAGACCGGGTCGTCTCGGCGCCCTGTACGTGCGTCTACCCGGACGTCCGTACGAGGTGGGCGGCGGCCTGGATCTCCGCCTCCTCGCCGGGGAAGTACTCCGACAGGAACGTCGTCAGGTCGTAGCCGGTGAACTCGCCGTCCTCCAGCTCGAGTTCGTCCCGGGCCAGGGGCAGCGCCTGCTCGTACCACCGGTCCCAGTCGTCATGACCGATCCCCACGACCAGGAGTACGGCCGTGTCCGGCGACACGACCGCGAACAGGAGACGCAGCTCGGAGGTCTCGAGCCGCAGCTCACTGATCTCGGGCGCGGTGTCACCGCCGAGCCACTGCTCCAGCTCGGCGGCGCCGCGCAGCATGTCGGCGGCGGCGGCCCTGGCCGGTGCCACGTCGTCGACGGGCCGGCCCGGCACGTACGACTCGTCGAAGGCGGCGAACGCCTCGTCGATCGTCCGGTTGGCCAGCGCGGCGGTGTACCCCGCCTTCACGGCCTCCTTGCGCGCGGCGAACACGTTCAGTCCGGCCTGGATCCGCCGCGAGAACAGGGCGACCCTGGCTTCTTCCGCCACCACTTCCTCGTACTGCCGACGCGTCCCGGCCAGGGTGTCCGGATCAAGGCCGCCCGCACCGATCCGCAGCTCCAGGCGTCTGCGTGCGGTCGCCAGGTCGGCGACGCTCCGGCGGACCCGCTGGGAGAGGTGGAGCTGGCGCTGGTAGGAGTGATCCAGCGCGATCCCGGGATGCTGAGCCCGAAGCGCGGACTCCAAGGGGATGACGAACGGCGCCCCGGGCTCGAATCCGCCCTGGAACAGCACCGTCACGGCCTCACCGACCACCCGGCCCATCTGGTGGTCTTCGGCCAGCAGCGCCGCCAGCCAGGCGCGAACCTCACGCGACATGCGAACCCGCGTGCGCTCCCCTGTCATGTCCTCACGGTGGCAGGAACGGGCCGCCCCGACAAGCTCCCCATCGGCCCCGGAGATGGGAGCGTGCGGGCTCAGCCCGGCCTGCCGCCGGTGTCGCCGGACGGGAGGCCGATCCGGAGGAGGACGGCTGCGACGGCGGACGCCAGGATCACGGCGGCCGCCACGGTGAGGGCGCCCTGGTATCCGTGGTGGAGTAGCGGAGTCACCGCCAGCGGCCCGGCGATCTGGCCGGCGGAGTACCCCGCGGTCAGCAGCGCGACGGAGCGCGGGAACCCCAGGTCGGTGCCGGTGGCGAGCGCGAGGGTGCTGACCCCGACGAACGTGCCGCCGAACAGGGCCGCCGAGACCAGTGCCGCCGCCACGCCGCCGACCAGGGCGGGTGAGGCGACACCGACCGCCTGCACGATGAGCGCGGTGAGCAGGAGACCAGGGCGGGACCAGCGCCGGTGCAGCCATGCCCACAGGGCGGACGAGGGGATGGCCGCCAGGCCGACGAGGGCCCAGGCCGCGCTGCCGATCCAGGCGGGGGCTCTCTGTTCGATCGCGGCGACCAGGAAGGTGCCCGCGATGATGTAGCCGACGCCCTCCAGCGTGTAGGAGACGAACAGGGCGGCGAAGCGGCGGTGGACGCGCCGGCCGCCCGTTCGCTCCCGGTCGGCGGCGTTCACCGGCCGGGGCGCCGGTTCCGTCCTCAGGTTCCACGAGGGGACGGTGAGCAGGACGACCAGCCCGGCGGCGGCCCACCACGCGACGCGCCAGTCCGCGACGGAACGCAGAATCAGCACCAGCAGCCCGGACAGGACGATGCCCGCACCGATACCGCCGAAGGCCCAGCCCGGCAGGTGGACCGGGTGACCGCGCAGGTGGTCCAGGACGGAGCTGACGGCGATGACGAAGATCAAGGCGCTGGTCACGCCGGCGACCGACCGCAGCGCCAGCCACAGCGCGGTCGCGTGCGTCAGCGGCATCGCGGCGAGGGACACGCCGAGGACCACCAGCGAGCAGCGCAGCACGGTCGAGGAGCGCACCAGCCGCGGCAGCAGGATGCCGCCGAGCGCGCCGGCCAGGTAACCGGCGTAATTCGCGGTCGCCAAGCTCGCGCCGGTCCCGGCCGACATTCCGGCCTGGGCGTTCATCAGGGGAAGGATCGGGGTGTAGACGAACCGGCCCACCCCCATGCCCGCCGCCAGCGCGGCGGCGCTGGGAATGATGTGGGCCCGGGGCGAGCGGGCCGCGCCGGCGTCGGTGACGCCGCGCTCTTGCAGCGGTGCGGAGCACATGGGAGTTCCTCGGCGAGGCGGGACGGTGGGCGGGATGGCTCCCGCCGCAGCCCGGAGTACTGCGGCGGGAGCCGTGGGGGGGACGGCTCCCGATCGGCGCGGGGGCGGCAGCGGGAAGCCGTTGGGGGCGGGCGGAGTCGTCCGTCAGCTCGCGGCCGTGGGGCGTGGCGCGGCGCGCCCGGACGCGGTTCTCCCCGGGCCCGGTGAGGACCGGCGGTGGCGTGCCGTCGCGTTTCCCATGCCTCCACGATGCAAGGTCCGCCGGGGATGACGCCAGGACCGGATTCCTCCCTGCTGGTAGGCGCAGCCTCCCAGCGCCGTACCATGACGGAAATGGAGCTTCGTCAGCTGCGATACTTCGTCGCGGTCGCCGAAGAACTCAACTTCGGCCGCGCTGCCGAGCGGCTGCTGATCGCCGGCCCGTCGCTCTCCCAGCAGATCAAGGCGCTCGAACGCGACCTCGGCGTACGGCTGTTCGACCGCGACCGCCGCTCGGTCAGCCTCACTCCGGCCGGTTCGGCGCTGCTCCCGCACATTCGCGCCGTACTGGAACGGGCCGACGACGTCCGCAACCGCGCGGCACGGCTGTCCGGCTCCGAGGCGGTACGGCTCGGGTACGTCAGCTGGCTCCCCCCGGACCTGGTCTCCCGCGTCTCCACGGTGGCTCAGCTGCACATCGACGCCTGGGTCGCCCCCTCGCACACGCAGGCGGCCCGGGTCTCCGCCGGCGGCCTGGACCTCGCGGTGTGCTGGGTGTGCACGGACGACCTCGAGCGGCGCGGGCTGAACGCCCGGCTCCTCGGCGCCGACCGGCTCTACGCGGTCGCGACCGGCACCGACCCCGGCGACGTCCGCGCCCAGGACACCTCCGTCCTCGTCTCCGACGACACCGCGTCGTGGCTGTCGTGGAACGTCTACGCCGAACGGCTCGCCCACGAGACCGGCGCCCGCGCGGTGCGCATCCCCGACTCCGGCATCACCGGATCCGGTTTCTTCGACCACGTACGCCGCAGCCCGCGCCCGATCGTCGACTCGCCCAAGGGCCGGAACGTCTCGCTGCCGCCCGACCTGGTCAAACGTCCGCTGATCACACCGCGGGTCTACTGGACCTGGTCCCTGGTCTGGCGGCGCGACGAGGACCGGTCCGCCGTTCTGGCCGCCGTCGACGCACTCACCGACGGCGTCGGCGACCTGGGGATCCACGACCCCGAGGCCTGGCTACCCGAGGACGATCCCCACCGGCGGTAGGCCTCGCCCCGCTCACTCATCGGCCGTGAACGGTCTCGACGGACTCATCGATGAGGTGCGCGTTCCACACGGCCGCCGCCTGCTCGTGGGAATCGACCCCGGCGAAGAAGGCGTCGGCCAGTGCCGCGTAGTCGGGCTCGTCGAAGCCCGTGTCCCCGATGAACCGGGGCCGGTACACGGCGAAACCCTGGGGCGCCGACCGCGGCCGGTAGGGGACGGCGATCCTCAGCGACCGCCGGACCGGGAGGTACTCGACGGCATCGACCATCAACGCGTCGACCCGGCCCGCGTCGAGGTGAAGGTAGGCGTCGGCGACGAGCACCGCGCGAAGCCGGCCGTCGCGCCCCGCCTCCAGCGCCTCCTGGCCGGCTCTCGCGGCGTCGGCGATGTCGTCGAACACGAGGCGGTCCATGCCGCGCTCACCGTCCACCTGCTCGTAGCCGAGCAGGGGAATCAGCGTCGCCCCGTCGGAGACACTCCAGACACCGTGCGCGGCAAAAAACCCGGCCATTCCGGCGATCTCGTCCATGGCCGACCAGCGTAGTGAGCCGTAACGATCATCGCCCCGGATCTAGGGCGCGTCGTCCGCGGCGATGCGGTCGAGCCACTCGGACAGCAGGCTCCGCTCGCCCGGCGTCAGGGCGGTCGTCTCCGGCAGGACGGCACGGAGGGCGACGGCGGCGCCGACCGGCCCCGTCGCGGCCGGAACGGGCACGTCGGTGATGATCGCGGCGATGACCGCCTCCCGGGCCAGAGAGGACAGCCGCAGATCGCGGGCCTCTTCCGGCAGGGCGATGAGGACGAGCGTCGTGCCGCTCCCGGCGGCGTGGACGAGCTGTGCCGCGCGTTCCTCACCGACTCTCAGGCGGCCCGCCCGGGCGATCCTGCCGATGTGCCCGGCGAGGATGTCGAACGCCGCGGCGGCCGCCGGAGAGGTGGAACCGTGGTGCGGGTCGCCGTACATCAGTGCGTAGAGCTCGGGATTGGCCAGGCCGAAGCCGACGTGCAGGTCCCATCCGGCGCGCAGGTCCTCCACCGGGTCGTCGCCGGGTTCGTGTTCGGTCTTGCGGCTCAGGTACCTGGTGATGCCGTAGGTCGCCAGCGCGTCGAGGAGCCCGCGTTTGTCGCCGAAGAGGCGGTAGATGGTCGGGGCCTGGACCCCGGCGGCGGCGCCGACGGCCCGGGTCGAGACGGCCTCCCGGCCGCCCTCCGCGAGAAGGTCCGCCGCCGCGGCGAGGATCCGCGTCCGCGTGTCCTCGCGGGTGCCGGCCGAGGAGGCCGAACCGACGTCGTCCATGAATCGATGTTAACAGCCTGCCGTTAGCGGTTCTTTGGTATCGGTGCTAACGTCACAGCGTTATCGACGGAAACGCCGTCGCGGGCCGGGTTCCGGCCCACTCCTTCATGACTGGAGACCAGCGTGATCATCGTTACCGGTGCCAGCGGTCAGCTGGGCGGGGCGACCGTCGAGCGGCTGCTCGAACGCCTCCCCGCCGAACAGGTCGGCGTGAGCGTCCGTGACCCGGAGAAGGTGCCGGAGTTCGCGGCGCGCGGCGTCCGCGTACGCCGGGGTGACTTCGAGGACCCCGCGAGCCTGGTGCACGCGTTCGAGGGGGCGTCGCGTGTCCTCATCGTGTCCACCGCCACCACGGGCGAGGTCGCGGTGCGCCACCACCGCACGGCGATCGACGCCGCCAAGGAGGCCGGGGCGGGCCGCATCCTCTACACCAGCCACATGGGCTCGAATCCGGCCTCGCCCTTCGCGCCGATGGTCGACCACGCCGCCACCGAGGTCGCGCTGCGGGACTCCGGCGTGCCCTTCACCTCCCTGCGCAACGGCTTCTACGCGGCAAGCGGCGCCATGTTGCTCGACAACGCGCTCAGAACAGGCGAGCTGGCCGTGCCGGAGGACGGTCCGGTGTCCTGGACCGCCCACGCCGACCTGGCCGAGGCCGCCGCACTCGCCCTGACCGGCGGCGGCGAACCCGACGGCTCGACCGGCGGCGAGCTCGACGGCCTGACCCCCGCCCTCACCGGCTCCGAGGTGATCGACATGGCCGGGATGGCGGAGATCGCCTCGGAGCTGACCGGCCGGACGATCCGCCGGACCGTCGTGGCCGACGAGGCGTACCGCGCCGGGCTGGTCGCCCACGGCGTTCCCGAGCCGGCGGCCGACCTGCTGCTGGGCATCTTCGTCGCGAGCCGGCAGGGCGAGTTCGCCGAGGTGGACCCGGCCCTCGCCCGCCTCCTCGGCCGGCCGCCCGTGCCGTTCCGGGAGTTCCTCGCCACGACCGTGTCACCGGCGAGGTAGGGCGTACGTCCCGCGGACGGTGAGCGCGCCGATGCCACGTCACTCCTGCCGGCCGTAGCGAGGGTTGGTGGCGTGCCACTCGAAGCCGCCGCCCATCCAGGCGCGCAGCCCGCGCAGGTAACGCTGGAGTTCGGCGGACGGGACGGCCGCGAGTTCTCGGTGGCCGGCCTCGAAGTCGCGTACGAGGTCGTTGTGGAGCGTCACGGTGATCTCGGTCGCCTCGTCGACGGTGCAGTCCCGGTCGGCCGCGATGAGAAGGACGAGGTTGCAGACGGGGTTCTCGTCGGCGGCGTCCTTGGCCACCGAGTGCAGGTCGTTGACCAGCACGCTCGCGGTGCCGGCCCGCATGGAGGCGCGGCGGACGCGCGGCTCGTAGAAGAGCTCGGCCGGCACCTCGTAGCCGCCGACGACGTCGATGAGCGTCATGGAGGTGTAGAAGCTGTCGTGCTGGCGCGCCGCGAGGTACTCCCACGCGGGTGGGTCCTCGCCGGTCTCCCGCCAGGCCGCGTACGCGGTCCAGCTCACGAACATCGCGAAGGTCGAGTAACAGATGCGCTGGACCTGGGCCGAGGTCGCGTGGCGGTTCAGGTGGGCGACCGCCGACTCGAGCATCCGCAGGACCAGGTCGTCTCCGTGGGCCTCGCGCAGCGGAGGCGTGAGGTCTCCCACGGGCGGGACCGGGTCCATGGCCGACATCGCCAGGGTGAGGCGTTGCGGAAGGCGTGCGGGCACGGCACCCAGTGCGGTGTCGTCGGCGTAGTAGTCGTCGGCCGCCCACCAGGCGGCGTTGAGCTGCGCGGCGACGAGGAGTGCGTCGGCATCGTCGGTGTCGGGATGGGCGAGCGTGACGAGCTTCCCGAACGCGGCCTTGCCCAGCGCGTCGAGTTCGTCGTCGCTGAAGCCGCGGTCGCGCGCCCAGTCTCCGAGCCTGGCGTCCACCTCGTCGGCGAGCCTCTGGTCGACGCGTTCGGGCAGCGGGCAGTAGAGCGGTGAGTGCGTACCGTCGCCCCACGGCCGTTCGGCATAGGCCGGACCACCGCGCGCCGGGCCCGGGACCGCGTCCGGGAGGGTGCCGTACGGCGGCCGGCGGCTGGGGCCCGCGGCGGCGAGCAGCGAGGGCAGGAGCGCCGCGTCGGTCCCCAGGCCGGTCGGTCTGCCCAGCCGCACCTCGGCGGCCGGCGGGATGGGCCGGCCTCCGGTGCCGCACGGCCCGTGCGTCGGGTTCATGCCTGCTCACCTGCCTTCGTCGAACACGGTCGTTGCGAGGAGGGACTCAGATCCGGTCGGCGGCGATCAGCAGGTACTGGAAGCCGCCCGTGCGGTAGGCCTCCAGGAACGCGTCCTCGATGCCGGTGGCGACCGATGACTTCTGCCGGAGCTCCCAGTACGGGATGGTGTCCGCGGTCAGGTCGATGACGCTGACGGGCACGAGCCGGTTCGCCGCCATCGCGCGGAAATAGTCCCTGCGGGGATGGATGTCGCACACGTAGTGGGCGTTGATCGTGGAGACCGCCTTGCACGGCAGCCCGTACACGTCGTTGTAGCAGCCGGTGATCGTGACGTATCGGCCGCCGCGCGTCAGCAGCCGGGAGTGCGCCGCGAAGAGGTCGTCGAGGACGACGTACATCGTCGACTCGTTGTTCCAGATCGCCTGGAAGCCGCCGGCCTCGAACCCGGTGTCGAGCATGTTCTTGAGGTGGAACCGCACCTTGTCGGCGACGCCGTGCTCGGCCGCCTGGTCGTTGGCGAAGTCCACCTGGGCCTGGGAGATGGAGACGCCGTCGACCCGGCAGCCGAAGGCGGAGTTCGCCATGATGCTGGTGCCGCCCCGGCCGGAGCCGGCGTCGAGCAGGCGGTGCTCGGGCCGGATCTCGCCCAGGTGGCTGAGCAGGAGCCGGGCCTGGGCGTTCTCCAGCCGGTGCAGTTCGGTGATGACCGCCTCGTCCCGTGCGTGGTCGTCGGCGACGTCGAGGACGGACCAGTCGACCTCGCCGACGCCGTAGTGGTGGTGGTAGATCCCCGACACATCGCCCAGCCGCAGGTTGACGGGGTTGCGCTCGGCGTTCCAGTAGTTGGCCACGTCGTTCTGGTACACGCTGGCGATGGTCATGCCTGATTCCTTTCGGTGGGGGGTGCTGCTCAGTCGCGTGCGCCGGCGATGTCGACGTTCTCCAGCAGACCGATCGCGTCGGGCACCAGGACCGCGACCGACGCGTAGGCGGAGACCAGGTAATGGGTCAGAGCGCGTTCGTCGATGCCCATGAAGCGGACGTTGAGCCCCGGCGCGTACTCGTGGGGAAGCCCGGTCTGGCGCAGTCCGACGACGCCTTGGTCGTCCTCGCCGAGACGCATCGCCGCGATCGTGGTCGTCTGCCCCGCGCTGACGGGCAGCTTGTCGCACGGGAAGATGGGCACGCCCCGCCAGGCGGTGACGGCCTGCCCGTCCTCGACGACCGTCGTGGGGTACACACCGCGCCGGCTGCATTCGCGCATGAACGCGGCGATGGCCTTCGGGTGGGCCAGGAACAGCCTGGTGCCACGGCGGCGGGTGAGCAGTTCGTCCATGTCGTCGGGGGTCGGCGGCCCGTGCCGGGTGCTGATGCGCTGGTCGTACTCGGCGTTGTGCAGCAGCCCGAACTCGCGGTTGTTCAGGAGCTCTCGCTCCTGGCCTTCGCGGATCTCCTCCACGACCAGCCGCAACTGCTGTTCAAGCTGGTCCATGGGGTCGCTGTAGAGGTCGTGAACGCGCGAGTGGACCCGCAGGACGGTCTGCACGACCCCCAGCTCGTATTCGCGGGGCGCCGGATCGTAGTCGACGAACGCGCCCGGCAGCGTGGGCTCGCCGTGGTGACCCGAGGCCACCGCGACCTCGGCCTCGCCCTTGCGGTTGACGGGCCGGCCGGTGACGGCGAGGCGTTCGGCGATGTGCGACCGGAGGCGCGACGAGCCGTCGAGGACCTCCTGAAGGCTTCGTCGGCTGAGGGTCATGAGGGTTCCCGCCGTGATGGCCTTGTAGGTGTGCCGCCATACCGGTTCGGACCGGTGAAGCGCCTCGTCGCCCAGGTGCGTGCCGTCGATGAGCACGCCCCGGTGCTGGACGTCGCCGTACGCGCCGGTGCCGCGTTGTTCGACCTTGCCGTGCGCGATGATGAACACGTCCGTCACCGGCGCGCCGGACTCGGCGATGACCTCGCCGGGCTCGAAGTGGCGGAGCACGAACCGGCGGGCCAGGTCGGCGAGCACCGCCGTGTCGTCGAACCCCCGCAGGAGCGGCAGCTCGGCCAGGGTCTCCGGAACGATCCGCACGTCGTCGGCGCCCGTCTGGACGAACCCGACCCGGCCGCGGCCGACGGCGAGCTTGAGCCGCCGGTTCACCCGATAGGTTCCGCCGGAGACCTCGACCCACGGCAGTTCGCGCAGCAGCCACCGCGAGGTGATGCCCTGCATCTGCGGCACGGTCTTGGTGGTGGTGGCGAGATTACGGGCCGCCTGCGTGCCGAGGCTCAGCCTGTCGTGTTCGGCCGCCTGCTCGGCGATGGCGTCACTCGTCATGACAGGCTCCCATCTGGAGACGACCTTGGGGGACACAGCGCGTTGCCTGTCGAACACTAGGTGTGATGGTCTGAGGTCGTTAAGGGGACGAGTGTGCACAGAAGACTGCGCGGAAGGTAATAGGACCGTCACAGTGAGGGTGGTTGGAGCCCAAGCCGCCGACCGGAGGTTCAACCGGTAACACCTGCAAAACGGCGCCGCCCCCAGCCCGGCAGGGGGCGTGGGGACGGCACCCGTGCGGGTCGGCGGCGGGTCACCAGGGAATCGGCCCGCTCTCGTCGACGAAGGTGCCCGTCGGGCCGTCCGGGCCGAGCGTCGCCATGCGCACCGCGATCGCGGCGCCCTGCTCGGCGGTGCGGTCACCGGTGAACCCGTTGCCCTCGGTCGCGGTCTTGCCCGGGCAGACGGCGTTGACCAGGATCCCGTTCCTGCGCAGGTGCTTGGCGTACTGCGTCGTGACCGCGTTGACCGCGGCCTTGCTCGCCGGGTAGCCCAGCAACGGTGGCAGGTCGGCGAGATCTCCGTCCGGCGTGGCCATCGCGGTCAGCGAGCCGCCACGCCCGGACACGTTCACCACGCGTCCGGCCGGCGAGTTCAGGAGCAGCGGCAGCATCGCCTCGGTCACCGCGACCAGGCCGAAGACGTTCGTCTCGAACACCCTGCGGACCTCGGCCAGCACCTCCGTGCCCGCGCCGGGAATCTGCCGTTCGTCGCCGGTGATCCCGGCGTTGTTGACCAGGACGTCCAGCCGGCCGTACCGGGTCGCGATCTCCTCGGCGGCCATGGCGACGGTGTCGGCGGCGGTCACGTCCAGGGTCATCCCGTGCACGTCGCCGCCGGCGGCGCGCAGCCGTTCCACCGCGGCGTCCCGTCGCCCGGTGTCGCGGGCTCCGATGAGTACTGTCATCTTCCGGTCGGCGAGCCCGGCCGCGATGGCGTAGCCGATGCCCTTGTTGGCCCCGGTGACCAGGGCGATCGTTGTCGTGTCCGTCATGACGCCAGCTCACCAGCCGCCGGCGAACGACACCAAGACCGATGGGGATGCGCACCTATACCCTGAAGGTATGGATTCCCGGGAGCTGGCCTACTTCGTCGTGGTCGCGGAGGAGCGCAACTTCAGCCGGGCGGCCGAGCGGCTCGGCATCGCCCAGCCGCCGCTGTCCCGGGCGATCCAGCGCCTGGAGCGGCGGCTCGGCGTACGGCTTCTGGAGCGCACCAGCCGCCACGTGTCGCTGACCACCGCCGGCGAGGTTCTGCTGAACGAGGGTCGCAAGGCCCTCACCAACCTGGCCACGGCCGAGCGGCTGACCCGCCGCGCCGGGCGCGAGCCGCGGTTGGTGGTGGTGACGAAACCGGCCGGTGACGCCGGCCTCCTCGAACCGATCCTGGCCCGCTTCGCCGCGCACCCCGACACGGTCGAGGTCGAGGTGCTGATCTGCGGCATCGGCGAGCAGAAGAGCCTGCTGCGCGACGGAACCGCCGACGTCGCGCTGCTGCGCACGCCGCAGAACGACCTGTCCGGGCTGGCCACCGAGGAGCTGCTGACCGAGCGCGAGCTGGTGGTGCTGCCGCCCACGCATCGGCTGGCCGGCCGCGCGTCGGTACGCACGGTCGACCTGGCCGGCGAGGTCCTCCCGCGCTGGACCGACGAGTCACCGGGCGACGGGCCGGTCATCACCGACACCGGGCAGGTGGCCGAACTGGTCGCGCTCGGGCGTATCGCCGCCGTACTGCCCGAGTCGGTCGCCTGCCGGCTCGGCCGCGGCCTGGTCGCCGTTCCGGTCGACGATCGCCGGACGACCCTGCTGGCGGCCTGGCCCGAGGAGCGGCGCGACCGCGCGCTCGCGGCGTTCGTCCGTACGGCCGTCGAGGTCGCCGCGGCGCGCTCCACCGACGCCCCCGGCACCCCGAGGCGTTCCGGCTCACTCACGGGAGCCTGATCACGCGGCGGGTGCCGCGGCCTCGTCCAGCTCGCGCAGCTCCGCCTCACCGACCAGCCGCCGGTTCAGCGCCTCCAGGCTCTCGCCCTTGGTCTCGGGGGCGAGCCGTACGCAGATCAGCACGCCGAGCACGCCGGCCGCGACGAAGAGCCACAGCGCGTTGGAGATGCCCCAGGCCGCGACCATGTCGGGGAAGGCCAGGGTGCCGATGATGCCGCCGACCCGGCTCGTTGCCGCGGCCAGGCCGGTGCCGCTCGCGCGCAGCGAGGTCGGGAAGAGCTCGGTCGGGTAGACGAAGTCGAGGATGCCCGGCCCGGCGTTCGCGCACAGCACGGCGAGGGCGAAGAGCAGCACCACGACGGTCAGCGGAGGCGACGGGATCAGCGCGAGCACGGCGAGTGCGACGACCAGCCCCGCGAAGGAGACGATGATCAGCGGCCGCCGGCCGACGCGATCGACCACGGCCACGCCGATGGACGCACCGGCGACGCCGAGCAGGCCGACCACGCACGAGCCGATGCGGGCCTCGGTCGGCGTCGAGGCGAGATGTCCGAGGATGGTCGGCGTGTAGATCGTGATGCCGTAGTAGGTGAGCGTGTACATGAACCAGAACCCGCAGCAGAACAGCGTCAGCCGCAGCATCCGCCCGGTCAGCAGCCGGCTGAACGGCGCCCGCGCGGGCCGCGCCTCCACCTCCGCGACGGGACGGCCCGACAGGTCGGAGAGCACGGCGGCCGCCTCGGCGGTGCGGCCCTTGGACTGCAGCCACCGCGGCGACTCGGGGACCTTGCTGCGCAGGTAGATGACGACCGCCGCGAAGACCCCGCCCAGCAGGAGCATCCAGCGCCACGAGCTCGCGCCGAGCGGCGAGAACGCCAGCCCGGCGAGGTACGCGGTCGCCGAACCGGCGAACCAGGTGGCCCCCAGCCCGCACATCAGCATGCCGCGCCGGCGGGCGGGCGCGAACTCGGCCAGCAGCGTGGAGGAGATCGAGTAGTCGGCGCCGAGCCCGAGGCCGAGCAGGAACCGGAAGACGAAGAGCTCCCAGTAATTCTGGCTGACCGCGGTGAGAACCGCGAAGACGAAGAAGCACAGGAGGTCGACCAGGTACATCTTCTTGCGGCCGAGCCGGTCGGTGAGGCGGCCGAGCACGAGCGCGCCGACCAGCATGCCGAACACGGCGGACGCCGCGAGCGGCCCGGTCATCGACGAGGGGATCGACCACTGCTTGGTGAGGACGGGTAGCGCGACCGCGATCACCGCGAGGTCGTACCCGTCGAGGAACATGCCCGCGACGGACAGAGCCGTCACCTTGCGGTGGAAACCGCGCAGTTCCTCGGAGTCCAGGACGGAGAAGTCGGTCGTGGTCACGAGAACTCCCGGTCAGCGGCGAGCGGGGCGGGGGTGCTGCTGGTACTCAAACGTTCTAGCAGCTCGGTCCGCCACCGTCCAGACACCGGTTACTGTTGTGCCCGTGGCAGGACCCGGCGGCAACGCACCCACACAGCACGACGTTGCACGCGCCCTCGGCATCTCGGTGTCGGCGGTGAGCCTGGCCCTGAACGACCGGTCCGGAGTGAGCGAGGACCTGCGCGCCCGGGTGCGGCAGACCGCCGCCGACCTCGGCTATCGGCCCAACACCTCGGCCGTCGCCCTGCGCACCCGCCGGTCGCGGACGATCGGCCTGCTCATCCGTAACCTGTCCAACCCGTTCTTCCTCGACGTCATCGAGGGCTTCGAGACGGTGTGCGCGGGGAGCGGGTACGCGTTGATCACCGCGTCCTCGCACTACGACCTGCGGCGCGAGACCGAGCTGATGCGGACCTTCATCGCCCGGGGCGTCGACGCGCTGGCGCTGGCGCCGGTCGGCGGTTCGCGTGCGGCCGGCGAGTGGCACCGGACGACCGGCCGTCCGACGGTGCTGCTCAACGCGGCGCGGCTCGGACGCGCGCTCCCCGTCATGCGCACCCACGTCGACGGTGTCGCGGCCGTCGAGCAGGCCGTGGGCCACCTCGCCGACCTGGGCCACCGCCGGCTGGCCCTGCTCTCCGCGCCCCGGCGGCGCAGCCCCGACCCCGAGCGGGCCGACACGTTCCTGCGCGTCGTGGCCGAGCGCCGGCTGTCCGGCCGGATCCTGGAGACCGAGCTGACCGCCGCCGCGGCGGGCCCCACCCTGGACGCCGAACTGGCCCGTCCGCGGCGCTCCCGCGCCACCGCGGTGATCACCAACAGCGACCACCTGGCCCACGTCGTCTACGCGGCGGCGGCCGGACAGGGCCTGCGCATCCCCGACGACCTCTCCGTGGTCGGCCACGACGACCTGCCCACCTCGGCTCTGCTCGCTCCTCCGCTCACGACCCTGGCCGTCGACCGCCGCACCATCGGCGTCACCGCGGCCGGCCTGCTCCTCGACGCGCTCGCCGACCGGCCGACCGCGACGCGCGACGTCAGCCTGCCCGCCACCCTGCTCGTCCGCGGCTCGACCGCCCCGCCCCCGCGCTGACCCGCGGACACCAGACCGCGCCGCTTCCGGGCTCAAACGTTAAAGTGATGCCTGTCGACCGGACGTGAGGAGCCGCCCGTGGAGCCGCCCGTGGAACCGCCCCCGTACGCCCCGGGAACGACCACCAGGACGATCAGGCGGGCCGCGACGGCACGGACCGGGACCGTGGCGCCGTACCGCGTGCTGGCCGACGGGCCGGGCGAGCCGCATACCGTCCGTACGGACCTGGTGCCGGAACGGGCGCCGGAGCCGGGCGGTTCAGTGGTGCTGCGGGCGGTGCACCTCACCGACCTCCAGATCGCCGACCTGACCTCGCCGGCACGGGTGGAGTTCCTGCAGGAGCTGGAGGGCACGCCCGGCTTGCGGCTGATGCTGCCGGCCTACCGGCCGCAGGAGTTCCTCGCCCTGCACGGCGCCGAGGCCATGATCAGGACACTGCGCGACCCGGTGGCGGCCGGCGGGCCGATCGACCTCGTGCTGACCACCGGCGACAACACCGACAGCGCGCAGGCCAACGAGCTGCGCACCTGGCTCGACCTGCTCACCGGGGCCGCGCCGATCGACCCGGCGCGCGGCGCGGGCGGGCTGGACGCGACGCCGTCGGCCGTCCGCGGCGGCGCGTACTGGAACCCCGAGCCCGGCCCGGCCGACGTCTGGAAACGCGAGCGCGGTTTCCCCGACGTGCCGGGCCTGCTGGCCGAGGCGGCGCGGCCGTTCCGGCCGGCCGGGCTCGCGGTGCCCTGGCTGGCCTGCTTCGGCAACCACGACACGCTCGTCCAGGGCCGGGCGCCGACGACGCCGGCGCTCGAACGGCTCGTCCGCGGGGCGGCGAAGCCGGTCGCGTCGCCGCTCGGCCTCCCGGGCGGCGACCTCATCGACGCGTACCGGCTCGACCCGACCGTCGTGAGCGGCGGCGCCTCGCGGCCGGTGCGCCCGGATCCCGGACGCCGCCACGTCGGGGTGGCCGAGTACGTCCGGGCCCACCTCGAGGCGGGCGGCGACCCGGCCGGACACGGCTTCACCGCCGCGAACGCGGCCGACGGCACGGGGTACTACGTCTACGACGCCGTCCCGGGTGTCCGCCTGATCTGCCTCGACACGACCAACCCGGGCGGGTACGCCGATGGCAGCCTGGGCGCCCGGCAGGCGGCCTGGCTGACCGACCGGCTCGCCGAGGTGCACGGCCCGGGCGCCGACCGGGCCGTCGTCCTCTTCTCCCACCACGGGCTGTCGACCCTCACCAACGGGGTGCCGCCCGCCGACCCGGCGGAGCGGACCGCCGCCGACCTGCCCCGGCTGCTCGCGCCGGACGTCGAGCGCCTGCTGCACCGGTTCCCGAACGTGGTCGCGTGGGTGTCCGGGCACACCCACGTCAACCGGGTCACCCCACGGCCGGGCCCCGGTGGCGGCTTCTGGGAGATCTCGACGTCGTCGCTGGCCGAGTGGCCGGTGCAGGGCCGGCGCCTGGAGCTGGGCACGGCCGGGCCCGGCATCGTCGTGCTGCGCAGCACCAGCCTGGACTCGGCGGCGCCGGCCGACCCGGCCGACGGCCACGGGCTGTGGCGGCTGGCCGCTCTGCACCGCGAGGCCGCGGCCAACGAGCCCGGCAGCGTCGGCGGCCCCGCGGCGCACGGGACCCCGGCCGACCGCAACGTCGACCTGCTCGTCGGCGTCCCGGTCGCACTGACCGACGCGCTCACCGGCGCCGGGCGCCCGTGGAACGGGCCTTACGGCGCGACCACCGCCCGCTGAGCGCCGTACTCAGGAGTTCTGCGGCTGGTCGCGAAGGTGCGGGGAGTCGGCGGCCTCGGGTCGCGGACCCCGCCTGAGCCGCCGCCGGCCGTGTTGGGGGCGGGTCACCAGGCGCGTCAGACCACGGACGAGGAGGCCGAGGGCGAAGCCGTACGCCGCCACCAGCCCGTGCCCGTTCCCCTGGGCGAACCACAGCGCCAGGCCGAACACGGGCACGCCGACGGCGAGCAGCCGCTCCTTGACGGCGTGGCCGCGCAGGAGAAGGGCGCCGGCCAGGGTCGCGCCGAGGAAGTAGGTGGCTCCGGAACTGCCGGCGAAGTTGCGGGGATCAGTGCTGCCGCTCGTCGCGCCGAACAGCGCGTCGACGTACCGTGGGAGGAGCGCGCCGGCGGCGAACAGCACCACCGTCAGCGGCCCGTTCCAGACGCGCTCGGCCAGGGCGGCGATGACGGCCAGGGTGACGATGTTCCACGACGCCCCGACGACGCCTCCGTTCTGCATGAAGACCGAGGTGACCGCGCGCCACCACCCCGTCTTGCCCGGGTCCGCGTCGAGGGCCGCCATCGCTCCGTGCCAGCAGAGCTGGGTCACCACGCCTGCCAGTGCCACCGCGGTCAGCCCGGCCGCGGCCCAGGGGAGGCGGCGCCACCCGATCGCGGCCCGCTCCACCAGGACCTGACCGGCCTTGAACATCAGCACCATCAGCGCCGCCGTGGTCACGTTGAACAGCAGTGCGCCCATCTCGGCCCGCCTTTTTGAACATCGTTTGAATCCGTCTGACGCCGACTGTAACGCCGACGGAGGGACAATTCAAACAGCGTTCAAAAGTGCGCTACGGTGATGCCGTGAAGCTGAGCACGGACCGGATCATCGACGCGGGCATGGCCACGTTCGCCGAGGTGGGCTACCAGGGACTGTCCATGCGGCGCGTGGCCGAACGTCTCGACGTGCACGCCGGGAGCCTCTACTACCACGTGCGGAACAAGGACGCCCTGCTGAGACTGATGGCGGATCGGATCGCCCAGCAGGCGTACGACGCCGGCAGCGCGGCCCTGGCGGCCCTGCCGGAGGAGGCGGGCTGGCGGGCGCGGATCGAGGCGCAGGTCCTCACGCTGCGAGAGAGCATCAGGCGGCATCCGGGCGGGCCCCTCCTGCTCGCCGACAGCCCGAGCATGCTGAGCCCCGGCGCACTGTCCCTGATGGAACGACTGCTAGAGACCCTGCGGGACGCGGGCGTGCCCGGGGAGCATCGCGTCATCGTCGCGGACACGTTGCTCAGCCACGTCACCGGATTCGTGCTCCAGGAGCAGAGCCGGTCCCCCGGCCCCGCCGTCGACCGGCAGGACGTCACCGACCTCCACGAGCGCTTCCCGATGACCACGGCCGAAGCATCGCGCCACGACCAGGACGAGAAGTTCATCCGCAGCGTGCGCCTGCTCTGCTCCGCCGCCCAGACGACGATCGCGCCCGGCTCCCCGCGACCCTGACTGTCGGTGCCGCGTGTGATGCTTCACCCATGGTGGTCGTCTTCGAAGCCGAGCTGTGGATCTGGGATGCGCGACGCTCCGACACCTGGACCTTCGTCAGCCTGCCCGCCGATGAGTCGGAAGAGATCCGTGACCTGGCCGGCGGGCTGCGTCGCGGCTTCGGTTCACTGCGGGTACGCGTCGTGGTCGGCACCAGCACGTGGACGACCTCGATCTTCCCCGACAGCGCGCGCGGTCGTTACGTGCTGCCCATCAAGCGCGCCGTCCGCACGGCCGAATCCCTCGACGCGGGCGACGTCGCAACCGTGAAGGTCGAGCTCATCGACTTCTGACCTCCCCCGACGCGCCGACGGAGTCGCTTTCCGTGGCGTAGAGCAGGGCGGGGTCGAAGCCCATGCCGGTGAAGTGGCCGGCGACCTCGAGACTGATGACGCCGTGCAGCCGGGTCCAGAAGGTGAGCGCGCGACGTAGGGCGGACGCCGGAGCGGGGTGGTCGGCCGCCCACCGCCGATGCGCGGCCAGGTGGTCGTCGAGGGCCGTGGCGGCATCGGAGGCGGGGCCGCCTCCTGCCGCCGTTCCTGCCTCCGCGTCGGCCTCGGCATAGGCGTCGAGCAGGAGGGTCATGATGCCGGCGGCGAGCGTGGTCGCCTCCGGCGGGGCGGCGTAGCCGGGCACCGGTGTGCCGTAGATGAGCAGGTAGCGGTGTGGAGCGGCCAGCGCCCACCGGCGCAGGGCGGACGCCATCGCGGCCAGCCTCGTCTCGGGCGGATCGCCGGGCGTCGCGGCGGCCCGGCAGGTGTCGGACAGGTCGCGGTAGGCGTCCAGGACGAGTTCGGTGATCAGCTCGTCACGGTTGCGGAAGTAGCGGTAGAGAGCGGGACCGCTGATGCCCATCTGCTTGGCGATCGCGTTGAGGGACAGCGCCGACGCGCCGGTGGCGGCGACCTGCGCCCAGGCGTGCGCCTTGATCTCTTCGCGCACCTGCTCGCGGTAACGCACCCGCGGACTCTTGATCGCATCGCCCATGTCCGTGCCCCTCGCTTGACTTCACTTCAGTAAGCACATAATACTCTTGTTAGAGCTTCTAACTAACACGAGAAGCAGTAACGAACTGGAGAGTGATGGACATGGGCACGGAACAGCGCACCGAGATCGTGCTCCCGGGAGTGGTGTCCCCCGACGGCCTGCGGCTGAGCACGTCGCCGATCCCGGTGCCCGGCGCCGGGCAGGTGGTGATCCGCATGGAGGCGACAGGCGTGTCCTTCGCCGAGCAGCAGATGCGCCGGGGCCGGTACTACGACCAGCCGCCGTTTCCGTTCGTACCCGGCTACGACCTGGTCGGGATCGTCGAGGCCGTCGGCCCCGGCGCGGACTCCACCGTCCTCGGGCGGCGCGTCGCGGCGCTGACCAAGGTGGGCGGCTGGGCCAGCCACGTGGTCGTCGACGCCGCCGACGTGGTGCCGGTGCCCGACGGCCTGGACCCGGCCGAGGCGGAGACCGTCGTGGTGAACGGCATCACCGCGTGGCAGATGCTGCACCGCAAGGCGCGCGTCAAGGCCGGCCGGACGATCCTGGTGCACGGCGCCAACGGCGGCGTCGGCTCCACGCTCGTGCAGTTGGCCCGCCTCGCCGGGATCCGGGTGATCGGCACCGCCTCGCCGCGCAACCACGACCGGCTGCGCGACCTCGGCGTCATCCCGATCGACTACCGCGCCGACGTGCCCACCGCCGTGCGCGAGATCGCCTCCGGCGGCGTCGACGCGGTCTTCGACCACCTCGGCGTCCCCAGCGTGCTCGACTCATGGCGGCTGCTCGCCCCGGGCGGCACCCTGGTCGCCTACGGAAGCGCGGCCACCCTCGACGACACCGGCTCCAAACAGCTCCCGGTGCTCAAGATCCTGGGCCGGGTCTGGGCCTGGAACGCGCTGCCCAACGGGCGGCACGCCTACTTCTACAACATCTGGGCCGGCCGCGGTCTGGCCAAGCAGCGGTTCCGCACCCGGCTGCGGCACGACCTCACCCAGGTCCTGCAGGCGATGGCCGAGGGGCACATCACCGCGCAGATCGCGGCCCGGTTCTCCCTCGCGGACGCCGCCGACGCCCTGCGCCTGGCCGAGTCCAAGACCGTCACCGGCAAGGTCATCCTCACCCCCTGATCACGAGCCGCGAACTCACGGACGACCCTCACCGTTCAGGCCGGCTCCCGTACCAGGTGGACAGCGAGGTCAGAATGGCCTGCAGAGTGCCCTGCTCCACCGCGTCGCCGATGGTCCCCTCGCCGAAACGCTCGCCTCGTAGCGTTGCGGTGGCGAGACGGACGGCATCGGCCGGGGACAACACGCCATCGGCGGGCACGGTGGGCGGGCGTCGCTGCATCCAGTGGTAGGCCGGGGTCACCGCGCCTACTCCGGCCAGCGCGTCACAGGCGCGGTCGACGCGTTCGCCGTAGACCGGATAGCCCATCCTGATGACGCCGTCCGGCCGTTTCTCCGCCCGCACCCACCGGCAGTCGTCTTCAGCGTGCGGCAGGGCCGCGAACTCTTTGGCGACGGCCACCAGCCGGTGCCAGGCGTCGGCCCGCTCGGCGCTGGTGTCCAGCTGTGCCAGCAGCGTGGTGTCGTCGGGATCGGACGGGGACACCCGGGCGAGTTCGGCGGTCAGGAGGTCGCGGGTCGCCGCGTCGAAGGCGACGAGCCTGACCCGCCGCACGGCGGTCGAGGTGGAGGCGAGGGTGGTGACCGCGATCCGGGCCGCTTCTTCGGCCGGGAACCCGTACGCACCGGTCGCGATGGCGGGAAACGCGATGCTGCGCACGCCCAGTTCGTCGGCGGCCCGGAGGCAGCGGCGGTAGCAGGAGGCAAGGACACCGGCCTCGCCCCGGCAGCCGCCCTCCCAGACCGGCCCGACCGTGTGGATCACGTACCTGACCGGCGGATACAGGCCAAACGCCGGTGTCGCCATCGCGTCGCCCGGAGCGCAGGGACCGATCGCCGCTCCCGCTTCGGCCAGGCGCGGACCGGCCGCGCGATGGATCGCGCCGTCCACCCCGCCGCCGCCCATCAGCGACGCGTTCGCCGCGGTGACGACGGCGTCGGTCTGTTCGCGCGTGATGTCGCCGAGGACCACCTCTATCTCTGCCATGACTCCGATAATGAGGGCATGCGGGCCGTGTCTCGAGTCGCCGTGATGACCGTTCTGTGCTTAGGGGCCGCGTGTACGGGAGACCCCGCGGCATCGCCCCGTGGACGTACGCCGGTCCCGTCGGACGGTGGGGCCACGTCACCGGGGCAGGTCGACCTCGACTGCTCCGATCCGATCGACACGGTGCCGGCGCCGACCGGGCCGCGGCGTGGCGTTCTCGGCATCGTGGGCCTGGACACCACCTCGACGGTGCAGGCCGCGAGGGCGGAGGGAGCCGGGCCCCATCGCCTCTTCGCCAAGACCGGGCTTCTCGTCCATGCGGGGCGTGAGGGAAGCCTGACCGTACCGGCGAGCTGGGCCTCCCGCCTCTCCATCGCCTGGGGCAACCACGCACCCGCGTGGACCACCGTTCTGCACATCCCCGCCTGCCCGGCACCGCCCGCCGCTACGGGTCGGTGGCTGGTCTTCCCCGGCGGGTTCTCCCTCGACGAGGCCGCCTGCGTGCCCTTGCGGGTTCGGGCGGGGCGGGAGACGGCCACCGTTCAGGTGTCGGTCGGCGCTCCCTGCCGAGGTTGACGCCCGCTCGGCCGGGTCTTCGTACGGCAGCGGTAGGTGTTCTTCCCGGCCGAGGGCCGGTCCGGCGTCGGGAAGTACTCTTGGCTCGTGTTCTCGCCTCAAGGCCCGTCTCTGCGTGAGCTGGCGATGCAGGCGCTGTCCTCGGTCGAGCGCGGCTACGACCTGCTCGCTCCGAAGTTCGACCACACGCCCTTCCGCACGCCCGACGGCATTCTCGACGCGACCGCCGAGGCGCTGCGTCCGCTCGGGCCGTTCGGCCGGGGACTGGACGTGTGCTGCGGCACCGGTGCGGGCCTGCGGGTCCTCCGGCCCCTGTGCGGGGAAGGCGTCACGGGCGTCGACTTCAGCGGCGGCATGCTCGCGCAGGCGCGCCGGGCGCATCCGGACGCCGAGTGGGTACGCGCCGACGTCCGGGCCCTGCCCTTCACCGAGGCCTTCGACCTGGCGGTCAGCTTCGGAGCGCTCGGGCACTTCCTGCCCGCCGAACGCCCGGCGCTGTTCGCCGGGGTGCACCGCGCGCTGCGGCCCGGCGGGCTCTTCGCCTTCCCCATCAGCGGACCACAGCCCGTCACCTCGGCCGGGTACTGGGCGCTGCTCGGGTTCGACCTGGCCATGCGGGTCCGCAACGCCGTGTGGCGTCCCCCGTTCGTCATGTACTACCGCACCTGCGGGCTGCCGGCGCTCCGCGACGACCTGACGGCGTCCGGATTCACCGTGACGACGGTCCCCCTGACGGCTCTCGGCCGACATCAGGACGGCGGTCCGCGGTGCCGGCTCGTCCTCGCACGCAAGGCCGGCGCCCCCTGACGCAGATGATTGGCTGGCTAACAGTCAAACGGTGTTCGTCGGGCTCAACGAGGAGCTGTTGAGCCGTGGCGTCGTCCTGACCGCGCTGCGCGGGCTCGGCCCGTACGCCTGCGCGTGCTGGGTCGCGGTGCTGTTCGGGCTGCAGCATCTGATCAACCTGTGGTGGGGACAGCCGCTCGACGACACCCTGGTCCAGATCGTCGACGCCGGGGCGTTCGGGTTCGTGCTCGCCTCGCTGCGGCTCCGCGGCGTCTCGCTGTGGTGGCTCGTGCCGACCCACGCGTTCGTCGACTATGTGTCGATCATGAGCCCGGGGGCGCCGCCCGGCTGGCAGCAGGTCGCGGTGGTCCTCGCCGAGGTCGGTTACGGCGTGTGGAACCTGTCCCGGCTCAGCCGGACGGCGCCGCGTACGGTGACGCCCTGACCGGACCGCCCGGCGGTCGCCGTCACGACCGGCCTCGTACGAGCCCCGACCACGAGCATCGGCTCGGCGATCCCGGGAAACTCGACGGTCCGCACCGTACATCCGAGCACGGCCTCGAAGCACCGAACCAACGCCTCGCGACGATGGGGCCGGGCGAAGATGTGCACGTTGTCACCGAGTGCCGTCATGAGCGCTCCCCGCTCGAGGCTTCCGCGATGACTGCGAACATAGCGCGGCTCGCGTTCGGAGTCTCCACCCGATCCTCAGGTGCGCCGGCCGTCCGGGCGGAGCACGATCGCCTGCAGTGACCTCCGCAGCCGTTCGGCGGCCTGCGCACCGAGCGGCGCGAGGAATTCGCGTTCGGCGTCATCGTTCGCCTCGATGGCCGACCGGAGGGTCTCCTTTCCGGTGTCGGTCAGTTCGACGACGTTGCGGCGGCGGTCTTCCGCGTGCGGGCGACGCGCCACCAGGCCTTTGCGTTCGAGTGCGTCCAGCAGCGCGACCATCGTCGTACGGTCGATGCCGAGCCGCTGCGCCGCCTGCTGCTGAGAGGCCGGCTCACGGTCGGCGAGGGCGAGCAGCACCCCCATTTCGCGCCCGTCGATGCCGTACGGCGTCAACGCGTTCGTGCCCAGCTCGGCCATCCGGAGCTGTGCATGTTTGAGCAGGTAGACCAGGTTCCTGCTCAGCTCGGGACCCGGTCCGTCGCCATCGGTGCTCGACATGCCCCCAACCTATCGCTAACCTGATCGTCAGTAGTACTGACAATCAGGAGAACGACAGAAGGGCGAACAATGATCCTCGTCACCGGAGGTCTGGGTTTCATCGGCTCCCACACCGTGCGGGCACTGCTCGACCTGGGCCAGGGCTGTGTGCTGGTCCAGCGCCGGCCCGCCGAGGTACCGGCCGACCTCGCCGGCGAGCAGGTCGCGGTCGAGCAGGCCGACATCACCGATCTGGGTGCGCTGCTGCGCGTCGGCGAGCGTCACGAGATCACCGGCATCGTGCACCTCGCGGGCTCCATGCCGTGGCCCCCCAGCTCCGAGCAGCCCGTTGAGCAGGCACGAAGGGCCGTGGGCGGCCTGTTCAACATCGTCCAGGCCGCCCAGGACTGGGGTGTGGACCGAGTGGGCGTCGCCAGCACGATCGGCGTCTACGCCGGCATCGCCGGCACCGGCCCGCTTGGGGCCGGCGAAGGCCCGCTCAGGGAGGACATGCCGGTGCGAATGACCGCGCCCCACCTGATCCCGACCTTCAAGAAGATCGGTGAGATGCTCAACGACCACCTGGCCGGCGCCACCGGCATCGAGGTCGTCAACTACCGCATCTCGGGCACGTGGGGCCCGCGGGGCCACGCCGATCCGTTCTTCCCCGCCCCCGCGTTCGTCCATGCCGCCGTCCGCGGAACCAGGCCCGACCTGTCCGCGCTCGTCCTGCCCGCGCACCTGGAGGACTCCATCGACCTGTGCTACGTGAAGGACACCGCGCGGGCCATCGCACTCCTCCAGCTGACGGACCGGCTCAACCACCGCACGTACAACGTCGCGTCCGGCCGCGCGACGACCAACGCGGAGGTCATCGCCGCGATCAAGCAGGTCGTCCCCGACGCCCGGATCGAGCTCCCCACCGGAGGGACCACCGAGCAGAACCACCTCGACATCACCCGGCTCCACCAGGACACCGGCTACAAGCCCGAATACGACACCGAACGCGCAGCCGCCGACTACATCGCATGGCTGCGCGCGGGCCACCAGTACTGAGCGCCTCTCCCGGCGACCGCGCATCTCCGTACTCGCGTCGTGAGATTGACCCTGACACCGTGTGAGGCCATAGACCGGGAGACGCCATGTTCAGCATCGGAGATTTCGCACGTATCGGCCGGGTGTCCGTACGCATGTTGCGGCATTACGACACGCTCGGGCTGCTCCGGCCCGCCCGCGTCGACCAGGCCACCGGCTACCGCTACTACGAGGCGACACAGCTGACCCGGCTCAACCGGCTGATCGCGCTCAAGGACCTCGGCCTCAGCCTCCAGCAGGTGGGACGGATCCTCGACGAGAAGGTGGGCCCGGAGGAGCTGTACGGCATGCTGCGGCTTCGCCGCGCGGAGCTGGAGGCTCAGGTGGCCGACGAAACGGCACGGCTGACCCGGGTCGAGGCGAGGCTCCGAGTGATCGAAACGGAGGGTGCCATGCCGGCAGATGTCGTGATCAAGAGTGTCCCCGCAGTCCGCGTCGCCGAGTTGAGCGACGTCGCGGAAAGCTACGAGTCCGACAAGATCAGCCCGGTCATCCAGCCCCTGTACGCGGAACTTTCCAAACGGCTCCACGAGGCCGGACTCGCGATCACCGGCCCGGCGATCGCGTACTACGAACAGGTCCCCGAGGGCGTACGGGTGCACGCCGGAGCCCCGGTGAACGCCGAGATGGGCAAGCCCTACGACTTCGACGTCGTCGACCTACCCGCGCTCGAACAGGCGGCGACGGTCATCCACCACGGGTCGATGGACAACGTGGACGCGACGTTCCAGCAACTCGGCCGATGGATCGAGGAGAACGGCTACCGCAGCACCGGCCTCGCGCGCGAGGTCTACCTCAAGTACGGCGACGGCGACCCCGAGACCTGGGTAACCGAACTCCAGGAGACCATCACACGTCCCGCATAGTTCAGGAGGCCGGCCGTCGCCGTCCGCGGCGCGCCTCACACCGCCGACCGTGGCCGGGCGACGCCCGCACATCGTCGAATGGCCACGGCGGCGGCCTCCGGGTTCGTGGCGTGGGAAGCCCGCCGCTTCGCCGTGCTCAGAAGACCGGGACGTTCTGGACTTTGCCGAACGGGCCACCGTCGAAGGTGACGGTCTTGCGGAATTGACCGGTGCCGCTTTTCTGCAAAAAGAACGCGTCGGTCGGAAGCCTTGGTCAGTGGCGTTGGCCGGCTTTATTGGACGGCTCGGGCCAGCCGGACTCGAGAAGGGCGAAGATGGCGTTCAGCGCCGCCAGGGGGTCGGACTCCGCACCCGCGAGTTCGGGAATTTCCAGGACGTAGCGGGCGAGAGCACGGACGGTCATGTCGGAGGAGTCCCGGCCGCTCTCGGCGGCGATCGCCTCGGCCAGGACTCGCTCACCGGCTATCCAGAGCTTGCGTGAGTATTCCCGCAGGGCGGGCGTGCCGACGATCAGGTCGCGCTTGCGCCGCAGCTCGGGCGAGAGGTCGTCGGTGAAGGGTCCCCGGGCCGCCATGCAGCGGCGCAGGGCTTCCAGCACCGACCGACCAGGGGGACGATCACGGACCGCGGCGACCAGCCACGTGTGTCGTTCGGCACCGTCGTCGAAGATCAGCGCTTCTTTGCCGTCCGGCACGTGCGCGAAGAGCGTGGCGACGGAGACGTCCGCCTCATCGGCGATCTGCGCGACGGTGACGCCGTCGTACCCGTGCTCGCAGAACAGCCGCAACGCGGCCTCCGACAACGCCCGGCGCGTCTGCGCCTTCTTGCGCTCACGGCGTCCCGTCGTCGGCATGTCCTCATCGTACCGTGACCTAGACCAACTCTGAATTCATAGCGACTATACTTTTAGAGTGAGTCTAGATTCATGCTGACGGCGAGGGCCTGATCAAGTGACTCGGAGCCGGCCCCTGTGTCCCGCCATGGGCGCCGACGGCGCCGGCTCGGACCGACCAGCCATCAAAGAGTGAGGAGCCGGAGAATGCCCCTTCTCCACCGCCCAGCATCCTGGGACGTACGACACCTGCCGCGCGCCGAGGGCAAGAACTTCCTCGTGACCGGCGGCAACGCGGGCATCGGATACTTCGTCGCCGAGCAGCTCGCCGCCACCGGCGCCACCGTCATCATCGCCGGCCGTGACCCCGCCAGGGCCGAGTCCGCACAGGCCTCGATCCAGACCCGCGTCCACGGAGCGCGCGTTCGTCACGTCCGCCTGGACCTCGCCGACCTCCCCTCGGTCAAAGCCTGCGCGGACGCACTGGAGCTGGAAAGGCTGGACGCAGTCGTCTGCAACGCCGGCGTGCTGCTCGACCAGCCGCCACGTCGCGAAACCAGAGACGGCAACGAGCTGATGTTCGCCACCAACCACCTGGGACACTTCGCACTGATCGCGTGGCTCGCACCCCTGCTGACGGCGACACCCGCGAGCCGGGTCGTCACCACCGGCAGCTTCACGGCGAAGTCGGAGACCCTGGACCTTGACGATCTGCAGAGCACGCGCGACTACCGGCCGAAGCGCACCTACGTACGATCCAAACTCGCGCAGATGCTCTTCGGCTTCGAACTCGACCGCCGCCTGCGCGCGGCCGGCGGCGCGACGCTGAGTGTGGTCACCCACCCCGGCGGCGCACTCGACTCCCTCACCCCTTCACGCCCGCCGATCCACGTCCGAACCACCGGCGAACGCCTACGCGCCCTGCCCGCCGGCCTTCTGTTGCAGGGCAAGCAGGCCGCCGCCTGGCCCGCCGTCCGAGCCGCCCTCGACCCGTCCGTACGCGGTGGCCAGCTGTGGGGTCCTCGGGTGTTCGGAATCCGCGGCCGACCCGTTCTCGAACCCGTCCGGGGCCACTTGGCCGACCCCGTACTCGCGGCGCGCCTGTGGGCCGCGACCGCCGACCTGACCGGCCTCGAGCCAAGTATTTGAAAGCCGCCGAACGAATAGATATTTCACCCTTAAAAACGCATGGAACTCCCCCGTTTTCAACACCGCCGCGGACCATAAAAACGTTACCCAGAAACGACGAGTGGCATGAACCGGCCACCCGCGATGCTCTGATCAGCCGATCCACCGCACGTTCACCTCGCACACCACACAGACGCGAATAACGACCCACATTTTCTCTTGGCAGCGAACGAAGAAATAGGTAGCGTGCCGCTGCCCCACTTCTTGGGTTCACCAAACCCACTTGGATCGGTATGGAGGTCAGATGCGCTTTCTGACCACGCGGCGTAACAGTGCCGTATTCATTTCGCTGGCGGGCATGGCTGCGGCACTCCTGTGGTCGAGTCCCCCGGTCGGCGCCGAGCCGTCCCCGGGTTCCTCCCACGTCAAGGAGGCCGGCGACGAGTCGGCCGAGCTCATGGAGGCCCTGGAGTCGTACGGCGAGCCTCGTCTGTCGCCGAACGGCACCGTCCAACCCGGTGCCTATGGCGCGGCCTGGCAGCACATCAAGGGCATGCCGGTGCGCTCGGCGTCCTACAAGGAGGTCACCACCCAGCCGTTCAACTCCGACGCCCTGCACTTCAGGGACCGCAGCGCCGCCAACTCCGGTGGCGGCGCCGGCCACTCGTCCGGCCGCGTCGCAGCGATGGCGGTCGACCCCGGCCATCCCGGCGTGGTCTACGTGGGCGGCGCCGACGGCGGCGTTTTCCGCTCCAGCGACGACGGCAAGACCTGGACGCCCATCGCGGACCACCTCCCGGCCCTGTCCGTCGGCTCGCTGGCGGTCATGCCCGACGGGTCGCTCTGGCTCGGCACCGGTGAGGCCACGACCGCGTACGAGAACTACGTCGGCTCGGGTGTGTACCGGCTCGCCGACCCGTCGAGGGGAACGTTCACCGAGGCCGACCAGGTGGGTGGCGACGAGCTGCAGAGTTCGTCCATTCACGAACTGCGCCTGGACGCGGAGGCGGGCTATGTCTTCGCGGTGACGTCCCGCGGCGTCTTCCGGCGTCCGCTGAACGCCGGCCAGACGAGCGCCTGGCAGAAGGTGCTCGCACCGTGCGCCGGCGTCGGCATCACTGGGATCTCCTGCGGCACCACCGAGTTCTACGCCGACATCGCAGGCGACCTCGTCGTCCAGCCGGGCAGCGGCGGAAGGTCGCTGGTCGCGAACGTGGCCTGGCGCAGCGGCGCGTCGTACAACGGCTTCTACTACTCCAACGACGCCGGCCTCACGTGGAAGCTCGCGAACCCGACCGGCGCGATCAACCCCAAGGAGATCGGCAACGCGACGTTCGCGTACGCCGGTGACGGCAGCAAGCTGTACGTCGTCATGGAGTCGCCCGCCCTGCTCAACAAGGGCGCGAGCACCGCGCTGGCCGGGGTCTACGTGTCTCCGAACGGCGACATCGCCGGCCCGTACCACCAGATCGCGACGTCCAGCGTCCTGGCCAACAGCGGCTCGGCGATGAAGCGCACCGAGATCGGCCCGGGCTACCAGCCGGGCGTTCAGGCCTGGTACGACCAGTCGCTCGGTGTCGACCCGTCCAACCCCGACCACCTTTACCTGGGGCTGGAAGAGGTCTATGAGACCTGGGACGGCGGCGCCACCTGGCAGACGGTCGGCCGGTACTGGAACTTCGGGATGTCGTGCTTCAGCTACACGCCGGCGCAGAACACCTGTGACGGCAACGTCATGCACTCCGACCAGCACGCGCTGGCGTTCAGCGACTGGAGCGGCAGGGCGCCCGAGGTGTACGTCGGCAATGACGGCGGCGCGTACGCCAGGCCCATCGCCCAGAAGACGCCGGGCTGGCGCAATCTGAACGCGAGCGGCACCCTGCGTACGCTGCAGTACTACTCGGTCGGGGCCGGCTCCCTGCCCAGCGGCGGGGACGCCGTCTGGGGCGGTCTGCAGGACAACGGTGTGGCGATGGCGAGCCCCACCGGCTCGACGTACACCTACACCTACCCGGGAACGACCACCCCGGTCACCGAGAACCTCAACCCGAACGGTGAGATGACCGAGCCGTTCGGCGGCGACGGCGGCGACCAGCTGGTCAACCCGAAGAACGGCTGCCAGACCGTCGGCGAGTACACCGACCTGACGCTGCAGATGACCAACAACTGCGGCTACACGGCGAACGACGACGGTACGCCGTCGGCGATCGTCAACATCGCCCCCAGTGACCCCACCCCACGGTTCATCGCCCCGTTCGCGGCCGACTCGGCCGACACGGGCTACTGGGTGGCCGGCGGCGAGTACGTCTGGGCCAACACCAAGACCTGGGCGAGCACGTCGGGCGCCGACTGGCAGAAGCTGTACGACACGGGCGCCGGCCGGTCGATCACGGCCATCGCCAGCCAGAAGCGTGTGGCCTGGGCCGCCTGGTGCGGTTCCTGTGACGCCGGCAGTTCCTTCGGCCGCGGCATCGCCACCGACTACGGCGGCGACTGGCATCAGCTGAGCCTGCCGGGCGACTTCCCGAACCGCTACATTCAGGGCCTGACGATCGACCCGTCCGACCCGACGGGAGCGACCGTCTACGTCACCCTCTCGGGTTTCTCCCGGCACTGGAACGAAGGCCCGGGCGCCGGCTACGGCCACATCTGGCGCACGACCGACGGCGGCAAGACCTGGACCGACGTCAGCGGCAGCGACACGGCCGCCGACTCGTTCCCCGACGCTCCCGCCAACCGGCTGTTCGTCGCCCGAGACGGCTCTCTGACGGTCGCCAGCGACCTCGGCGTGTTCGTCGACGACGTCAAGGCCGACGGCCTGGGCCACTGGAAGCGACTCGGCCCGGCGGACATCACCTCCTCGGCCAACCTGCCCACGTCCGCCGCCGTCTACCTCAGCCCGAGCCCGGACGGCGGCACGCTCTACATCGCCACCCACGGACGCGGTATCTGGTCGACGCCGACGCCCTGACCACCGCTCAACGGCGGACGGCTCCGCCCCCGAAGTGCCGGGGGCGGAGCCGTCGTCATACCGCGGTTCACGCCGAGAGCAGACCCCGGCGGCTGACCCTGGTGGACCGAGTGCCGGACGCACCGATGAATTGAGGACGCGAGGGAAGTCACTACTGACGACCGGTCCGAGACGAACCAAAGGAGGACCCGCGATGGCGAAATTCGTGACCATCGGATATGGCGACCAGGAAGGTTACGACCGAACCGACGCGGCGGTCCGCGACCGGGCCCACGCGCACGACTCTCGCCTGCGTGCGGCAGGAGCCGATATGGGGATCGCCGGCTCGCCCGTACAGGTGCGAAACCATGATGGTGCCGGCATGAGCGTGGAGAGCGGATCGTTCATGTCGTCGGCTCTTCCAGTCGCCGGGTTCATGATCATTGAAGCGGAAACGCTGGAGGAGGCCGTCCAGCTCGTATCAATGACCCCCTGCGCCGTCGCACACGGTGTTGTCGAGGTCTGGCCGTTGCGGGAAACGCCGGAGGCCGACGGATAGACGCCGCAAGAGGGCGATCACGGACGACATGCCTCCCGACCGACCACGCGAGCCGTACGGCCGGCCGCACTGGGGGTCGTCTCCCGGGCCGCCTGAGGGCTTTACCGCGGAAACTTCCGGAAACGGCCAAATTAGCCCGATTTCAGGGCTATCTGACCTGACAACGTTGTCATACGATCCGCGCATGGCGCCCTCCGATCAGAGTCAAGGAACTTCCCGACGCGCGTTCCTCTCCGCGAACGGAACGCTCGCAGCGGCCACCGTGCTGGTCCCCCAGAGCCGCGCCGCCGCAGCCGAACCACCCCCGACCGGCCGGGCACGCAGGGTGGAGTTCAGCATGCCCTCGCTGTCCTTCCGGGACGCCGGCCGGCAGAACTCCCTGGGCAGGCTCTACGAAGCGGCGCTGACGGGGCTGATCGGCATCAACACCGTCTACGCGACCCCGGCGGTCTACGACCGCGCCGGACTCGTCGACTATCCCCCGGGGGCGTTCGTACGCGCAGGAGGCGGCTATCCGTCGCCGCAGCGGTGGACGCGCGACGCCGCCGTCAACGCCTGGAACGCGGCCAGCCTGCTGGGCCCGATGGTGGGGGCCAACACGCTCTGGGCGGTGATCGACCGTCAGGAGCACGACGGTCTCATCGTCCAGCAGGACAACCAGTGGTGGGACCAGGTCGTCTGGGTGGTCGCCGCCTGGAACCACTACGCGATCACCGGCGACCGGCACTTTCTCGCGAATGCCTACCAGGCGTCGGCGAACACGCTGGCGGCCCGCAAGGCGCGGAACTTCAACACCGACTTCGGGCTGTTCGCCGGACCGTCGTTCATGAACGACGGTATCGCCGGATACCCCAGCCCGCCCTGGGCGGACGGCGTCGGCTCGTCGTTCGTGCTCGACTACCCGCACGCGGACGAACTGATGTGCCTGTCCACGAACTGCCTCTACTACGGCGCGCTCACCGCGTTGGCGGGAATGGCCGACCAGGTGGGCCGGTCCGGCGAGGCCGGCGGGTATCGGAACGACGCGCGGGCGCTGCGACAGGCGATCAACCGTCACCTCTGGCGGGAGAATCCCGGCAGCTACGGTTATCTCATCCATGGCGGCGACACCCACGCCGGCGAACTCGACCCGTCCCAGGAAGGCGCCGGCCTCGCCTTCGCGGTGCTGTGCGGCGTCGCCGACGCGCGGCGGACCAGGCTGCTGCTGAACAACGCGCACTGGCAGCCACGGGGCATCGTGAACGTCTGGCCGCACTTCCCGAGGTTCAGCGACGACCGGCCCGGACGGCACAACGTCATGGTGTGGCCGATGGTGCACAGCATGTTCGGGCACGCCGCGGCCGCCGGCGGACGGACCGACCTGTTCGAGCGCGCTGTCACCGACCTGGCGAGCCTCGTCGGTGACAGCGACGACAACTTCTACGAGCTGTACAACTCGCTGACCGGGGCGGTGGACGGCGGCTGGCAGACGGGGAACGACTCGCGGTGGACGTCCCAGCCCGACCAGGCCTGGTCGGCCTCCGGATACCTGCGGCTGATCTACTCCGGCCTGTTCGGCCTGACGTTCGGGCCGGACCAGCTGAGCATCTCCCCGACCCTGCCTCCGGCCTGGGGCGACGTCGGTCTGTACGGCGTGCCCTATCGCGACGCGACGCTCGACATCACCCTGACCGGCGCCGGCAACCGGGTGCGCTCGTGCACCGTCGACGGCCGCTCGAGCCGACCGGTGATCCCCGCGTCCGTAACCGGCCATCACACCGTGCACATCGTGCTGGAGACCTGAGGCTCCGTCCCGGCGTACACCAGCGCGCGAGCACGGCTCACCCACCACGGACCGTTGGCCCGCACGCCCACCCGGTCCAGCACCGGCCGGGCGATCAGCAGCAGACCACACCGCGGCGTACTGTCTGAAGATGCCTCTGCGGACCGACAGGCAGATCGAGGACGCGGCGGTCGGCTTGGGTCATCGAGGTCGGGAAGCGGACGGGGTGCATGGACCAACTCGCTGAGTTCGCGGAGAACCGGCCGCGGCTGCTCGGTCTGGCGTACCGGATGCTCGGGGAGGCCTCCGAGGCCGAGGACGTTCTGCAGGACGCCTACCTGCGCTGGGCGAGAACCGGGCCGGTCGAGGTCCCGGCGGCATGGCTGACCAAGGTCGTGACGAACCTGTGCCTGAGCCGCCTCGGCTCGGCCCGCGTCCGCAGAGAGACGTACGTGGGGCCATGGCTACCCGAGCCGGTGTTCACCACCGGCGGCCAGTTCGGCCCGCTGGAACAGGTCGAGCAACGGGAATCACTGTCGTTGGGCGTCCTCGTCCTGCTGGAGCGGCTGACACCTCCCGAGCGCGCGGCGTTCGTGCTCCGGGAGGCGTTCGGCTACCGGCACCGGGAGGTCGCCGACGTGCTGGACATGGACGAGGCGCATGCGCGGCAGCTCTACCGGCGTGCCCGTGAGCACGTGGGCGAGCCCCGGCGGCGGTTCACCGCCAGCCCCGGACACCGCGAGGAGCTCGTGCGCCGCTTCCTGGCCGCGGCGCTGGAGGGTGACGTAGCCGGCCTGGAGGGGCTGCTCGCCGAGGACGTCGTCGCCTGGTCGGACGGCGGCGGCAAGGTCTCGGCCGCGCGACGACCGGTCGAGGGGCGGCCCGCGGTGGCGCGCCTGTTCATCGGGCTGGCCGCCCACCCGCGCGCGACCCGCATGGACGTTTCGATCCGGACGGTCAATGGCGAGCCGGCGATCGTGGTGCACGAGGCCGGCGACCTGTACATGATCGTGTGCCTCGAGGCCAACGACGGCCGGGTGACCGGTCTGCGCAGCGTTCTCAACCCCGACAAGCTCGCCTTCGCGGCGGCGCAGCAGGTGTGAGCACCGTCACTGGGCGCGGTCGTCACGAATCGGCGGGCCTGTCGAGTCACTCCCTCGACAGGACATCGTCGGCGAAGGGATCAGTGAGATGGCGGCGCGCATTCTGGTTCTCGGTGCGGGCTATGCGGGATTGGTCGCGGCCGGGCTGACCGCGCGACTCCGGAACGCCCGGGTGACGCTGGTCAACGCGAGCGATCGGTTCGTGGAACGGGTGCGGCTGCACCAGGTCGCGACGGGGCAGTGGGTACGGATGCGGCCGATCGCGGAGCTGCTCGGCGACGCGCCCGTGGATTTCGTCGTCGGCCGGGTCACCGCGATCGACGCCGCGCGGCGCGAGGCTGAGCTGGCCGATGGGCGGCGGCTCGGCTACGACATCTTGATCTATGCGTTGGGCAGCATGTCCGACGGTGGCGGCGTGCCCGGGGCGGCGGAGCATGCCTACCCGGTCGCCGTCGCGGAGGACGCCGCGCGGCTGCGGGAGCGGCTCACCGCCGGCGGCACGGTCGCGGTGGTCGGCGGCGGGTTGACGGGGATCGAGGCGGCGGCCGAGCTGGCGGAGACGCCCCCAAAGCGGACGGTGCGGTTGCTGACCGCCGATCAGCTGGGCGCGGCGCTGTCCGAACGGGGCCGCAGACACGTGCGGCGCGTGTTCACCCGGCTCGGCGTAGAGATCCGAGATGGCGTGCGGGTCGCCGAGGTGCGCGCGGACGGTCTGGTTCTGGACGGGGGTGAGCACGTGCCCGCGGACACCGTCGTGTGGGCCACGGGTTTCCGGGTGCCGGACCTGGCCCGCGACGCGGGATTCGCGGTGGACGGGCACGGGCGAATGCTCGTGGATCGGGCATTGCGCTCGGTATCGAATCCGGAGGTGTACGCGATCGGCGACGCGGCCGTGATGCAGCGGCCGGACAGGCAGGAGCTTCGCATGGCGTGTGCCACCGCGTTGCCGTCCGCGCGGCATGTGGCGCGCGCGGTGGGCGACGAGCTGGCCGGACGCGAGCCGGGTGCCTTCCGGTTCCGGTACGTCAACCAGTGCATCAGCCTGGGACGGCGGAACGCGCTGGTGCAGTACGTGCGGGCGGATGACAGTCCAGTGGAGTTCGTCCTCACCGGCCGGATCGCCGCGCTGTACAAGGAGGTGATCGTGCGCGGCGCTCTCGCCGCGCAACGCCACCCCACCCTCGTCGCGCTCACCCCCGGCGGTGGACCGTCGTCCCGCCGCCGGACCGAGGGCTCCCGCACCGACGGCGCGGCCGATCCGGCGCCGGGTCATTCGCAGGAAGCGCACAGTTAATACGGCGGCGGGCCTGGCCAATCAGTCTGTGGCCGATCTCTCAGCCGCTCACTTCAGGGCGTTCGCGGCCAGGCGCAGATCGGTGAAGGCCCGGTCGAGATGGGTGTGCAGGTCGTCCGTACGATCGGCCCTCCACCGGCGGATGGCGATCGAGTAGGCGTCCATGCCCACTTGGGCGCACAGGGCCGCGAGCGGCTCGGCGACGCCGCGGGCCCGCAGGGCGTCGGTGAGCGCGGCGACCAGGGCCGCGCTCTTGGCCAGCGCCCGTTCCTGCAGAGCCGGCGTGGCGACGATGACCGGCGCCCGCCGCTCGGTGACCGGGAGGTTGCGTTCGATCAGCGGCACGACCTGGTGGAACGCGGCCCGCAGAGTGGGCAGCGGTTTGGTGCCGGCCGGCACCATCGCGACCGCGCCGGTCAGCAGGTCCCGTAGCTCCGCCTCGCCGTCGAAGAAGACCTCACGCTTGTCGGCGAAGTGGCGGAAGAAGGTCCGCTCGGTGACACCGGCGCGGGCGGCGATGTCCCCGGTCGTGGTCTTGTCGTAGCCACGCTCCAGATACAGGTCGAGCGCGGCCTCCTGCAGCCGCAGCCGCACTGCATCCCCGTTCCGTGGCACGGCTCCGACTCTACCACGAGTCGTCAGTTACTGACGCTACTTGCGTCAGTAACTGACTCAAAGTACCGTCAGTCTCTGACATAGTTGGTGTCAGGAACTGACGAAAAGAAGGCCTTCATGGAACAGCGTTTCACCGGCAGGACGGTCGTCGTCACCGGCGCCAGCTCCGGCATCGGCGACGGCATCGCCCGGCGGTTCGCCGCCGAAGGGGCCAACCTCGTCCTCGCCGCGCGGCGCAAGGACCGGCTGGAGGCCCTCGCGGCCGAGATCGGCACCCACCGCGCGCTCCCGGTCGCCACCGACGTCACCAGCCAGGACGACGTACAGGCGATGATCGACGCCGGCGCGGCCCGGTTCGGCGGCATCGACGTCCTGGTCTCCAACGCCGGCGTCGGCCTCGGCAAGGAGTTCGCGGAGACGACGCCGGCGGACTGGCGGCTGGTCATGAGCACCGACGTCGACAGCTGCTTCTTCGGCGCGCAGGCGGCGCTGCCGTACCTGAAGGAGAGTCGCGGCAGCATCGTCCAGATCGCCTCCGCCTCCGGCCTCGGCGGCGACCGCCGGCTCACCGCCTACAACGCGGCCAAGGGCGCGGTCGTGAACTTCACCCGCGGGCTCGCCTTCGATCTCGGCCAGTTCGGCATCCGGGTGAACACCGTCGCCCCGTCACTGACCGGACCGGAGGAGCTGGCGACGACGCACGCCGACATGATCGAACGCTTCAACCAGCGCCGGGCGCTCGCCGGCTTCAGCACCCCAGCCGACGTCGCCGCTGCGGTCAGCTTCCTGGCCTCGGACGACGCCCGTTTCATCACCGGCACGATCCTGCCCGTCGACGGCGGCATCACCGCCGGCAGCGGCCAGCCCTCCCTTTTCTGAAAGGACCTCCCATGCCTGGAACCAACGACGCGCTCGACCCTGAACTCGCCGCCGCGTTCGCCGAAATGCCCAAGGCCGCGAACGGCACCCTGCTCGAACTCTCCGACATCCCGGGCCTGCGCGCGCAATACCGCGCGGCACGCGCGCACCTGCCCGCGACCCCGCCGGACCCCCGGGTCACGATCGAGACCCTGCGCATCCCCCGGGACGACCGGACCGAACTCGAGGTGGTCCTGTACCGCCCGGCCGACGCCGAGCACACCCTCCCGGCGCTGGTCTGGTTCCACGCCGGCGCCCAGGTCCTCGGCGACGACGCCCGCGACGACGACGCGTACCACACCGCCCTGGCCCTGGACCTCGACTGCGTCCTGGCCGCCGTCGTCTACCGGCTCGCCCCGGAGACCCCGGCTCCCGGCGCCGCCGAGGACGGCTACCTGGCCTACACCCACCTCGCCGAGCACGCCGCCGAGCACCGGATCGACCCGCACCGGATCGGTCTCGCCGGCGCCAGCGGCGGCGGAGCGCCCGCCGCGGCCACCGCACTCATGGTGCGCGACCGGCAAGCTCCGCGGCCGTGCTCGCTGTCCCTGCTCTACCCGATGCTCGACGACCGCCTCGAGACACCGTCGATCTCCGAGACCATCTCCGAGGTCGTCTTCGCCCACCCGGACATCCGGCTCGCCTGGGCCGCGGTCCTGGGTGACCGGTTCGGCACGGACGACGTGCACCCGTACTCCGCACCCGGCCGGGCCACCGACCTCACCGACCTGCCGGACACCTTCGTCGCCGTCGCCCAGTTCGACCTGCTGCGGGACGAGGGCATCGGCTTCGCCCGCCGGCTGATCGCCGCCGGCGTGCCGGTCGACCTGCACCTCTACGCCCGCGCGTTCCACGCCTGGGACCGCTTCGCTGCCGCGTCGACCCTGACCCGCTCGTTCGAGCAGACCTGGCACACCTTCCTCCGCCGCCACCTACACGGCTGAGTTGCCAGGGGCTGAGCTCTGCCCTCAATGGTGCGGCGGGTGATGTAGCACGGATTCGGGGGCAGGAGGCCACACGGACGAGGGCGACGAGGGAGAAGCGTGGCCGGCTTGGCGATCGCCGCCGCGAGCAACGCCGCTGCTGGTCCTCGCGTCGCGGCGGATCGCGGCATACAGGTCGACTCGGAGGGTCATCCCGAGTCCTTCACGCCCGCCCGCCTTGTCCATCGCTACTCCGAGGGGTCAGCCGCTTATTGGCCGGGGTATGTCTGCGTGGCTCGCGCGTTCGCGAGTGCGGTGGCCCACCACGTCATTTCGGCGAGGAGGCGGTCGGCCGCGTCGCTGGCCGCTGCCGGGTCGGGTGGCTTTCCCGTCTCATTGAACGCGCCGTGGGGGTTGTGGAAGCTGAGCGTCTCCCTCAGGGTCGCGGCACGAAGTTCGGCAAAGACCAGGCGTAGGTGTTCGATGGAACGCAGGCCCCCGGATACGCCGCCGTAGCCGATGAACGAGATGGGCCGACCGGCCCACTCGGTGTGAAAGTGGTCGATGAAGTTCTTCAGTGTGCCGGGGTAGCTGTGGTTGTACTCAGGGGTCACGATCACGATCCCGTCGGCGGCTTCGATCTCGGTGCCGGCATGCTTGCGGAGTCGCTGTTGCGCTGAGGTGCTGGTTCCGATGTGGGCGGGGATGTCCAGGTCGGTCAGGTCGATGTGACTGGTCTTGAACGCCGGGTGTCCATCGACGTGGTCGAGGAACCAGGAGGCAACCTGGTGGCCGAATCGCTGGGGTCGCGTGCTCGCGGTGATCACGAGCATCCGCAGCTCGGATGCCGTCTGGGTCGACGCGCCGGGGGCCATGGTCTTTGGTGGCGTGGTCATGGCAGGAGAAGTGTCTTTCCGATGGTGGCGCGGGATTCGATGGCGGCGTGGGCGTCGGCAGCCTGGTCGAGTGAGAAGGTCTGTCCGACGGTGGGTCGGATGGTGCCCTGGGCGGCGAGCTCGAGAGCCCGTTCAGTCAGGTCGAACATGCCTGTCGCGCCGATGGCCGAGAGACCGACCAGCGTGACACCGCGTTCGGCTGCTGCGGTCTCGTCGATCGTTCCCCAGCTTCCGCCGGCCGCACCGTGGGACAGGTAGCGGCCGCCTCGTCGGACGAGGGGGAACAGGGCGCTGGTGGTGTCGGCGCCGACACCGTCGAAGACGACGTCGACCCCGTCGTCGGCCACGGCGTGGATGCGGGAGGGCCAGTCGTGGTCGCGGTAGTTAATGATCGAATCGGCGCCGAGGTCGCTGGCGTGGTCGAGTTTGGTACGGCTTCCTGCGAGGGCGATCACTCGTGCGCCGGATGCCTTGGCGAGTTGGACGAGGATGCTCCCGACACCGCCGGCGGCGGCGGTGACGATCACTGTCTCGTTTGAGGAGATTCCTGCGGCCTGGTGCAGGCCGACGGCGGTTCGACCGTCTGCCAGCAGTGCGGTCGCGTCACGGAGACTGAGCCGGTCGGGAATACGGTGTAGATCTTCGGTGGCCGCGGTGGCGAGGCTGGCGTAGCCACCGCGACCCCCGGTCGTGGTGACGACACGGGTGCCGATCCAGGCTGGGTCCACACCTGGCCCGACCCGGTCGATGGTGCCACCGACGCCATTGCCGAGGATGACCGGAAACGTCGCAGGCGACGCAACAGAACTGCCGGCACGGATGAGGGTGTCGATGAAGGTGATCGCTGCGACCTCGACGGCAACACGTACCTGCCCCGAGTTGGGCTCGGGGTCGGGCAGAGTGACCGGGTGCAGTACCTCCGGGGTTCCGGGATGGTTGGCGATTACGGCTCGCATGCGGCGGTCCTCGATTCGGGTTTTGGGCGGTCGATGGGTGGCGGCATCGGTGGCGTGGCAGGCAGGAAGAACACGACGACGAGGACGAGGGCGAGGAAGCCGAGCACGCATGTGAAGGTGTACACGAACGCTCGGTTGACGGCGCCCTGCCCGGCAGTTGCGTCGATGGCGGCGAGCTGCTGGTGGAGGATGCTTGCGATAACAACGGTGCCGAGTGAGGCGCCGACGCGCTGGACGATGTTCAGCAGGCTCGTAGCCCGGGGGATCGCCTTGGGCTGGACATCGCGGTAGCTCGTGGCCGAGACGGCAACCCCGATTGCGCCAATCCCGGCCCCCAACGCCACCAGTCCAGCGGACAGGACGAACAGGGATGCGTCGCCCGCGACGACGAACACCGAGACGCCAATTGCGGCCGGCATCGCCCCGGCGATCGCGACGATTCGTGGGCCGAGGCGATCGGCCCACCGTCCCGCGACCCAGAGTCCGGCCATCAGCCCCAGGCCTTGGGGAGCCAACAGCAGACCGACCTGGGAGATGGGAACGCCGCGGGCCTGCTGGTAGAACAGCGGCAGGAGCAGCATCGGGCCGTACAGGCACGCTCCTGACAGGAGCATCAGCACAGTCGCGATGCAGAACGACCGAAGGCGCAACAGCCTCAGGTCGATGATCGCGCGGTCGCCGCGGCTCCTGGAGTGCAGGACGAATCCGACGAGCAGCCCCATCCCGACGGCCAGCAGTCCGATCGGCCCTGCAGATCCACTCGACAACCCATCGATTGCCGACAAGCTAGCCAGGACCGCGACGATCGCCGGAATCATCAGCAACGCACCGGCCCAGTCCAGCCCTGCCGAGCCGCGATGGGCGGTCACGTCCAGGTGACGGCGGGCCAGCGCGATCGCGAGCAGGCAGAGAGGGATGTTGACCAGGAAGA
Organism: Actinoallomurus oryzae; assembly: GCF_039541955.1. Lineage (NCBI taxonomy): Bacteria > Bacillati > Actinomycetota > Actinomycetes > Streptosporangiales > Thermomonosporaceae > Actinoallomurus > Actinoallomurus oryzae. The sequence continues at coordinate 11,422 of NZ_BAABHF010000012.1, read as the reverse complement.
TCCACCGCCAGCCGAGGGACCCGAGGATCAACCCACCCAGCACCGGGCCGAGGATCGGCGCGAGCTGCCCGGGGATGCCGATCATCCCCATGACCCGGCCCATCCGCTGCGGCCCGGCGGCACCGGCCAGGATCGCCTGGACCAGGGGAAGGATGAGTCCGCCCCCGAGCCCCTGGATGACCCGAGCGACGATCAGGCTCTCGATGGACCAGGCGAGCCCACACAGCACCGAGCCGAGCAGGAACAGCGACAGCGTCGCCAGCCAGACCCGCCGGGCACCCCAGCGGTCGGTCAGCCAGCCCATCATCGGGATCGCTGCCGCCATCGCAAGCAGGTAGCCGGTCGTAACCCACTGCGCTGTTGAGACCGTCGTGCCGAACGCACGGGTCAGGTCATCGATCGCGACGGCCACGATCGTCGTGTCCAGCAACGCGACCGACGCCCCGACCAGCAGCACGCCCATCAGACGCAGCAGGCCCCGGTCGAGGCGCACGGCGGCCACGGCAGTTGTTGGCATGCCAACAGAGTAGGGGCCTCATTGCTGGTATGCCAACAATCTCGCTATCCTGTGACTTGTGACTGGTTCGCCGGATGACCCCAAGGCCGCACCGGCGGCGAGGCCGCACGTCGGCACCAGCATCGAAGGCGCCCCTATCGGGTCGCTGCTGCTTCAGGTCCTCCGCGCCCACGCGCGAGTGGGAACCGAGCTCCTGAAGAAGGCAGGAGTCGCGCCGCCACACGAGATCGTGCTGCTCTACCTCGACACCCACGGCCCTGTGCAGCAAACCGACCTCGTCCACTACATGGGCCGCGACCGCTCAACCGTCACTGCCACACTCCAGGCGATGGAGCGAGCTGGGCTCGTCGCTCGCACCTCGTCCCCGTCTGACAAGCGCGCCATGATCGTTCAGCTCTCCCGCAAGGGCCGCTCCGCCGTCCCACGCGCCCGGGCGGCATGGCACGAACTCGAACGCCGCACCGCAAGTGCCCTCACGCCGAAGCAGCAGGCCGACTTGATAGACGCGCTATCCACCATCCGCGACGCGCTCAACGACCCCACGGGCTAGTACGACACGGCACGAGCGACCTGAGCGTCGGCGTAGCACTCGCGATCATCGAGGAACGGTCAGGCCAGTCGGCCAGGTCGATTCGTCGACACCGGTAATAGCCGCAGCCTGACGGCGGACATCCGCCCCACCACGATCGACGCTCCCTCGGGCGTGGTGTCGGCTCACCTGCCGAAAAGGAATCCGGGTTATGATCGGCGGCCGATCCGGCACCTGCAGTTCACTTCTCACCGCGCTCGAACCATCAGACCGCAGGTCGGCGACGCTGACCCAGTTTTTAGTCTCGTAGGCTGCATCTGGGCTCTCCGGCGATGCGTGCCTATTCGATGCATCTATGATCGATGGTGAACGCCGCCGGCTGCCGGTCTTTTTCCCCATGAGAGCGGTAATGGCTATGTTGCTACCACGCTCAGCGAGGACCCGGCACAAGAAGCCGCGCAGATAGGCACGCCTAGCCAGACCCCCGGTTTCTTGTAGATCCAGTTCGAGACTCCGCTCCCGACAACCCGAGTTCGTCCCTACCAGCCCATTAGGCTGCCACCGGCAAGGACGGGCATCATGCCGTCCGGTTCGCAAGCGTCCCCTCCCCGGGGCACGATCAACACCAGCCGCTCCACTCACCGGGCCGGATAAAGTTTCGAGTTGCAGACCTCAATCCAGCATTATGTAAATCTCCCCTGTCGGGTAGTGTTTTCCTGAGATTTTCGGAGTACTGTTTTACGCACTCGGGAACGACGATATGTTCGTTCTCAAGAGTGACTCCGAAGGCGACTACACGCTGGCCCCCGGAAGCACTCGAAGCGACCCGTCCATGGGTGGAGCCTGATGCGCAGCACACGCGCCGCGGTACGACGAGGCAGCCGTACAGCTCTTCCCATCCCAGGGGTCCGCGGCCGCGCGTCCACACAGTCGGCGATCATGCATGTAACTGACCCCACCGACCGGCGCCCCAGTCCGACCTGCATGGATCTGACACATACAGCTTGCCCGTGCCGGATGGCGGTGATCGGCAATACAGGGCCACGGCTCGTTTTGCTCAGCGACCGTCCGCCGTCGTCGGCTAGGCGACAACATCGCGATAGCTGATCGACCACTCACGCCGGTCGCTTATGGGCGAGCCATTCGGCATCTCCACACGACCACGAGGTCAACGTGGATTCCAGTCTGCTGCCGCTCGACGCTGACCGGACCTCCACGAGGTGATGGGCACCCCGGCCGAGGCTGACCGACATCGGCCGGGGATCTCGCACGCATCTCGGGGGCTTCCCGTCTCTCGCGATTCCAGTACCCCGTTCACAACCCGGGATCGCGGATGCCAACCGCGACGAAAGGAGGTTAACCATGCACTACGACTGGCAGAAGAGCAGCCGGAGCGGCAACGGCGGCAACTGCGTCGAGGTCGCCGCCGTACGTGCCTGACACCCGCCGTGTGGGGAGAGCCCCGTCTCTTATCAGACGGGGTTCTCTTCAAAGGTGGCCGTTCAGTCAGCTGCGGGCACCGGAACCCCAGCGGCCAGTCGTTACAGGGTCCCATTGCCGTCCCGTGCGTCCGGACCTGGGACCGGGGCGGCGTGCCGACGAACGATCAGGTCGCGGTGCCGGCACAGCACCGCGTAGGGTGCTGCTTCGCCCGTCGGACCGGATACTCCAGCGGCATGGTGTTCGCGCCGGCAAGGGACGATGGAGGTGGCGCAGAGGCGATCGTGGCCGATTCTTCGCGGACTGCGAGTCCCAGAAGAGTTTGTGCATGGCGTGCGCCACGTCGCTGCCGGTCGATGGAGCGGGTTTGTCGCCGATGATGCATGATCAGATACGCGTGTGCTGCTCGGCATCCCAGCGACGACCCGGGCCCGCAAGGGCACAGGTCGCCAGAGTCGGGTGGGCCTGATGACCCGTCCGGCGCTCGTGCTCGCCGTCCTGAGGTTGGCCCTGACACAGGGGGAGCCATACGCCGGGGGTGTCATGGTCCTGTCCCTCCTCGCAAGTGCGCCTCCTTTTCCGACAGCACCGCGGGGGGCCGTGAGGGGGCGGAGGTGACTAGCAGGCCAGCCGGCGCAGTCGCCGGTTGAGATAGCGCTGCTCCGGCAGGCTCGTCGTCAGCTGCGCGGCCCGCCGGTAATTCTCGGCCGCGGCCGCCACATCGCCGTTCAGCTCCAGCAGATGGGCACGTACGGCGTACAGCCGGTGATGCCGCTGCATCGCGGGATCGGTCAGCAGCGGATCGAGCAGGGCCAAGCCGACCGTCGGGCCGTGGGCCATCGCCACGGCGACGGCATGGTTGAGCGTCACGGTCGCGGCAGGAGCGACTCGGCTCAGCATGTCGTAGAGGACGCTGATCTGCATCCAGTCGGTGGCCTGATAGGTCGGTGCCTCCGCGTGGACTGCGGCGATCGCCGCCTGGATCTGGTACCGGCCGACGTGCCCCCGCGGCAGCGTCTCCTCCAACAGCGCGACGCCCTCGGCGATCAGACCGCGCCGCCAGCGGGAGCGGTCCTGCTCGGCCAGCGGCACCAGATCACCGGCAGAGTCGGTCCGCGCCGGCAGCCGCGCGTGCGTCAGCAGCATCAGCGCCAGTGCGCCGGTCACCTCGTCATGGTCGGGCAGTGCGACGTGCACCTGACGGGTGAGCCGGATCGCCTCCTCGGCGAGCTCGACGTCGACCAGTGTCTCGCCGGAGGTGCGCGTGTAGCCCTCCGTGAACACCAGGTGGCAGACGTCGAGCACGGCTGCGACCCGGGCCGGCAGTTCCTCGTCCGACGGCATCGCGAACCGTGCGCCTGCGCCACGCAGCGTCGCGCGGGCGCGGCTGATGCGCTGGGTCATCGTACGGGCCGGCACCAGATACGCGGCCGCGATCTGCTCCACGCTCAACCCGGCCACCGCTCGCAGGCTGAGCGCCACCTGCGACGGCCGGCTCAGCGCAGGATGACAGCACAGGAAGAGCAGGCGGGTCGTGTCGTCGACCTCGCTTCCGGGAACTTCGTCCGCTCCAGGCGCCACGCCGTCGTCATCCGGCCGTCGTGCCAGGTCCAGTGCCTCGCGGCGGGCGCGGGCCGACTCGGCCCGCGCCCGGTCGATCAGGCGCCGCGAGGCGACCCGGATCAGCCACGCCCTCGGATTGTCCGGAACCCCGTCGACGGGCCACTGGGAAGCAGCGGCCTCCGCGGCTTCCTGGGCCGCGTCCTCGCAGTCGCCGAGGTCGCCGTACCTCCGCAGAAGCGCGCCGAGAACGTGTGGCGCCTCCCGACGCCACACGTCCGCGAGTATCCGCTGCACCATACGATCCGCCTGAGACCGCTACTGGTCGTCGCCGCCCGGCCACATCCCCGGCCGCAGTTCCACCGTCTCTCCGGGGCCGGCGAACTTCGCGGCGACCGCTTCTGCGCGAGCCCGGTCCTCAACGTCGATGAGGAAGAACCCGGCCAGATGCTCCTTGGCCTCCGAGTACGGGCCGTCGCTCGCCAGTGGGGAGCCGTCCTGCCACCGGTACAGCCGTGCCGCCGCGGGGTCGCCGAGCGCCTCGCCGCCGATCAGTTCGCCATTGGCCTGCAGCTCGGACATCACCTGCTCGAATTCGGCGTTCAGCCGCTTGCGCACATCGTCGGGCAGTCCCTGGTGAGCAGCGAGGTAGTCGCTGGTGGGGTGCCCCCACGGCTGCGGATTGGAGTGGATGAGGATCACGTACTTCATGGCTGTCAGCTCTCGTCTCGTACGACGGCCGCTCCGTCGCTCGACTGGGACGTCGGTGCGGACTCGCCGATGTCGACACTATCCAGGACTTCGACGACGCAGCGGGGTCGCCTGCGCTGCTCGGGCACGGGGCTGGTGGGCCAGGCGCCATGATGGCGCGACACACCTGCCGGGCTTGGAGCATCGGCTCGATGCGATGTAGGCCCACGGCGCGTGAGGATGACTTCCCCATCGTTCAATTGCGCAGCGGCGACGGACGCAATCTTCACAGAATCCCCACAGATCGTCCGCGTGATCTCCGCGACGGGCTTCTAGTGTCGCGGTCATGCAACGGATCCTTGTGGTCGAGGACGAGCCCACGATCGCCCAGGCGGTCGCCGCCCGCCTGGGCGCCGAAGGCTTTGAGGTGCGGGTGGTGGCCGACGGCCCGGCCGCGGTCGAGGAGTTTCGGGCGTATGGCCCCGATCTGGTGCTTCTCGATCTCATGCTGCCAGGCTTGGACGGGCTAGAAGTCTGCCGTCGCATCCAGGCCGAGCGGCCGGTCCCGGTCCTGATGCTGACCGCGCGGGATGATGAGACCGATCTGCTCGTCGGGCTGGCGGTGGGAGCCGACGATTATCTGACCAAGCCCTTCAGCATGCGTGAGTTGACGGCTCGGATCCGGACGCTGCTGCGCCGGGTGGAACACGCCGCCGCGCTGGCGGCAGCGGCGCCCGTCCGGGATGTCGTACGGCTCGGTCCGCTGGAGATCGACCGGGCCGCCCGCAAGGTCGCGGTGGACGGGGAACCCGTGCACCTCACGCCCACCGAGTACGCACTGCTCGACAGCCTGGCCCGTGCGCCGGGGACCGTGCTGACCCGGGCGGTCCTGCTCGAACAGGTGTGGGACTGGGCCGACGGCGCCGGAACCCGGGTGGTCGACAGCCACATCAAGGCGCTGCGCCGCAAGCTCGGCGCGGACCTCATCCGTACCGTCCACAGCGTCGGCTACGCCTTGGAGACCACTCCATGAACCTCCTCCGGCGGTTGTGGACGGCGTTGCCCCGGCCCCTGGACCCAATGCGGTCCATCAAGATCAAGCTCGGTCTCCTGGCCGTCTGCAACGCCTGCGTCGGTGGGCTGATGATCGTGTGGGGGTACGGCCTGGGCTTCCGGGGCCGAATCACGCTGCCCGTCGCGCTGCTGATCTCCGTCTTGGTGACCCAGATCCTGGCACACGGTATGACCTCGCCGTTGCGCGAGATGACGGCCGCGGCCCGGGCGATGGCGCGCGGCGACTACCGCCGCCGGGTGCGGGCGACCTCTCGGGACGAGGTCGGCGAGCTGGGCCGGGCCTTCAACCGGATGGCCGCCGATCTCGCCGAGGTGGAACAACACCGCCGGGAATTCGTTGCGAACGTGTCCCATGAGCTCCGCACTCCCATCACCGCCCTGCGGGCGGTCCTGGAGAACGTCGCGGACGGCATCACCCCCGCCACCTCGGAGGTGATCGAAGGAGCCCTGGCGCAGACCGAACGCCTTGGCCGTCTGGTCACCCAGCTACTGGACCTGTCCCGCGTCGAGGCCGGCGCGGTCTCTCTGGACCTGGCGTGCTTCGAGATCGGCCCGTTCCTCGAGGCCGCCGTCGCGGACGCCAAGGCCGCCCACCCCGATCCGGTCTTCACGGTACGGGCCGAATCCGGTCTCACCGTTCACGCGGACCGCGACCGCCTGCACCAGGTCGTCGCCAACCTGCTCGACAACGCGGCCCGGCACAGCCCGCCCGGCGGCGCGGTCACGGTGACCGCCAAGCCGCAGGCCGACACGCTTCTCCTGCAAGTACGGGACGAGGGCCCCGGTATCCCGGCCGAAGAACGGGGACAGGTCTTCGAACGCTTCTCCCGAGGCTCCGCCTCACAGGTCGGTTCCCCTGGCGGCGGAACCGGCCTGGGACTCGCCATCGCCCGCTGGGCGGTGGACCTGCACGGCGGACAGATCGCCGTGGCCGACTCCCCGACCGGCTGCTTCATCCGCGTCGTACTTCCGCAACCTCCCGGAGGATCGTCATGACCGATCTCCCGCAGCCTCCTGGGCCGGATTCCTCCTCCACACCACCCCCGTGGAAACAGCCCGGCCAGGCCCACGCCGACCCGGTTCCGCCCATGCCGTCCAGGGTGGCCTGGTCCGAGCCGGCCGCGGTGGCCGGGGCACCGCGGAACCGGCCACCGGTCCGGCCGCTGCTGGTGGAGTGGCCCAGGGCACCGCGGCCGGTCTCTCCGGCGACGGCGGCCGGGGCGGCGGTGGCGGGGACGCTGGCCGCGACGTGTTTCCCCGGACGACCGGGCCTGAACGTGCTGATCGTAGGGGTGGCCATGCTGGCCACGCTGTTCCCGGTGGCTCGCCGCAGCCGTACGTCGCTGGTGTTCGGTGCGCTCGCGGTCGCGCTGCTGGCGCTGCCCGCCCTGGTGGACGCCGGCTGGGTGACCGCCCTGGCGATCGCGCTGGCCGTGCCGCTCGGCTCGTACGCCCTCACCGGCGGTCGCTCCTGGATCGACCTGCTCGGTGGGGGGTGCGCGCTCCTGCTGGCCGTCCCGCACTCGGTGCCCTGGGCGGGTCGCGGCCTGGCCGGGCTCGCGGGAGGCGGGAGGCGGCCGACCCGGCGAATGGTCGGCTCCCTCCTCATCGCCGGCACGCTGCTCGGGGTGTTCGGTGCGCTGTTCGCCGCTGCGGACGTCGCGTTCAGCCGGGCCATCAGCGGGCTGATTCCCGATCTTTCGGTGGGGCCGCTGCTCCTGCGCGTCCTCATCTTCGGCTGTATCACCGCCGTCGTCCTGACCGGAGCATTCCTCGCCGTCGCCCCGCCACGGTTCAACCGGCTGCCCGCGGCCTCCCATGTCGGCCGTGCTCCGTGGGTCGTCCCGATCGCCGCGCTCGACCTGCTGTTCCTCGGCTTCGTCGCGGTCCAGGCCGACGTGCTGCTGGCCTCCGACAAGGACCGCCTGCTGCGATCCACCGGCCTGTCGTACGCGGAGTACGCGAGGCAGGGCTTCTGGCAGCTTCTGATCGTCACCGGCCTGGTCCTGATGGTCGTGGCCGTCGCCGTCAGATACGCCCCGATGAAGAACCGGGCGGACCGCACCACCGTCCGCACACTCCTCGGCCTGCTGTGCATGCTGACCCTGGTAATCGTCGCGGTGGCACTGCGCCGGCTGTACCTCTACGAGGAGGCGTACGGCTGGACCAGGCTGCGGCTGTGGGTGCACGCCTTCGAGCTCTGGATGGGCCTGGTCATCGTGCTCATCGCCATCGCCGGCATCTACCTCAGGGCGGCCTGGCTGCCCCGCGCGATCGCCACGAGTGGAGCGATCGGCCTGCTGGCCCTGGGCCTGCTCAACCCGGACGCTTTCATCGCCGCCCGCGACGTGCACCATTTCCGACACACCGGCAATGCCGACCTCTCCTACCTGTCCGGCCTGTCCGCCGACGCGGCCCCCGCCCTTGACCGCCTGCCCGAACCACAGCGCTCCTGCGCCTTGCACCACGTCGCCGACGCCCTCCAGCACGGCGACTCATGGACCGGCCTCAACCTGTCCCGTGCACAGGCCCGCGCCCTGCTCCGGCGCCACCCGATCCAGCGGTCACTCACGTGCTGACAGGCGACCGGCCCGCAAGGGCACAGGTCGCCGGAGTCGAGTGGACATAACGACCGTCGCCCTCTGCCGCGCCGGTAGTCATATCACCCGACGGCGTAGGAGCAGGACTTCGGCCCGCGCGCCTGGATGCCGATTGTCGTGTCCTAACAGGTCACACTGCGGAGTCCAGGCGTTCGCGCTGTTCGGCGGTCAACTCCAGTGACACACCCGCGACCGCCTCGTTCAGCTGTTCGACCGTGCTGACGCCGACGATCGGCGTGGCGGCCGGGTTTCCTCCGGTCAGCCACGCCAGCACTACTTGGTTGCGGTTCGTGCCGGTCTCGGTGGCGATCTCGTCGAGCACCGTGAGGCGGCGTGCGGTGCCGGGGTGGTCGTACTCCGCTGGGAGCGGCTTGTCCGCACGGGTGTAGCTGCCGCTCAGCAGCGGGGTGTACGCCCACAGCGCCATATCCGTGTGGTGTTCCAGGTAGTGGAGCACCTCGTCGGTGACCGCACCGAACCGGTGCACCACGGTGGGCTGGGTGCCTGGGCGCGGTTGCAGGTACGTGTGGTGCTGCTGCACCGCGGTGAAGCCCGCACTGCCGTTGGCCTGCGCGATCTGCCGTGCCCGCTCGACCTGCCAGACGGGGTAGTTGGAACAGCCGAGGCGGCTGACTGTACCTGCGGACACGAGCTCGTCGAAGGCGGCAACCGTCTCTTCCAGCGGTGTGGCCGGATCGGGCTTGTGGGCCCAGTACAGCTCGATGTGGTCAGTACCGAGCCGTCGGAGACTGCCCTCGATCCCGCTCTTGACGGCCCCGCCGGAGAGTCCCTCGGCCCTCTCCGGGAACCCCCCGGCCACGGTCGGCTCGCAGCCCACCTTCGTGCTGATCTTGACGCGGTCGCGGACGCCTGGGCGGCGTGTTAGCCAGCGCCCGAGCAAGGCCTCGCTCTGCCCGCCGAAGCCGCTCGGGTCCGCCCAGAAGGCATAGCAGTTGGCGGTGTCGATCCAGACGCCTCCGGCGTCCACGAAGCGGTCCAGGAGCTCGAACGACCGGCGCTCGTCCTGGACCGTGCCGAAGAACATGGAACCAAGAGTCAAATTGTCGATCACGTCCATCAAGGTAGGCGGATTCGGATCGGCGGTACGCTCCAATCTTGTGTCTGTTTCCCAGACCAATTTCGCATGGGCGACGCTGCTGGACGTCCGCCCTCCAGAGCGCGGCCGACGCCGCCTGCACGATCGCCTGGCTCACGCGCTCCGCACCGCGATCCGGGACGGCCGGCTGGTCGAGGGCGCTGCCGTGCCACCGAGCCGAGCGCTCGCTGAAGAACTCGGCTGCTCCCGGTGGGTCGTGACAGAGGCGTACGCGCAACTCATCGCGGAGGGTTACCTCTCCGCCCAGGTGGGTTCCGCCACCCGTGTCTCGTGGACACCGGACACCGCGCCGCCACAGCCGCACGCGCGACACGCACCGGCGCGGCCACCGACCCGGTACGACCTCGCGCCCGGCCTGCCCGATCTCCGGGCGTTTCCGCGCCGGCGCTGGGCGGACGCCGTCCGCGCGGTCACCGGCTCGGCACTCCACGATGACCTCGGCCTGCCCGACCCCGCCGGGCACGCGGTACTGCGTACCACCATCGCGCAGTACCTGCGGCGCTCGCGTGGCGCGGACGCACACGTCGCGTCCGTGGCCGTGTGCGCGGGCATCACCGACGGTCTGGTCCGCGCGTGCCGGGCGCTGCGCGCCGAGGGGATCACCGACCTGGCCGTGGAAGATCCGGGTTGGGGACGGCTGCGAGACGCCGCGACGAGCGCCGGCCTGCGCGCGCACCCGGTGCCCGTGGACCATGACGGCCTTCGCGTCGACGACCTCGTGCATACCCCGGCCCGGGCCGTCATCGTCGGCGCAGCGCACCAGTTTCCCACGTGCACGGTGCTATCCCCGGCACGCCGGGCCCGTCTGGTGCGCTGGGCCCGCGAGGTCGACGGCTTCCTCATCGAGGACGACTACGATGCCGAGTTCCGCTACGACCGCCACCCGATCGCCGTCATGCAGGGCATGGATCCGAGCCGGGTCTTTCTCCTCGGCTCGGTCAGCAAGACGCTGTCGCCGGCCCTCGGCCTGGGCTGGCTGGTCGCGCCTGCAGCGATGACCTCGGCACTCCGCGCAGCGAACCTCGTCGCCGTCGCACCTCCGGTGCTGGACCAACTCGCGCTCGCCACGTTCATCGACCGTGGGTGGTACGACGCCCACCTCCGAGCGGCGCGGCGGCGGTTCCGCGCCCGCCGCGACCTGCTCGTCCGGACACTTGGCGCCCAGGTGCCGGAAGGCCGGGTCGCCGGCACCGCCGCCGGGCTGCACATCCTGCTACACCTACCGGACGGCACCGACACCCGCGCGGCGGTCCAGGCCGCTGCCGCCACCGGGCTCCGCTTGGCGGACCTCGACGACTACCGCGCGAAGCGATCGACGGAGAACGCGCTCGTCCTCGGGTACGGCAACATCAGCGACACGGAAATCCCCCCGGCCGTCACGCTCCTCCGCGAAGCGCTGCGTCCAGCCATCCCGCGGTCACGGCCAGACGCACACTGACAGACCTCGGACGGCGCGCCGAACAACCGAATTTCCTGATCAGTGACCGGTCCTCCTCCGAACCTGAGCGGAAGGGGCCAGAGACCGACACGAACTTGCGTCAACGTCCCGGCCCTCCTCCGACAACAACCCGCGGGGGGCTGTGGGGGGCGGAGCCCCTCACATCGGGGGTTCCAGGGGGTCGCCCCCCTGGGCAGAAACGACGAAGGACCAGCGGGAAAGGCGACAAAGTCGCCGACCACACCGGTCCCAGGTCCGCAGTGGACCTAACGGCCGCTTACTCGAACACGAAGGACCAGGTCACAATAGTGCGGCGAAAGCTTGGCAGGCTGCGCGGAAGGGAGCAAGTCATCAGCAGCCCACACCACATGGCTCTGTAACGGCATCACAAGCTACTCTCTGATGTTGCCCCGGTCTTGTGGACACCTGATCGCTTGGGACGATGGGTCCCGGGAGG
>NZ_BAABHF010000011.1:0-5707 GCF_039541955.1 Actinoallomurus oryzae | reverse complement strand
GCACTACTCGCACCCGCCACATCGACGCACTTACCGCCGTAACCGGTGATCCGACCGGTCGCACCGCTGCCGGTCGAGGACGTGGTGACGTGCACGTAGTCCACGACGAGCTGCGCCGGGAAGGGAGTCGAGCCGTCCGGGTCGCCGGGCCAGTAGCCGCCGACCGCGAGGTTCATGATGATGTAGAACGGATGGTCGAACACCCAGTTGTCGCCGCCCAGGTCGGCCGGGGTGCGGGTCTCGTACGGGTTGCCGTCCACCGACCAGGTGATGGTGTTCGGCGACCAGTCGATGGCGAAGGTGTGGAAGCCGTCGGCGAAGGCCTGCCCGCCGGGAAGGGTGTATCCGGCGCCGATGCCTTCGCTGCCGGAGTACCCCGGGCCGTGGATCGTGCCGTGGACGGTGCCCGGCTCGAACCCGACGTTCTCCATGACGTCGATCTCGCCGTTGCCCGGCCAGCCCTGGTTCCCGGTGCCGAGCAGCCAGAACGCGGGCCACATGCCCTGCCCGCGCGGGATCTTCATCCGCGTCTCGAAGTGGCCGTACGCCTGGGTGAACGTCGAGGCGGTGTTCATCCTGGCCGAGGTGTACTGGCACGTGCCGTACCAGCACTGGTAGCCGGCCGGGTTCTCCTTCTTCGCGGTGATGACCAGGTGGCCCTGGCCGTCGAGGGCGGCGTTGTTCGTGCCGCTGGTGTAGTACTCACGCTCGTGGTTGTTGACGTTGTCGCCGGTCTCCAGGCGCCACTTGCCCTGGTCGACGGCCGAGCCGGCGGCGCCGTTGAAGTCGTCGGTGAACGTCGCCGCGGCCGGCGCGACGGCGCGCGGGGCCTGGGCGACCTTCGTCGCCGCCGTCGCGGCGCCCCCAGACCCGGCGATCAGTGCGCACGCCAGAGCGACCAGCCCGGCGCGCCGGCGAGTTGCGGTGAGCATGTCGGTCTCCTTTCTCGTCGGTCCGGATGCCGTCAGGACGGCAGGGTCCACTGCTGGTTGGCGGCGCCGGTGCAGCTCCAGATCTGCAACCGGGTGCCGTTGGCCGAGCTGGGACCGGTCGCGTCCAGGCACTTGCCCGACGCCGGGTTGACGAGCGAACTGTTCGAACCCCTCGTCCACTGCTGCGCACCGGTGCCGTTGCAGTCGTACAACTGAATCTGCGTACCGTTCGCCGTACCGGCCGCGGTCACATCCATGCACTTACCGAGCGCCCGCAACGTGCCGTCCGAACCGACCGTCCACTGCTGCGCACTCGTACCGTTGCAGTCATAAAGCTGCACCGCCGTACCGTTCGCACTACTCGCACCCGCCACATCGACGCACTTACCGCCGTAACCGGTGATCCGACCGGTCGCACCGCCTCCGTCGGACCCGCTGGTGATGGCGTTGAACGTCCGGGCGAACTGGTACGCGCTCTGCGGCGTGCCGCTGCACGAGTCGGACAGCTGGCCGTTGGTCGCGCACGCCTTGTCGCGACCGAGGGCCCAGTACGCCAGCAGCTGGATGCCGTGGCTCGCCGCGAAGCTCTCCAGCGTCGAGGCGTTGCCGGTGGTGAAGACCTCGCTGGTCGTGTCGTTCACCCCGATCATCGGGGTGTTGCCCTCCATCGCCCAGAGCTGGTCGGAGGACTTGGCGGTCCAGATCTGCCCGAGCTGGGTGTGCAGGCCGGTGGCGGCGTTGACCGCGGCCTGGCCCATGTCCATGGCCGAGCCGTAGTCCATCGTCATGATGTTGACGACGCTGACGTCGACGCCGCGGCTCTTGGCGTTGTTCAGCAGGCTGACGGCGTTGGACTCCAGGCCGCTCGGGTCGACCGGCAGCGTGTAGTCGACGGCGAGGTGCTTGCCCGCCGCGGCGTACTGCTGCTGGAGCGCGGCGAGCGCCTGGTTCCGCCGGTCGTTGGCGGCGGTGTCGTTCAGCGCCGAGCCCTCGATGTCCAGGTCGACGCGTGTCAGGTTGAGGGTGTCGATCACCCGCTTGTACTGGGCCTGGAGCGTGGAGACCGAGGTGCACGCCTGGCCCAGCTCGGTGCCGGACGCGCCGCCGAAGGAGACGATGACGTCGCCGCCGGAGGCTCGCAGGTTGTTGATCGCGGTCTCCCAGCCGGCGTTGTCGATGGAGGTGTCGCCGTTCCAGGTCGCGTTGCAGCCGCCCCCGCCGATGACGAAGGCGAGCGTGTAGTACTTCAGCCCGGTGGCCGCCTGCGCGTTGGCCATCGCGGAGGTGGAACCCCAGGTCTCGACGTACGGGGCGGCGTAGTGGGCGGGGAAGCCCGGCCCGGGGTTGACGGCGGCGTGCGCGGTCTGCCCGGTGGCGAGCACACCGGCGGCGGCGAGCGGGAGCGTGGCGAGTGCCGCGAGGCGCGACGCCCTGTTTCGGAGCATGGTGAACCGAGGTCGTGGCATGACTTCTCCTGGCGGGGTCGTTACCGGTGGGGGGTTACGGAGTGGTCCACTGCTGGTTGGCGGCGCCGGTGCAGGTCCAGATCTGCAGGCGCGTGCCGTTGGCCGAGCTCGGGCCGGTCGCGTCCAGGCACTTGCCCGACGCCGGGTTGACGAGGGAGCTGTTCGATCCCTTGGTCCACTGCTGGGCACCGGTGCCGTTGCAGTCGTACAGCTGAATCTGCGTACCGTTCGCCGTACCGGCCGCGGTCACATCCATGCACTTACCGAGCGCCCGCAACGTGCCGTCCGAACCGACCGTCCACTGCTGCGCACTCGTACCGTTGCAGTCATAAAGCTGCACCGCCGTACCGTTCGCACTACTCGCACCCGCCACATCGACGCACTTACCGCCGTAACCGGTGATCTGACCGGTGCCGCCGCTGCCGCTGCTCTGCGTGCCGCTCCAGGTGAACGTCGCGGTGGTCCTGGCCGGCAGGGAGTAGGTGAACGACTCGCCGCCCCAGTTGACCTTGAGCGACTGCGCGGAGCCGCTGTCGTTGTAGGCGATCAGCGCCTTCGAGCCGTCCGGATTGCGCCACGCGACGTTCGGCACGGCGGAACTGGCGGTGGAGTCGATGCGGTACGCGCCGGGCCTGACGAACTTCGTCAGGTGGCCCATGTCGTAGTACTCGATCGTGTAGTCGACCTGGCCGCTGCGGCTGTCGCCGTTGTGCACGGTGATCAGCCCGGTGCACGTACCGCAGCCGCCGTTGTGCGGGCCCATGTTCTGGTCCACCGCGAGCGACCACTTCACGACGCTCTTCCCCCAGTTGCGGGTGTAGTCGACGATGTTGTGCATGTCCTCCCGCTGCTGGTCGGAGATCCAGGTGCCGCCGGAGTGCTCGGTGTCGTAGGCGTCCACGTTCGGGTACTGGCCGTGCACCGTGGTCTGCTCGCCGACGTCGCCGCCGTAGCCGTGCCAGGCGATGCCGCCGAAGTTCGGATCGCTGCGGATCGCGGAGTCGTCGACCTGCGGCGCGCCGTAGTTCGCGTACGTGTCCCAGTTCCAGTCCAGGGCGAGGACCTTGGTGGACAGGCCGGCGGCGTGGAAGGCCGGCAGCAGGTCCGTCTTGGTGAAGTAGTCCAGGCCGGAGCCGTTCCAGCTCATCGACGGGTACCCGGCGCAGCACGTCGGCTCGTTCTGCGCGGAGACGAAGTCGATCGGCACGCCCTGCGCCTGGTAGGCCTGGATGTACTTGACGAAGTACTGGGCGTACGCACCGTAGTACTGCGCCTCCAGCCAGCCGGGCTGGTTGAACGTGTCGTTGTCCTTCATCCACGCCGGGGCGCTCCACGGCGTGCCCATGACCTTGAGCGACGGGTTGAGCTGCCGGGCCTGTTTGGTCAGCGGCAGGATGTCGGCCAGGTCGTGGGAGATGGAGAAGTGACTGAGGCTCGGGTCGGTCTGCCCGGCGGGCATATCGTCGTACGAGTAGTTGCCCCGCGCCAGGTCGGACGCCCCCATCGGGTTGCGGAGGAAGTCCAGGCCGATGCCGCTGCTCGGGTCGAACAGCTTCTGCATCACCTGGGTGCGGGTGGTGGCGCTGAGGGCCCCGCTGCTGTTCATGAGCCAGGCGGCCGTGTCGGTGAACGACGCGCCGGCTCCGGTGAACTGCTGGTAGCGGGTGTTCTCGTTGACGGTGATGTTCTGCGTGCCGCTGCCGCCGGTCCCGAAGGCGATCGGCGTCTGCTGTTGCAGACCGCGGGTGACGTGACGGCCGGCGGAGTCGTCGGTGGTGGTCAGCCAGATATTGACGGTCTCGCCCGCGGCGTGCGCGGGTGACAGGCCGCCGGTGAAGAGTGCGGCCACGAGGGCGAGGAGGGCGGAGGACACGAGCAGCCGTGCGGGCCGGCGGCGGGCACGGCGGACGTTTGTCGTCATGGCAGGGCTCGGCTTCCCGGGTGTCGATCGGCGGAGGTGGCGCTGTGCCCGTGGCGGCGGGCGGACTCCCTCGCGAAGGCGGCACGGTGCCTGTGGCGGCAGGCGGGTGCTCTCACGGGAGGCGGCGTCCGCGGCGGCGGGCATGGGCACTCGCGGCGGGCCGCGGGCGTGCGGCGCGGTCACGGCGACGCGACCGGACGCGAGACCTCCCCGCCACCACCGGGGTGCCCCTGGGGAAGGCGTTCGGTGCGGCATGGCAGGCGTCCCTTCGGCGGAACACGATCGGACCGGCATCCCCCGAAGCCTGATTAATTAAGAAACCTTACTTACAGTGGATCCGACGGTAACGGTGCGGTCAAGCGCTGTCAACACCCCGTCAGAAGAACCGCACCGGCGCCGGGCGAATGCATGATCGGCCACTCGGCGCCCGCCGCCCTTGACCACCACAGACCGGAGAGATAAACACAGACGAAACCAACTCCGAAACGGTGGTCAAACAACATGTACGCCGAGGAGAGGCAGCAGGAGATCCTCCAGCGCACGCGCGACGCCGGGCGGGTCGACGTCGTCACCCTCGCCGAGGACTTCGGGGTCACGATGGAGACGATCCGGCGTGACCTGACCGTGCTCGAGCGCGCGGGCACGCTGCGCCGCGTCCACGGCGGCGCGATCCCCGTCGAGCGTCTCGGTTTCGAGCCGGCCCTCGCGGCGCGCGACGCCGTGATGACCGCGGAGAAGGAACGCATCGCCAAGGCGGCCCTGGCCGAGCTGCCCGCCGACGGGTCGATCATCATCGACGCCGGGTCGACGACCGGCCGGCTGGTGCAGGTCCTGCCGAGCGACCGTGAGCTGACGGTGATCGTCAACTCACCGCCGCTCGCCACCATCCTGGCCACCCGCTCCAACCTCAGCGTGATCATGCTCGGCGGCCGGGTCCGCGGGCGTACGCTCGCGACCGTCGACGACTGGGCCATGCGGCCGCTGTCGCGGCTGCGGGTCGACGTCGCGTTCATGGCTACCAACGGGATCTCCGCCGAGGTCGGGCTGACCACCCCCGACCCGGCCGAGGCCGCCATCAAGCAGTCGATGATCGAGGCCGCGCAGCGCACCGTCCTGCTCGTCGACCACACCAAGGTCGGCAACGACTATCTCGCCAAGTTCGCGTCGCTGTCCGACATCAGCGTCCTGATCACCGACACCGGCCTCGACAGCGGCCTGGCCGCCGACCTCGCCGCCGCCGGCCCCGAGGTCGTCCGCGTCTGACCGCCCACCGGCCGACCGAAGAGTGGCCCCCCGCCGCGCGCGAGGGGCCACTCACGGCCGGAGGTTCTAGGCCGTGTTTCAGAAGCCTGCTCGTAGCCATATGTTGATCGCGGCGATGTGGATGG
>NZ_BAABHF010000010.1:0-502035 GCF_039541955.1 Actinoallomurus oryzae | reverse complement strand
GAGAAGGCCCCGGCCGCTCCCGACGCGGGCGGCATGGACTTCTAAGTCCCACAACGTCAGGGGCGGCCCTCGGTGCTGGGGCCGCCCCTTTCGTTATGCGTTTCAAGGGGAATCGAATCCTGTCCCCGCTCCGCCGCGTCGGTCGTACACTTCGCGCGTGGACCTTTTCAACACCCCTGTGCTCGTTTACGACCAGCCGCCGGAGATGTTCTCGGTCGAGGCGAAGTACACCATCTGGAATCCGCAGGGTCAGCCGGTCGCCAATGTCGCGGAACAGGGCGTGGGCGGAGCCCAGAAGGCCTGGCGCGTGCTCAACCAGCGCCGCAACGACCAGGCCAAGCGCGACCTTCTCGTCACCAGGCCCGACGGCATGCCCTATTTCTGGGTGAACAAGCCGTACTCCTACGTCGGCACGCCGAAGATCGACGTCGTCACGCCACAGGGGCAGTTGATCGGCCATCTCCGCAAGCGAGCCCTGCAGGGCTACGAGATGCTCGACGCGTACGAGCGCCAGATCGGCTACTTCGACCACATGAGCTCCCAGGTGACCGACTGGCAGAACGTCCAGATCGCGTCCTTCCGGCGGGCCGGGGGCGTGGGCGACTACATCTCGCAGATGTTCAGCGGCGCCGACCGCTACGTGCTACAGCTCAACTTCCAGCTCCCCGAGCCGATCCGTACGCTGACGCTGGCCTGCCCGCTCGCCTACGACACGACCCGGTCCTCCAACCGCGGGATGGGCGGCTTCCTGGGCATCTGAAGGCCGGAGGTCGCTCCCTCACAGCGGCTCGCCGGACTCCAGGAGCGACTTGAGGCCGGCGATGACGCGCGGCCAGCCGTTGCTCACGTCCGGGAGTACGGCGCTGCCGGGGTCGAAGCCGTCATGGGTCACCGTCAGCTTCACCGCGGCTCCGGCCTCCTCCAGGTCGAACGTGACCTTGGACCGGGGCTCGGCGGCCAGCGCGGCCAGGGCCTCCGCGGACTTACCGGCGTACTCCGCCCACTCGGGTGTGAAGGTGTGCCAGGTGTAGGACAGCCGCCGGTACGGCTCGCTGACCAGCACCACCTGCTCCGGGTCGCTCGTCTCGAACCCGCCTTCCCGCCAGGTCATCGGCGCGCCCGCCGACCAGTCCGTGCCGAACTCGACGCCCCAGTAGCGCTTGGTGAACACCGGATCGGTGAGCGCCTGCCAGAGCTGGTCGGGCGTGGTCCTGATGTAGGTGACGTAGACGAACTCGGGCTTGCTCATCAGGCGGTCCTCCAGTGAGGTCTTCAGGTCGGCGAGCGCGCGCACCCGCTCGCGGTCGTACCGGTTGATCCAGCGTTCGGCGATCTCGTTGATGGGCGCGGCGTTGAGGTAGTGCAGCTTCTCCCGGCCGTGCCGGACGGTCGTCACGAGGCCGGCGGCCTCCAGCACTCCGAGGTGCTTGGTGACGGCCTGGCGGGTCATGCCCGACTCGGTGCACAGCTCACGCAGGCTCTGTCCGCTGCGCGCGTTGAGGCTGTCGAGCAGCCGCCGGCGTGTGGTGTCGGCGAGCGCCTTGAAGACCGCGTCCATCCCCATCCCTCGAACAAAAGGCAACCTTCCGGTTGCATAAGAATTTAGGCAACCCGAAGGTTGCGTGTCAATCCCGGGACACCGTACGGAGCTGTACGACCCGCCCGCCGGACCGGCTCAGCGTGCGTCCCGCGCCGAAGCCAGCTCCTTGAAGATGCCGGTGAGGCCGAGCTCGAACCGGTGGGTGAGGCCGGGGCGGCCGGTGAGCTCGTCGGCCACGGCCACCAGATCGGGGTAGCGATCGGCGGGCAGGTCGCGGAGGAACTCGTTGATCTGCGTCAGTCGCGCCTGGTTGGCGGCGCCCTTGCCGAAGGCGACCTCCTGGGCGGCGAAACCGACGACGTAGAACATCAACAGCAGGTAGCCGTAGCCGGAGAGGCGGTTGTCGAAGCCGGCCCGGCGGAGGACGCCGATGACATGGTCGGCCAGCCGCAGCCCGCCCGGGCCGAACGGAATCCGGCCGGGAAGCAGCCGGACCACCGCGGGGTGGGCCAGGAGGACCTGGCGCAGCTCCAGTCCGATGCCGACCAGCCGATCGGCCCAGTCGCGGCCGTCGTCGTCGGCCAGCGGACACAGGCCGATGACGGTGTCGATCAGCAGCTCGAAGAGCTCGTCCTTGCTGCGGACGTGCCAGTACAGCGACGGGGACTTGATGTCGAGGGCGACGGCCAGCTTGCGCATGCTGAACGCGTCGTACCCCTGCTCGTCGAGCAGCTTCAAGGCGGTCTGGGCGATCCGCGCGCGGTCAAGCCGGGGATCGGCCTCCTCCGCCGGGGTCGGAAAGCCGAGCTCGTGCGGTGTCATCCGTGTCTCCCCTGCCGTTTCGCCTTCCGACAATCTAGCAGTGCGAGGGAGTCCCTACCGCTGCTAGTCTCCACCTTGCATTGCTAGGGAGATGGAGAGTTGGCATCCATGCCGTATCCGCACGTGGTCATCGTTGGCGCCGGGCTGGGCGGCCTGTGCCTGGCGCAGGGACTCCGGCGATCGGGGGTGAGCTTCGCCGTCTACGAAGGCGACCGGTCCCTCACCTCGCGCCCCCAGGGCTACCGCATCCACATCGACGGGCAGGGCGACCAGGCCCTGGCCCAGGTCCTGCCCGCCGAACTGCACCGGCTGTTCCGCGCCACGGCCGGTGTGCCGAGGACCCGCACACCGGTGTTCGACGACCAGCTCACCAGGCTGACCGTGCTCGAACCGGCCGACGACGGCGTGCACCTGGCGGTCAACCGGTTGACGTTGCGGCAGATCCTGCTCAGCGGCGTGCGGGACTCCGTCGCCTTCGGCAAGCGGCTCACCCGCTACGGCTCGGCGGCCGACGGCCGCGTCACCGCGTACTTCTCCGACGGCACCCGGGCGACCGGCGACGTCCTCGTGGCGGCCGACGGCGTGAACTCGCCGGTGCGCCGCCAGTACCTGCCGCACGCCCGCGTGGTCGACACCGGGCTACGTCAGCTTTACGGCAAGGTGCCGCTGGACGACCGGACCCGGGAGCTGTTCCTCCCGGACATGCACGCCGTGTTCACCCCGATCATCGGTCCGAACAAGAATTACGTCGGGGTCGCGCCGGTGCAGTACCCCGAGCCGGTGGCGCGGGCCACCGCCCGGCTGGCCCCCGGCGTACGGCTGACCGACACCACCGACTACATGACGTGTTCGTTCGGCTCACGACCCGAATTCCTGCCCGCAGCGGACGAGGAGCTGTACGCCATGTCCGGCGAGCAGCTGCGGGAGATGACCCTGCGAATGATCAGAGACTGGCATCCCCGCGTCCGCCGGATCATCGAGCACTGGCAGCCCGACACGGTCTTCCCGCTGACGCTGCGCACCAGCGTGCCGATCGACCCGTGGGCCACCACCAACGTCACCCTGCTCGGCGACGCGATCCACGCGATGAGCCCGGCCGCGGGCGTCGGCGCCAACACCGCCCTGCGCGACGCCGCCAACCTCACCACCGCGCTCGGCAAGGTCGCGCACGGCGAGCCGCTCATCCCGGCACTGGCCGCCTATGAGGCAGAGATGATCGACTACGGCTTCGCCGCGGTGCGCACGTCCGCCGCCAACGGCCACCGCATGCTCGGCCAGGACCCTCTCCCCGCCTAGGGCCGCCCGCACTGCGGAAATCCGGAAGACCATGACAACCGATCGACGGGAGGGAGGGGTTGATGGGGGTGTAGGGACGACGAAAGGAAACAACCGATGACCGACCGCAGACGCCGCCGGAGCGTGATGGTGCTGACGGGGGCGGCGGCCGCCGTGCTCGCGGGAGTGTGGGTTGGCGGTACCGCCCTGGCGGGCGGCTCCGGCCACGAGTCGTCGCCGGTGGCCGACGTGCGCGTCGCGGCTCCGAGCGCTCGGCCGTCCGATCCCACGATCGCTCCCCGGCCGAGCGCGCCGCCCACCCGCCCGCCGACGGCCACACCCTCGCGCCGTCCGACGGCACCCCCGGCGGCCACGCCCTCGCCCCGCCCGCCCGTCGTGGGCAAGCCGCCCGTACACCGGCCGTGTAAGCCGGTGCCCTCTCGTACGCCGTCCACCCGGCGCGAGACGCCGCGCCCGGTGCCCTCGGTGCGCCCGTGCCCGCCGCCGACCGTGCCCGGCCTGGGCTAGGTGGCACGCTGTCGGGCGTGAGCGGTGAAGGGGCACGCGGAGGCGACGGCGAGCTCACCTTCGATGAGTTCGTGGTCGCCTCCGCGGGCCGCCTCCTGCGTACCGCGATCTTCCTCGTCTACGACCGGCACCTGGCCGAGGACCTCCTCCAGACGACGTACGAGCGGGTCGCGCGGCGCTGGAACCGGGTCCGGCGCGGGGGCCGGCCGGAGGCATACGCGCGGACGGTGCTGGTCAACCTCGCCATCGACGACCGCAAGCGTCGCGGGAGACGGCCGGACGTGCCGGTCGGTGGCGCGGAGGATGTGGACCGGTTCGCGGCACGGCGGCCACGCGAGGCGGACGGGACGCCGCTGGACGACGTCCTCGCACGGCTGCCCGTCAAGCAGCGGGCCGTGATGGTGCTGCGGTACTGGTGCGGCCTCAGCGAACAGGAGATCGCCGAGGCGCTCGGCGTCTCCCGCGGCACGGTCAAGAGCCACACGGCGCGGGCGATGGCCGCGCTGCGGCGCGAACTGGCGGAGGAGGGCTCGCGGCATGGATGACGACCTTGAGAACCTGCTCGTCGAGCACTACCGGCGCGCGGCCGAGGAGATCGAGCCGGACGCCGGGCTCATCGACCGGTACCGGAACGCCGGACGGCCGGAACGCGGATCCTGGACGAGGCTCGGCCCCCTCGCGGTCGCGGCCGCGGTCGCGCTCGTCGTGCTGGCCGGGCTCCTGCTGTGGCCGCGCCATCGCGCCGCCGTGCCGATCGGGCCGCCGTCGCCCACGGGCCGTCCCTCGACATCGAGCACGCCGAGCGTCCCGCCTCCGGTGCTGAAGCCGCCCGTCGTCCGCCGGACGCCCACGCCGCGCCCCAGCGGATCGGTGACGGCCCCGTCCGTACCCCGGGCGACCCCGAGCCGGCGCGGCGCCGGTCAGAGCTCTTCGTCGGCGAGGACGGCGTCGGCGTCGACGATGCGGTAGGCGTAGCCCTGCTCGGCGAGGAAGCGCTGCCGATGGGCGGCGTAGTCCTGGTCGAGGGTGTCGCGGGCGACGACGGAGTAGAACCGCGCGCCCTTGCCGGACGCCTTCGGGCGCAGCACGCGGCCGAGGCGCTGGGCCTCCTCCTGGCGCGACCCGAACGTCCCCGACACCTGGACGGCGACGGCCGCCTCGGGCAGGTCGATGGAGAAGTTGGCCACCTTCGAGACGATCAGCACCGAGATCTCGCCGGACCGGAACGCGTCGAACAGCCGCTCGCGCTCCTTGACCTTCGTCTCGCCCTTGATCACCGGGGCGTCCAGGCGTTCGCCGAGCTCGTCGAGCTGGTCGATGTACTGGCCGATGACCAGGGTCTGCTCGCCGCGGTGGCGCTCCACCAGGGCCTGCACCACCGACGACTTGGTCGGCGTCGTCGCGCAGAACCGGTAGCGGTCCTCCTGCTCGGCCGTGGCGTACGCGAGCCGCTCGGAGTCGGTCAGGGTCACGCGCACCTCGACGCAGTCCGCCGGGGCGATCCAGCCCTGCGCCTCCATCTCCTTCCACGGAGCGTCGTACCGCTTGGGCCCGATGAGGGAGAACACGTCGCCCTCGCGGCCGTCCTCGCGCACGAGCGTGGCGGTCAGGCCCAGCCGGCGGCGGGTCTGCAGGTCGGCGGTCATCCGGAAGATCGGCGCCGGCAGCAGGTGCACCTCGTCGTACATGATCAGGCCCCAGTCGCGGGCGTCGAACAGCTCCAGGTGCGTGTAGGCGCCCTTCCGCCGGGTGGTCATGACCTGGTACGTCGCGATGGTGACGGGACGGATCTGCTTCTTGGTGCCGGTGTACTCGCCGATCTCCTCCTCGGTCAGCGAGGTGCGGCGGAGCAGCTCCTGCTTCCACTGGTGCGCCGAGACGGTGTTGGTGACGAGGATCAGCGTGGTCGCCGCCGCGTGCGCCATCGCCGCCGCGCCGACGATCGTCTTTCCCGCGCCACAGGGCAGGACGACCACCCCGGAGCCGCCGTGCCAGAAGGAGTCGGCCGCCTCGCGCTGGTAACCGCGCAGCGCCCAGCCCTCCTCGACCAGGGAGATCGGGTGCGCCTCGCCGTCGACGTAGCCGGCGAGGTCCTCGGCCGGCCAGCCGAGCTTGAGCAGCGCCTGCTTGAGCGTGCCGCGCTCGCTCGGATGCACCGCCACGCTGTCGTCGTCCACCCGCGTGCCGAACATCGACTGGAGCTTCCTGGCGCGCAGCACCTCCTCCAGCACCGCGCGGTCGGAGGAGGAGAGGACCAGCCCGTACGTCGGGTGCTTCTCCAGCCGCAGCCGGCCGTACCGGCCCATCGTGTCGGCGATGTCCACCAGAAGGGCGTGCGGGACCGGGTAGCGCGCGAAGCTGATCAGCGCGTCGATCACCTGCTCGGCGTCGTGGCCGGCCGCCCGCGCGTTCCACAGCGCCAGGGGCGTGATCCGGTAGGTGTGGACGTGCTCGGGTGCGCGTTCGAGCTCGGCGAACGGTGCGATCGCCTTACGGCACTCGGTCGCCGCCTCGTGGTCGACCTCGAGCAGCAGGGTCTTGTCGGACTGGACGATGAGCGGGCCGTCGGTCACGGGATGCCTTTCGGAGCCGGGGGTCACAGTTTCCAACAGCCGGAGCCCCCGCGCTGCTTCCCGCGCGGATTGCTCAGGTACTGGTGTCGGAGTGCTCACCGATCACGGCGAGGGCGATGAGGCCGCCGATGGCCAGGAGGATGTTGACGGCGAAGCAGACCCACGAGGTGATGCTCAGCTTGCGGTAGGACTCCGGATCGGTGTCGCTCTTGTTCAGCGCGATCGCCGCCGTGATCACACCCGGGATCCACAGCAGGCCGGCGCAGCAGAGGAACGCCGCGACGATGTTGGCCACGAGCGCGGCGATGGCCATGCCGTTGCCGCGCGGCACGCCGGCGGGTCCGTACGGGCCGTACGCGCCCTGCCCGTACGCACTCTGCCCGTAGGCGCCCTGCCCGTACGCGCCCTGGCCGTACGGGTCGTACGCGCCGTAGGGATTCTGCCCGTACGGATCTTGCCCGTAGGGATCCTGACCGTAGGGGTTCTGCCCCTGGCCGTACTGTCCGTACGCGTCGCGCCAGTCCGGTTGGCCCGGTGGGTCCTGCCACGTCATGGTGAGTCTCCTGGGTGTCGGCCCGTTGATAGGACGCGAGAGAACGGTGTCCGGTTTCGGCGCCCGGCGGGATCAGCCGGCGCCATCGACGTCGGCGACCCCGGTGATGCGGTGCAGCGCGAACCGGTGCACGGCGGCGCGGGTCGCGTCGTACGCGGTGAGGAAACCGCCCTCGATGCGCGCGGGCTCGATGATTCGGCTGGACGCCTGGCCCTGCTGGTCGAGGTAGCCGATCCACACGCGCCCGCCGCGGTCGGTCGCCTCGCGCAGGCGCTGGACCATCGCCGCCGCCGGCGAGCGGGGCGGCGAGCCGTTCGGGACCGCGACGCGTGCGGCCTCGTCGCCCGCGCGCAGCGCGCGCACCGCCGCGGTGATCACCGAGCCGTCGGGGCCGGAGCCGAGGACGGAGTGGTGCGCCGGTTCGTACGCGCCGTGCCCGGCCGTGTCGGCGCGCCGGGCGTCGAGACGGGTGATCACGACTGAGCCCTCGGGCGACTCGGCGACCGGGGCGTACCCGAGCACGCGGAGCCCGTCGAGGAGCTCGGAGCGGGGCACGCGGGAGGCGAGGACGGTCGGGGCGAGCCGGTGCAACCGCAGCTGCTCGGCACGCCGGTCGGCCATGATCTCCTCGAGCACGGCCGGGTCGTCGCTGCGGACGTAGGCCGACGCTATGCCCACGCGCAGCCGCCCGTGCCGGCGGGCGACATCCTCGATCAGGTAGCTCAGCGGCTGCGGCAGGGCGGTCGTCGAGTGCCGCGTGAGCAGCTCGATCAGCTCGGACGCGCCGCGCCCCGCGTCGAGCGCGCGGCGCACGGACTCGGGGGTGAAGCGGTAGACGGTGGCCCCGCCGGTCGACTCGACGTCGGCGGCGAGCGCCAGCTCACGGGCGAGGTCGGCCACCAGCGGCCCGGGGGCGACGGCGGTCAGGTCGGCCTGGATCATCACGTGGTCGACGGGTGTGGGCAGCACCGCTCGCAGGGCCGCCTCGGCGTCGCCGCCGGCGAGCAGCGCCCGCGTGTGCTCGGCCAGCGCACGGAAGCCCGTCACGCCCAGGGCCTCCGCCTCGCGGAGCGTCCATCCGACGAGCCGCTCGCGCAGCACGCCGCCGCGGCGCGGCTGGTGCCAGACGAGGTTGGCGTAGACGCCCTCGGCGGTCGGCGCCGTGCCCACCGGAGCGTCGGCGAGCGCCTCGAGCGTCGCGCGCCGCACCTGCGGCGCGCTGGCCCGGATCGCCTCCTCGGACAGGGCGTTGATCAGGCGGTCGCGCTCGTCGCGTTCGCCCGCGAGGCCGGGGGCGCGGTCCATGCGCAGCCAGGCGCCCGCGACGGTGACCCAGCGGCGCTCGACGTCGTGCAGCCGCCACAGGTCGTACGCCGGCGTTGGCAGCCACACGGCGTCGCCGCCGCGTCCGCCCACCCCGGAGCCGTCGTAGTCGCCGCTGCGCGCGAGCAGCCCGGAGGCGTACGCGACCTCGATCAGCAGCGCCGTCGTCCACTCCGGCAGGTCCAGGTGCGCGGCGGTGGCCCGCAGGTCGCGGATGCCGAGCCCGCCGGTGCGCAGCACGCCCGGTGGGTCGACACCCCAGCGTTCGAGCAGGTCCTCGAGGGTGCGTACGGTGGTGAAGGCCTGGCCGCCCGCGGTGCTGTCCACCAGCTTCCGCTCGCGCACGCTGCCGCCGAGCGGCGGCGGGGCGGTCGCCGGCTCGCGGAAGACCCGGCCGCCGCGGAGAAAGAGGCCGACCTCGCGGGGGAGCGTCACCGTACGGTCATCGGTGGCGGCGAGCAGCCCGCGGGCGAGGAGCCGCTCGATCGGGGAGTTCGCGGTGGCGAGCGTGACGGGACGGCGGGCGCCGTCGACCTTGCCGATCGGCGGGCCCCAGGCGAGCCGGTCGAGCGCGGCGCGCGCCTCGGGGCCGGCGTCCTCGACCAGGGCGCCGATCCGCTCGCAGATCGCCCGTACCGAGTCGAGGCCGAGGTCGTCGAGCAGCGCGGTCATGCGGTCGGACGGGTAGGAGGCGAACGCCTCTTTGGCGGGCGGGCCGAGGCCGGCCGGATGCGGCACCGCGCCACGGGCGCCGGGCGCGGCCCGCAACTCGCCGTCGTCGCCCCACACGAGGGCGAGCGAGCGCAGCCGGCCGAGCGCGGGGCGTACGTCCGCGCCGACGGCGGCGGCCAGGTCGTCGTAGGTCGTGGGGGAGGGCAGCACGAGCAGGGCCTCGAAAACGCTCAGCGCGAACCGGTCGAGGCGGTCGAGGGCGCGGGAGAGGGCGGAGGGGGCCGAGGCGCGGGAGGACAGCGCCGTGATGTCCGCGGGCACCGGAGTGATCAGCTCGGGACGGCACGCGAACAGCGCGCGCAACTCCTCGTCGTCGCGCGCCCGCAGCCAGTCGGCATAGGTCTCCGTGCTCACTCCCACAACGGTAATCCGGGTCCGGACCCACGCGCGCCGTAGCGTCGGTTTCCGCGGGGCTTCCGCGCCGTGGTCAGACGGCCCGGGCGGGCTGGCCGGCGAGGCCGAGGGCGAGGGCGGCCCAGCCGTTGATGAAGCGTTCTTCGTCGACGCGCTGGGGAGGCTCGTGCAGGGCGTCGCTCGCGAGCCAGTAGTTGACGATGGAGCCGCCGAGCGCCAGGCCGATGGCGTCCCAGTCGGCCTCGACGCCGGCCATTTCCGGCTGGCCGGCCAGCCACTTGCCGATCATGTCGTAGAGCGGGTTGACGATGCCCTCTCTCATCTCGGTGATGAGGTTGGGGAACTTGTCGAGGTCGCGGAAGAGCACCCGGATGAGGTCGGCCTCCTCGCGCATCTTGGCCATGCCGAGCGTCGCGGCCAGCCGCAGCCGGTCGATCAGCGGCCGGGCGCGTACGTCGTCGGCGTGCTGGAAGGTCGCGGAGACCTGCTTGGAGGTGCGGGTGATGTGCTCGCGCACCGCGGCCGCGAGGACCTCCTCCTTGGAGCGGAAGTGGCGGTAGAGACCACCGGCGCCCGGGGACAGGCCCGAGGCGGCCTCGATCTCGGCGACGGACGTCGCGGCGTAGCCGCGTTCGGCGAACAGCCGGAGCGCCTCGGAAACGATCCGCTCACGCGTGGATCTCTGCATTATGTGCTCCTCCCCGGAAAGCGTAGGCCATGAAAGCACTTACTGACATCGGTGAGCCGCACGGGCCTCTTCCGCGCTCTGGTGGTGAGCGGGCAGATGCGGTGAAATACACGAGGAGGTGGGTCCATGTCCCGTCCCTCATACAGTCACGGCACTTCCGACCTTCCGCTGCTCGGCCAGACCATCGGGCAGAACCTACGGCACGTGGCGTCCGTCCTTCCCCACCGCGATGCTCTCGTCGATGTGCCGAGCGGCCGCCGCTGGACGTACCAGGAGTTCGACGAGGAGGTCGCCACTCTCGCCCGGGGCCTGATCGCCGCCGGGATCGACAAGGGCGACCGCGTCGGCATCTGGTCGCCGAACAACCCCGAGTGGGTGCTGCTGCAGTACGCCACCGCGGAGATCGGCGCCATCCTGGTCAACGTCAACCCGGCCTACCGCACCCACGAGCTGACCTACGCGCTCCGGCAGTCGGGCGTGAAGCTCCTGGTCAGCGCTGTTTCTTACAAGACGAGCGACTACCGGGGCATGGTCGAGGAGGTGCGCTCCGGCCTGCCGGCGCTGGAGCGGGTGATCTACCTCGGCACGGAGGAGTGGGAGGCGCTGTCGATCGCGGGCGCCGCGCTGGACCCCGAGCGGCTCGACTCCCGGATGGCGGCCCTGTCGCCCGACGACCCCATCAACATCCAGTACACCTCGGGCACCACCGGCTTTCCCAAGGGTGCGACGCTGTCGCACCACAACATCCTCAACAACGGCTTCTTCATCGGCGAGCTGTGCCGTTACACGGAGATCGACCGGGTCTGCGTGCCGGTGCCGTTCTACCACTGCTTCGGCATGGTCCTCGGCAACCTGGCGATCACCACGCACGGCGCGTGCATCGTCATCCCGGCGCCCGTCTTCGACCCGAAGGCGACGCTGGACGCCGTGCAGGCCGAGCGCTGCACCTCGCTGTACGGCGTGCCGACGATGTTCATCGCCGAACTGGCGCTGCCGGAGTTCTCCTCCTACGACCTGACGTCCCTGCGCACCGGCATCATGGCGGGCTCGCCCTGCCCGGTGGAGGTCATGAGGCGCGTCGTCGCCGAGATGCACATGCGCGAGGTGACGATCTGCTACGGCATGACCGAGACGTCGCCGGTGTCCGCCCAGACCCGGTACGACGAGGAGCTGGACCGCCGGGTCTCCACCGTCGGCCGCGTGCACCCGCACACCGAGGTGAAGATCGTCGACCCGGCGACGGGGCTGACCGTGCCGCGCGGCACGCCGGGGGAGCTGTGCACCCGTGGGTACTCGGTGATGCTCGGATACTGGGAGGACCCCGAACGGACCGCCGAGGTCATCGACGCCGCCCGCTGGATGCACACCGGCGACCTCGCGACGATGGACGAGGCCGGCTACGTCAACATCGTCGGCCGGATCAAGGACATGGTGATCCGCGGCGGGGAGAACCTGTATCCGCGGGAGATCGAGGAGTTCCTGTACGGCCACCCGGACATCGAGGACGTGCAGGTCATCGGCGTCCCGGACGCCAAGTACGGCGAAGAGCTGTGCGCCTGGGTGAAGACACGGCCGGGCTCCGTGCTGACGGCGGAGGACGTACGGGACTTTTGCCGGGGAAAGCTCGCCCACCACAAGATCCCCCGGTACGTCCGGTTCGCCGACGGCTTCCCGATGACGGTCACCGGGAAGATCCAGAAGTTCAAGATGCGCAAGACGTCGATCGAGGAGCTGGGCCTGACGGACGTCGCGAACACCGAGACCGCCTGAGCCGGCGCACCGAGGACCGCACGCACCCCGGAATCGCGCCGTCGGTCCGTGTTCAGCCCGACGTACGCACGCCGGTGCGCGTGTACTTCCCGCCGATTCCGGCCGGGGCGAAGCAGGTCACCGTGCTGACCCCTGGGTCAAGAACGTCCCGGTCCGGTGACCGTACCGCTCTCGCGCCCCGGCGTCGGATCGCCGTTCTCGGCGGCGCGGCGGGCGCGGTGGGCGCGGACCCGGCCCCGGCTCGCGCACGCCGGTGACGGGCACCAGCGGCGGCGTCCCGGCGGATCGAGGAAGACGCCCCGGCAGTCGTGCTCCGGGCAGCTCTTCAGCGCCAGCCGGTCGGCGCCGGTGAGCTGGTCCACCGCCTGACGGGCGATCCGGGCGAGGGCCCGCGCCGCCGTCGCCGGAGGCTCGCGGCGTAGCCGGTCGTCCGTGGTCAGCCGGATCGGATCGTCATGCTCGGCGAGGAACGCGGTCAGGTCCGCGACGGCGTCCGCGGGCGGCGGCCGGCGGTCGACGGTGGCCAGCGCCAGCGCACGCAGGGTCTCCCGCAGTTCCCGGGCCTGCTCGAGGTCGCCTTGGCCGGGCCGCCGGACCGGGGACAGCTCGCAGCGTTCCAGCCACTCCGCGAGCCGGTCGGGAGTGGCCAGCCGTTCGACCGGCTTCGCGCTGAACCTGCGGCCCGTGGTGGCGAGCAGGTTCAGCCAGGTGGCACCGCAGTCGAAGCGGAAGGCGAGCTGGTCTTCTCCGGCCATGCGGCCACTGTAACGCCTTGCCCGTTACATCTGCTAGCGTCGATCGGTGTAACGGATGAGGCGTTACGGAGAAGGCGGCCGAGGAACGGGGGACGGCGATGGGGCAGGCACTGCCGGCGGGGGCCCGACCGGAGCGTGCGGAGGGATGCCGCCCGCCGGACGTCCGCCGGGACGAGGCCGGTGCGCTGGTCCGTACGGTGCTCGGCGACGTCGCGCCGGACGAACTCGGCGTCTGCGACGCCCACGACCACCTGTTCATCCGCTCGCCGGCCCTGCCCGGCCAGGAGCTGGACGACGCCGGGGCCGCGCTCGCCGAGCTGAACGCCTTCGCCGCGCTCGGCGGGAAGACCGTGGTGCAGTGGACACCGTGGGGGATGGGCCCCCGAACCGAGGAGCTGCCCGGCCTGTCCCGGCGGTCCGGGGTCCATCTCGTCGGCGCCACCGGAATGCACCAGGCCAGGCACTACGCCCGCGATGAGCGGGCCGGCGTCCGTGACGACCTGGCCGAGCTGTTCGTCCACGAACTGACCGGCGCTCGCGTGAAGGCCGGACTGATCAAGGTCGCGGGTGCCTATCACCGTCTCGACGACCACGCCCGGCACGTCATGGCCGCGGCCGCCGAGGCGCATCACGCCACCGACGCGCCCATCGGTGTCCACCTGGAGGCCGGAACCGCCGCCATGGACGTCCTCGACCTGCTGTGCGGGACGCACGGGGTCTCTCCGCGGCGCGTCATCCTCGGACACCTGCACCGATTCCCGGATACGAGGATGCACCGGGCGGTCGCCGAGGCGGGCGCGTTCCTGGCCTTCGACGGTCCGTCCCGCGCGCACCACGCCACCGACTGGCGCCTGCTGGACGGCATCGAGAGCCTGGCCGACGCCGGTCACGCCGCCCAGATCCTGCTCGGTGCCGACACGGTCACCGCGGCGGCCCGGTCGGGAGCCGACGGCCCCGGCATGCCGTTCCTGCTCGCCGGCCTGCGCCCGCGGATCGAACGGGAACTCGGCGCCGCTCTGGCCGACGCGATCTTCATCCGGAACCCGGCCCGCGCCTTCGCGGCACGGTGGCGGCCATGACCGGACGGGTTCCGCGCGGCGGCGTCGCCCGGAGCCCGCGTGGACAGGGCCGGCGTTACCGCGCGGCTCGCCACGCGCGCCCCGTCCGTGTGGCTCTTAGAGTTGAGCCCATGGCCGGTGCTCAATCCCCCCTGCCCCGCGACCGCCGCCGCGCCGAGTTGCGGGAGTTCCTGCGCAGCCGACGGGCGCGGGTCTCGCCCGCCGACGTCGGTATGCCGGACGGCGGACGGCGGCGCACACCGGGCCTGCGGCGCGAGGAGGTCGCGGTGCTGGCCGGAGTCGGGGTGTCCTGGTACACCTGGCTCGAACAGGGGCGCGACATCAAGGTGTCCGAGGAGGTCCTCGACGCGATCGCCCGGGCGCTGCTGCTCGACGCCGCCGAGCGTGCCCACCTGTACCTGCTGGCGGGGCTCAACCCGCCGCAGGTCTCCTCCACGGCCTCCGTTCCCGCCTCGCCCGAGGTGCTGCGGCTGCTGGAGTCCTGGCTGCCGCGTCCCGGCTATGTCCGCGACCGTCACTGGAACTTCACCGCGGTCAACGACGCGGCGCGCGCGGTGTTCGGCTACGGCGAGAGCGACCACAACTGCCTGGTCTCCTTCTTCACCAACGCCCGCTACCGCGTGCTGCACCGGCACTGGACCGAGACCGCGCCCGACGTGGCCGCCGCCTTCCGGGCCGACGCGGCGCGCTACCCGGACGATCGGGAGTTCGACCGCATCGCCGCCGACCTGACCGCGGTCAGCCCGGAGTTCGCCGACCTGTGGGTGCGCCACGACGTGGCCGAGCACACCAGCGCGGTGAAGGCCGTCGATCATCCTGAGGCCGGGACGCTGATCTTCGATGCCACGCTGCTGCCGCTGCCCGAGCATCCCGGGCACCACCTGATCCTGCACAATCCCCGGCCGGGCACCGACACCCTCCAGCGGCTGGAGAAGCTGATGCGCGAGCGCAGCCTGGTGGTGACACACCCAGGATGAGCGAACACTGCCGAGTCCGCCCCCGCGACCGCAGGATCGTGCCATGAGCAGCAGCGACAGGCGGATGAAGGCAGTGACCATTCCGGAGTTCGGCGGAGCCGAGGTGCTCCGCGTCGACGAGGTGGCGATCCCCGAGCCCGGCCCGGGCGAGGTCTCCATCGACGTGGCGTACGCCGGCGCGAACTTCGCCGAGATCCTCTACCGGCGCGGCGTGGTGGACGTGCCGCTTCCCTTCGTGCCGGGGATCGAGGTCGCGGGCCGGATCCGCGCCGTCGGCCCCGGCGTCGAGGACCTGGCGGCCGGTCAGCCGGTGGCCGCGCTGACGATCGTCGACGGCGGCGGCTACGCCGAGGTGGTGGTCACCTCCGCCGCCCTGGTCGCTCCGCTGGACGGCCTGGACCTCGAGCCGGCCGTCGCCGCGGCGCTGCCGTCGAACAGCACCACCGCCTTCCTCGTGCTCGATCGGGTGGCGCGTATCGAGCCCGGAGAGAGCGTCCTGGTCCACGCCGCGGCCGGCGGCGTGGGCAGCCAACTGGGCCAGGCCGCCCGCCTGCTGGGCGCGGGCCGTGTGGTGGGCACGGTCGGCGGCCAGGCCAAGATCGAGACCGCCAGGAGCTTCGGCTACGACGAGGTGATCCTCCGCGACCGGCTCGCCGACGCCGGAGAGTTCGACATCGTGGTCGACATGGTCGGCGGCCCGGCTCGCCGTGCGAGCCTGGAACGGCTGGCGCCCATGGGACGCCTGGTGGTGATGGGCAACGCGTCGGGCGCCGAGGACGTCGGCGTCCCGGCCAACGAACTGTGGTTCGCCAACAAGACCGTCTCCGGGTTCAACCTGGCGGCGTTCTCCGCGGCCTTCCCCGAGGAGGCGGGCCGGGCGCTGCGCCGCGCGGTGGAGGCCGCCGCGAAGGGGACCCTGCGGGTGCGGGTCGAGGCGCTGCCGCTGGAAAGGGCGGCCGAGGCACACCGCCGCATCGAGTCGGGGGCGACCACCGGCAAGCTGGCGCTCCAGGTCGCGACGCCCTGATCCGCGTCCGGCCTCGCTCAGCGGATGCGGCGGATGAGGCCCGCCGCCACGCGGCCCACGATGAGGTACACGACGGCCGCGATTCCGTAGTTGACGAGGACCCCTACACGTTCGTCCTTGGGCACGAACATGTCGCGGAATCGCCACGCGAACCAGTCCGCCCAGTCGTTCACCGTTCGGACGATCGAGTTGTCGCGATTCGCGGAGAAAACCACGAACGCGATGTGCAGGGCGAGAAGCACGCAAATGATCATTGCGAGGATTCGGACGAGGTCGGCCGCCGTGCCGGACGCGCGACGCACGCCCGTACGCAGGGATTCGCCGTCGCGTGAGCGGTGCCCCGGCCCTCGATGCGTGGTGGTGGCGGGCTCCGTCCGGGCCGCCGGATCCGATCTCCCGGCGCCGCCGGACTCCGCATTGTCCGCCTTAGTCGTCTTTTCTGATTCTTCCTGCCTTTTCGTCATATGCATTTCCTACTCGGGGGAGCGATCTGCCGGTGACGTGGTTTGGATGATCGGCACTGGGTATATCCGCATCGCGTTAACCGTTGTTTCGGGCTCGTTCTAATGCGAGTTCCGCCGGTGACGAAATCCATAGATCCAGATTTCGCGCAGACTCCGCGCCCTCCCACTCGGATCCCGTCGCATCGCCACTGCCGGGAGGGCGCGGGCACGCGGTCCCCGGGGCCGTACGTACCCTGGGGGCCGTGATCTCCGTGGGCTTCGACCTGGACCTGACTCTCGCCGACACCCGGAAGGGTATCGCCGCCGCCTTTGTCGCACTCTCCGAGCGCACCGGCGTTCCGATCGACACCGCCGCCGTCGTGTCCCGGCTCGGACCACCGCTGGAGATGGAGCTGGCGAACTGGTTCCCCGCCGAGCGCGTGGACGAGATGGCCACGATCTACCGAGGCTTCTACGGCGAGATCGCCGTGCCCGCGACGGTCACCATGCCCGGCGCCGCCGAGGCCGTCGACGCGGTAAAGGCGTGCGGCGGGCGCGTCATCGTCGTCACCGCCAAGAACCAGGTGCACGCCGAGGAGACCGTACGGGTCCTCGGCCTGAAGGTCGACGAGGTGGCGGGGGGACTGTTCAGTGCCGCCAAGGGGACGGCACTGAGCCGTTTCGGTGCCACCGCGTACGTGGGCGATCACGTCGCCGACGTCGACGCCGCCCGGGCGGCCGGAGCGCGCAGCGTGGCCGTCGCCACCGGCCCGTACGACGCGGAGGCGCTTCTGGCGTACGGAGCCGATATCGTGTTGCCCGATTTGCGGGTTTTCCCGGAGACTTTGACCGAACTGATCAACCCAGGCCCCTCGTCGAGGCAATAACCTTGATATGGCCTGTCCGGACAAGAGCTAGCAACGAGGTCACCTGTGCCCAGTGGCAAGGTCAAGTGGTACAACGCCGACAAGGGGTTCGGCTTTCTCACCCGTGACGACGGCGGTGAGGTCTTCGTGCATTCCTCCGCCCTGCCCGCGGGGACCGACTCGCTCAAGCCCGGTCAGCGCGTGGAGTTCGGCGTCGTCGAGGGCCGCAAGGGCCAGCAGGCACTGAGCGTACGCACGATCGACGCGCCGCCCTCGGTCGTCAAGTCCAAGCGCAAGAAGCCCGACGAGATGGTCATCCTCGTCGAGGACCTCATCAAGCTGCTCGAGGGCGTCTCCACCACCTACCGCCGGGGCAAGCACCCCGACAGCAAGATGGCCAGGAAGATCGGCGAGGTGCTGCGCGCGGTCGCCGACGACTTCGACCAGCACTGACCTCCCGGCGCCGGCGCACCGCGGTCCCTGCGCGGGTCGGGGCGGGTTCCCCGCCTGCGCGGTGACCGGTGGCGCGCTCAGGCCGCGGTGTCGGCCACGGTCGGCTCGCCCTCCGTACGGTCGCCTCCGTGGCGGCGCGCGCTGCGGCGGGCCGCCCGCCGGTAGATGAGCATGACCAGCGTGGCGGCCAGGGCGGCGGCGACGATCGCCAGGGCGAGGTGGCCGTTCGAGGCGATGATCGACATGCCCAGGCCGGCCAGGCCGCCGAGCACCCACACGAGCTGATGGATCGTCTCCGACACGGCGAACGTGGAGGAACGGACCTCCTCGCCGATCTCGCGCTGGACGATCGCGTCGAGGCCGAGCTTGCCGAGCGACTGGCCGAGCGCGCCCACGAACGCGACCACGAGCGCCGCCACGAGGCCGAAGAACACCGCGCACACCGCGGCCGTCACCGTCGCGAACGCGAGCGTGCTGAACACGATGCCCACCGGCGCGCGCGCCTTGAGCAGCGCGCCCATGGCCGTGCCCACGAGCCCGCCGGCCCCGGCGGAGGCGGCCAGCATGCCGAGCGCGATGTTGGGCGAGACCGGGTGCACGAACTCCTTGGTGCGCAGCAGGAACGCCAGGTACAGGATCAGGAAGCCCGACAGCGCCCGCAGCGCGGCGTTGGCGCGTATCGCCTCGCCGACGACCGGGCCGACGCGCAGCAGCGTGCGCCAGCGGCCGGCCGTGTCCGCACCGGCCTGGGCGGGAGCGTCCTCCGCGTCGGGGGCGGGCTCGGCCTCGGGGGTGTCGACGTGGGAGGGCAGCCGGATGCCGAGGACCGCCCCGGCGAGGAACACGACCGTGGCGATGCGCAGCGCCCAGCCCGCGTTGGTGATCGCGACCAGCCCGGCGCCGAGCGGCGCGGTGATCGACGCGGCGACGAGGCCGCAGAAGGACGCGCGGGCGTTGGCCGTGACCAGATTGAGATCTTCGGGCAGCACGCGCGGCGTCACGGCGCTCCGGGAGACGCCGAAGGCCTTGGACAGCACCAGCGCGCCGAACGCGGCCGGGAGCAGGGTCAGCGGGTCCTTGTGCAGGACGGCTCCGGCCATGCCCCAGCACAACAGGCCGCGGGCGAGCATCGTGCCGGCGATGGCGATGCGCCGCGCGTGACGCATGTGGTCGAGCGCGGGCCCGATGAGCGGCGCGACCAGGGCGAACGGGGCCATCGTGACCAGGAGATACAGCGCCACCTGGCCTTGTGCCTGCTTGACGTCGAGGTTGAAGAACATGGTGCCCGCGAGGGCCACCGCGATCAGAGCGTCGCCGGCGCTGTTGACCGCGCCCAGCTCGATCAGGTTGCCCAGCCCCGTCCGGCCGGCGCCGCCGGCGTGGGTGGCGCGGCGTGTCGTACGCCCGATGCTCCGGGTCATCGTGCGCACCGCCCGTCCGGCGCCTCCCGCCCGTGACCGCAAACTCATGACGTAAGTCTGCCTCTTCGGGGCAAACCCATGCCCCTGTATGGGCGACAATCGTTTATGTGAGTCCAGTGCGTTCCAGCAGCCCGGCCGCCGCGAGGCGAAGCCGTACACCCGTGGTCGACGCGGCTGCGGCAGCAGCCGTCGACCTGGCCCGCGCCGCGGCCGCGGAGACCTCGGTTCCGGAGTACGTCGGTGATCACCTTGGTCTGCTACCCGAAGGCGACCGGGTCGTCACCCACTATTTCGCCTGCCTGGATCCGGCGTACCGTGGGTGGCGCTGGGCCGTCTCGGTCGTCCGAGCCGCGCGCGCCAAGAACGTCACGGTGAGCGAGAGCGTGCTGCTTCCGGGCGACGACGCGATGCTCGCGCCGGCCTGGGTGCCCTGGAGCGACCGGCTGCGCCCCGGTGACCTGGGCCCGGGCGACCTGCTGCCCACCCAGGCGGACGACGATCGGCTCGTGCCCGGGTTCACCGACGTGTCGGGCACCTCGGGCGAGACCGACGAGGAGCTGTTCTGGGAGCTCGGCCTCGGCCGCCACCGGGTGCTGTCCGCCGAGGGGCGCGACCGGGCCGCGGCCCGCTGGCACTCCGGCGACGCCGGTCCGGCGACACCGATGGCCCGCTCCGCACCGGCGCACTGCGCCACCTGCGGCTTCTTCGTGCCGCTGGCGGGCTCGATGCGGCAGGCGTTCGGGGTGTGCGCCAACGAGTACGCCCCCGACGACGGCAAGGTCGTGTCCCTCGACCACGGGTGCGGCGCGCACTCGGAGGCCGTCGTGATGCCGGCCGCGGCCGAGTCGGCGCCGCCGATCGTGGACGAGATGGGCTACGACGTCATGCCCTCCGCGTCGCTCACCGACGAAGAGGCCCTGGGCCACAGCTGAGCCCACGGGCGGGGCCGTCTCACGGCGGGGCCGTGAGACGGGCCGCGGACACCCGCCCGCGCCATGGGGCGGCGGGCGGTGAAAGGCGCGCGATGGAGGATCCGTACGGCACCGCCGCGATCCGGGCCCGGGTCCTGGCGGCCTGGTCGGCGTCCCCGGCCCGCTTCCGCGAGGACGCGAATACCGAGGAGGACCACGCCCGCGGCGGCTACCGCGACCGCGTGGTGGTGGAGCTCGCGCAGAACGCCGCCGACGCGGCGCTGCGCGCCGGGGTTCCCGGGCGGATCCGGTTCACTCTGCGCGACGGGGTGCTGGCGGCCGCGAACACCGGTGCCCCGCTGGACGCCGCCGGCGTCGAGGCGCTGAGCACGCTCCGGGCGTCGGCCAAGCGCGACGAGACCGGGTCGGCGGGCCGCTTCGGCGTCGGCTTCGCGGCCGTCGTCGCGGTCAGCGACGAGCCGTCGATCATCTCCCGCGGCCTCGACGGGGCCGTCCGTGGCGTCGCCTGGTCGGCGGCCGGCACGCGCCGCGAGGTCGCGGCCGTCCCCGAGCTGAAGGACGAACTCGACCGGCGCGGCGGCGACGTGCCGGTGCTCCGCCTCCCGTGGCCCGCCGACAGCACGGGCCTCCTTGAGGGCGCGGGCGCGGGCCCGCGCGAGGGCGACGGTGCGGACCCGCCCGGGGTTGACGCGACGAGCCTGCCGGAGGGCTACGACACCGTTGTGCGGCTTCCGCTGCGTGACGCCGCCGCCGAGACCCTCGTACGGCGGCTGCTCGACGAGGCCGGGCCCGCGCTCCTGCTCGCCCTGCCCGCCCTCGCCGAGGTCGTCATCGACGCCGGGGAGCCCCGTACGCTCACCGCGACCTGGCACCCGGGCGGGGAACGGCGCGGCGTGACGACCGGCACGGTGACCATCGACGGGCGTACCTGGCACACAGCGGAGGCGCGCGGCACCGCCGACGCGGCCCTGCTCGCCGACCGGCCCGTGGAGGAGCGGGCCGGCTGGCAGATTCGCTGGGCCGTGCCCGACGGCGAGCTCCCCGCAGGGGTCCCGGCCGTGATCCACGCCCCGACGCCCAGCGACGAACCGCTCGGCCTGCCCGCGCTGCTGCTCGCGAGCTTCCCGCTCGCGCCGGACCGGCGGCACGTCGCGCCCGGTCCGCTCACCGACTTCCTGGTCGAACGCGCGGCCGAGATCTATCCGGTGCTGCTGCCGCCGACGCCCCGGCTGCTCGACCTCGTCCCCGGGCCGGTCGCCAAGGGTGAGCTGGACGCGCGGCTCCGCCGTGCCGTCCTCGCGCGACTGCCGGACACCCCGCTGCTGCCCGTGCCCGCACGGCCGTCCGAGGGCGGCCACATCGTCGGCGACGACCCCGCCGAGCTCGCCTTCGGCCTGGAGGAGGAGGCCGTCCTCGTCCGCGGCCGGGACACGGCCGTCGTGGACGGCCCCGCCGCGCTGCCGGACGTCCTCGCCGAGGTCGTGCCCGGCCTGCTGCCCGCCGACTGGCCGGCGCGGCATCCGGCGCTCGCCGCGCTCGGCGTACGGCGCCTGAGCGTCGCCGACGTGGTCGACGCGCTCGTCGGGGTGGACGCCGGATCCGGCGACCCCGCGTGGTGGCGGCGGCTGTACGCCGCGCTGGAGGGCGCCGACCGCGAGGCGCTGACCGGGCTGCCGGTGCCGCTCGCCGACGGCCGTACGGTGCGCGGCCCGCGCGGGCTGCTCGTCACGGACCCGGACGGGCTCGACGCGCTCGGCCTGCGGATCGTCCACCCGGACGCCGCGCACCCGCTGCTGCTCCGGCTCGGCGCGGTGGAGGCCGGGCCGCGCGCCGTCCTCACCGACCCCGCGACCCGCGCGGCGGTGGCCGCCTCGTACGACGAGGAGGACCCCGAGCCGATCTGGACCGCCGTCCTGACGCTCGTCGCCCGTTCCCACCTGCGGCCCGGGGAGGAACCGTGGCTGGCGGAGCTGGCGCTGCCGGGCGAGGACGGCGAGCCGTACCCGGCCGGGGAGCTTCTGCTGCCCGGCGCCCCGCTGGCCGGCGTGGTGGCCGAGGACGCGCCGTTCGGCGTCGTGGACGCCGGCCTGGTCCAACGCCACGGCGCCGAGACGCTCGAGGCCACGGGCGTGCTGCGCACCTTCGCGCTCGTCCGCGACGAGGACGTCATCGAGCCCGAGCACGACCTCGACGGTGAGGAGGAGTGGGCGGACGAGCTCGGGGAGGGCTTCGTGGTGCCCGAGTTCACCGCGGTGCGCGACCTGGAGTTCGTGGCCGACTGGCCGGGGGCGTTCGCGCTGCTGGCGGAGCCGCCGCTGCGCGCCGCGGTCACCGAACCCGCACGCGTGATCCTCGCGGACGGGCGGACCTCCACGGTCCCGTCGTACACCGCGTGGTGGCTGCGGCGGCATCCGGTCCTGGACGGGCGGCGGCCCGGCGAGCTGTGCCTGCCGGGCGATCTGGAGGACCTGTACGACCTGGCGCCGCCGGGCCTGGACCCGGAACTGCTGCGGGCGCTCGGCGTCCGGACGACGCTCTCCGCGCTGCTCGACGAGCCGGACGGCGCGGCCGAACTGCTCGACCGGCTGGCCGACCCCGCGCGTACGGTCTCGCGTGAGCGGCTGCGCGACCTGTGGCGCGCCCTGTGCGCGGCCGATCTGGACGTGCCGGCGCCGGCGGAGGTCCGCGCGTTCGTGGACGGCGAGCCGGAGGTGGTGCCGGCGGGAGACGTGATCGTCGTGGACCGGCCCGACCTGCTGCCGCTGCTGACGGGGCAGCCGCTGCTGTTCGTGCCGGTCGAGGTCGCCGACGCGCTGGAGCTGGCCCTGGGGAGCGAGGAGGTGCCGGGCTCGATCGAGTCGGCGGGCACTCCCCGGCCGGTGCCGGACGTCCTGCGCGCGGTCCTGCCGGAGGCGCCCGAGACGTACGTGTGCCACGAGAAGCTCGTGGTCGACGGTGTCGCGGTGCCGTGGTGGTACGACGCGGGCACGGTCCACGCGAGCGACCCGGCGGGCCTGGCGAGGGGCACGGCGTGGGCGTGCGGCCGCTGGAGCGACCGCCTGCTCGCCGAGGCGGCGCTGCGCGACCCGGACGCCCTGCCCACCCTGCTGGCCGAGGCCGAGCTATGACGGTGGGACGGCCGTGGCCGCGTTACGGCGCCGACCTCACGAGTCGGCGGACGCCTGCGATGCCGGCAGTTCGTGCTCGTACACCGGCTTGCCCAGCCGCTTGACCGCCAGGGTCTCCGCGCGGCTCTGTGCCCCGCCTCCTACACGGACGAGCACGTCGATGCCGCGTACGAACGTGTCGCTCTCGTCTCCCCAGTTGTCGCCGACGATGCGGACCCTGTCGACGGTGGACCATGCGAAGTCGACGGCCCGCCCGCTGTCCACCGCCTCGGCGAGCCAGTGCTCCCCGGCCTCTTCATAAGCGAGCTTGGGAATTCCCATTTTCGTCAGCCCGGATATCACCGTCAGATCGTGGTCCGGGTGATCCTTCCTGACGGCCGCGTAGGCCTTCCTCAGGAGCCGTCGCGCCTCGTCCTCATCGAACCGCTGGCCGCTGTAGCCGACGACTCCCACGCGGAGGCGCGGTTTGCCACCGCGTTCGAGAATCTCCAGAGATGCCTCGGGCGATCTGAAGAGTTGCCGCGTGCATTCGAGCACGCCCAAGCCGCCTTTGACGAACTGCTGTCCGATCGCCATTCCCCGCTCCCGTGGACGTCGCCGCGCCGCTGATCCGCACGGCCGTAGATTCCCACACGGACGCCCTGCCCACCCTGCGGGCCGACGCGGAGCCCTGTCGCGCGCGGCCCTAGGAGTCCGCGGCGCGCTTGGCGGCGTGGCGTTCGGCCGCCGCGGCGCGGCTGCGCTGCAGGCGCGGGATGTACCAGCAGCCGAACACTCCCATGAGGAAGCCGACGAGGCAGACCCAGCGCCACCAGTGGTGGTCCGGCGCCAGCGGCACGATCAGCAGGATCACGAACGCCACCGCGAAGGCCGCCGCCCCGATGGCCGAGACGACGACTTCGTTGGTCTCCATCGGGGGCGGGTCCGGTTGCCGCGTCATGAGATCAGCGTATCGGCCGCCCGGTATCAGGGGCAGAGCCGCAGATCACGTCGCGAAGGTCTTCCGTCCGCATTGTCTGGTCTGTCACTCTGCGTACGTCATTTTTCGACTCGGGGCCCTGGACTAGGAGAGAGAAGGACGTGACGACGACGACAGTGGCCGCCGAGCCGCGGAACGGCCTGGATCGATATTTCAAGATCACCGAACGCGGCTCCACCGTCGGTCGGGAGATCCGTGGTGGTCTGGCGACGTTCTTCACCATGGCGTACATCGTCGTGCTGAATCCGTTGATCATCGGGACCGTGCCGGACAAGACCGGTGCGGTGCTCGGCATCCCCAAGGTCGCGGCCGCCACCGCGCTCGTGGCGGGTGTGATGACGATCCTCATGGGCGTGGCGGGGCGGTTCCCGCTGGCGATCGCGACCGGGCTCGGCCTGAACGCCTTCGTCGCCGCGACGCTGGCCCCGGCGATGACCTGGCCCGAGGCGATGGGCCTCGTGGTGGTCGAGGGCATCGTCATCGCCATCCTGGTGCTCACCGGCTTCCGCACGGCGATCTTCCGGGCGGTGCCGGAGGGGCTGAAGGCGGCCATCGGCGTGGGCATCGGGCTGTTCATCGCGCTGATCGGCTTCGTGGACGGCGGCTTCGTCCGCCGCGTGCCGAACGAGGCGAACACGACCGTCCCGGTGCAGCTGGGCATCTCCAACAACCTGCAGAGCTGGCCGGCGCTGGTGTTCGTGCTCGGCCTGCTCGTCACCGCGGTGCTCGTCGCCCGGCGGGTCAAGGGCGCCATCCTCATCGGCATCATCGGCACGACGATCCTGGCGATCATCGTCGAGGCCCTGGCCCACGCCGGCCCGACCGTCGTCAAGCCGGGCGTGGTCAACCCCAAGGGCTGGAGCCTGAACGTTCCGAAGCTGCCCGGCATCCACCACATCGCCGGCACGCCGGACCTGTCGCTGGTCGGCCACTTCACCCTGTACGGGGCGTTCGCCCGCGTCGGCGTGCTGGCCGCGATCCTGTTCGCGTTCACCCTGGTGCTGGCCGACTTCTTCGACGCCATGGGTACGGTCGTCGGAATCGGCAGCGAGGCCGGGCTGCTCGACGAACGCGGCGCGCCGCCGAACATCGGGACCATCCTGTTCGTGGACGGCCTCGCGGCGGTGGCGGGCGGCGCCGGGTCGGTGTCGTCGGCGACCGGCTACGTGGAGTCGGCGGCCGGCGTCGGCGAGGGCGCCCGTACGGGCCTGGCGAACGTGGTCACCGGGGTGCTGTTCCTGGTGGCGATGTTCCTGGCGCCGATCGTGCAGATCGTGCCGTTCGAGGCGGCGACCCCGGCGCTGGTCGTGGTCGGCTTCCTGATGATGAGCCAGATCCGGCGCATCGACTTCTCCGACTACGAGATCGCCATTCCGGCCTTCCTGACCATGGTCATCATGCCGTTCACGTACTCCATCACGAACGGAATGGGCGCCGGCTTCATCTCGTACGTCGTCATCAAGACCGTCCGCGGTCGGGCCCGCGAGGTGCACCCGCTGCTGTGGCTGGTGGCGGCCCTGTTCGTGGCCTACTACGCCATCGTGCCCATCAAGGCGATCCTCGGCGTGAGCTGAGCCGGAGCCGCCGCCGCCGAAACGCGCAGCGGGGCGCCCGGCCCCGCTGCGCGGGTCCTAGACCGTGACGACGAGCTTCTGCGCGGAGACGCCGTCTCGGAGCCGCCGCAGCGCGTCGGGGATGCGGGCGAGCCCGTCCCCGACGACCGTCGCGTCCGGCGCGGCGCGGTAGGCGCCGGTGGCGAGCGCGGCCGGGAGGAAGTCGACGTAGATCGCCGGCCCGACCTCGTTGTCCTTAAGAGTGCCGCCCCAGATCCCGCTCACCCGTACCCCGGGTCGCCGTGCCCGCGGGCCCCGCAGCCGCGTGACCCGCTCGGGTTGCGCCGACGTGACGCGCCTGCTGCCCGTGGTCCGGTGTGCGATCGCGACCGACGGTGCGAGCGACCCGGTCCCGATCGCGAGCGTGCCGGCGAGCGGGCTGTCGCCGATCCGCTCCACGATCTCCTCGACGGCGGTGCGGCTGCGGCGGTCGACCGCCTCGGCCGCGCCCAGCGATCGGACGTAGTCGAAGTTGCGCGGTGACGCGGTCGCCACGACCCGGTAGCCGGCGTTGCGGGCGAGTTGGATGGCGTTGCTCCCGACGCTCGTCGAACCGCCCCACACGAGCACCGTCTCCGGCCGGTCGACGGGGTCGGCGCCGGGCATCGCCAGCCCGAGGTGGTTCTCCTGGAACAGGCCGGTCGCCGCGGTGGAGAGCGTCAGCGGCAGCACGGCCGCCTGCTCGAAGGACAGCGAGTCGGGGATGGGGGAGACCATGTGCTGCAGGAGCACGACGTAGTGCTGGAAGGCGCCCTCCGCCGCGCGGTTCTGCGACTTCTCGACGCCGAACGCGTGCCCGAGGACGCGGTCGCCCGGGCGCAGCCGCGTCACGCCGGGGCCGACCTCGACGACCTCGCCGGCGACGTCCGAGCCCACGACGGCCGGGAAGGTGAGCCAGGGCAGGACCACGCGGTACAGGAAGCGCGGTATGCCATCAACGGGGTTCACGGCGACCGCCCGTGCTCGCACGACGACCTCGTTCGCCGCCGGGTGCGTGTAGGGGGCGGGCCCCACCTCGAAGGGCGCGCCTCGTTTCCGCAGCCAAAGCGCGGTGTTCTGCTCGGTCATCTCCGGGTCTCTCTCCGCTGGG
Source organism: Actinoallomurus oryzae (assembly GCF_039541955.1). Taxonomy (NCBI): domain Bacteria; kingdom Bacillati; phylum Actinomycetota; class Actinomycetes; order Streptosporangiales; family Thermomonosporaceae; genus Actinoallomurus; species Actinoallomurus oryzae. Next base: position 475,114 of record NZ_BAABHF010000010.1, on the reverse strand, counting down.
TGAGGGCCGCGTCGTCGGATCACGCGAGCCGCACCCGCAGACTAGACACCGTCTAGAATCTGGTCAATGTCTACTTTGGGAGTACCGTTGGAGCCGTGTCCGATCGGCCTTTCCACCACGGCAATCTCCGCGCCGTCCTGCTCGACCGGGCGGAGACGGTGCTTCGTGAGCGTGGGATCGACGCGCTGTCCCTCCGGGAGCTGGCGCGCGAGGCGGGCGTCAGTCACGGGGCCCCGCGGAGCCACTTCATCGATCGGAACGCGCTGCTCGACGCGCTGGCCGAACGCGGCTTCATCCGGCTCGGCGACGAGATCCGCGAGGCGGTCTCACATGCGCCCGGCGACCACGCACGCTCCCTTCGCGCGGCGGGCTCGGCGTATTTGAGGTTCGCCGTGCGGGAGCCGGCGCTGCTCGATCTCATGTTCGCCACGAAGGTGGACGGCCCCTCGGAGGCGGTCCGGACCGCCGCGGAGCGCCTGTTCGCCACCATGACCGGCATCATGGACGTGGGTGTGGAGGCGGGCGCGTACGACGCGGGCGACGTCAGCCGGCTGACGCTGCTGCTGTCCGCGACCACCCAGGGCATCTCGGCGCTCGTCACGTCCCGGCGGGTCACGACGGCCCAGGGTGAGGCGCTCATCGACGACGCGATCACCATCTTCCTCGCGGGGGCGTCGGCCGTACGGTAACGAGGCCGGGTCGGAGTACTAACCGGGAGCTATCCGACATACGCTTTGATCCATGGGGACGGGGCGGCGGAGACGCCGCTCTGTCCCCGTCTCAGACCAGGTCATCCCGGCCGTGACGAGCGCTGGGGCCGTCGCGTCCGGCCGAGGTGGCCGGCGTCGGGCGGCCCGGTGGTGCGCGGGAGCCCGCCCGGCGGTCAGGAGAGCGCGCCGTCGTCCCCACGGAGAAGGAGAGAGCCGAAGTCTTTCGTCTCGCTAACGAACTGGCGGAATAGACAATCGTCCTATATCGTTAGCAAGAGTAATGACTCCAGCTAATGAACATGCAAACGTCACAGACCAGAAGCCGTGCGGGCCTGGCGGCGGCCCTGCGCGTCTCGATCTCACGACTCTCACGCCGCATGCGCGCCGAGGGCGGTCACTCCTTGAGCGCCACGCAGATCGGAGCGCTCGGCGCGGTGGCCCGGCACGACGCCCTCACCCCTGGCGAGCTCGCCGCGCACGAAAAGGTGCAGCCGCCCTCGATGACCCGGACGATCGCGCGGCTGGAGGCGGACGGCCTGCTGACCCGCAGCCCGCACCCGACCGACCGGCGGCAGGTGGTGCTCAGTCTGACGGCGGCGGGCGACAAGCTGCTGAAGGAGGAGCGCCGGCGCAAGGAGGCCTGGCTGGCGCAGCGACTCGCGGAGCTGACGCCGGAGGAGCAGACCATTCTGCGGCAGGCGGCACCGATCCTGGAGAGGCTCAGCCACGGCTGAGCCTTTTCCGCTCCCTCCACAACCGCAACTACCGGCTGTTCTCGGCCGGCCAGGTCGTCTCCAACACCGGCACGTGGATGCAGCGCGTGGCCCAGGACTGGCTGGTCCTGAACCTCACCCACGGCAGCGGCACCGCGCTCGGCATCACGACCGGCCTGCAGTTCCTGCCGCTGCTGCTGTTCGGCCTGTACGGCGGCGTGATCGCCGACCGGTTCCCCAAGCGCCGGATCCTCATGATCACCCAGCTGGCGATGGGGATGCTCGCGCTGGTCCTGGGCGTCCTCGCGCTCACCGGCAGCGCGCAGGTGTGGCACGTGTACGCGCTCGCGTTCGGGCTGGGCGTGCTGACCGTGGTGGACAACCCCACGCGCCAGACGTTCGCGGTCGAGATGGTCGGACCCAACGACCTGTCCAACGCCATCGCCCTCAACAGCGCGATCTTCAACACGGCCCGCATCCTCGGCCCGGCCATCGCGGGCGTGCTGATCGCCGCGATCGGCACCGGCCCGGTCTTCATCGTCAACGCCGCCTCGTACCTGGCCGTGCTGCTCGGGCTCTACCTGATGCGCGACGAGGAGCTGTACATCCGGCCGCGCGTGCCGCGGGCCAAGGGCCAGCTGCGTGAGGGCCTGCGCTACGTCCGCGACCGCCGCGACCTCGTCATGCTGCTGATCGTCCTGTTCTTCGTCGCGGCGTTCGGCATGAACTTCCAGATGACGACCGCGCTGATGAGCCGGGAGGTCTTCCACAGCGGCGCCGGTTCGTTCGGCCTCGCCTCGACCATGCTCGCGGTCGGCGCCGTGTCCGGCTCGCTGCTGTCCGCCCGCCGCAAGCGGCCCCGCATGCGCCTCATGCTCATCGCCGCCGCCGCGTTCGGCGTGCTGGAGATCGTGAGCGGCGCGATGCCGACGTACATCCTGTTCCTCGTGGCGCTCATCCCGACCGGCGTCGCGCTGCTGACCTTCAACACGACCGCGAACGCCGTCATGCAGCTCAGCGTGCCGTCCTGGATGCGCGGGCGCGTGATGGGCCTGTACATGCTGGTCTTCGCCGGCAGCTCGCCGATCGGCGCGCCGCTCCTCGGCTGGCTCGCCGAGGTCTTCGGGCCGCGTTCGGGCCTGATCATCGGCGGCATCGTCTCCCTGGCCGCCGTGACGGTCGTCGTGGCGATCATGGCTCCGCGCTCGGCGCTGAACGCGCTACGGCCCCGTGTGGCCGAGACGGAGTGAGACCCTGATGGAGTGAGACTCTTCGTCGCGCTCATCCCGCCGGCACACGTGCTGGACGAGATCGCGGCGGCCTTCGCGCCGTACCGTGACTGGCCGCACCTGCGGTGGACCGGCCGGGACACCTGGCACGTGACGCTGGCCTTCTACGGCGAGGTCGACGAGCCGACCGCCGCGCGGCTGCGCCCCCGCCTCGAACGCGCCGCCGCGCGTCACCCCCGGCGGGAGCTGGCGTTCGCGGGCGCGGGGGCGTTCCCCAGGGCACGGTCGGCGCGCACCCTGTGGACCGGCATCCAGACCGACCTCCAGCGCCTGGCGGACTCGTGCCGGGCCGCCGGGCGCCGCGAGGGCATCGACACCGGCCGCGCCCTCCGCTTCCACCCGCACCTCACCGTCGCCCGTACGCGGGCGCCACGCGACCTCAGGGCGGTCGTGGAGGGGCTCGCGGCGTACGAGGGGACGCCGTGGACGGCCGGAGAGATCCACCTCGTCGAGAGTCACCTCGGCGGCGAGGTGCGGTACGAGACGCTCTGCCGCTGGCCGCTCAGGGACGCCAGGGCGAGCCGGTGATCCGCTCGTAGACCTCGGTGTAGCGGGCCTGGGTGGCCGCCACGACGTCGTCGGGGATCGGCGGGCCCGGAGGCGTACGGTCCCAGCCGGCCACCGACGAGGACCAGTCGCGGACGAACTGCTTGTCGAGCGAGTGCTGCGCACGGCCCGGCTCCCAGGCGTCGGCCGGCCAGAACCGGGAGGAGTCCGGCGTCAGCACCTCGTCGGCGAGCACGATCGTGCCGTCCGGGGCGCGTCCGAACTCCAGCTTGGTGTCGGCGATGATGACGCCGCGCTCACGGGCCAGGTCCGCGCCGCGCCGGTAGACCTCCAGCGTGAGGTCGCGCAGGCGCTCGGCGGTCTCGGCGCCGATCTCGCGCACCACGTCGTCGAAGGTGATGAACTCATCGTGCCCGGTCGTCGCCTTCGTGGTCGGGGTGAAGACGGGTTCGGGCAGCCGCGACGCCTCGACCAGCCCCGGCGGCAGCGGCACCCCCGACACGGTGCCCTGCTTCTCGTACTCCTTCAGCCCCAGCCCGGCCAGGTAGCCCCGGGCGATGAACTCGACCGGGAACATCTCCAGCCGCCGGCACCGGATCGCCCGTCCGGCCCACTCCGCCGGCACGTCCTCGGAGATCACATGGTTCGGCACCACGTCGGCAAGCCGATCGAACCACCACAGCGAAAGCTGGGTCAGGATCGCCCCCTTGCCCGGGATCGGGGTGGGCAGGACGACGTCGTAGACGCTCACCCGATCCGAAGCAACCAGAATCAGATCGTCACCGTCGGCGTAAACGTCCCGAACCTTGCCGGAGTGAACCAGCTCCATGTACCCCTCCACCGTGCGAAACCCGTATCCGAACGTACCCGCCGTGGGGGGCTCGCCCCTGTGAGGGGTCCCCTCAACCGCCCCTGGCCTGGTGAACGGTCCCCTCACACGGCGCGGTTCTCGCCACGGTTCTCTCGGCTCTCGGCACGGCTCTCCATGCGGTGGGTCAATGAGGTGTGGCGGCGGCCCGTGCCGGCGGTGCGGACGGCTGCGGCCAGGGCGCGGCGTGAGCCGGCCAGCACGACCAGTTTCTTCGCCCGGGTCACCGCGGTGTAGAGCAGGTTTCGCTGGAGCATCATCCAGGAGCTGGTCGTCAGGGGGATGACCACGGCCGGGTACTCGCTGCCCTGTGAGCGGTGGATGGTCACGGCGTACGCGTGGGCCAGTTCGTCCAGTTCGGCGAAGTCGTACGGGACGCTCTCGTCCTCGTCGGTGCGTACGGTCAGGGACTGCTCCTCCAGCGACAGGGCGGTGACCACGCCGACCGTGCCGTTGAACACGCCGGCGGCGCCCTTGTCGTAGTTGTTCCGTAGCTGGGTGACCTTGTCGCCGACGCGGAAGACCCGGCCGCCGTAGCGGCGTTCCGGCCGGTCGTCGCGGTGCGGCGTGAGCGCCTCCTGCAACAGCGCGTTGAGGTTGCCCGCGCCGGCCGGCCCGCGGTGCATCGGGGTGAGCACCTGCACGTCGCGTCGCGGGTCGAGGCCGAACTTTCGCGGAATGCGGCGGGCCACGATGTCGACCGTCAGCTCCGCCGTGGGCTCACTGTCCTCGCACGGGAACAGGTAGAAGTCGGGGAATCCGCGCACGTGGGGCGGCTGCCCGGCGTTGATGCGGTGCGCGTTGACCACGATCCCGGACTCCTGCGCCTGCCGGAAGATCTTGGTGAGCCGGACCCGGGGCACCGAATCGGCGGCGAGCAGGTCGCGCAGCACCTCGCCCGCGCCGACCGACGGCAGCTGGTCGACGTCGCCCACCAGCAGCAGGTGCGCGCCGCGCGGCACGGCCTTGACCAGCTTGTTCGCGAGGATCACGTCGACCATCGAGGTCTCGTCCACGACGATCAGATCGGCGTCGAGCGGGTTGTCGCGGTCGAACTCCGGCTCACCACCCGGCTGGAGTTTGAGCAGCCGGTGCACGGTCGCGGCGTCGTGGCCGGTCAGCTCGGCGAGCCGCTTGGCCGCCCGCCCGGTCGGCGCGACCAGCAGCACCTTGGCCTTCCGCGCGGCGGCCAGCTCGACCACGGACCGTACGGTGAAGCTCTTGCCGCAGCCCGGCCCGCCGGTGAGTACGGCGACCCGTGAGGTCAGCGCCAGGCGCACCGCCTCCTCCTGTTCAGGCGCGAGGTCGGCGCCCGTGCGGCGGCGGAGCCAGGCGAGCGCCCGATCCCAGTCGACGTCCTGGAACGCGGGGAGGCGGTCCTCCTTCGCGCGCAGCAGGTCCAGCAGGCCGCCGGCGAGGGAGCGTTCGGCGCGGTGGAACGGTGGCAGGTAGACGGCGGGCACCTCACCGTCGCCCACCGGAACCCGCTCCCGTACGACCTCCTCCGCGGCGACGGCGTCGTCCACACAGGGCGGAACGAGCTCACGCGGCACCTCGAGGATCTTCACGGCCTCCGTGACGAGGTTCGGCTCGGGCAGGTAGCAGTGCCCGTTGTCGGCGGCCTGCGAGAGCGTGTACCGCAGGCCGGCCTTGATCCGCTCGGGAGCGTCGTGGGGCATCCCCAGGGCGCGGGCGATGGTGTCGGCGGTGCGGAACCCGATGCCCCAGACGTCGGCGGCCAGCCGGTACGGGTCCTTGCGCACCACCTCGATGGACTGGTCGCCGTACTTCTTGTAGATGCGCACGGCGAGCGAGGTGGACACGTCATGGCCCTGCAGGAAGACCATGACCTCCTTGATGGCCTTCTGCTCCTCCCACGCCTCGCCGATCCGCTTCGAGCGCTTGGGGCCCAGCCCGTACACCTCGACCAGGCGCGCGGGCTCCTCCTCGATGACGCGCAGGATGTCGGTGCCGAAGTGCTCGACCATCCGGTCGGCCATGACCGGCCCGATCCCCTTGATCAGCCCGGATCCCAGATAGCGGCGGATGCCCTGGACGGTCGCGGGCAGGACGGTGGTGTACGAGCGGACCTCGAACTGACGGCCGTACTTCGGATGCGTGGTCCAGCGCCCGGTGAGCCGCAGGCTCTCGCCGATCTGCGCGCCGAGGAGCGGACCGACGACGGTCAGCAGGTCGGGGCCGGTCCGGTCGGTCGCGACGCGGGCGATCGTGTATCCGGTCTCCTCGTTGGCGTACGTGATCCGCTCGAGCACCGCCTCCAGCTCCCGCAACCCGGCGGAACCGTCCGATCGTCCGTCCTTCACACCGGTCATGGTGCCGCAGCCGCCGGGCACGGGCACCGCCGCCTGCCGGGGGTCTGGCCGATGACGCCTACGAACAGCGGCGACGAGAACTAAGCTGTCTTTGCGCGAACACGAGAGGAGGCCACGCAGTGTCAGTATCGTTGACGGAGCGTCACGGTCCGTGGACCGTCGATGAACTCCATCGGTTGCCGGACGACGAACACAACCGGTACGAGATTGACGATGGTGTCCTGATCGTGAGCCCCCGCCCTGCCTCCTCCCACCAAGCCGCCCTGCTGGAGATCGCCGTCCTCTTGCGCGAGCCCGCCAGGGCCGCCGGGCTGGAGGTGCTTCCGGAGGTGGAGGTTTTCACCGCACGCCGCGACGACTGGCTGAAGGTTCCCGACATTGCGGTGGTGACCTGGGAGGCCTTCGACTGCGAGCCGCAGGAGTACGAGGCGGCCGACGTCGCGCTGGTCGTGGAGATCAGCGGTACTGGTCAGAGTGCCCGCCGTGATTTCGGTGAGAAGCTCAGCGCGTACGCCGATGCCGGAATCCGGCACTACTGGGTTCTCGAACTGACACCCGCTTCTAAGCTGACCGTGTTCGAGCTGGTCGGCACCGAGTACAAGCAGGTCGTCTCGTCTCGCGAGCTCATCGAGCTCACCCGGCCGTTCCCCGTCGAGATCGATCCTGGGCGGCTGACGAGGCCACGGCGCGGCTGATCGCCCGTACGCGGCGGAGTACCCGGGACTCGGTGGAGCGGGGGACCGCATAGGCTCATGGCGTGAACCGTGCTCCGCGATGGTTGTTGCCGGCCGTCCTGGCGGTCCTTCTGTCCGCCGTGGTCGTCGGTACGATTCTCCATTGAGTCGCCCGCGCCAGGCTTCGCGCGCCCGGGGAGCGGTGAAGACCCAGAGCATGTCGCCGCGAGCCGTGATCAGGATCCTTGCCGCCCTCCTGACCGTCGCGGCGACCGTGATCCCCGGCACCGCGCGCGCCGACGACGACGAGCCGAAGAAGCTCTGCACGATCAAGGACCCGCGCATCGGCGAGTCCAGCGGCCTGGCCGCCAGCCGGCGCCACCCCGGCATCGTCTACACCTTCAACGACTCCGACGGGCCGACGCAGATCTACGCCCTGGGCCCGGACTGCCGCACGCGGGCCACGCTGACGCTCGCCGGCGCGCGCAACCGCGACTGGGAGGCGATCGCGCTCGGGCCGAACGGGATCTACGTCGGCGACATCGGCGACAACATGGACGGTGCCTGGCCGTACGTCACGGTCTACCGGATCCCCGAGCCGTCGGTGCTGCGCAGCCGGACGCTGCGCGCCACGGCGTACCGGATCAAGTACGCCGACGGCCCGCGCAACGCCGAGACCATGATGATCAACCCGCGTACGGGGCGGCTGTACATCGCGAGCAAGGCGTTCAGCGACTCCCTGTACGAGGGCCCCAAGCACCTCAGCACGAGCGGCTACAACATCATGCACAAGGTCGGCGACGCGCCGTTCTACGCGACCGACGGCGCGTTCGCGCCCGACGGCCGGACGTTCGTGATCCGCGGCTACTGGGGTGCGGAGATCTACAGTGCGCCCGGCAAGAAGGTCACGGACGTGTCCATCCCGAACCAGCAACAGGGCGAGGGCATCACGTTCACCGCCGACGGCCGGTCGCTGTTGCTCAGCTCCGAGGGCCAGAAGCAGCCGCTGTGGCAGGTGCCGGTTCCGGCCAAAGCGCTGCCGGCGCGAACCAACAGCGGTTCCCCGGCGAACTCATCGGGAAAGGACGGTGCGAGTAGCGGGTCTACCAGCGGTTCGAAGAAGTTCCCGGTGGTCAGTCTGGTGCTGGTCGCCGGAGTGGTTCTGCTGATCGCCGGCCTGTTCGCTCGCAGACGAGGGTCATGACGGGATGGGCGCTGACATGTCACGATCTGTTCTCGTGAACCTCGAGTTGATCGGCCTTCGCGCTCCGGCGCGCCGGCTGCGTCCGGTGGCGGCCGGGCCCTTCGCCCTTCTCTCGCTGGTCATCGCACTGCTGCCGATCCGGCCGCCGGGGCTGTGGCTGGCCGCCGTGATCGCCTGTTACGCCCTGCCCTGGCTCCTGGGCCTGCGGGAGCGGCGGCCGGGCCGCTGGCGGCTGTCCGCACGCGGCCTCGAGCGCCTCGCCGCCGACGGCACGGTGCTGGAGGCGTACGAGCTGAGCCGGGTCGAGGAGTTCGCGGTGACCGCGGACGACGGCGTTCTGACGATCTTCCATCGGTTCGGCGCCACCGTGGCGGGCCCGCTCGCCGAGATGGGCTTCGACCTGCTGAGCTTCTACATCACCGCACGGCGCCTCGGCATCACCACCCACGTGATCGACGGCGACCGGTCGCTCTTCGAGGACGACGGCCTGCCGCAGGAGGACGAGGCGCCGCGCGCCCTCGGCCGCCGGGCCGAGCAGCGGCTGCGCGACCAGGAGGCGGCCCTGCTCGCCGTGGCGCACGAGCCGCGGACCGCCACTCGCACCGACACCGGACACCTCGCCACGGCCACAACCGGCCGACGGCGCACGACCGCTCTCGGCGTCCTCGTCGCGCTGCTCTCGCTGACGATGGTGACCCGGATCGCCCTGGAGGGCGGCGTGGAGATCGCCGGACGGCTGATGGGCGGCCTGTGGGCGCTCGTGGGCGGTGTGGCGATGATGGCCGCCCGCCGCCGCCGGCTGCGGAGCGCGCCGCTCAGCTGGACCATCATGCCCTCGGAGCTGCGCATCCGGCACGCGACGGTGGGCGAGTGGCGGGTGCGGGGCGGCGCGGTGGCCGCCGCGGTCGTCGGTCCCGGCACGGCCATCGACCCGGTCTCGGGGCGGCCCGCCGCCGACCAGACCGTGGTCACGCTGTTCGGCCACCGGCTCGAGGTGCTCGCCCGGCTGCCCGCACACGGCCTGGACGCCTTCCAGCTCACCCACGCGCTGGACGAGCGCGGCTACCACGTCGTCACGCCCGACCAGGCCGTCCCGAGGCCCTCGGAGTACGGCCTGGCGGGGCTGCCGGAGATCTTCTCCCGCGTCCCCGGCGGACGCCTGGTCGTCGACGACGACGGCATCGGCTGGGCAGACGGCGCCGGCGACGTCATCCTGCGCATGCCGCGCGACCGCATCGGCGGGATGGAGCTGCTCACCGTCGACGGGCACGCCTGGCTGCGGATGTACGACGACGAGGGCGACGAGTTCCTCGCGGCGCCGCTGTCGATGCTGCGGATCTCCCGCACCGACCTGCGCGACGCGGCACGGCGCGTGCAGCTCCCGATCACCGACGCCGAGTACGACGCGTACGTCAACGCCGCCTTCTACGGCTCGATGACCCGCCTGGAGACCGCCGAACCGGCGAAGGAGAAGCCGAAGAAGGCCCTGCCCGAGGCCCGGCTCGACGTCCCGACCCGCACGCGCGCGCTCGCATACGCCGTGACCGCGACGCTGTGCGAGCTGGTCGCGGTGCTGGGCTCGCTGTGGCTGCGCGCCGACCTCGGCGGGTTCTGGCCGGCGCTGGCGTGGGCGGCGCCGATCGGGCTGGTCCTCGGCCTCGCGGGCGCGTGGCTGTACGACCGCAACCGCCCGCAGCTGCGCGTCTCGGCCTCGGGGATCTCCTCGGTGACGCGCCTCGGCCGTACGGAGTGGAGCGTCACCCGGCAGGCGCTGGGCGGCGTGGGCATCGACGAGGCGGAGGCGCCGCGCCTGGTCGTGTGGAGCCCGGCGGGCCGGGTGCTGCGCCGCGTGTCCTTCCCGCCGGACCTGACCGAGCTACGCCGCGCCTGCGAGCGCCACGGCCTCCCCTGGGGCCCGCCCGACGCCGGCCACGGCGCCGCCCCACCCCCGGAGCTGTGATCCCGTCCCGAGTGGTGTGAGGGGGCCCTTCACCTCGCCCTGGCGAGGTGAAGGGCCCCCTCAGCCGCTTCGCCGGCCCCTCACAGGCCGCTTCGGCTTCTCACAGGCGCTCTACGACGTGGTCGATGCACGCCGTCAGGGCCTCCACGTCGGCTGGGTCGATGGCGGGGTACATTGCGATGCGCAACTGGTTGCGGCCCAGTTTGCGGTAGGGCTCGGTGTCGACGATGCCGTTGGCGCGCAGCACCTTGGCGACCTCGGCGGCGTCCACGCCCTCGAAGTCGATCGTGCCCACGACCTGGGAGCGCTGGGCCGGGTCGGTCACGAACGGCGTGGTGTAGGAGGTCTTGTCGGCCCAGGTGTAGAGCCGCTGGGCGGAGTCGGCGCAGCGGCCGGTCGACCAGGACAGGCCGCCCTGGGCGAGGAACCAGTCGATCTGCTGGGCCATGAGCATGAGCGTCGCCACGGCCGGGGTGTTGTAGGTCTGGTCCTTGCGCGAGTTGTCCACCACGACCTTCAGGTCGTAGAAGTCCGGGACGTAGCGTCCGGACGCAGCGATCTCCTCGATGCGGGCCAGCGCCGCCGGTGAGGCCAGGGCCAGCCACAGGCCGCCGTCGGAGGCGAAGCCCTTCTGCGGCGCGAAGTAGTAGACGTCGGTCTGGGCGACGTCGACGGGCAGGCCGGCGGCGCCGCTGGTGGCGTCCACGAGGACGAGGCCATCGGCCCCGGCGGGCCGCTCGATGGGCATCGCCACGCCGGTGGAGGTCTCGTTGTGCGTGAGGCCGTAGACGTCGACGCCGTCCTCGGCGGCCGGCAGCGCGTGCGTGCCCGGCGCGGACTCGATCACCGACGGGTCCGACAGCCACGGCGCCTTCGCGACGACCTTGGCGAACTTGGAGGAGAACTCCCCGAACACCACGTGCTGGGACCTCTCGCGCACGAGACCGAACGCCGCGGCGTCCCAGAACGCCGTCGTGCCGCCGTTGGACAGCAGCACCTCGTAGCCGTCCGGCAGCGCGAACAGCTCCGCCAGGCCCTCGCGGACCCGGGCGACGATCGACTTGACCGGCTTCTGCCGGTGGGACGTGCCGAGATAGGTCGCGCCGGACGCGGCGAGCGCGGCCAGCTGTTCCTGACGGACCTTCGACGGGCCTGAGCCGAATCGGCCGTCCGCGGGCTTGAGGCTGTCTGGGATCACGATGTCGGTCACCTGACGAAGCCTAATCAAGCGACCCGGCCGGTCTCAGCCCGGTCCGCGATGTGAGACCCGGTCACGACGTCGTCGCCGCACCGTGCGTACCGCCAGCCACAGCAGCCCCAGCAGGCAGATCAGCGACACGCACGCCGGGTACCGCCAGGGCCGGCCGTCCTGCCGGGCGTCGACCGCCGCGGCGCCGGAGTCGTAGGACAGCAGCGCGAGCGCGGCGGCCATCACCCAGGCGACGACCACACGAGAGGCGCGGTCGCGGCGCGTGCGGCGTTCTTCGCGCTCGCGTTCCTCCCGGAGCAGGGCGGCGTCGCGCTCGTCGGGTTCCTCATCGCGTGGGCCGGTGTACATGGTTCCCATGGTGGCGGAGGGAAGGGATGCGTACGGCCCGCGGTGCCGGGGCATCCGCGGGCCGTGCGTGTCGCCTGTGCTCAGAGACTGTTGGGGAGCCCCATGCCCTGCTGCGCGGGGCGAGGGCTTCCCAACAGTCTCTAGACCTTGGTGGTGAGCTCGGCGGAGCCGTCCACGTCGGACACCGAACGAGCCGCCGGGCCGACGTAGCGGGCGCTGGGCCGTACGAGGCGGCCGGTGCGCTTCTGCTCCAGGATGTGCGCGGCCCAGCCCGCCGTGCGGGCGCACGTGAACATGGCCGGCATCATGTGCGGCGGCACTTCGGCGAAGTCGAGGATGACCGCGGCCCAGAACTCCACGTTCGTCTCGATCGGACGGTCCGGACGGCGCTCGCGCAGCTCCGCCAGCGCGGCGTCCTCCAGCGCCTTGGCCGCGTCGTAGCGGGCCGCGCCCAGCTCCTTGGCGGTGCGGCGCAGCACGCGGGCACGCGGGTCCTCGGCGCGGTAGACGCGGTGCCCGAAGCCCATGAGCCGCTCGTGGTGGTCGAGGATGTCGGTCACGACCTTGCGGGCGTCGCCGATCTGCTCGACCTTCTCGATCATCGGCAGGACACGGGCGGGCGCGCCACCGTGGAGCGGACCCGACATCGCGCCGATCGCGCCCGACATCGAGGCCGCGACGTCGGCCCCGGTGGAGGCGATGACGCGGGCGGTGAAGGTGGAGGCGTTCATGCCGTGCTCGGCGGCCGACACCCAATAGGCGTCGATCGCCTTGACGTGCTTGGGATCCGGCTCGCCGCGCCAGCGCACCATGAACCGCTCGGTGATGGTGCGGGCCTCGTTGATCCGCTCCTGGGGGACCATCGGCAGGCCGAGGCCGCGGGCGCTCTGCGCCACGAACGACAGCGCGGTCACCGACGAGCGGGCCAGGTCCTCGCGGGCCTGCTCGTCGCTGATGTCCAGCAGCGGGCGCATGCCGTAGGACGGCGCGATCATGGGCAGGGCGCTCTGGACGTCGACCCGCACGTCACCGGAGTGGACCGGGAGCACGTACGGCTCGGCGGGCGCCAGTCCGGGGTCGAAGCTGTTGTCCACCAGCAGACCCCATGCGTCACCGAAGGAGACGTGGCCAACGAGATCTTCGATGTCGACGCCCCGGTATCGGAGAGCACCGCCCTCCTTGTCCGGTTCGGCGATCTCAGTCTCGAAGGCGACGACGCCCTCGAGGCCGGGTTTGAAGTCGGACATGTTCTGTCCTGCCTTTCGTCCCCTGTGGTGTACAGACCCGACTGATAATTGAACCTCTTCTTGCACGCTGCTCAGTACCCGGGGGGGTGTGATATGCGCAATTTTTTCGTTTCCAGCAACTCTATGCGGGAACCCTGCCGTGTCGCCCCCAGGGCGACGCGAGAGGATGTCCTGTCGTGGAGCGAACCGACCCCGCCGACCTCCGGAAGTCCTACAAGGATGCCCGGCTGGACGAGCGTGACCTCGCCGCCGACCCGCTGAGCCAGTTCGACGTCTGGTTCGCCGACGCCGTCGCGGCCGAGTTGTCCGAGCCCAACGCCATGATCCTCTCCACGGCCACCGCCGACGGTACGCCCAGCGCCCGCACGGTCTTGCTGAAGGGGTACGGCCCAGAAGATTTTCGCTTCTTCACGAACCATGGATCGCGCAAGGCGCGGACGATCGCCGAGAACCCCCGTGTGTCACTGGTCTTCCCCTGGCACCCGATACACCGGCAGGTGATCGTCGAGGGCACCGCCGAGCGGCTGTCCCGTGAGGAGTCCGCGGCCTACTTCCACACGCGTCCGCACGGCTCCCAGCTCGGGGCGTGGGCGAGCGAGCACCAGTCCGCGGTGGTGAGCCGCGAGGAGCTGGAGAGCCGGTACGCCGAGCTGGCCCGCCGCTGGCCGGGCGAGGTGCCGCTGCCGGACTTCTGGGGCGGCTACCGCGTGGTGCCGGTGAGCGTGGAGTTCTGGCAGGGGCGGCCGAACCGGATGCACGACCGCCTGCGATACCGTCGTCCCGACGTGCACGAACCGGACAAATGGGTGTTGGAGAGACTGAGCCCTTGAGCGCTGACCCCCAGTCATGCCCCCGCAGCCCGGCGACGGCCTCACCCGAAGCACCCGACGACACGCCTCCCTCGTGGTCCCGGCGTGCCCGGAACCTGGCGCGGCGGGCCGCCATCGACACCCGCCCGCTCGGCGAGCCGGCCTTCCGGCGGCTGTGGATCGGGCAGGCGGTGTCCTTCACCGGCTTCCAGCTCACCTCCGTGGCGATCTCGGTCCAGGTCTATGACCTGACCAAGTCCTCGTTGTGGGTGGGCCTGCTCGGACCCGCCAACCTGGTGCCGCTCATCGTCTTCGGCCTGTGGGGCGGGGCGGTCGCGGACATGATGGACCGCCGCAAGCTGCTGATCATGGCCTCGCTCGTGACCTGGGCGGCCACGCTCGGCCTGCTGGCGCAGTCGTTCCTGCACGTCGGGAGCGTGGCACTGATCATCGGGCTGGTCGTGGTCCAGGCCGTCGGCTTCGCGGTCAGCTCGCCCACCCGCGGCGCCGTGATCCCGCGCCTGCTCCCGGTCCGGCTCGTGCCCGCCGCCAACACGCTGAACTTCACCGCCTCGCAGGTGGCCACGTTCATCGGCCCGGTGCTGGCGGGCGTGGTGATCGGGCACGGCGGGTACGCGGTCGCGTACGGGATCGACGCGGTGCTGTTCACCGTCGGCCTGTACGCCGCGGTGCGGCTGCCCGCGCTGCCGCCGATCGGCGGTGAGATCCGGCGGCCCGGGCTGCGCTCGGTCGTGGAGGGGCTGCGCTTCCTGCTCACCCGGCCGGTGCTGATGATGTCGTTCGTCGTGGACATCATCGCGATGGGCGTCGCAATGCCCCGTGCCCTGTTCCCCGAGGTCGCGGAGACGCGCTTCGGCGGTGAGGAGGCGGTCGGCTGGCTCGTCGCGGCGATCGCCATCGGCGCCGTGATCGGCGGGCTGGTGTCCGGGTGGATCGGCCGGATCCAGCGGCAGGGCGTCGCCCTCATCGCGGTCATCGTGGTGTGGGGTCTGGCCGTGGCGGCCTCGGGCCTGGCGGGCTCGCTGTGGCTCGCGGTGCTGCTGCTGGCCGTCGGCGGCGCCGCCGACCTGGTCTCCGCGGTGTTCCGGCAGACGATCCTGCAGACCTACGCCCCGGACGAGATGCGCGGGCGCCTGCAGGGGGTGTTCACCGTCGTCGTGGCGGGCGGGCCGCGCCTCGGCGACCTGCGCGCCGGCGTCACCGCCTCGATCGCCGGGGCGACGGCGTCGTGGACCGGGGGAGGCCTGGTGTGCGCGGGCCTGGTGGTCGTCACCGGGCTCGCGGTGCCGTCGTTCCGCCGCTACACCGCCGTACGCGCGTCGGCGGACGAGCGGCCGTAGCCGGCCGTCCGCCGAGTCGCGGCCGTCAGGTCAGCCCAGCACCTCGGCGGCGACCTTGAGATCGGAGACCAGCCCGGCGTACGCGGCGTCGCGGTCGTCGGCCCGCAGCACCGCCGACGGGTGCACGGTCGCGACGTAGCAGGCGTTCTGCCGGGAGGTCTCGTCGTCGATGGGCGGCCGGGGGATGAGCTGGCCGCGCTGGCGGGTGACGCGGAACGACGGGCCGAGCAGCGCCTTGGCCGCGGTCGCGCCGAGCAGCACGATGACGTCGGGGTCGATGATGTGCAGCTCCGCGGCGAGCCACGGGCGGCAGGCCGTCATCTGGGCCGCGTCCGGCGTCTGGTGGATGCGCCGCTTGCCCGGCCCCTCCTGCTTGAACCGGAAGTGCTTGACGGCGTTCGTGACGTACGCGTCGGAGCGGTCGATCCCGGCCTCGACCAGCGCCTTGTCCAGCAGTTTCCCGGCCGGGCCGACGAACGGGGCGCCCTGGCGGTCCTCCTGGTCGCCGGGCTGCTCGCCGATCAGGACGACCCGTGCCGACGCCGATCCGGAGCTGAAGACGGTCTGCGTGGCGTTCTCGTAGAGGTCGCAGCCCTGGCAGTCCTGCGCGGCGTGGCGCAGGCCGTCGAGCCCGGCTCCCCGCGGGACCCAGCGTCCCGCCCCCTCGAAACGTGGCATGACAGATCCAATCTATCGTCAAGAACGCTCTTCTCACTGGCGGGAAGACCACATCGCCGGTTCACGTTCGGGTATATGAACAGATAAGGATCGCTCTTGCCGTCGCCTGCTCCCCGCAGAGTCGCGATCGGCCGTAGCATCAGGAGCGAACTGGAGGAAACCTTGACCGCACACGGCTTGATCGACACCACGGAGATGTATCTCCGGACGATCTTCGAGCTCGAAGAGGAAGGCATCGTGCCGCTTCGTGCCCGAATCGCCGAGCGGTTGTCGCAGAGCGGCCCGACGGTGAGCCAGACGGTGGCGCGCATGGAGCGTGACGGGCTGGTGAGAGTAGAGGGTGATCGGCATCTCGACCTGACCGAAACCGGCCGTTCCCTTGCGGTCCGGGTCATGCGTAAGCATCGGCTCGCCGAATGCCTCCTCGTCAACGTCATCGGCCTCCCGTGGGAAGAGGTCCACGTCGAGGCCTGCCGCTGGGAGCACGTCATGTCCGAGTCCGTCGAGCGGCGGCTGGTCGCCCTGCTCGGAGACCCCTCGACGTGCCCGCACGGCAACCCGATTCCCGGCCTGAACGAACTCGGCGCCGACGTACCCGAGCCGGCCCCGAGCGAACCCCTCGCCCTCATGACCGACGTCGCGACCGCCGCCGGCACCCCCGTCGTCGTCCGGCGCATCAGCGAGCAGGTCCAGAGCGACACCGCACTCATGCTTAGACTCAAGCAGGTCGGGATACAACCGGGACGTGAGGTGACGCTTGCCGCAGGCGACGACGGTGTCAGGGTGACGCGCGACGATGATTCCGAAAGCCCCTCGGCCGAGCTTCCCAGCCGCATCGCCTCCCACGTCTTCGTCTCCAAGCGCTGAGTTGCCCGATCCACGTATCCGGGGCCGTCGTCCGTCGTTCAACAGGGAAGGGGACGGCAATGGCGAGGTGGCGGGCGTATGATGCGCTGGGGTGAACCACCCGTGGACCCGCTGCTGCCGCCCGAGACCGTGCTCGGCCAGGCGGACATGGCGGTCATCGTCTGCGACCGGTACAGCAACGTCATCTACTGCAACGCCTTCACCGAGACGCTGCTGGGCTTCGGCGGCTCGGAGTACATCGGCCGGTCGATCCTGTCGCTCGGCATCGCCGAGGAGGACCACGACCAGGCCAGGGAGTTGGCCCGTCACGTCCTGAAGGGCGCGGTCTGGGAGGGCACGTTCTGCAACCTGCGGGCGGACGGCAGCACCGTCTACACGCGTGCGTACGCCGTGCCCCTGCGGCACCCCTCCGGCTCCGTCGAGGGCATCGTGATCTTCGCCCGCGAGGCGCTGCGCAGCAACCAGCGCGACCAGGACCGCTACGGCCTGCTCGAGCGCATCGGTGAGCGGCTGGCCGCGTCGCTGGAGCTCCAGCAGACCCTGCGCCGGGTCGCCGACACCCTCGTCCCGCAGTTCGCCGACCACTGCTTCATCGACCTGTACGGCGGCGAGAAGCTCATCCGCCGTGTCTCGCGGCACGGCGGCGACTGGACGCCGCCGCCGGGCACGTGGGCCGAGGTCGGTGAGACGGTCGTCTACCCGCCGGGCCACTTCTGCGCCAAGGCCCTCGCGCGCCGCGACGCGGTCGTCGTCGAGGACGTCGTGGCCGAGCGGATGACGGCGCCCAGCGCCGCGAGCAAGCAGCTCGGCGACGACCTGGGCATCACGTCGGTGATCGCGGCGCCGCTGCTCGCCCGCGGCGAGGTGCTCGGCGTGATGAGCCTGGCCCTCTCGGGCATCAGCCGGCGGCCCGACCCGCACTACGACGGCTTCGACCGCGACCTGGTCGGCGCGATCGCCAGCCGGGTCGCGCTCGCCATCGACAACGCCATGCTGTTCGAGGAGGAGCGCGAGACGGCGCTGGCGTTCCAGAAGAACCTGCTGCCCGGCGACCGCCCGCCGCATCTCGACGGGCTGGAGATCGCCTGGCGCTACGAGCCGGCCCGCCCGCTGGAGTCGCACGGCCAGGGCATCCAGACCCAGGTCGGCGGCGACTGGTACGACGTCATCCCGCTGTCGGCGGGCCGGGTCGGCCTGGTCATCGGCGACGTGGAGGGCCGTGGCGCCCGCGCCGCCGCCGTGATGGGGCAGCTCCGCGCCGCGCTGCGCGCCTTCGCCCAGGACGACAAGCCGCCGGCCGACATCCTGATGAAGCTGGACGAATGGGTCCGCACGATGGTCGGCCCCGGCGGTTACCGGGAGCCGGCCGACGCGTCGGAGCGGCGCCACCCGCTCGTGTCGTGCACCTACTTCGTCTACGACGCCTGGTCGCGCATCCTGTCCTTCGCCAACGCCGGGCACGAGCCGCCGCTGCTGCTGATCGACGGCGAGGTCATCGACATGGAGGCGGTCGGCAAGGGCGCCATGCTCGGCGTGCGCGAGCCCGGCCTCGGCGGCGAGATCCTGTACGAGGAGGAGACGCGCGAGCTGCCTCCCGGCACCACGCTCGTGCTCTACACCGACGGGCTGATCGAGCGACGGCCGAAGGACGACGGCGAGCACTACACCCGCGAGCAGGCCCGCGAGATGCTGCGCGAGTCCGTACGCCGGGCCGACCGCAAGGACGTCGAGGCGATCGCCAACGCGGCGTTCGAGGCCGTGCCCGGCGACATCGACGACGACGTCGCGATCGTGGTCGTCCGCACCAACCCGGTCCGGCTCCAGGTCGAGCAGCGCACCTTCCAGGCCGAGCCCATCATGGTCTCCGAGGCCCGGCGCATGGCCGCCGAGACGTTCGCCAACTGGGGGATGCTGGACGAACAGGCCGAACTCGCCTGCCTGCTGGTCTCCGAGGTCGTCACCAACGTCGTCCTGCACGCCGCCAACACGCCGACCCCGCGCCGGGAGCTGGTCCTGGAGGGCGCGCTGGGCCTCGACGGCCCGGCGGGCTTCGACGACCCGTGGGAGAAGCTCCCCGACCTCGGCCGGCCCGAGCCGCCGACCAAGGAGTTCACGCTCCGGCTGCGCCGCGGCGAGCGCTCGGTGTGGGTCGAGGTCCTCGACAAGGACATGCGCCTGCCCCGCATTCGCAGCGCGGGCGAGACCGACGAGGGCGGCCGCGGCCTGTACCTCGTCGACCAGCTCGCCGCCCGCTGGGGCTCACGCCCCACCAGCGACGGCAAGGCCGTGTGGTTCGAGATCCCGCTGAAGCACTGACCGCGGCGCGTCATTCACACGGCGCCGAGGAACCCCGGGTCGCGCAGGCCGAGTTGCCGGCAGGAGTCGGCGCTGATGCCGAGCAGCTCCCGCAGGGAGACGGGGTGTCTCGTGGTGGCCGCCAGGTCGGCACGGGCCTCCTCCGACCAGAGGAACGGATAGACCGCGATGCCCTGCCCGGGCCCCAAGCCGGCCGACTCGGTCTGCCAGCCGGGCCACCGGAGGCCGTCGTAGAACTGGTCGAGGCCGCCCGACAACAGCCAGGTCACCCAGGTCGCGTAGCCGATCTCCAGGGGTTCCCACCCCAGAGAGTCCGGCGCGAAGTACACCACCTGCCCCGGCGCACCGGGGCGGCCGGCGGCGGCAGGGTCGTGGCCGTTCAGGGCGAACACGCCACCGAGAGCGTCATGGCCGATGACCAGGCCGTCGAGTGGGCGCCATGCGGGATCGAAGCCGGCGGGGAAGTGGTTGACCGCGGCCAGCCCCGGCAGATCACGGCAGCCTCCGCCGTAGACGCGCAGCCACCCGTGGTCCAGCAGCAGACCGCCGGAGTGCAGCACCAGCGCGCCGAGGAACGACGCCGCGCTGACTTGAAGCTGGAGCAGGCACGCTCGTCCCCGGTCGGCATCGCCGGACAGTACCTCGACGGGCACGGACGCACCGGCGAACTCCTTCCGTAGCGCGGGCCAGGCGGGATCGTCGACGCCGATCAGTTCGTTGAGCTCTCGCATCCGGGCATCCTGCCATCACGTACGGTGCGCGGGTTCGCCCGTGTGCTTCCGGGGGTCCGGGGTGGCGGGTCGTACGCTGAAGGCGTGCTGGCATGGGAGGTCACCCGGCCCGGTCCGATCGAGACCGGGCCGATCGAGGCCGTGACGCGCGAGATCCCCGAACCGGGGCCGGAGGAGGTGCTGGTCCGGGTGCGCGCCTGCGGAGTGTGCCGTACGGACCTGCACGTGGCCGAGGGCGACCTGGTGCCGCACCTGCCCCGGGTCACGCCCGGACACGAGATCGTCGGTGAGGTGGTGCGGCAGGGGCACCGGTTCGCGCCGGGCGACCGGGTCGGCGTCGCGTGGCTGCGCCACACCTGTGGCATGTGCGCCTACTGCCGTCGCGGCGCGGAGAACCTCTGCCCTTCTTCGCTCTACACCGGCTGGGACGCCGACGGCGGGTACGCCGAGTACGCCGTCGCGCCCGAGGCCTACGTCTACGCGCTGCCCGGCGACCGGCCGGACATCGAGGTCGCGCCCCTGCTGTGCGCGGGGATCATCGGGTACCGGGCGCTCCGGCGCTCCGCGCTCCCGCCGGGCGGGAGCCTCGGCATCTGGGGGTTCGGCGGATCGGCGCACCTCGCCGTGCAGATCGCGCTCGCCGAGGGCGCCAGGGTCCACGTGTTCACCCGCGCGAAGGCGGCGCGTGAGCTGGCACTGCGGCTCGGCGCGGACACGGCGCAGGACTCCTTCGACCCCACTCCCGAGCCGCTCGACTCGGCGATCATCTTCGCGCCGGCCGGGGAGCTGGTGCCGGCCGCCCTGCGGCGTCTCGACCGCGGCGGCACGCTCGCGATCGCCGGCATCCACCTCACGGACGTGCCCGTACTCGACTACCAGGCCGACCTGTTCCAGGAGCGGCAGCTGTGCAGCGTGACGTCCAACACCCGCGCGGACGGCGAGGAGTTCCTCCGGCTCGCCGGCCGGCTGGGGCTGAAGGTGGCCGTCACGCCGTACGCCCTCGACCGGGCCGACCAGGCGCTGGCGGACCTGGCCGGCGACCGCGTCAACGGCGCGGCCGTCCTCGTACCCGGCCTGGACGACCCGTCGGCTCCACCGCGAAGTACGCCCACGACTGGGTGAACCACATCTCGGCGCCGATCAGCCGCGGGCGCGCGCCGGTGGGCGGGCCGCCGTCGAGCTCGTCGGTGAGCTCCCGGCGGATGCGGTCGGGGTCGTGCGCCTCGGCGAGCCAGGGCTCGATCGGACGCTCGACGGTGAACACGTCCATCCTGCGGGTCCGGCCACCGGCGCGTTCGACCACGTCGAGCAGCTCACGGAAGGTGCGCATCCGGCTGCGCGCCGGGTCCCGCAGCCGCTCGATGCGGTCGCCGTCGCCCGCGCGCGTACGGACGAGGTCGGCGAGCACCACGCGGCCGCCGCAGACCCGGAGCAGGTCGTGGACCAGGCCGACCTGGTCGTCACCGCGGACGTGCCCGAGCGGCGCGACGACCAGCGTGAAGGTTCCGGACGGCAGCGCCCCCGCGGCGGCACTGGTGAGCTCGCCCACCCACGGCCGGATCGCCGAGGCCAGGCCGGAGGAGCCGGAGACGTCGAGGCAGACGTCGTCGCGGCGGGGTTCGGCGAAGTTCACGAGACGACGCAGGTGACAGGCCGTAGTCGTCGTATGCGCCTGTGACCTGGAGTGGAGCACGGATCGTCGCCTCCCATGGACGGTACCGGGGCCTGGCATCGGGTATGACGCGTCCGGCGCGCCGGGAGTTCGAGCGGATCACTTGCGGAAGGACTGACCCCAGAGCATCAGTACGAGCACGACGAACGCGAACATGAAGCCGAACGTGCTGTTACGCGACATGCTCAGGCCGATGCGCCGCATGATCCGGGTGACGATGAACGCTCCCAGGATCGCCAGCAGTGCCAGCGTGACGAGACCACTCAACGGCTCTCTCCTCTGGTGCGCTATGCCCGTACAAGCGTAGCCGTTTCCCGCGATCTCAGTGGATCTCAGCGGATCTCGGCGTTCGCCGGAGCCCCTCCACCTCAGGGTGGAGGACATCCCACCCGAGCGCCGATGACGCCGCCGCGCGCGGGCGGTTGAATCGAGGACATGAACGACACGCTTCGGGCCGCCGACCGGGACCGTGACGAGGTCGTGGACCTGCTGCGCGAGCACTACGCGCAGGGGCGGCTCACCATGGAGGAGTTCGACGAGCGGAGCACGGCGGCGACCTCGGCCAAGACCATCGGCGACCTGCGCGTGCTGACCGCGGACCTGCCGGTGGCGCCCGAGCCGCGCGAGGCCGCCTGGTCGGCGGCGCGGATGCGATGGATCGCGCTGGCGGGCACGGCCGCGGTCGCGACCGTGATCCTGATCGGAGTCGCGGTGGCCGGCCACTTCGACTTCGCCTTCCCCGTCTGGCTGATCGTCCTCGTCGCGGTCAAGCGCGCGCACGGCGGCCGGCGGATCCCGCGGGCGCACCGAGCCAGGTGACGAGCGCCGCGCGGAGGCCGCCGGTATCGGCTCCGTCCGGTGCGACCCACGCGACGTAGCCGTCCGGGCGGACCAGCGCGGCCAACGGCTGATCGGGGAACGCGGCCGGCCGTGCGGTCACCACCGTGACCCGGTCGCCCCACGCCCCGGCCACCGCGGCGGCGCCCGTGCCCACGTCGAGCAGCACCGCCCGGCCGTCGCGGAAGTGTTCGGCCAGCGTGGTCCCGTCGTCGAGCGGCAGGTCGGGCACCCGGCGGCCGAGCAGCGGGTGATCGCCGGGCAGGTCGTAGCGCTGCCGGCCGCCACCGATCATCGACACCACGTGCGTGGCCCCGTCGGGCGTGTCGAGCAGGTCGGCCATCACTTCGCGCAGCGCGTCCGCGCGCGGCCCCCGCGCCGTGCTCAGCGCGGTCTGCGCCATACTCCACCTCTGCACCCACGCGCCGATCGGGTGACGCTCGGCCGTGTAGGTGTCGAGCAGCGAGTCCGGTGCCGCGCCGTGTGCGACCAGTGCGAGCTTCCACCCGAGGTTGACCGCGTCGCCGATGCCCAGGTTCATGCCCTGCCCGCCCGCGGGGGAGTGCACGTGCGCCGCGTCCCCGCACAGCAGCACCCGCCCTCGCAGGTACGTGGTGGCCTGCCGGGTCGTGTCGGCGTACCGCGTGGCGACGTGCACACGGGTGACCCGCACATCGGTGCCGCTGACCCGGCGCAGGCCGGCCTGCATCTCCTCGGCCGTGACCGGTGCGTCGCGGTCGGCGGGCGGGGCGCCGGGCTCGACGGTGTGCACGCGGGGTGGGCCATCGCCGTCGGCCCAGCCGCCGAACGAGTAGGAGCCGTGCTCGCCCGCCTGCCATCCGCCCGCGGTGAGCTTCTCCGGCGCATCGAGGTCCACGACCGCCTGGCGTCCGGTGAAGACCGGGTCGACCCCGGGGAAGTCGAACCCGGCGAGCCCGCGCACGGTGCTGCGCCCGCCGTCGGCGCCCACCAGCCACGCCGCCCGCACGTCGCCGTGTCCGGTGTGCACGGTGACGGTGTCGGCATCGGTGTCGAACCCGGTCAGCGCCACGCCCCGGCGCAGCCGGGCGCCCAGCGCCGACGCCCGCTCCTCGAAGATCGCCTCCAGGTCGGCCTGGCTGATCACGCCGGCGCCGAGGAACTCGTCGCCGGGACCCGGCGGCTTCAGGCGGTCGGCGCGGATGCCGATCCCGGCGAAGTGGCCCACGAAGATCTCCGGACGCTCGCCCGGCTCGCCGCTCGGCGGCTCGGACGGGTTCTGGGGGATCGCGCCGATCCACATGATGGCGGCCTTGGCGACGGCGGGCAGCAGACCGCGCAGGTGCAGCGCGTGCGCCGTCGGCGTGTTGAACGGGACGCGCGGGCCGAAGCCCACCCACAGCCGGCGGGACGTGGCGGTCGCCGGGGTGGCGATCGCCGACGAGGAGGGGCTCACCGCCGTGTCGATGCGGCGGATCGCGGCCCGGCTCGGCACCGGAACGACCTCGCTGTACCGCTATGTCGCCAAAAAGGACGACGTGCTGGAGCTGATGGTCGACGAGGTGATGGGGGAGCTGCGTGGCACGGTGCTCACGGGCGACTGGCGGGCCGACCTACGCACCATCGCGCGCCTGCTCCGGGAGACGGCGCTTCGGCACCCGTGGCTGCCGGCGCTGTCCTCGGGCCGCTCGAACCACGGCCCCAACAGCCTGTGGTGGACGGAACTGTGCCTGTCCGTGTTCGACGGCATGGACCTGAGCACCGACGAGATGCTGGCCGGCCTCGGCACGCTGTCGGCGTTCGTGCTCGGCCGCGTGCTCGGGGAGCTGGGCGATCAGGAGGCGGCGCGGCGGTCCGGGCTGAGCCACGAGCAGTGGATGGAACAGCAGGGCGAATACGGCCCGGCGATCGTGAACAGCGGCCTCTACCCGCGTTTCAGCAGAGTGATCATCGAGGCGGAGACCCCGCACGCCGCCGACCGCCAGGAACGGGCGTTCGAGGCGGGGCTGGAACGCGTCCTGGACGGTCTGGCCGCGCATCTGCCGGCACGGCGCTGAGCCGCCGCCTGGCCGCCGCGCGGCAGGGCATGGGGTTCCCCGGCAGTCTCTGAGAGGCCGCCCGGAACCCCAGGCGCGGCGGGGATCTCTCTCAGGGGGCCGGTGGCCCGTCGGTGAGCAGGCGGCGGGGGCCGGGGCCCTCGGCGCCGAGCCGGTCGTACGGGTTGGACAGCCGGCAGTGGCGCAGGGACAAACATCCGCAGCCGATGCACCCGGTCAGGTCGTCGCGGAGCCGCTGGAGCTGCGCGATCCGGGCGTCCAGCTCGCCGCGCCAGGCGGCCGACAGCCGGGCCCAGTCGCGTGGCGTGGGCGTGCGGCCCTCCGGCAGCTCGGCGAGCGCGGCCCGGATGTCGCTCAGCGGGATGCCCACGCGCTGCGACACCCGGATGAACGCCACCCGCCGGAGCACGTCGCGCGGGTAACGGCGCTGGTTGCCCGCCGTACGCCGGCTGTGGATCAGGCCCTTCCTCTCGTAGAAGTGCAGGGCGGACACGGCCACGCCGCTGCGGGCGGCCACCTGGCCGACGGTGAGCTCCTGTGCGTCCGGCGGTGGGTTGTCCATGGCGCACACTCTAAAGAGTTCGAGCTCCAAAGCTCAGCATTGGTCGAGGTTGCCACGGACGGGAGAGCAGAGTCACATGGACGTGACGGCCGGGCGAGGTAACCTCGTACTGACCGAATAGTGTTCGGTTGTTTGGGACGGAACCCGCAACGAGAGTTTGGGAGGCGACGTGGCCGAGGCGTACATCGTCGGAGCGGTCCGTACCCCGGTCGGCACGAAGAAGGGTGCGCTGGCGGCGGTGCACCCGGCCGACCTGGGTGCACATGTGCTGAAGGAGCTCGTCGAGCGCACGGGGGTGGACCCCGAGGCGGTCGATGACGTGATCATGGGCTGTGTCATGCAGGTCGGCCCGCAGTCGCTCGACCTCGCCCGTACGGCCTGGCTGTCGGCGGGCCTGCCCGAGCGCGTGCCGGGCGTGACCATCGACCGGCAGTGCGGCTCGTCGCAGCAGGCGGTCCACTTCGCCGCCCAGGCCGTCCTCTCCGGCACCCAGGACCTCGTCGTGGCGTCCGGTGTGGAGAACATGGGCATGGTCCCGATGGGCTCCAGCGTCGCCATGGCGCTGGAGAAGGGCATGCCCTTCCCGTACGGCGAGGGCTGGAACCAGCGGTACGGCGACCAGGAGATCTCCCAGTTCCGCGGCGCGCAGCTCATGTGCGAGAAGTGGGGCTACAAGCGCGGCGACCTCGAGCAGTTCGCGCTCGAGAGCCACCGCCGCGCGGTCCACGCGATCGAGAACGGCCACTTCGACCGGGAGATCGCCCCGATCGCGGGCGTGACCAAGGACGAGGGTGCGCGGGCGGACACCTCGCTGGAGAAGATGGCCGGCCTGAAGCCGCTGCGCGACGGCTGGGAGCTCACCGCCGCGGTGGCCTCGCAGATCTCCGTCGGCGCCGGTGCGCTGCTCATCGCCTCGGAGGAGGCGGTCAAGCAGCACAACCTCACGCCGCGGGCGCGCATCCGCACTCTCGTCGTCGAGGGCTCTGACCCGGTCTACATGCTGACCGGCCCGATCCCGGCGACCGAGAAGGCGCTCAAGCGCGGCGGTCTGTCGGTCGACGACATCGACGTGTTCGAGGTCAACGAGGCGTTCGCCCCGGTGCCGCTGGCCTGGGCCAAGGAGACCGGCGCGTCGCTGGAGAAGACCAACCCGAACGGCGGCGCCATCGCGCTCGGCCACCCGCTGGGCGCCACCGGGTCGATCCTGATGACCAAGCTCGTGCACGAGCTGGAGCGCACGGGCGGCCGGTACGGCCTGCAGGCGATGTGCGAGGGCGGCGGCCAGGCCAACGCCACCATCATCGAGCGCGTGTAAGGGTGTTCGCGGCCCCTCGGGGCCGCGGTCCGTGAAGGGCGGGGTGCCAGGTGAGGCACCCCGCCCTTCGCCGTGTCCGGGGAAGTTCCATGTCACCTTCCAGAGAGCTTGTTTACATCTCAGACTCGTGGAAATATACAACTTGAGTTTGAGGTTAGCTCATAACGAGAGTTCACACCTGGAGGTGACTTCCATGCTGTTGACGTCGATCGACCCGTTCATGCAGGAGTTCGAGCGCCAGTTCGACCGGCTCACCCGCCGGCAGCCCGCCGTGATGCCGATGGACGGCATCCGCCGCAAGGACGAGGTGATCCTGCGCTTCGACCTCCCGGGCATCGACCCCGGCTCCATCGAGGTGACCGTGGACCGCGGCGTCCTCACGGTCAGCGCGCGGCGCGAGGAGGAGATCGCCGAGGACGAGCAGATCTTCGTACGGGAGCGCACGATGGGCACCTACACCCGGCGCGTCTACCTGTCCGAGCACCTCGACTCGTCCGCCATCGACGCTGCGTACGACGACGGCGTGCTGGCGGTCCGCATTCCGGTGCTGGAGCAGGCCAAGCCGCGCAAGGTGGAGATCCAGACCCGCGGGCGCAAGGCGCTCAAGTAAGACGGGTCCGGATCCGGGCGGGCGTCCTCCGAGGAGACGCCCGCCCAGTGCATGATGGGGGCATCATGTCTTCACTGCCGATCGACGACAGCCAGGCCGCGCTCTACACCGTCGGCCAGGTGGCGGCGATGCTCAGCGTGCAGCAGGCGTTCCTGCGCCGGCTCGACGAGCATGAGGTCGTGAGTCCCCGCCGGTCGCCCGGCGGACAACGGCGCTACTCCCGCCACGAGATCACGCTCGTCCAGTACGTCGTGCGGCTCACCGACCAGGGGATGACCCTGTCGGCCATCCGCCGCATCCTCGAGCTCGAGAGCGAGCTGCGCGCGGCCCACCGGCGCATCGCCGAGCTGGAGGCCGAGCTCGGCCGCACCCGCGAGCACGGTCAGGCGTCGCGTCGGCGCAGCACCAGGTAACCGCCGACCACGGCGGCCGCCGTCCACAGCAGGAGCACTCCCAAGCCGGTCCACGGGCCGAAGCCGCGGTAGCCGACCGATGACCGGTCGGGCCGCACCGTCCTCATCATCACGAATCCCACCTGGTCGGGAAGGTACTGCGCGACGGTACGGATGCCGGGGACGTTGCCGAGCCCCTGGGAGTCCAGGAACAGCAGCGGGATCATGATCCCGAGCGGCAGCGCCGTGCCGCGGGCGATGGCCGCCACGCCCATCGCGAACACGCCCATCAGCGTCAGGTGCACGCAGGCCAGCAGCGTCGCCCGCAGGGCCCCGGCCGAGCCGAGGGACACGCCGTGCGGGCCCAGCGCGGCCTGCCCGGCGAAGAAGGCGGCGAATCCGGTCACCAGCGACAACCCCGCGGCGGTGAGCGCGCCGGCCAGCACCTTGGCCCCGTAGAACACCCCGCGCCGAGGTACCGCCGTCAGCGAGGCGAGGACCATCCCGCTCGTGTACTCGCTCCCGACGAACAGCACCCCGAACGCGACGACGGCGATCTCACCGATCATCAGGCCGTAGAAGCTGATGAGGACGGGATCGAACGCCGCCCGCGCGTCGGGGGCCATCCGGTCGAAGCCGCTGCGCATGCTGAGCCCGACCAGAAGGGCGAGCCCGGCGGAGAGCACGAAGGTCAGCACCAGGGTCCACACGGTGGATCGCGTGGTGCGGAGCTTGAGCAACTCGGCGCGCAGGGCCGCCCGTGCCGCGCTCATCGCGCCTCCCCGGTCAGTCGCATGAACGCCTCCTCCAGCGACGACTCCAGCGCGGAGACCTCGTGCACCACCAGCCCGTGGGCGGCGGCCAGCTCGCCGATCCGCGCCGGCTCGGCGCCCTCCGTCTCCAGTGCGCCGTCCGGCGCCGTGCCGACCGCGATGCCGGCGCCCGCGAGCACGTCGCGCATCCGCTCCGGCTCGGGCGTCCGGATCCGCACGTACGCGCGGCTGTGCGCGGCCACGAACGCGGCGGCCGTCGTGTCGGCGAGCAGGCGGCCACGGGCGATCACGACGAGGTGGTCCGCGGTGAGCGCCATCTCGCCCATCAGGTGGCTGGAGACGAACACCGTGCGGCCCTCGGCGGCCAGCTCCCTCATCAGGTTGCGCATCCAGAGGATGCCCTGGGGGTCCAGGCCGTTGAGCGGCTCGTCGAGCAGCAGCACCGCCGGATCCCCGAGCAGGGCGGCGGCCAGCCCGAGCCGCCGGCCCATGCCGAGGGAGAAGCCCTTCACGCGCCGCCGCGCGACGTTCTCCAGGCCGGTCATCCGCAGGACCTCCGCGGCGCGCCGCTCGGGGATCCGGTTGCTGCGCGCGAGCCAGCGCAGGTGGTCGCGGGCCCGCCGCCCGCCGTGCGCGGCCGTGGTCTCCAGCAACGCGCCGACCCGGCGCAGCGGCTCGCCCAGCCGGGCGAACGGCTCGCCGTCGATCAGGGCCCGCCCGCCGGTCGGCCGGTCCAGGCCGAGGATCATCCGCATGGTGGTGGACTTGCCGGCGCCGTTCGGCCCGAGAAAGCCGGTCACCCGCCCCGGGCGCACGGTGAACGACAGGTCCTCGACCGCGACGGTCTCGCCGTACCTCTTGCTCAGGTTCCGTACTTCGATCACCCGGTTCACGTTAGGAACGGGCCGGTCGCGGGGCAGTCCTCGAAAGTCGACGATCCCGCCGACCAAGGTCGGCGCCGCCCGATGGCACTCGGCCGCGGCTCCCGGGCACGTAGCCTGCTGCGCATGGGCCGACACCTCCTCGCCGCCGCCGTGGTCGCGGCGGACACGGCACTCCTCGCCGCCGCGCACGGGAACACCCTCCATCCGTGGGGGATCCTGCTCTGCGCGCTCGTGCTCGGACTGGTCGTCCTGCTGTCCCAGCGGTTTCCGGCCGCCGCCTTCACGGTCGCGCTGGCACTCGTGGTGCTGGCCGGCGGCGGGTACGCGCTGCTCCTGTGGACGGCCTACCAGGCCGGTCGCCGCGTCGTGTCCCGCACCGGCACGGCGATCGTCGCCGGTGTGGCGCTCGGCGGCCTGGGCGGCAAGCTCCTGGTCCGGCCCCCGGAGCCCCGGCTGATCCCGGGCCTCGTCTGCGCGTACGTCGTGTTCGTCGCCCTTCCGCTGCTCGTCGGCCGCTACCTCGCCCAGCACGAGCGGCTGCTGTCGGCGCTCGACCGGAACAACCGCCGGCTCCGCCGGGAGCGTGAGCTGCTCGCCGAACGCGAGCGCCTGCGCGAACGGCTGCGGATCGCGCGGGACATGCACGACTCGCTCGGCCACCGGCTCAGCCTGGTGACGATCCAGGCGTCCGCGCTGGAGGTCTCGGTGCCGCCGTCGCAGCGCGAGGCGGTCCGGCGGCTGGGCGCGGCGGCGAGCGGCGCCGTGGACGAGCTGCACACGCTGCTCGGCACGCTCCGGGGCGAGGGGGCCCGGTCGCACGGAGCCACGGCGATCGAGGAGGTCGTGGCGGAGTTCCGATCGGCGGGGCTGCCCGTGACGTCCCGGCGGCGGGGAGAGCCGCGTGCCCTCGACGCGGAGGCGGAGCAGGCGGCGTACCGGGTCGTGGAGGAGGGCCTGACCAACGCGTCCCGGCACGCGCCGGGGCGGCCGGTCACGGTGAACCTCGCCTGGGAGCCGGACGGCCTGCTGGTCACCGTCGTCAACCCGCTCGCGGACCACGTCGCGGACGGCGCCGGCCACGGCCTGACCGGGCTGGACGAGCGGGTGCGGGCGGCCGGGGGATTCCTGGACCACCGGGCGGAGAACGGGGAGTTCCGGCTGGTGGCGATGCTGCCCTTCGCGGCGGAGAGCGAGGACGCCGAGACGCCCGTACCGGGTACGGCGCGTACGGCCCTGCTCGGGTTCGCCGCCGCGGCGCTCATGTTCGTGGTCCTGCCGATGAGCATGCTGGTGGGGGCGGGCTGAGGTGATCCGGGTCCTGGTCGCCGACGACGAACCGCTGATCGTCGCGGGCATCCGCACGATCCTCGGCTCGGCGGACGGCATCGAGGTGGTCGCCGAGGCGGCGGACGGCCGGGCGGCCGTGGAGGCGGCGGTCCGTCACCGGATCGACGTGGCGCTGGTCGACATCACCATGCCGGTGATGGACGGCCTGAGCGCGATCGAGGAGCTGCGCCGGCTGGCGCCCGGCGTCCGTTGCGTCGTCCTCACCTCCTTCGGCGCCGAGGCGAACGTCGTGCGCGCCCTGCGGAGTGAGACGGCCGGGTTCGTGCTGAAGAACTGCGGGCCCGACGAGCTGATCCGCGCCGTCCGCGCGGCTTACGACGGCGACGCGTACCTGTCACCGGCCGTGACCCGCACGGTGCTCGGCATGGTCACCCCGACGGACCGCCGCCGGGAGGCGGCCGAACGGCTGGCGGCCCTGACCGCCCGCGAGTCGGACGTCGTACGCCTCGTGGGCGAGGGCCTGTCGAACGCCGAGATCGGCCGGCGGCTGCACATGAGCGAGACGACCATCAAGACCTACATGACCCGGATCCTGGCCAAGCTCGGCTGCGCGAACCGCGTCCAGGCGGCCCTCCTGGCCCGCGACGCGGCCCCGTGGCCGGCCCGTGACAGGTAAAGAGCTCACAACCGCAGGCGTGTGCCGGCCGCACCGGAGCGCGGACCGTGCTGCGATGTCTCGCGCGATGCTCACCGAAGACGAACACCGGCCGCGCTACACGGTAGGCCAGGCCGCCGAAATCCTCCGTACCCGACCTCGATTCCTGCACCGTCTCGACACCTACGAGGTGGTCCGCCCGAGCCGTACGCCGGGCGGGCACCGCCGCTACTCCCACCACGAGCTGGGCCGTATCCGCCGCGTCATCCAGCTGGCCCAGGAGGGCATCACCCTCACCGCCATCCGCCACATCGTGGCCCTGGAGCGGCGCGTCCGCGAGCTGGAGGCCCAGCGCGACGCGGCCTGGGAACGCCTGACCGAACGTGAGTCACGGCAGACCCGGATGCGAAGGTCCCGCGTCCCCCCGATCTGACCGCGCCGCCCGCCGGGGCTGGGCACCACGGTTCACGACATCGCGGTCATCGGGTGACGGGCCAGCGGGGTGACCTCGATGTCCGCGTACGGCCAGACCGGCAGGCTGGTCAGCGCCGCCTCCAGCTCGTCGGCGTCGGCGGCCGACCAGATGCCGATGTTGCCGCGACGGCCGGGGATGCGCCAGAAGTGGCGGATCGTCCCTGCGGCCATGAGCTCTCGCCCACGGACCCTCTCGCGTTCGATCAGTGCCGCGCTCTCGTCCGCGGGGAGCTCGTAGACGCGGGCGCCGTCGACTCGGACCAGGAATTCCACGCGTTCCTCCTCGGTGGTTACACTCGCGAGCTCTGGCGGGAACGGCACGACCGCGGGGCGCGGGTGGCGCACCGCTGGGCGCGGGTGGCGCACCGCTGGGCGCTGGACCACCCGGGCGACATCGAACGGCTCGTGGTCATGGACATCATCCCGACGCGGGAGATGTGGCGGCGGATGGACGCGGACCTCGCCCGGGATCGAGGACTGCGGGCACTTCCTCCCCGAGGAGCGGCCCGAGGCGGTGCTGGAGCACCTTGACCTCTTCCTCGGATAGGGCCCGCTCCCGGCGGGGGGAGCGGGCCCTACCGAGCGGGGCTCTGAGACCGCCGGAACAGGAACCGGCTCAGGCGACCGTGCGATGCGCGTTGTCGACCTTCGACGCTCCCGGTTCGGCCGCCGCGATCCACGGGCCGGGGATGGACGGGTCCAGTACGCCCTCCTCCTGCCAGGTGTAGCGGCCGTCCATGACGCGTCGCGCGAAGGCGGCGTCGAGGCCGTCGGTGTTGTGCCACAGCCGGTCGAACAGCTCGCCGATCCGCACCTGCGCCTGTGCGCAGAACATGTCGGCCAGCTCATACGCCTCCGGCCGGTCGTCGGTCTTCGCGCGGACGCAGACCGCGCTCATCGCGAACAGCTCGGCGCCGATGTCGACCATGCGGCCGAGGAAGCCCTGCTTGCGCTCCAGCCTGCCCTGCCACCGCCCGGCCGCGTAGAAGATCGAGCGGGCCAGCTTGCGCGAGGCGCGCTCGACGTAACGCAGGTGCTTGGCCAGCGGGCCGAACTCGGCGTACGACGTCGGGAGCTGCCCCGCGCCGGTGACGAGAGTCGGCAGCCACCTGGCGTAGAAGCCGCCGGCCTTGCGGACGGCCGCGGCCTTCTTCGGCAGGTCCGCCTCGGGGTCGATGATGTCGCCGGCCACCGACAGGTGCGCGTCCACGGCCTCGCGGGCGATCAGCAGCCGCATGATCTCCGAGGAGCCCTCGAAGATCCGGTTGATGCGCATGTCGCGGACGAGCTGCTCGACCGGCACGCCGCGCTCGCCGCGAGCGGCCAGCGACTCGGCCGTCTCGTACCCGCGTCCGCCGCGGATCTGCATGAGCTCGTCGGCGATGAGGAAGCCCATCTCCGAGGCGTACAGCTTGGCGAGCGCCGCCTCGATCCGGATGTCGCCGCGCTCCTCGTCGGCGAGCGAGCTGGACAGGTCGAGCATCGCCTCCAGGGCGTACGACGTGGCGGCGATGAAGGAGATCTTGGACGCGACCGCCTCGTGCTCACCGACCGGGCGGCCCCACTGCACCCGCGCGCTCGACCACTCGCGGGCGATCATCGTGCTCCACTTGGCCGCGCCCGCGCACATGGCGGGCAGGGACAGGCGGCCGGTGTTCAGCGTGGTCAGGGCGATCTTGAGGCCCTGGCCCTCCTTGCCGATCCGGTTCGCGGCGGGCACGCGCACCCCGTGGAAGCGGGTCACGCCGTTCTCGATGCCGCGCAGGCCCATGAAGGCGTTGCGGTTCTCCACCGTGATGCCGTCCGCGTTCGCCTCGACGACGAAGGCGGTGATGCCGCCGCGGTGCTCGTCGGACTTCGGCACGCGGGCCATGACGACGAGCAGGTCCGCGACCACGCCGTTGGTGGTCCACAGCTTGACGCCGTCCAGCACGTACTCGTCGCCGTCCGGGGTCGCGGTCGTGCGCAGCCGGGCCGGGTCCGAGCCGACGTCCGGCTCGGTCAGCAGGAAGGCGCTGATCTCGTTCACGCACCGGGGCAGGTACGCGCGTTTCTGCTCCTCGCTGCCGAACAGCTTGACCGGCTGCGGGACGCCGATGGACTGGTGGGCCGACAGCATCGCACCGACCGCGGGGTGGGCGGAGCCGAAGAGCATCAGCGCCCGGTTGTAGTAGAGCTGGCTGAGCCCGAGCCCGCCGTACTCCTCGGGGATCTTCATCCCGAAGGCGCCGAGCTGCTTCAGACCCTTGACCACTTCGTCCGGGATGCGGGACTCACGCTCGATGGTCCGAGCGTCGATCTTGGTCTCGCAGAACTCCCGCACGCGGGAGAGGAATTCCTCCCCCTTGTGGCGCATCTTCTCCGAAGGCTCGGGGTGCGGGTGGATCAGGTCCAGCCGGAAGTCCCCGAGAAAGAGTTCCTTGCCGAAG
This sequence comes from Actinoallomurus oryzae, assembly GCF_039541955.1. Taxonomy (NCBI): domain Bacteria; kingdom Bacillati; phylum Actinomycetota; class Actinomycetes; order Streptosporangiales; family Thermomonosporaceae; genus Actinoallomurus; species Actinoallomurus oryzae. The sequence continues at coordinate 441,363 of NZ_BAABHF010000010.1, read as the reverse complement.
CTGGGAAGTTCCCATTCCGTCTGCCGGGCCTCCTCGGCCACGCGGCGGGCGGTGCGTTCGTCCACGTGTGTCACGAAGATCACCTCACAGGAAGTTACTCTTGAGTTCTACCCGTCAGTAGCCAGGGCATGCGACAAACTGCCCACATGGATGGGAAACGGGCCGAGGCCTTCAGTGACGGCGTGTTCGCCGTGGCGATCACTCTGCTGGCACTGGAGCTGAAGGTGCCCGGCGGCGAAGGGCCGCTCTCGCACCGGCTCGTGGAGATCTGGCCCTCCTACCTGGCGTACGTGGTCAGCTTCCTGAGCATCGGCATCATGTGGCTGAACCACCACACCCTGTTCAACCACGTCGTCCGCGTCGATCGCCTTCTGCTCGTGCTCAACCTGCTGCTGCTCATGTTCGTGGCGGTGGTGCCGTTCCTGACCGAGGTGGTCGGCGACGAGCTGGGCGAGCACATGCGCGGCCGCGACGCGACGACCATCATGGTCGCGTACGGCCTGCTGATGATCGCGATGTCGATCTGCTTCTCCGCGATCTGGTGGTACGTCGTCTTCCGCCGGGACATGCTCGACGGGCGGCTGGAGCAGGAGGCCGTACGCCGGTCGATCCCGAGGTTCGGCATCGGGTTCGTCGCCTACGTCCTCACGACGCTGATCGCGCTCGTGTCACCGCTGGCCGCGCTGGTCCTGTTCGGGCTGACCGCGCTCTACTACGCCTTCGAGCACCTGCCCACCGCGCGGCAGCTCGACCCGGACGCCGGTCCCGGCGCCGGGTGAGGACCGGAGCATCGCACGCCCGCCGTGCGCGGCGGCGATCGCGGCCACGATCGCCAGCCCGAGTCCGGTGCCGTCGCCGCCGGACGCGTGGTGGAACCGGTCGAACGCCCGCGCCGCCTCCTCCGGCGCCATCCCCGGGCCCTCGTCGGCCACCTCGATGACCACCGCCCCGGCGTGCTCGGCCAGCCGTACGGTCGCGGGCGTCCCGGCCGGAGTATGCGCGCGCACGTTGGCCAGCAGGTTGGCGAGTACCTGCCGGATCCGGCCCTCGTCGGCCAGGGCGGACAGGTGCGCGGGAGCGTCGAGCCTTAGCGGGCGCTCCGGCTCCACGGCCGTCGCGTCGGCGATCGCGTCGCGGGCGAGGGCGGCCAGGTCGACGTGCTCCCGCGTCAGCGCGGAGCCCTTGTCGAGACGGGCCAGCTCGAGCAGTTCCTCGACCAGCCGCCGCATCCGCTCCGACTCCGCCGAGATGCGGCGCATCGCCTCATCGGCGTCGACCGCGCCCTGCTCGTACAGCTCGGAGTAGCCGCGGATGGTCGTCAGCGGGGTGCGCAGCTCGTGCGAGGCGTCCGCGGCGAACTCGCGCACCTTCGCCTCCGAACGCACCCGCGCCACGAAGGCCTGCTCGATCCGGCCGAGCATGACGTTGATCGCGCCCGCCAGCAGGCCCACCTCCGACGGTGACTCCTCCATGCGGGCGCGCAGGTCGCCGCCCCTCGCGATCGCGTGCGCCGTGGTGGCCATCCGGGACAGCGGGGCGAGCCCGCGCCGGATCAGCCAGCGCCCGAGCAGGGCCAGCACCCCCAGGATGACCGCGGTCGTCAGCAGCTCGATCACGATCAACCACGCCAGCGCCGCGCGGATGTCGCCGAGCGGGGCGACGACGACGGTGACGTGCCCGCGCAGACCCACCCGGGCGACCGCCCGCATGCCGCCCATCCCGAACGGCCGGCCGCCGGCCGCCTCGTCGAAGAAGATCCCCGGGCCCATGCGCCGCGCCTGGTCGAGCGCTGCCGAGGGGTCCGGGTCGTCGCCGCTGACCGCGCGTACGGTCCCGTCCGGCGCCATGTTGAGGATGATGTAGCGTCCCGGCGTCGTGCTGTCGCCCATCCGCGCCAGGGCGGGCTTCTTCTGGACCGCCTGGAGCTGGCCGTCGACCCGGTGCATGAGGTAACCGCGCAGCGCCGCCGTACTGACCACCGCCATCAGCACCATGCCGATCGCGGTGACCGCCAGCATGCCCGCCATGAGACGTGCGTTGAGCGACTTCACGACGGGGGCCGCAGCGCGTACCCGACGCCGCGCTGCGTGTGGATCAGGTCCGGGCCGATCTTGCGGCGCAGGTAGCTGACGTAGGTCTCGACGACGGGGGAGGAGGACGAGTGCTCCCAGCCCCAGACGTTCTCCAGCAGCTGGGCGCGCGTCAGGACCCGTCCGGGGTGGTGCATGAGGTAGGCCAGCAGCCGGAACTCCGTGGGCGACAGCTCGATCGCGGTGCCCGCCCGGCGTACGGTCCAGCGGGCCTCGTCCAGCTCCAGGTCGGCCACGCGGAGGATCTCGTCGGCCGGCTCGCGCCCGGAGCGCCGCAGTACGGCGCGGACCCGGGCGACCAGCGCGTCCACCGAGAACGGCTTGGTGACGTAGTCGTCGCCGCCCAGCGTCAGGCCGGTGACGGTGTCGGTCGGGGTGTCGCGCGCGGTGAGGAAGATGACGGGCGTCTCGTCACCGCGGCTCCGCAGCCGCCGGCAAACCTCGAATCCGTCGAGGTCGGGGAGCATGACGTCGAGCACGATGAGCTGCGGGCCGGCGTCCCGGGCGCGCTTGAGCGCCTCGTCGCCCGTGGCGGCCGTGGTCACCTCGAAGCCGTGGAAACGCAGCGCGACCTCCACGAGGTCGCGGATGTTCGGCTCGTCGTCGACGACGAGTATGCGCGGATTCTCCATCGAGTCCCATCATCGCGCCTGTACGCGGGCCGCGGGCCGTGGGAGCGCGTGACGCCTCCGGTGACGGTCACCGGAGGCGTCACCCGCCCTCTGAGGTCAGCTGTGCTGCGGCGTCGGCGACTGGGTCGCCTTGGCCGGCACCTTCTTCGGCGCGAACACCCGGCCCGCGGTACGGCTGCCGCCCGCCCCGGCCCGGCCGAAGACGACGACGAAGTCGTTCACGGCCAGCTTGGACAGGTCCGCCTTCTGCCCGTCCTTGTGGAACTTCGTGCCCTTGGCCGTCTGCCACTGCCAGGTCGTGCCGTCGAGGCTGCGCACGGTGAAGCCGCTTCCGCTCTTGGCGGTGAGCACCCCGCGCTGCCAGGTCACCTGGACGAACCCGTTCTTCTTGGTACGGACGGTGGCATCACCGTGCACCCCGGCGCGACGCCGCAGCGCCTTGCGGGCGTTCTGACGCCGTTCGGCGTTCGGCTGCTTGCCGGTCGCCGCGGCGGGCACGGCCTGTGGAGAGCCCGCGGAGGCCGGGACCGCGAGGTAGACACCGGTGCCCACCACGCCGATCGCCAGAGCGGAGACGCCGCCGAGAACCTTCTTGTTCACCTTCGTGTCCTCCTTGATTCGACGTCTCTCACTGAACCTGACGCGTTTCGGAGGCCCGGTGGAGAACTCTGGGAGTTCGCTGGGAACCTTGACGTGCTCCTCGCCTAAAGGGCGGGGAGCCCTACCAGGGTCGGTTGACCCTCTCGGGAGCTTCCTGCTTCAAGGCGCTGTGCCGGGACCGGGATCCTGGTCCTACTTGCGCTCGGCGAGGCGTTTACTGTCTCCGCCCGTCCGGCGGCGACGATCCGGCGCCCTTCGAACAGGACGTTTTTAGCGGCGTTGTGGTCTCGGTCGTGTTCGGTGTCGCACGTCCGGCACGTCCAGGCCCGGATATGGAGGGGTTTGGGAGTTCAACGGACGGACTCCCACGAGTGGTACGGCGGCGGCGCTCGCTGTGGATAGACTGACGCGCGCCCGTTGCCGTTGCCGGGGCCAACGAAATCGTCGACATCAGCGAGTGATCGCATGCCAGAGGCCAAGAAGAATTCCGTCGCCAGCACGCTCCTCGGGCTGCTCGGCAGCCGCCGGGAGACCCCGGAGACCTTCGACGGCGAGCACCAGCCCGCCGCCGGTGAGGGACAACTGGAGAACCACCTCGGCGGTGACGAGGCCCGCAACTACCGGCAGTACGAGTACGACATGGTCTCGCCGCACGTCGGAAAGTCGCTGCTGGAGGTCGGCTCGGGGCTCGGCCACTTCTCCGAGCAGTTCGCCGGCCGGCTCGACTACCTCGTCGTCAGCGACAACGACTCCTACTGCGTCGAGCAGCTCACCAAGCGCTACGCCGGCCGGGACGACGTCGAGGTGCTCGACCTGGCGCTGCCCGCCGAGATCAAGATCAAGCGCAAGGTCGACACGGTCGTCATGATGAACGTCCTGGAGCACATCAAGGACGACGTCCAGGCGCTGAAGGACCTCGCCGCCGTGGTCGAGCCGGGCGGCCGCATCGTGATCTGGGTGCCGGGCTACATGCAGCTCTACGGCGACTTCGACCGCAAGGTCGGCCACGTCACCCGCTACACCCCGAAGACGCTCCAGGCCACGGTCACCGGCGCGGGGCTCGACATCGACGTGCTCAAGCCGATCAACTTCCTCGGCGGCATCGCCTGGTGGGCCGCGGTCCGCCGCGGCGGCGCCGGCTACCCCGACCCGAAGCTCGTCAAGATCTACGACCGTACGGTCGTTCCGGCCACGAGGGCCATCGAGAAGGTCATCCGGCCGCCGTTCGGCCAGACGGTCTTCTGCGTCGCCCGCGTCCCGGAGTAGCCCGCCGCTCAGGCGTTCGTCGCCTCCTGCGTGATGCGGTCGAACTGCGCGCCCATCGCCTCGGCGAGCGCGTTCGTGCCCGACAGCGGTCGCACCATGACCGTCAGCTCGTCGATGAGGCCGTCGTCGTCCAGGTGCAGGAAGTCACAGCCGTGGACCTGCCTGCCGTTCACCGACGCCCGGAACTCCAGGGCGTGGTCACGGCCGTCCGCGCCGGTGATCTCCCGTACGTAGCGGAAGTCCTCGAACACCCGCGCGGCGCCGCGGACGATCGCCACCACGATCGCCCGGCCCGTGTACGGCCGGTACGCGACCGGGCTGTTGAACACCGCGTTCTCGGCGAAGAGCGGCTCGATCGCGGCGAGGTCACCGGCCTCGACGGCCTGGCGGAACGGATGCATGGCCACCCCTACTCATCTTTTCGGCTGTGTGCGAGACAGACCTTAGGCCAGGCGCAGGCGGTGGGCGGTGGCGGCCGCCTCGCCCCGGCTGGCCACGCCCAGCTTGCCGAGGATGTTCGACACGTGCACGCTCGCCGTCTTCGCCGAGATGAACAGCTCCTCGGCGATGTCACGGTTGCTGCGCCCCTCCGCGACCAGGCGCAGCACCTCCTGCTCGCGCGGGGTCAGGCCCAGGGCCGGCGAGCCCGCCGCCGAGCCCGCCACGGTCAGCCGCGACCGCCGCGCCAGCCGGTCGATCTCGGCGCGCAGCGGCCGGGCGCCCAGCCGGTCGGCGAGCGACGCGGCCCGGCCGACCAGCGACGACGCCTCGTCCCGCCGGCCGTCGGCCACCGCGGCCTCGGCCGAGCGCGCCAGCGCGTACGCCAGCGGGTACGGGTGGTTCAGCGCCTCCCAGGCCGCCGCGGCGGCGTCCCACCGCGACCGGTCGACGATGCCCTCGACCCGAGCGGACTCGGCGTCGAACACGGCGCGCCGGGCCTCCATCACCGGGCCGTACGCCGCGGTCGCCGCGGCGATGGCGCGCAGTTCCTCCGCGAGGGCCTCGTCGCGCCGTTCGGCACAGGCCCGCATGGCCGCGACGAGGACCGGCCAGGTGTGCCGTACGTCCCGGTTCAGCTCGTGCTCGGCGATGGCACGGTTCGTGGCCTCGATCGCGCCGGGCACGTCGCCCTCGGCCAGCCGCCACTCGATGACCAGGCAGGCCAGCGGCAGCACCTGCTGCGGGTACGGGTCGTCGACGGCGGCCAGCGCCCGCAGCTCCTCCACGATCCGGGCCGCGAGGTCGCTCTCGCCGCGGGCGACGGCGATCTGGCCCCGGTTGACCAGGTGCTGCACGCGCAGGCCGGGCGTCGGCGCGAGCTCCATGGCCCGCTCGAACGTCTCGACCGCGTCGTCCCAGCGGCCGAGGGAGATCTGCGCCTCCGCCAGGTTGTTCGCCGCGAAGATGCCCTGCGTACGCGACTGGCCGAGCGCGTCGGCCCGCGAGAGCGCCTGCTGCGCCGTCGCGAGCGCCGCCTCGGACCGGCCGCTCGCCTCCAGAGCGTCGGTCGTGTTCACCATCGACCGGAGCACCGACCCGCCGTCGTGGGCGCGCTCGGCCCGCGTACGCGCGGTCTCCAGCAGGGCCAGCGCCGCGTCGAACCGGCCGGCGACCGACTCGGCGATGGCGAGGTTGTTCAGGGCGCCCGCCGCGATGCAGTCGTCCTCGAACCGGTCCGCCAGCGCGAGGGTCTCCTCGCTGATCGGGCGCCCCTCGTCCTGCCGGCCGAGGAACGCCAGCGTACGGCCGAGCAGCGCCAGCACCTCCGCCCGTGCGATCGAGGCCTCCGGCACCAGGCTCTGCGCCCGGCGCAGGTCCTCCAGACCGCCCGCACGGCCCAGCACGAGAGTGAGCCAGGCGCGTCGGCGGAGCAGCAGCGCGACGCGCTCGGGATCGGTCCGCTCGTCGAGGTCGGCGAGGGCGGCGCGGACGAACGCCAGGCCGCGCTCGGGCTCGCCGCAGGCGTCGGCGGCCTGCGCCGCGCGCCGGAGCACGTCGACGTAGTCGGTGCCGATCCGCTCCTCGGCGTCGGGCACGCGGTCCCACAGCTCCAGCACGCGTTCGAGCAGCTGGAGCTGTTCGGCGTAGGCGAACGCGGAGGCCGACTCCCGCGCCGCACGCCAGGCGGAGGGCAGCGCGCGCTCGTGGTCGTGCGCGCGGACCCAGTGCGACGTGATCTCGACGGCGGGGCGCCCGGCCAGGCTCAGGGACGGATCGGCCTCCAGCGCCTCGGCGAACCGGCGGTGCGCGCGGGTGTGCTCGCCGGGCAGGAGCTCGTCGTGGATCGCCTCCCAGATCAGCGCGTGCCGGAAGGCGTACGCCTGCGCGTCGGCGACGAGGACGTTCGCGTCGACCGCGGGCCGCAGCGCCGACGACAGGGCCGTGTCGTCCAGGCCCGAGACCGTGGAGAGCAGCGCGTGCCCGAACCGTACGCCGCCGGTGCTGGCGAGGCGCAGCAGATCCTGGGTGTTCTCGGGCAGCCGGTTGACGTCGGCCAGGACGAGGTCGCGTACGGACTGGGGCATCCCGGAGGCGGGGTGTTCGGCGGTGGCCTCGACGAGCAGCGGGATGCCGGAGCTGCGTTCGTAGACCATCTCGACGATTTTGGGATCCGGAGCGTGGCCGAGGATGCCGGCGAGCTGGGCGGCCGTCTCCGCCCGGGTCAGGCGGGGCAGGTCGAGCCGGATGACGCCTTCGAACCGCTCGAGCTCGGCGATCACCGGCCGCATCGGATGGCCGCGGTGCAACTCGTCGGAGCGGAAGGTGACGATCACCAGTACGGCGGTGTGCAGCAGGTTGCGGAGGAGGAAGACCAGCAGGTCACGGGTTGACCGGTCCGCCCAGTGCGCGTCCTCGACGACGAGGACGAGGGGACGGCGCTCGGCCAGGCGCTCGAGCAGCGCGAGCATCTGCTCGAACAGCCGGGCCCGCGCGCTGTCCGGGTCGCGGTCGGCGGGCGGCTCGCCGAACTCCGGCAGCAGCCGGGCCAGGTCGCGTGCGCCGTCCCGCGGCATCAGGGCGGCGATCTCCGCGGCGCCGGCCTCCCGTACGAGCTGGCGCAGCGCCGCGGTGAACGGCGCGTACGGGAAGCCGGCCGTGCTGAGTTCGAGGCAGCCGCCGACGAGGACGTGCGCGTCGCTCCGCACGCGTTGGGCGAACTCGCCGACCACGCGGGTCTTGCCGCCGCCGGCCTCGCCACCGAGCAGGACCGCGCCGGGATCGCCCGCACGGGCGCGCTCGAAGGCGTCGGTCAGCGTGGCGAGTTCGGGCTCCCGCCCCACGAAGGCGGGGCTCACCTCATGTGCGCGCACGTCCTCCAGCATGCCAGTCATGGCGACTTATGCGGTCTTGGTGGACCAGACGGGACGCGGGCGCGGATAACGGGACAGGGCGCGGGGACGGCGGCGTACGCGGGCACGCCTCCGCCAGGCCGCGGCGGTCCGGTGGTCGTCATGGACACGCGTCGTCATCAGGGCCCGGACGATCTCGGGATGCATGGTGTCCTCCTGCTCTTTGTTCCGACACCGTCCACCGTCGCCGTAAGGCGCGTACCCCCACATCCGGCGTATGTCCTATCCGCAGCGCCGATCCGGGGTGAGTCGGTCTAAGAGGTCCTCAGAGGCACATCTCCGCCATGATCCTGACGCTTATTTGCCAATCCTCGAGCCCGGCCGGGGCCCTGATGCGTCCATCATATGGATATCATTTCTCAGAATATGAGCTGGCTCGCTATTATCGCGGCAGGTCGGGTTCTTGATATGACGAGGTGACGGCGATGGTCGAGGCCACGGTGCTCGCGAAGCCCTGGCAGGTGAGGTTCCGGGCGGGCGGTAACGAGGGCGTCGCCGACACGCTCAAGGAGGGTGTCGGCGGCTCGGCGGGGATGCGGCCGCACGAACTGCTGGAGGCCGCGCTGGCCACGTGCATGACCGTCTCGGCACGGATGGCGCTGGCCGACCTCGGCATCGGCGATGCCGAGGTCGGGGTGCGGGTGCTCCTGGAACGCGAGGAGTCGGAGACACGGTTCCGGTACGAGCTGGTCCTCGACCCGGACCTCGAGACTCACCGGTCCGCGATCGCCGAGCGCATCGCGCGCTCGCCGGTGCGTTCGACGTTGAGCAAGCCGCTGGTCTTCGAACCCGCCTGACCGCCGGGCCGTCAGACGAGGCCCATGCGGTGGGCGGTGGCGGCGGCCTCCCCGCGGCTGGACACCTCCAGCTTGGCCAGGATGTTGGACACGTGCACGCTGGCGGTCTTGGCGGAGATGAACAGCTCCCCGGCGATCTCGCGGTTGCTGCGGCCTTCGGCGACGAGACGCAGCACCTCCAGCTCGCGCGGGGTCAGGCCGAGGGAAGGACCGCCGGTCTGGCCGCCGAGCGGCACGCGGGCCCGGCGGGCGGACGCCTCGATCCGCTCGCGCAGCGGCCTGGCGCCGAGGCGGTCGGCGAGTTCGGCGGCGCGCCGCAGGCGGGGAGCGGCCCGGTCGCGGTCGCCGTCCGCGGCCGCCGCCCGCCACAGCGCGTAGGCCAGCGGGTACGGCTCGCCGAGGTCGTCCCAGGCCGCCGCGGCGGCGTCCCACCGCTCCGGGCCGTCCCGGCCCTCGGCGCGTGCGGCCTCGGCCTCGAACACGAGCTGCCGCGCGCGCTGCGGCCGTCCGTTCACCGGGGTCCTGTTCGCCTCGTCGCGCAGCCGGGCCAGCAGCTTGCCCGAACGCTCGCCCGGCGCCTCGGCGCAGGCGTGCGCCGCGCCGGCCATCAACGGCCAGCCGTAGCGGGCGTTGACCGACGGATGCAGCTCTTCGACCACCTGCTCCACGACGTCGAGCGCGGCGGTCAGGTCCCCCTCGGCCACCGTCAGGCCGAGCCGCAGGCACACGGAGGGGAACAGCTCCTGCGTGCGGGAGAACGTCGGCGCGAGGACGGAGTCGAGTGCGGCCGCGGCCCGCGCGGCGCCGGCCAGGTCGCCGCGGGCGAGCGCGATGTCGCCGAGGGCGGCGTGGAGCGACGCCCGGGTGAGCGGCGGCGGGGACAGCTCCAGCGCGTGCTCGGTCACCTCCAGGACCTCGTCCCAGCGGCCCAGGTTGAGCAGCGGCTCGGCCAGGTTGATGGTGAGGAACGCCCCGGACGTACGGGCCTGCCCGTGCTTGCGCGCCAGGGCGATGCCCCGCTGGGCGGCCTCGATGGCGCGTTCGTGCTCGCCGATGCTCTCCAGGACGTGCGACTCGTTGGTGGCCACGCGAAGCATCGCCGAGTCGTCGGCGCCCCGGCGGTAGACCTCCGCGGCCTCGGCCAGGACGGCCAGGTGACGCTCGGCCTCGGTCTCGGGGATGTCGCAGGCCGCGATCGTGGTCAGCGCGTGCGCCTCGACCGTGGCGTCACCGGTCTCCCGGGCCACCATGAGCGCCTCCGAGGCCAGCTCCCGCGCCTCCTCGGCGCGGTTCGGCAGCAGATAGAGGTGCTGCGCCAGCGTGGACAGCACGCGGGCCCGGGTGACGCTCGGCGGGTCGACGGGCACGAGGCGGGCGGCCTCGCGCAGGTCGTCCAGTGCGGTGCGGTGGCCCTGCCGGATCTTGAGGCGGCCCCGCTGCTCCAGCACCGCGGCCGCCCGCAGCGGATCGTCGATCTCCTTGAGCGCCTCGCGGGCGAACGCGACGCCGCGTTCGGTCTCACCGGCCAGGTCGGCGGCCTCGATGGCCCGCTCCAGCACGTAGGTGTGGCCGACGCCGAGCCGTTCGGCGGCGTCGGGCACCCGGTCCCACAGCGTGAGGACCCGGTCGATCATCCGGAGCCACTCGGTGTAGGCGGTGGCCTCCTTGGCGGCCTGCGCGGCCTGCCAGGCGCTGACCAGCGCCCACGTCGTGTCGTGCGCGGAGTACCAGTGGTGGGCCCGCTCGGCGGCGACGCGCCCCGGCGGCACGAGCGACGGGTCGGCCTCCAGCGCCTCGGCGAACCGCGTGTGCGTGCGCGTGTGCTCACCCGGCAACAGGTCACCGTGGATCGCCTCGCGCATCAGGGCGTGCCGGAAGCCGTACGCCTCGCCGTCCACGACGAGGACGTTCGCGGCCACCGCGGGCCGCAGCACCCGGGACAGCCCGGTGTCGTCGAGCCCGCTCACCGCCGCCAGCAGCGCGTGCTCCACCCGGTCGCCGCCCGCGCTGGCCACACGCAGGATCTCCTGGGTCTCCTCGGGCAGCCGTTGCACGCTGCCGAGGATCAGGTCGCGGAGCGACTCGGGCAGCTCGCAGTTGATCTCACCGTCGCGGCCGAGCAGGGCCTCCACGAACAGCGGGTTGCCCTCGCTCCGCTCGTACACCTCGTCGAGCAGCTGCGGGGCGGGCTTGCGGCCGAGAATGCCCTGTGCCTGCTCGGCCACGGCGCGGCGCGGCAGCCGGTCGAGGTCGAGGCGGCGGACCCAGCCCGCCCGGCCGAGCTCGGCCAGCAGCGGCCGGAGAGGATGGTCGCGGTGCAGCTCGTCCGAGCGGTAGGTGACGATCACCAGCAGGCCGGGCGGCAGGTTGCGGATCAGGTAGCTGAGCAGGTCGCGCGTTGACCGCTCCGCCCAGTGCGCGTCCTCGATGACCAGGACGGCGGGCGTCTGCTCCGTCAGCCGCTCGAACAGCAGCAGCACGTGGTCGAACAGGCGCGTGCGCGCCTCGGTCGTGGCGGCCTCGGTGTCCGGCTCACCGAACTCCGGCAGCAGGCGTGCCAGCCCGCCCGGCGAGCCGCCGGGCAGCAGGGCGGCCACCCCGTCGACGCCGATCTCGCGGACCAGCTGCCGCAGCGCCGCGCTGAACGGCGCGAACGGCAGGCCTTCGGAGCTGATCTGGAGACATCCGCCGATGAGCACGCGCGGCCCGCCGGGGCGGCGGCGCGCCGCCTCGAGGAACTCGCGGATCAGGCGTGTCTTGCCCACCCCGGCCTCGCCGCCCACGAGCAGAGCGGCCGGCGTCTCTCGCATGGCGGTCTCGAGAAAGGCCAGCTCGGTGGCGCGGCCGACCATGACGGCACTGATTCCCTGCTGGTTGGGCACGTCATCAAGGATGCCATCAAGGTCGGACAAAACAGACTTAATATCGAACCCTCGTCGGGCTGACGCCCGCGCCGCGTACGGACATTCGTCCTGCCGGGGAGTGGATCGATGGCTCTGCCGCGACGCGCCGCCGGAGGGAAGAGTGAGTCGCATGACAATTCACGGTCTGCGGCGGTTCCCCCTGGTGACGGCGGTCGTCTTCGGTGTCACGGCGCTGTCGAACGTCGCGCAGTTCCTCGTGCCCGGCATGCTCGCGCACCTGGAACGCGCCCCCGCCGGGCTGCACGGCGACTGGTGGCGGACCGGTACCTCGCTCTTCGTGCAGGATGGCGGCGTGGCGGGCACGGTCTCGAACCTGCTGTTCCTCGTCCTCGTCGGCGCCGTCGCGGAGCAGGCCGTGTCGCGGTCGCGCTGGCTGGTGTGCTACTTCGCCGCCGGCCTGGTGGGAGAGATCGCCGGTTACGCCTGGCAGCCGCACGGCGGCGGGAACTCCATCGCGATCTGCGGTCTGGCCGGCGCCGCGGCGGTGGCGCTCTGGCGGGGTGACGAACGTCTCCCGAGATTCGCCCCGACGATCGTGCTGCTGTGGTGCGCCGCGCTGCTGGCCACCGCCTGGTTCCCGCTGCTGGCGATCGGTCTCGTGGCGGCCATGGCCGCCAGGGTCGCGGCCGAGCGCGGTATCGCCGTGGGCCGCTGGACGGCGGCCGGCGCGCTGGTCACGGGCGTGGCCCTGACCGCGGTCCGCAACATCCACGGCGTCGCGCTGCTGGCCGGGCTGGTGGTCGCCGTCGCTCTCGTCCTGTCCGTACGCCGTCGGAATCCGGTCACCGCCTGACCGCGTGCCCTCTCCGGCCGCCGGCGACGCGTGTCGCGCCGGCGGCCGTCCCGATTTGACGCCCGCCTCGGCTAACCGTTACCTATATAGCTAACCGTTAGAGGTGATGCCGTGCAGGACGTCGTACTCGCGTTGCTCGCCAAGGAGCCCTCCCACGGCTACGAGCTGCGGGCCCGGCTCCACGAGGCCCTCGGGCCGCTCCGCGACGCGCTCAACGCCGGGCAGGTCTATGTGACCCTGACGCGCCTGGAGAAGGCGGGGATGGTCACCGCCGAGCACGTCGGCCAGGCCGACCGCCCCGACCGCAAGGTCTACGCGCTCACGGCCGAGGGCCAGCAGCGCGTACGGACCTGGCTCGCGGACGTGAGCTGGAACCGGCCGACCGAGTTCCATCTGAAGCTGATCGCGGCCGCCGCGGCCCGCCTGGCCGATCCGGTGGAGCTCGTCGACCTTCAGCGCCGCGAGCTGCTGCGCCGGCTGGCCGACGCGCAGCGGGCCGCGCTCGCCGAGCCCGAGGGCTCGGCCGCGGCGCTGCTCCTCGAAGGCGTCGTCCTCCGGTTCGAGGCCGATCTGCGCTGGCTGGACGCCTGCGCCCACTACTGGGAGTCGAAATGACGGTGCTGCGGGCCGTGAGGCTGCGCAAGGAGTACGGCCGGGACGCGGGGCTGGTCCGCGCGGTTGACGAGGTCGATCTGGAGGTGCGGCCCGGCGAGACCGTCGCGATCGTCGGGCCGAGCGGCTGCGGCAAGTCGACCCTGCTGCACCTGCTCGGCGGGCTCGAACGGCCCACCGGCGGCGAGGTGCACCTGGCGGACCGGCGGCTCGACCGCATGTCGGAGACCGAGCTGAGCCGCATGCGGCGCAAGGCCCTGGGCTTCGTCTTCCAGGCGTTCCACCTCGTCGACGAGCTCACCGCGCGCGAGAACGTCGAACTGCCGGCCCTGCTCGCCGGAGTGCCGCCGCGTACGGCACGGCGGCGGGCGTCCGCGCTCCTGGAACGCGTCGGGCTGGCCGACCGGGCCACTCACCTGCCCGCGGCGCTGTCCGGCGGGCAGCGGCAGCGGGTCGCGGTGGCCCGCGCGCTCATCGGCCGCCCGCTCGTCGTCCTGGCCGACGAGCCGACCGGCAACCTCGACAGCGCGGCGACCGCCGCGGTGCTGCGGCTCTTCGGATCGCTGCGCGCCGAGGGCCAGACTCTCGTCATCGTCACGCACGACTCACGGACCGCCGCCACCGCGGACCGCGTGATCACCATGCGCGACGGCGTGCTCGCCGGTGAGACCCGGCTGAACGGCGGAGGCGGCGGCCTCGGCACCCTGGCCGGGCTGGAGGGCTGAATGAGCGAGCGAATCAAAGACACGCGCCTGTGGTCACCCTCCCCGACGAAGGAGGGCTCATGAGCGAGCGAGTCAAGAACACGCGCGTCGGGATCGCCCCTCCGGCGAAGGAGGGCTCGTGAGCGTGATCACTTTGGTGGCCCGGCTGGCGCTGCGCGACCTGCGCCACCGCCGTGCCGAGGCGTTGCTGCTGCTCATCGCCATCGCGGCGACGACCACCACACTCACGCTGGGCCTGACCGTACGCGGTGTCGCCGACCGGCCCTGGGACCGTACGCGCGCCGCCACCGCCGGTCCGGACGCGGTGGCGACCGCGGACCGCGCGGCCTCACTCAGACAGCTCGCGCACGCGCCCGGCGTGACGGCGTCGGCCGGTCCGTACCCGGTCGTCTCCGGCGGGCTCCGCGTCCGCGACATCGGCGTCGACGCCTCCGTGCAGGGCCGGGACACCGATCCGGGAGCGGTCGACCGTCCCCAGGTCACCGCCGGGTCCTGGGTGCGCCATGGGGGAGCCGTGGTCGAACGCGCCTTCGCCGGCGCCCTGCGCGTGCGGCCGGGTGAGGAGATCACGATCTCCGGCCACCGCTTCCGCGTCGCCGGGATCGCGGTCAGCGCGGGCCGCGTCCCGTACCCGTCCTCCACGCCGGGCCTGATCTGGGTCACGCGGGCGGACCTACGACGGATCGGCACGCCGACGTCGCAGGTGATGCCGCTGCGGCTGGCCGACCCCGCGGCCGCCCCGGCCTTCGCGGCGGCGCACCGGGGCGTCCGCTCCTGGCAGGACATGGGCGCGTACGCGACCGCCGAACTGCATCTCGTCGACAGTGCCCTGCTCACCGGCACCTGGGCGCTGGCGCTGCTCGGCGTCGCCTGCGTGGCCGTGCTCGTCGGTGGACGCCTCGCCGACCAGACCCGGCGCGTCGGCCTGCTCAAGGCGGTCGGGGCCTCACCCCGGTTCGTCGCGGTGGTGCTGCTGGCCGAGCACGTCCTGCTCGCGCTGGCCGCGACCGCCGCCGGCCTGGTCGCCGGCCGGGCGGCGGCGCCGCTGCTCGTACGGCCGAGCAGCGGTCTGCTGCCCGCCGGCTCCCCGCATCTGACGGTCGCGTCGGCGCTGGTCGTGGCCTTGGTGGCGGTGGTCGTGACGGGCGCGGCAACGGTGTTCCCCGCGATCCGCGGCGCCCGGACGACCACCGTACGGGCCCTGTCGGGTCCCCGGCGGACGCCGCGCCGCTCACCGCTGCTGATCGCGCTGTCGGCCCGGCTGCCGGTGCCGTTCCTGCTCGGCGTACGCGTCGCGGCGCGCCGCCCGCGCCGGGTGATCCTGGCGACCGCGAGTCTCGCGCTCACGGTCGCGATGGTGGTCGCCGCGATCGCCCTGCACGGCGACATCGCCCGCAAGGACGCCCGGCTGGCCGGGCCCGGGTTCGTCCCGGGCGCGGACAACCCGGTCACCGAGCAGGTCGGCCAGGTCGTGCTGGCGCTGACCCTGGCGCTGCTCGCGCTCGCCGCCGTGAACGCGGTGCTGATCGCCTGGGCGACGTCGCTGGACGCGCAGCGTTTCGCCGGTCTGGCGCGCACGCTGGGCGCGACGCCGCGGCAGGTCACCTTCGGCCTGTCGGCGGCGCAGCTGCTGCCGGCGTTCGGGGCGTCGCTGCTCGGCATCCCGCTCGGCCTGGCCATCTACTACGCCGCGCGTACGGCGGGCGGCGCCGCCGGGTCGATCCTCATCCCATACGCCCGGCTGCCCCTGGTCGTGCCCGGCGCGCTCCTCGTCGTGGCCGCTCTCACCGCCGTCCCGATCCGCGTGGTCTGCCGGCGACCGATCGCCCGGGTGCTGGCCGCCGAGTGAAAACCCGTTGCGGCGACCGCGGGCGACGGGCGAGGATCTCCTGCCCGAACGGCCGGGTCGGGCGGGAGGTGAGTCGCGATGCTGAGCGACGAGCAGGTCGAGGCCTTCGTCGAGGACGGCTTCGTGCGGATCGCGGGCGCGTTCTCGCGAGAGGTGGCCGGGCGCTGTCTGGAGGAGCTGTGGGCGGCGACCGGGTGCGACCCCGCCGACCGATCCACCTGGACGCGGCCGGTCATCCGGCTGAACGGCTTCGGCACACCGCCGTTCCGCGAGGCGGCCAACACCCCGGCGCTGTACGAGGCGTTCGACCAGCTGGTCGGGCCGGGACGCTGGGTGCCCCGGCAGGGTTTGGGCACCTTCCCGGTGCGCTTTCCCAGCGACGAGCCGCCCGGCGACGACGGCTGGCACCTGGAGGGCAGCTTCCCCGGCCCCGACGGCAAGCACCGCGTTAACCTGCGCTCTCGCGCCCGGGCGCTCCTCATGTTGTTCCTGTTCTCCGACGTCGGGCCGTCGGACGCGCCGACGCGGATCCGGGTCGGCTCCCACCGGGACGTCCCGGCGCTGTTGGCCGACGCGGGCGAGGAGGGGCGAGAGTGGCTCGACCTGTGCCGGGACGCGGTCCGCGCGAGTGAGGGGCGGCCGGAGGCCCTCGCCACGGGATCGGTGGGCGACGTGTTCCTGTGCCACCCGTTCCTCGTCCACGCGGCCCAGCCGCATCGCGGGACCGAGCCCCGGTTCATGGCCCAGCCTCCACTGGATCCGGCCGGCCTGCTCGACCTGTCGGGCGCGGCGCCGACGCCGGTCGAGCGCGCGGTACTGGAGGGGCTGGCCTCATCGCGCCGCCGGCTTTGAAACCGCCGGAATCGTGACGGTCGTCATCTCG
The DNA here is from genome assembly GCF_039541955.1 of Actinoallomurus oryzae. NCBI lineage: Bacteria > Bacillati > Actinomycetota > Actinomycetes > Streptosporangiales > Thermomonosporaceae > Actinoallomurus > Actinoallomurus oryzae. The sequence continues at coordinate 424,842 of NZ_BAABHF010000010.1, read as the reverse complement.
CCGGAGATCTAGCCCCACACTGGGGCCCGTCGGGCCCGTGGCCGACACGCCGTCCCTCGCCGGACTCGGCGGTGAACCGGGGCGGGCCGGCCGGGTTCGTCGGGATTCTCGAAGTCACCGTTGTTCATCGGGGATGACGTCCAGAGCGTCGGGGTTCGCCGCGAGGGCGGCCCAGAAGGCGACCTGAGCCTGTTCCTGCAGGATGCCGAGGGCCAGGACGCGCGAGCGTGATCGGGTGGCGGCGTCGGCGGGGTCGAGGGCGGCGTGCCGGGTTCGGTAGAGGTCGAGCAGTTCGCGGTGTCGCGACTCCTGCGCCCTTGCCAGCCGCACGAGGTCCGTGGCGTCGCCGAGGTCGGCGAAGGCCAGCCGGAGCTGTGCCGGGTCACGGGTCTCGGCCTGGGGAACCTCGGCGGCGGACAGCCATGCCCGCAGCGCTTCGCGGCCGGCATCGGTCAGGTGGAAGACCCGGCGCCGTCGCCCGCCGGCCTCGGCCTCCTCGGTCAGCAGGCCCATCTCGGCGAGCCTGGGCGGGTCGCGGTAGAGCTGGGCGTGGGGGATGGGCCAGAAGTAGGCGACGCTCTGCTCGACGCGGGCTTTCAGCTCGTACGGCGTCATCGGACCGTGCCGGGCGATCAGCCCCAGGACGGTGTATGCGGACATGCTCAGCTCCACGCGTACCTCCCATTGACATGGTCTCAATGAGACCTTAAATTCGTCGCACTGAGACCGTATCAATGAGACTATTGGACCGGCATGTACATCCATCCAGAGCTCGCCGGCGTCTTCGCGGCCCTGCCGCAACGGCCCGAGAACCCGTTCGCCGACATCGAGGCCACACGATCGAGTTTTCGCGCGCTGATGGCGCCCCTCGCATCAGCGCGTGATCCCCGGGTCACCGTCCAGCGGACGACCGTCACGGGGCCCGACGGCAACGAGATCCCGGTGCAGATCCTCCGGCCCGCCGGGGCGCACGGCGTGCTTCCCGCTGTCCTCTACCTCCACGGCGGTGGTTTCGCCTACGGCGAGCTGGACGGGTCGAGCCCCATGGCGCGCGACGTGTGCGCCGAGGTCGGCGCGGTCGTGGTGAACGTCCATTACCGGCTGGCGCCCGAGCATCGCTTCCCGGCGGGGATCGAGGACTGTTACGCCGCGCTGTGCCGGCTCGCCGGCAACGCCGCCGACCTGGGTGTCGCGCCCGAACGGATCGCCGTCGCCGGCGCCTCGGCCGGGGGCTGTCTCAGCGCGGCGCTGTGCCTGCTGGCCCGGGACCGCGGAGGGCCGCGGATCGCCTACCAGTGCCTGCTGATCCCCTGCCTGGACGATCGGACGCGGACCGCCTCGATCCGGCGGATCACCGACGGGCGGATCCCCAACGGACCCGGCATGAGGCACATGTGGGACACCTACCTGGGGTCCGACCGGCTCGACGTCTCGCCGTACGCGGCGCCCGCCCGCGCCACGGATCTGAGCGGCCTGCCACCCGCGTACGTTCTCACCTGCGGCTTGGACCCGCTGCGCGACGAGGCGCTGGACTACGCACGCCGGCTGATCGAAGCGGACGTTCCGGTCGAGACGCACCACGTGCCGGGTGCCTGGCACTTCTTCGAGGCGCACGCGCCCGGCAGCGCCTTGGCCGGTGCGGCGACCGCACACTGGATCGCCGCGCTGCGCAGCGGACTGCACCGCTGACGGCCGGACCGGCCGGGGCGACGGCCGTGGACGGCGGAGGCCCGGCGTCGCGGAGGAACGCGCTCACCCCGGCGCGGGCCGCAGTCCGGCCAGGGTGACCTCGACGAGCCGGCCGACGGCGTCCGCCGAGGCCATGGCGCCGGCCGCGGTGAGGGCGTGCAGGCAGTAGGTGGCCAGTTCCCCGGCGGGAACGTCGTCGCGGACCGTGCCGTCCGCCGCGGCGTCGGCCACCAGCGTCTGGATGAAGGCGTGCAGGCGCTCGTGGGCGCGGGCGACGTGCTCGCCGCGGTGCAACAGTGCCGCCAGGTCGCCGTCGTGGCGCTGGTGGGTGATGGAGGCGAAGCTCAGCAGCACCGCCCGCAGCCGTTCGGCCGGGTCGGCATGCTCGGCGACGTCGGTGAGCCGGCGCAGGTGATCGGCGATGTGGTCCTCGTGCCAGGCGGCCAGGACCGATTCGATGTCGGGGAAGTACTTGTACAGCGTCGCCCGGCCGATGCCGGCTCGCTTGGCGACCTGCGACATCGTGAGCGACGCCAAGCCCTGGTCGGCCACCAGCCGCGCGGCGGCCTCCACCGCTGCGTCGCGCACCGCGCGGCGGTGCGCCTCGATCGTGTCCTCCCACAGCTTCGGCACCCTCCGATGATACATATCGCCGATTCATCGACGAGTTGTCTATTGACGTAGACACTATGTATCGAATAATCCTTGTAGCGCGATACCTGCTCCGGGTATCCGTCCGCGATCGTCGTCGCCTGAAGGGAGACGTACGTGTCAGGTTTCTCCGCGCATCCCGCGCCCCGTCATCTGGACGACCTCTACGCCAGTCCGCCGCCGTGGGACATCGGCCGTCCCCAGCCCGCGTTCGCCGCGCTCGCCGAGAGCGGGGCGATCGAGGGCCGGGTGCTGGACGTCGGCTGCGGGACGGGCGAGCACACGCTGATGGCCGCCGCCCTCGGGCTGGACGCCACCGGCATCGACCTGGCCGCCGGCGCGCTGGAGACGGCGAGGCAGAAGGCGCGGCGCAGGTCGCTCACGGCCCGATTCCTGCGCCACGACCTGCGGAACCTGGCCGAGCTGGGCGAGACGTTCGACACCGTGCTGGACTCACTGGTGTTCCACGCCCTCGCCGAGGCCGATCGCACCGCCTACCTAGCCGGCCTGCGGACGGTGGTGCCGCCGACGGGCCGCGCCTTCCTGCTGTGCTACGCCGACCGCCGGGCCGGCGAGAGTGGAGCGCCGCACGGACTCGGCCGCGATCAGATCCGGGAGAGCTTCGCGAACGGATGGCGCATCGACTCCCTCGACCCCACCGGCTGCGATTCCATCTCACCTCTCCACCCCGGCGGCATCGCCGCCTGGCTGGTCGCGCTCACCCGCGTCGCGGACGGGAGGTGACGGTCGTGGTGAGCGCACAGGCCCGTGTCCGCACCGACCGGGCCGGCCGCTACCTGGCGCAGCTCGGCGAACACGCCGGCCACCTGAGTGCGCCGGCCTTCCGTCACCCGCGCCGTCACGGCGAGGGTGGTCACGGCCACGGAGGCCCCGCGAGGGTCGTACGCGCCGAGTGGTCCGGCGCCGACGCGTCGATCGACTTCGGATGGGGCCGCTGCACGCTGCGCGCCACCGAGACCGAGCTGATCCTCCGCGCCGAGGCGGCCGACCCGCGGCAGCTCCGGCGGGTGCAGGAGGGCATCACCGCCCGGCTGGAACTCATCGGCCGCCGCGACCACCTCACGGTGACCTGGCAACCGGAAACCCCGGAAATAGCCGATCGGTCCTGACCATGCGAAAACGGCGGCATGATGTTGTCATTCGTGGCGATTTCCGTGCGCAGAATTCGGCGATTCTCGTTTATCGCGGGTATTGGCGAAAGCGCGTTCGACGGCGCGGACGGTAGTTGCTCTAGGTGAGGATCCCGCTACTGCGGAAACAGCGATGAGCTACCGGCCGTATGCGTAGCGTCGAAGATGTTCGATGCTTTGTTATCTCCTATGATTTCCGGCCTTGACCGAATTGCCCATTTGGCTGGAGGGTGTCAGAGGCCGCCGGAGCCCCCCGCTCATACGGCCCGCGCCCGATCGAGGAGAGGAGAGGACCGCATGGTCTTCCTGGGAGTCATTGTGGCCGTCGTCGCCGTGGTGGTGGGCATCGAGGTCATCGTCCAGAACTCGTCATCCGCCTCGCTCGAGGTCTTCGGCTACCACGTGCCCGGAGTGCACACCGAGTCGCAGGTGTTCGTCGTCGGCGTGATCGTCGCGTTCTTCGCCGGCGCGGGGCTGGCGGTGTCCTGGCTCTCCCTGCTGCGCAAGATGCGGGTCCGTCGCGAGCTGCACGACCTGCGGGAGGAGCGCGAGGAGACGATGGCGTCGCTGGAGAGGAAGAACCAGCAGCTCGAACGCGAACTGTCCCGCGTGCGCGGCCGTGCCACGAGCGCTCCGGTGACCACGGACGTGCCCGTCTCGTCCGGACGGCGCCGTGACCGGGAACCCGTCTCCCCGTTCTTCGACAGCCCCGCCTGACGCGGCCGGGAGCAAGCGCCCGGACCGCTTCGCCGGGTGCCCGGCACGCCGAGCCGGACACCCGGCGAAGCGCGCGTCGATTCAGTCGTCGCTGACCGCGTACCGCGGAAGCGCCGCCGCTTCGGCGGCGCGCTGTCCACCCGCCACATGGCCCCATGTCAGTGCAGTTGGCTTGGTGGGCCGCTGAACGGCGGAAGACATGCCGGTGATGACGGCACAAATTCCGGTCTCCGTCCGGCCGGCGTATGTCATGGCAAGAGGCGCCGCCGATCCAGGGGAAGACGCGATATGTGGGTACGACCAGGCGTGTGGCGGAGAATGTACGTCAAAGGACGCAGAACTCGTTTCCCTCGGGGTCGGCCATGACCACGTGGTCGGGTTTTCCCTGCAATTCTTCTTCACGTATCACCGTCGCACCGGCGGCGGTCAGTCGCTCGACCGCCTCGATCACGCGAGGCCACCGCACCTCCCACGGCGTGTTGCGGCCCCCGCCGACCTGGACGTCCAGATGCAGCCGGTTCTTCACCACCTTCGACTCCGGCACCTGCAGGAACGACAAGCTCGGGCCCACCTCATCCGGGTCGGACAGATATGCGCCCTGATCCCACTCCTGCTCCGGAACGTCGTAATGCGTGAACCATTCCCCCCAGCTTCCGAACCCCGCCGGCGGCGGCGCCGGCACATATCCCAAGGCCAACGCCCAAAACTCCGCCAGCCTCGCCGGTTGGGCACAGTCGATCGTCAGGCTCCATTTGATCGCCACGGATCCTCCTCGGCCGAGATGCGCAGACCGTACCGTCCAGATCTGACAACGCCGCCTACCGCGCGTGGCGTGACCACCGACGAGCTGATGACGGAGGCTGCCCGGCGGATGGGAGAGCCGGAGCGGTGAGCGATCCATGACACGTTGACTCTGGGCCCAGTCGGAGCGACGCCGGCCGGGTATGGGCCAGGTCGAGCGATGTTTCGGCGGCCATGGGCCCGGAGGTGGTCGAGGTGCGGTTCGGGATCTTCTATGACCGCCACGTGCGTCGGCTCAGGCAGCGCCGCGACCGCCCGCTCCGGCACGCCCTACGACCTGCGGCGTGGGCGCCGGTCCCTACGGCCGTGCCGATCGGGCGGCCCTTGACGTTCCTCGCCTGTGCGCCGATCTCACCGCTCTGACGGCGGCGGTGCCGCGTACCAAACGCAATACTTCCCTGGCGCCGCCATCACGACGCCTTCGCCGGCCAGCGCCTCCAACGCAGCAGAGAGCTCCAGCTCGGTGACAGACTCCTCGCCGATGGACTCGGCGAATCGCCGGACTCGCCAGGCGTCGAAAATCAGCATCCGCGGTTCGGGACCAAGGTCGACATCCACCAAGGTTCCGTTCCGGTCCGTGATGCGGCAGCCGATCCCGTGCACGTCGTAGCGCAGGCCCCCGGGAAGCTCAGCACCACGGGGAACGAGTCGCCGGTTCACCGCCCTGACCAGCGCACCGATACCACCGCCACCGATGTCGTGCGCCGTCGCAGCGCTCACCGCGCCGGTCAAGCGCTCCGTATCGCGGACGAACCTCAACACCACCTCGCGAGCGTCCACCCGCACATGCTGTCCGCCACCGACGTCCAGGCCAAGGCATTTCGCCTCTGGCGGGGGCCTCAGGCTCCGGGATGGCCGCGTCACCGGGGTCGAGCTGGGTGGGTGGTTGAGGTGGAAGCCTGGTCATCCCGCCCGCCTTCGCCCCTGGGCAAGCCGAGCAGCCCAGGCCACGGTGGCGAAGGTCGTTCAGTCGTGGAGTGCTCCACCTTCACCACCGTCGCCTGGCCCGCTCCCCGGAGGGTGGGCCGAAGGCAAACGGGATGACCAGCCAGCGGTGATGCGTAAGGATGCGTCCGTGACTGCTCCCGACGATGGCTGCGAGGTGATGGTTCCTCGCGGGCCGGCTGGTGCTTACATCCGGCTTAGCGGACTGCGGCGGCCTCATGGGGATGCGCTCGTGTGTCTCGTGGTCGGAGCTGAAGCGCCTGGGCTTTCGGCGACCATCGGCGTTGAGACGTTGAATGGCGATGGGCTTGCGGAGTATGTGCAGTCCCTTGAGGAGGGCTTCCGGGGCTGGCAGGGCGAGCGGACTTGGGCATCGTTCAGGCGGGACGTCGAGATCAGGGCCGCCCATCTCGGTCGCAGCATCCGGCTGGCGTGGACCCTTCGGTTCCCTGAGTGGGATGCGGACTGGACGGCGACAGTGGAGGTCCATGTGTCCCCGGGCGAGGAGCTTAAGGGCTTCGCCGCTGACGTCACGCGCTTCCTCGAAGGTAGCTAAGACCGTTGGGCACGAGTTCCAGCGTGCCCGTTGCGTGCCCGTCAGAGCAGGCGGCCTCGGTCGCGTACGGGCACTCACGGGGAGAACTCCGAGAAGGCGCGGGCCAGTGGCACCGCCGGTGATCGACGATCTATGGCGCCGACTTCCCAAGCTGAGAGCGTGGCTTCAACCTTCACCCGTGTCGGTGGAGCCAGCGATCGTCCTGGAATTCGGCGGGGATTTCGTCTTCCCACGGATCAATCCCGCGTCCTTCCATCTCCGCGAACCAGCGATCCCGCTGCGACGCGGGCAGCCGCTGCCCGCACCACGGACAGAAGTCGATCCCGATGCTCGACGTGCCACCGTCATGGATGATCAACCCGTACTCCTGGAACCTGGCGCTGAACCGGACCACCGCGTCCGCGCAGTCGAACGGGTCATCGTGGTGATCACAGTGCCGGTTCACCTGGCGCGCCATCGCTTCGCAGCAGTGCTGGGTCATGGGCATCAGTTTCGCGGAACGCGATCGACCTCTAGCGCCGTATCCTCTGCCGTGGGCGCGGACGACGCTCCGGACCGGTGATCTGGCGTGGCTCCCGGGAGCCACTGGGACGAACGAATCTGATCCGAGTCGTACGAGTCCGGAAAGCCCGTGCGAGGTTCGCCCAGCATGCGGACCAATCCGAACTACCTACGGATTAGAAGGTCCCGCCGATCGGGTCAAGGTTGGTGCCGGGCCATTAACGGGCCATTAAGCACGGTGAACAGAGGTCAACAGCGGCCACCTGCGGTCATGTCGAAACCCAGGTCAGCACCCCGTGACGGCGTGGAACCAGACGATTCCCAAGCTGGTAGTTGCGGGTTCGACTCCCGTCACCTGCCCGACGGTCCGAGCAGCTGGAAATTTCAGAGTGCTTGTAGCTCTCAGTTGGCAGACTGGTCCACGTGTCGTCTGACCTTGATGAGTTTGACTACCTGCGGCGTGTCGAGATGCTTGCACGCGAGTTGGTAGAGCGCGCTCACGATGAGGGGTGGCTCAGCTATGCGGGAGATCCCGACGATGCGACGCCTTTGCAACGCATGGTCAATGAGCTTGCTCGGACGCTGCGTCATTACCACTTCGAGGGCGATGGGTGCATCGATGAGCGCCCGGCTTATCGCATCGGAGGGGCGGGACTGATCCGACCGGACTCAGACGCCTATACCGAGATGTGTAGCCGGCTTGGTGTCGAAGCGCGGGCCGAAGGCTGGGCCTTGTGGCATACCTGGGACAACGAGCAGCAGGCTCACACGCTGGTGACGACCTGCATCGCTACGACCGAGGGCCTGCTGGCGAATTGGGCACGGGGCATCAGCGTCCTGCCCTCGAAGCCGGATCGCGCCCAGGTCATCGCGGTCGTCCGTGGGTGGACCGACCCAGTCGTTCTTTTCCCCGATCATGCACGTGACGTCGGGCTCGGCGGTGTGTAGACGTAGTTGCGGACGCGCGGGACATACGCGGGATGAACCTGCTGCGCATGGACCCGAGACCGGATGAAAGCCGAGGTCAACGGGGGAGCTAATGGAGATCGCCGACCAACTGTGAATCCGTCGGCTGCGCCAGTACGTAGCTGCCAAGGGAGCCGACGACGGAGGCCGCTCGTTTTGACGGATGGGCGGGTCAGCGCGGTGAGCGATCCCGTATGACACGTTGACGCTGTGGCCCAGTCGGAGCGACGCTGGCCGGGTATGGCCAGGTTGAACGATGTTCAGGCTGGTCACGCACCCGGAGGTGCTTGAGTTGCGGTTTTCAATCTTCTACGAGCACCAGTTGCCGAGGCCGTGGGACGACGGGGCGGAGGAGCGGCTCTACCGGGACGCGCTCGAGCAGGTCGAGATCGCGGACCGGGTCGGGTTCGACCACGTCTGGGCGGTCGAACATCACTTTCTCGAGGAGTACTCCCACTCCAGCGCGCCCGAGGTGTTCCTCGCCGCCGCCTCGCAGCGGACGCGGCGTATCCGGCTCGGGCATGGCATCGTGCAGGTGCCGCCGCCCGTCAATCATCCCGCGCGTGTCGCCGAGCGGGTCGCCGCGCTCGATCTCGTCTCCGGGGGCAGGGTCGACTTCGGCACCGGTGAGGCCAGTTCCATGGCCGAGCTCGGCGGATTCGGGGTGCCGCGGGAGGAGAAGCGCGCCATGTGGCAGGACGCCATGGACGCGATCACCCGGATGTTCGTCGAGGAGCCCTTCGCCGGCTGGGACTCCCCGTACCTGCGGATGCCGCCGCGCAACGTCATCCCCAAGCCGGTGCAGAAGCCGCACCCGCCGCTCTGGGTCGCCTGTTCGCGGCGCGAGACGATCCACTTCGCCGCCCGGAACGGGATCGGGGCGCTGTCCTTCTCCTTCGCCGAGCCCGAGGACGCCGGCGTCTGGGTCGATGAGTACTACCGCCTGCTGAACTCCGAGGAGTGCGTTCCGGCCGGGTTCGCGGTCAATCCCGGCGTCGCGGTCGTGCTGCCCATGATGTGCCACGAGGACGAGGCGACGGCGATCGAGCGCGGTATCGACGGGGGGCACTTCTTCGGGTTCGCGCTCGCCCACTACTACGGCACCTCCCCGCACGAGCCGGGCCGTACGAGCATCTGGGACGACTTCGTCCGCCACCGTGAGGAGCGGGGCTACTCCCGGCGGATCGTGGGTGCCGCCGACGCGCCGCTCGCGGTGCGGATCACCGAGGGCGGCCTCGGGTCGCTGCGCGGGGCGGTCGGGACGCCCGCCCAGGTGGCCGAGCTCGTACGGCGGTACGAGGCCGTCGGGGTCGACCAGGTCATCTTCGTGCTCCAGGCCGGTCCCAACCGGCACGAACACGTCTGCGAGAGCCTCGAACTGGTCGGCGAGCAGGTCATCCCGCGGTTCGCCGAAGGGCGGGAGGAACGCGAGCGGGCCAGGGCCGAACGCCTCGCGCCGGCGGTCGAGGCGGCTCTCGCGCGGAAGGAGCCGCCCCGCCGGCAGGCCCCGTACCTGATCGACGAGGCGGCCGAGCTCGCGCGGGCGCGCAGGCCGCGGGCGACGGCGCGCGACTTCAGGGCGACGGCCCGTACGGCGGTCCGTGCCCGTGGACGGCGGACGATGGCCCGGCTCGTCGCCGCCCGTTCCGACGACAGGCTGGAGCGCCGGTTCGGGCCGGCCGCGCAGCGGGTGTTCTTCGCCGGCATGGTCCGTGCCTTCGATCCACGGATGGCCATGGGCTTCGAGGGCGAGCTGGAGTTCCGCCTGCGCCGGGGCGAGGAGGAGACGCCCTGGACGATCGAGATCCGCGACGGACGGGCGCGCGTACGGCCGGAGCCGGCACGCCGTCCCGTGGTGAGCATCCGGATCGGCGCCGCGGACTTTCTCCGTCTTCTGACGGGGGAGAAGCAGGCTCCGGCCCTCGCCCTCGACGGCAGGCTGGAGATCGACGGTGATATCGCGTTCGCCCCGCGCGTCGGAGAGATGTTCGGCGGCGTCTCACCGTACTGAGGCTCTCACCGTACTGATGCTCTCATCGGACTGAGGCCTCTCGCCGTACTGACCGGACCGCCGAGAAGCTCATATCAGTGAATTTCCGCCTTCGTCCTCATAACGTTTGCCAACCATTCACCTCCCGGCGGCGTCAAGTTCTCGTACGCCCGATCCGTCCGGGCGTCGGGAAATTGGGCAATGGAGGACATTGGATGCGAAAGACGCTGATAGGCGCGGGATTGGCCGCACTGATCGTCGCCGCCGGGTCGGCACCGGCCGGCGCCGCCGATCAGGAGGGGTGGCGGGTCACCTACCTGAGCCCGGACACCGGCTACGACGGCTACGGCCTGTACGACGTCGCGGCCACCGGCGCGCACGACGCCTGGGCGGTCGGCTCGCGGCAGCAGGGCGCCGGCAGCACCGGCGCGCTGCTGCGGTGGAACGGCACCACCTGGTCCGCCGTCACCGTTCCCGGCAGCACGGGGTCCTTCAACAGCGTCGGCGGATCCTCTCCGAAGAACGTCTGGGTCATGGGCGCGACCTACGACGGCGTCCAGGCGTCGTGGCACTGGAACGGCACGTCCTGGACCTCGGCGCCGACCGGTTCGTACGACGTCGCGGACATCGCCGCGCTCGGCCCGAAGAACGTCTGGGCGGTCGGCAACGACTACGAGGGCGGCACGGGCGAGGGCAAGGCCCTGCACTGGAACGGGCGGAAGTGGAAGCAGGTCGCGATGCCCTTCACCGCGCGGAAGGTCGGCGCGGTCGCGGCGCACGACGTCTGGGCCGTGGGCGACGTCGACGACCAGCCCGCGGCGGAGCACTGGGACGGCACGTCGTGGACGGTCTCGCCGCTTCCCGAGGTGCCGATCCCGGCCGGTGAGAGCGGCTTCTCCTACTTCAACGACGTCGTCGCGGAGTCGAGCGACAACGTCTGGGCGGTCGGCCGGCTCTACTGGGGCGGCGGCGAGGAGCTCAAGAGCGTCAAGAAGGCCGGGAACGCCACCCTCGCCGAGGCCGAGCACAACCAGCCGGTGATCATGCACTGGGACGGGAGCAAGTGGAGCCTGCGGCTCGGCGCCGACGGCGACTTCGCGCTGAGCGCGGGCGCCGACGGCCAGGGCGGCATCTGGTACTCCGGCTTCAACGGCACCTTCGTCCACGTCGCCGCGGACGGCACGACCACCACCGCCCCCGTCGCCACGACCGGTGGGCGTCAGGTGCCCGGCATCCGGCAGGTCGCCGGGGTCCCCGGCGGCACGACCATGCTCGCCGTCGGCGAGATCGCGCCCGTGCCCGGCGGTGAGGACCAGTCCTGGGACGGCGTCGTCGAGCAGTACCACTGAGAGGAACCCCCATGCGACGAAGCTTGACCGCGCTCACCGCGGCGCTGGCCGCCACCGCCACGGTCACCACGGCGGCCACCTCCCAGGCGGAGCCCAGGACCAAGGCGGCCGACGCCACCTGGAGCGTCGCCCAGACCAACACCCTGCCGGGCGAGGACGGCATCAACGCGATCAGCGTCGCGCCGACCGGGAGCACCTGGGCGGCCGGCTACCAGGCCTCGAACGGCAAGAACGTCCCGCTCGTCCAGCACCTGCTGAACGGGAAGTGGACCACGGCCAAGAGCCCGAGCAGCGCGCTGGGCGAGATCGGCGCGCTGTCGGCCTCGTCCAGCAAGAACGTCTGGGCGTTCGGCACCACCGACGCCGGCGCGTTCGCCGCCCGCTGGAACGGCACCGCGTGGAACCGCACCACGGTGGGCGCGAACAGCTACAACGTCCTGGACGCCAGCGCCCTCAGCGCCTCCAACGTCTGGGCGGTCGGCGGTGACGGGACCCGCACCGCCATGCACTGGAACGGCAAGAGCTGGGCGAAGGTCGCCCTCCCGGCGCCCGCTCGTACGATCGCCGGGGTCTCCAGCACCCACGTGTACGCGGGCGGCACCTACAAGAACCAGCCGGCCGTCATGCACTGGACCGGCTCGGCCTGGAAACTCGCGGCCACCCCGAAGTTCACGCTGCCCGAGCCGGACGCCATGGGCGTGATCAGCGACATCTACGCCCCGTCGGTGGGCGACGTCTGGGCGTCCGGCGGCGTCGAGTGGTCCTGCGGCGTGGACGGCGACGACACCTGCACCCAGCCGATCCTGCTGCACTGGAACGGCAAGAAGTGGTCCTCTCAGACCTTCCCGCAGGGGTACGGCGGCTACACCCGGGTCACCGGCGACGGCGGCTCCGGCGTGTGGCTGCTGCGAGGCGCGTGGGACCCGCGGCTGACGCACGTCGTCGGCGGGTCGGTGACCGACGTGACCGCGCCGCGCCCGTCCGGCCACGACATCAACCTCACCGCGCTGGCCGTCAAGGGCTCGACCGTGTGGGCGGGCGGTGTCGCCTACCCCGAGGGCGATCCGGACGACCCGACCGGTAACGGCGTCTACCTCGCCACCGGCTGATTCCACACAACCTGCCAAAACGGGTCCGGTGCGCTCGTACCGGGCCCGTTTTGTGCCCGAGGGTCCCATGGGCGATGCTGTGTGCGTGTCAACGGAGACTCTGCCGGGCCTTGTCACCGGCACCGCCGAGCTGCGCCGGTTCCTGCACGGGCTGCCGGGCGTCGACCAGGTGGGCGCCGAGGAGCGTGCCGCGCGCCTCGCGACCCGGTCGATCAAGAAGTCGGCCAAGGCGGAGGCGATCGACCTCGCCATCTCGATGGTCGACCTGACCACGCTCGAGGGCGCCGACACGCCGGGCAAGGTCCGCGCGCTGTGCGCCAAGGGCATGCACCCCGACCCGGGCGACGCGAGCGTGCCCAAGGTGGCCGCGATCTGCGTCTACTCCGACCTGGTGGCCGAGGCCGTACGCGCCCTGACGGGCAGCGGCGTCGGCGTGGCGAGCGTCGCCACCGCCTTCCCCTCCGGGCGGGCGCCCCTCGACGCCAAGCTCGCCGACACCCGCCGCGCGGTCGACGACGGCGCGAGCGAGATCGACATGGTGATCGACCGGGGCGCGTTCCTCGCCGGCGACTACGCCAAGGTCTACGACGAGATCGTCGCGATCAAGGCCGAGTGCGGCGAGGCGCACCTGAAGGTGATCCTGGAGACCGGCGAGCTGGTCACCTACGACAACGTGCGCCGGGCGTCGTGGCTGGCCATGATGGCCGGCGCCGACTTCATCAAGACCTCCACCGGCAAGGTGAGCCCGGCGGCCACGCTGCCGGTCACCCTCGTCATGCTCGAGGCCGTGCGCGACTACCGCGCGCGTACGGGCCGCCAGGTCGGGGTCAAGCCGGCCGGCGGCATCCGGTCGACCAAGGACGCGATCAAGCATCTGGTGCTGGTCAACGAGACGGCCGGGCCCGACTGGCTGACGCCCCGGTGGTTCCGCATCGGCGCCTCCTCGCTCCTCAACGACCTGCTCATGCAGCGCCGAAAGCTCACGACCGGCGTGTACGCGGGTCCCGACTACTTCACCATGGACTAGCAGATGTTCGAGTACGCGCCCGCGCCCGAGTCGCGCGACATCGTCGACATCAAACCCTCCTACGGCCTGTTCATCGACGGGGAGTTCGTCGATGCGGACACGTCGTTCAAGACGGTCAACCCGGCGAGCGAGGAGGTCCTCGCCGAGATCGCCGAGGCGAGCGCCGCCGACGTCGACCGCGCCGTCACCGCCGCCCGCAGGGCCTACGACGGCGTCTGGTCGCGGCTCCCGGCGGCCGAGCGGGCGAAGTACCTGTTCCGCATCGCCCGGATCATCCAGGAGCGCTCTCGCGAGCTGGCGGTGCTGGAGTCCATCGACAACGGCAAGCCGATCCGCGAGTCGCGCGACGTCGACCTCCCGCTCGTCGCCGCGCACTTCTTCTACCACGCGGGCTGGGCGGACAAGCTGGAGTACGCCGTCCGCGATCCGCGCCCGCTGGGCGTGGCCGGCCAGGTCATCCCCTGGAACTTCCCGCTGCTCATGCTGGCCTGGAAGATCGCTCCGGCGCTGGCCTGCGGCAACACCGTGGTCCTCAAGCCCGCAGAGACGACCCCGCTGACCGCGCTGGCGTTCGCGGAGATCTGCCGCCAGGCCGACCTGCCGCCCGGCGTGGTGAACATCGTCACCGGCGCGGGAGAGACCGGGCGGGCCCTGGTCGAGCACGACGGCATCGACAAGGTCGCCTTCACCGGCTCCACCGAGGTGGGCCGCCGGATCGCCCGCTCCGTCGCCGGCACCCGCAAGCGGCTCACGCTGGAGCTCGGCGGCAAGGCCGCCAACGTCATCTTCGACGACGCCCCGCTCGACCAGGCCGTCGAGGGCATCGTCAACGGCATCTTCTTCAACCAGGGCCACGTCTGCTGCGCGGGCTCGCGGCTCCTCGTACAGGAGTCGGTGGCCGAGGAGCTGCTCGACCGGCTCAAGACCCGCATGGCGACGCTGCGGGTCGGCGACCCGCTGGACAAGAACACCGACGTCGGCGCGATCAACTCCGCCGCGCAGCTGGAGAAGATCCGGATGCTGTCGGAGGTGGGGGAGAAGGAGGGCGCGACCCGCTGGTCGCCGCCCTGCGAGCTGCCCGACCGCGGCTTCTGGTTCGCGCCGACGGTCTTCACCGGCGTCGCCCAGTCGCACCGCATCGCGCGGGAGGAGATCTTCGGCCCGGTGCTGTCGGTACTGACCTTCCGCACGCCGCAGGAGGCCGTGGACAAGGCCAACAACACCCCGTACGGGCTGTCGGCGGGCGTGTGGACCGAGAAGGGCTCACGGATCCTGTGGATGGCCGAGCGGCTGCGCGCCGGGGTCGTGTGGGCGAACACCTTCAACAAGTTCGACCCGGCCTCGCCGTTCGGGGGATACAAGGAGTCCGGCTTCGGCCGTGAGGGCGGACGTCACGGACTGGAGGCCTACCTGCGATGACCGACCGGCTGAGTGTGCGCAAGACGTACAAGCTGTACATCGGCGGAGCCTTCCCGCGATCGGAATCCGGCAGGTCGTACACCGTGAACGACGCCAAGGGCAACTTCCTCGCCAACGCCTCACGCGCCTCCCGCAAGGACGTACGCGACGCGGTGGTGGCCGCCCGCAAGGCTCAGACGCCCTGGGCCGCCCGCACGCCGTACAACCGAGGGCAGATCCTCTACCGGGTCGCCGAGATGCTCGAGGGACGCCGTGAGCAGTTCACCGACGAGCTGCGCGCCACCGGCCTGGCCAAGAACGCGGCGCGCGCCGAGGTGGACGCGGCCGTCGACCGCTGGGTCTGGTACGCCGGGTGGGCGGACAAGGTGGCGCAGGTCACCGGCGCGGCCAACCCGGTGGCCGGCCCGTTCTTCAACTTCTCCACACCCGAACCCACCGGCGTCGTCGGCATCATCGCCCCCGACGGCCCCCTGCTCGGCCTGGCCTCGGTACTCGCACCGGTGATCGTGACGGGCAACACGGCGGTGGTCGTGGCCGCCGAGCCGGCGCCGCTGCCCGCGGTCACCCTCGGCGAGGTGCTCGCCACCTCCGACCTGCCGGGCGGCGTCGTCAACATCCTCACCGGCCACCGCGCCGAGCTGGCACCGTGGCTGGCCTCGCACATGGACGTGAACGGGCTCGACCTCACCGGCGCGGGCGAGGAGCTCGCGGCCGAGTGTGAGAAGGCCGCCGCGGAGAACCTCAAGCGCGTCCTCCGGCCCGCCGGAAACGACTGGACGGCCGATCCGGGCACTGTCCGGATGACCACATTCCTGGAAACAAAGACCGTCTGGCACCCGGTAGGCGTGTAGATCTTCGCCAATTGTGGAATAGATCCCCCCGAAGCTGATCGACACGGGGGGATGGATCAGTGCCCACTAATACGATGACGCGTTCGTCCGCCCGCCGTTCAACGGCGAGCACGAGCCGTACGAAGTCCGGCGGTGCGAAGAAGACCACGGCCGCCGCCAAGAAGACGACCGGCAGCACGGCGCGCAAGACCACGTCCAAGCCGGCCGCCAAGTCGACGAAGGCCAAGTCCACGTCGGCCGCCAAGTCGTCCGTCACTCCTGCGGCCGCCGCGACGCGAGTGTCGTCCGCGGCGACCAAGGTGTCGTCCGCGGCGACGAAGATGACCGACGCGGCGAGCAAGGCGACGTCCTCGGCGCAGGCGATGAACACCGCCATGAAGACGATGAACACCGCTACCAAGGCGCTCATGACCGCTGCCGACGCGCTCACCAACGCGGCCAAGACCATCTCGGCCATCAAGCCGCCGGCCGCCGCCAAGCCGGCCGCGGGCGGGCGCAGCACCACGGCCCGCACGACCTCCGCGGCGAAGAAGACCACCGCGAAGGCGGGAACGGCGGCGAAGCGGACCACGGCGGCGGCGAAGAAGCCGACCGGGGTGAAGGCCACGGCGAAGAAGGCCACGAGCAAGGCCAAGACGACCGCCAAGAAGGCGGCGAGCAAGGCGAAGGAGGCCGTTCCAAAGGAGGAGTCGGCGTCCGCCTCCCGGCCGCAGCCGGAGAGCTCGGGCGGTTTCCTCAACGGTCTCGTCGGCAGCCGCAGCCCGCTGTGAGGCCCGGTCGCTGACAGGCCGGGTCCGCTGAGCACGGGGCCCGGTCCGGCCGATGGTCAGGAGGGGCCGCGGCCGCAGTGAGGCCGCGGCGCAGGTCGAGTATGCCCGCCGGCGGGTGTGAGTGTGCCGTGGGCACGGCAGCTGTCAGACTGTCGTCTTGAGGTGATCTGAAGATGCAGGACAGCGAGATTCTCGGCCGGATTCACAGCCTGGTGGATGAGGAGCACACACTCCGCGAACGCCTGCAGAAGGGCGACCTGGCCGCCGAGGAGGAGCACCAGCGGCTGCGGAGCCTGGAGGAGGCCCTCGACCAGTGCTGGGACCTCCTGCGCCAGCGACGTGCCCGGCGCGACGCCGGTGAGAACCCGGACGAGGCCTCGTCCCGCTCGGCCGGTGAGGTCGAGGGCTACCTTCAGTAACTAGCCGATCGGCCAGGTGTGGACCGGGGCGTTGGTGTGCATGTGCTCAAGGTAGCGCCGCACCATCCGGCGCAGCGCCTCCTGGCGGTCTCCGCCGATCGCGCGCACCGTGTCGGCCTGCCACGTCGCGCCGTTGCGGCGGGCCAGGCACCGCTGTTCGATGATGCCGAGCAGCCGGTCCCGTACGACCCCGTCGACGCCCCAGCGGTCGAGGCCGGCGGCGGCCTGCGGCAGGAGCAGGCGCAGCACCAGGTCGGTCACCGCCACCTCGCCGACGCCCGGCCACACCACCACGGCGTCCATCCCGTACCGCGCGCCGCGGCGCAGGTTGCCGGCGGCGGCGGCGAACGGCATGCGGTGCCACGGCGGGCGCTCCTCGTCGGCCAGAGCGCGGATGAGGCCGTAGTAGAAGGCGCCGTTCGCCAGCGTGTCGGCGACGGTGGGCCCGGCGGGCAGCACGCGGTTCTCCACCCGCAGGTGCGGACGGCCCTGGGCGATGTCGTAGACGGGGCGGTTCCAGCGGTAGATGGTGCCGTTGTGCAGGGTGAGCTCATTCAGGGCCGGCGCGTCGCCGCGGGCCAGCTGGTCCAGAGGGTCGCCGTCGTCGCACACGGGCAGCAGGGGAGAGAAGTAGCGGCTGTTCTCCTCGAACAGGTCCAGCACCGAGGTGATCCAGCGTTCGCCGAACCACACGCGCGGCCGTACGCCCTGCTCCCTCAGCTCCTTGGCCCGCGTGTCGGTGGCCTGCTCGAACAGCGGGATCCGGGTCTCGGCCCACAGCTCGCGCCCGAACAGGAACGGTGAGTTCGCGGCGAGGGCGGCCTGGACACCGGCGATCATCTGGGAGGCGTTCCAGTACGCCCCGAAGTCCTCGGGGGTCACCTGCAGGTGGTACTGGACGCTCGTGCACGCCGCCTCGGGCGAGATGCTGTCGGCGTGTGTACGGAGCCGTTCGTGCCCGTCGATGTCCAGGTGCAGGGCCTCGCCGCCGCGTGCGGTGATGATCTGCTCGTTCAGCAGCCGGTAACGGGGGTTGGCGGACAGGGTCTCCTCGGTGAGATCGGCCTCCCGCAGGGTCGGCAGGATGCCCACCAACATGAGCCGGGCGCCCTGCTGCCGGGCACGGGCGTCGGCGTCGTTCAGCGTGTCGCGGACGGTCTGCTCCAGCGCGCCCAGCGCCTTGGCGGCCAGCGGGAAGGGCGGGAGGTTCACCTCGATGTCGCACTGGGCGAGTTCGGTCGACCACTGATCGTCGGCGATCGCGTCGAGGACGGCCGCGTTTCGCATCGCCGGCCGTCCTCGGTCATCCACGAGAGTGAGCTCGATCTCCATCCCCATACTGGGCGGTTCGGGTGCGAACCGGGAGTCTCGCAGCATCGCCGCGAACGCCTCCAGGCAGCGCTGCACTTTTTCGCGATAACGCCGCCGATCTTGTGTGGAGACGGTGATCGCCGCTACGTCCCTGCCCATACGTGCCTCCGGGATGTTGCTCTCACAGTGGCACGAATACCCGTAAATCTCCTAGGTCAAGACGGTGACGATCGCCTGGCGATCCGCCTCCACGGTTTTGCGGAGATTGTTGTGAACGGTGTGGCAGTTCTTCAGTGCGTCGGTAATGGTTTCGGTCTGCCGCGCGAGCCTTTCCTTGTTGTGCTCGGCCTCCTCGCGGGCCCGCGACCGATCGAGTCGCAGCTTGATCCAGATTCCCACGCCGACGAGGATCCCCACGGCGCCCACGACGGCCGCCGCCGGCACCCCGGCCACGATCGTGAGCACGAGCACCACGACACCGGCGATCGCCACGGCCATGCCGAGACGCTCACCCGTGGGGCTGATCGTGGCGGCTTCGTCGATGCTCGCCTGGGCCTCGGGCAGCGCGGGCGCCCCATCCACCCCGACCCGGAGCGGATGGCCGTACAGGCGCACGTCCACCGCCTTGGGCGGCGCCACGGACGCGCGCTCGGCCAGGCCCTCGGCGATCGAGCGCAGCCATCGCGCGCCCACTCTCGCCGCCAGCGCGCGCGGGCCCGGCGCGGACCGGGAGAACAGGTCGCCGCGCAGCAGTTCGAGCGTCTCGCCGGCGGGCGCGTCCCAGGCCGGCGGCTGCTGCGCGCCGCCCGTCTCGATGATGTCGCGCAGCTCGCGGGCACGGGCCATGAGCTCGCGCTCTTCCGGGGCGCCCTCGTCCACCAGAGTGATCAGCAGGCTCACGAAGTCGGCGGCCGGCTTCGCGTCGACCGGCTGGAGCGCCTCGTCGACCTTTCGCCGAAGGTTCGCCAGGCGTCCGGCCATGACCGAAGGCTCGGTCAGCGCCGGTATGTTCTGCAGCTCACGCGGCAGCCTGGCGCGGCCCTTGCGGACGTCGGCCTTGCCGTCGACCGCCTGGCGCCACCGCTCGCGCTCCGAATCGGCGGCCTCGGCCGGCATCTCGTCGATGACCTCGGTGAGCCGCCGCTCGATGTGGGCCGCGCCCGGCGCGCCGAACGCGCCGTCGGCGCAGGCGATCCACAGCTGCCGCTGCACCGCGGTCACCGTCGTGCCGAGAGACGGCAGTGACCGCGACAGCCACGGCACCGCGTCGACGTACCGGCCGGCGGTCGCCAGCCCGAGCGTGAGGAACAGCGTGGTGCGGTCCTCGTCGAGGGCGATCGCCTCGGCGGTGAACTTCTCCGCCGTCTCGTCGTCACCGCGGATGAGGGCGGCCAGGCCGTCGGCGGCCGGCTTCAGCCAGTAACCGGGGCAGTCGTCCACGTCGAGCGGCGGCGGGTCGCCGGCACCCTGGGCCAGGCCGTTGAGGAGACGGCGCGTACGGTTCCGGACGTCCGCCTCCCGGTCGAACATCGCCATCTCCAGCCGGACGTCCGAGAGTTCGACGAACGCGTCGAAGGACTTGGCCAGCCGGTCGAGACGGCGTTCGAGCGTGCCCTGGACCTGCGACAGCCGCGACTGCAACGCCCGTGACCGGGACGCGGCGTAGCTGTAGGCGGCCTGTACGTCCCCCTGGAGCTCTTCGATCCGGCGGTTCTGCTTGTAGTCGACCCACCAGTTGTCGCTCACCGGTTCTCCTTTACCGGGCCCGTGAGCAGCAGACTGCTGCGCCTGCCGGTTCGCTCGTGCACGTGCCCTCCTCGCCGCATATCGTCCCGGTTTATGCGACGCAGCGGGGGCTACATGCGTTCCGGAGTGGTAACACCCAGAAGTTCGAGGCCCTTCGACAGCGTGCGCAGGGTCAGGGCGCACAGCGCCAGCCGCGACGCCCGGGTGTCGTCGTCGGGGGCCTTCAGCACCGGGCAGTTCTCGTAGAAGGTGGTGTAGGCCGACGCGAGGTCGAACAGGTAGGCGCACAGCCGGTGCGGCTCGGCGGTCTCCCCGGCGGTCTCCAGCGCGGAGCCGAAGCCCAGCAGGTGCACGGCGAGCGCCCGCTCGGCGTCATGGTCGATGGCGATCGGGCCGAGGGCGTCCTCCGGCGCGACTCCGCCCTTGCGGAAGATCGACCGGATCCGCGCGGTGGCGTACTGCAGGTACGGGCCGGTGTTGCCCCGGAAGGAGATCATCCGGTCGAAGTCGAAGACGTACTCGCTGTCCCGCGCCACGGACAGGTCGGCGTACTTGACCGCGCCGATGCCGACCGCCTCGACCACCTCACGCCGGGCGACCTCGTCGAACGGCTCGTCGTGCGGCACCTCGTCGAACGCCGCGCCGGCCCGCTCGACGGCCTCGTCCAGCAGCTCGGTCAGCTTGATCGACTTGCCGCTCCGGGTGCGGAAGATCTTGCCGTCGGAGCCGAGGACGTTGCCGATCTTGGCGTGCTCGGCCCGTACGCGGTCGGGCAGCCAGCCCGCCATCCGCGCCACCGCGAACAGCATCTGGAAGTGCAGTGACTGCTGGGACCCGACCACATAGATCATCCGGTCGACGGTCAGCTTGTCCACGCGGTAGCGGACCGTCGCCAGGTCGGAGGTGGAGTAGTTGTAGCCGCCGTCGCTCTTGCGGATGATCACCGGCAGCGGCCCGCCGTCCCGTCCGGTGAACCCGGGCGGGAACACGCAGAGCGCGCCGTCACTGATCGTCGCGATGCCGTCGGCGGCCAGCTCGTCGGCGGTGGCGCCGAGCATGTCGTTGTAGAAGCTCTCGCCGCGGATGTCGTCGTCGGTGAGCGTGACGCCGAGCCGTCCGTAGACCGTGTGGAGGTAGACCTTGGACAGGTCGACGAGCCGCTGCCAGTGGCGCATGGTCTCGGCGTCGCCGGCCTGCAGGCTCACCAGCCGCCGCCGCGCCCGCCCGGCGAACTCCTCGTCGGTGTCGTACCGGCCCCGTGCCGCCTGGTAGAAGGAGTTCGGATCGGTCTCCAGCAGCATGCCCTCGTCGGAGTCCTCGCCGACGTCGAGCAGGTGCTCGATGAGCATGCCGTACTGCGTGCCCCAGTCCCCGAGGTGGTTGTCGCGGATGACCTCGTGGCCGAGGAACTCCAGCACCCGCGCGATCGCGTCACCGACGATCGTGGTGCGCAGGTGACCGACGTGCATCTCCTTGGCGACGTTGGGCGAGGAGTACTCCACGACGGTCGTCTGGGGTGACGCGGTGGGCTCGACGGACAGCCGCTCGTCGCCGTGCATCAGCTGCGCCCGGCCGGCGATCCATTCGTTCCGCAGCGTCAGGTTGACGAACCCGGGCCCGCTGATCTCCACCTTGTCGCACACGTCGGCGACGTCGAGGCGCGCGACCAGCTCGGCCGCGATGTCGCGAGGCTTGCGGCCCAGCTTCTTGGCCAGCGCGAGAGCGACGTTGGCCTGGAAGTCGGCGAACTGCGACGGCCGGATCGCCGGATCCGCGTCGGGCTCCCCGAAGGCCTGCCCGAGGGCGGCCTGGACGCGAGCGGCGAGAACTTTCTGCGGGTCGGGCATGGAGATCCTCAGGTGACGGGCGTACGGCAGCTCACGCTGCGAATTCCCTCAAAGCCTATCGGCGGAACCGCGCCGGCCCGACCGAATATCCTCCGACCCGCCGCACACGCCCACGGCCCCGCTGAGAGGATCATTCGCGCCGGCCCACGACGGTGAAGGCGATGCCCGCCTTCTGGAGGCGGTCGAGCAGGGCGTCGCCCATGGCCTCGGCCGTGGTGACCTGGCCCGCGGTCTTCGGGAGATCGTCGTAGGCCAGTGCCATGCCGGTCTCGGCGAGCATCTTGGCGGTCTCCCCGTAGCCCGGGTCGCCGCCGCGTACGCGTGTGACGACCTTCTGCCCGCCGCCCTCGCCCGCGAAGTGGACCTCGAACCAGCTCCTCGCCCGCCTGGACTCCGACGGGCCCTCGCCGGACCCCATGCGGCCCCGCAGCCACTCACGGACCGGCGGGATCCGCGCCGCGGTCAGCAGGCCCGCGGCGCCCGCCGTCAGCGCCGCCGCGGCCGGCAGGCGCCTGAGCGCGACGAAGTGGCTGTAGGAGAAGTCCGGGCCGTACGCGTCCAGGGCCGTCGCCGAGCGCCGTACGACGTCCGGGTCGATCGTGGGCAACGGCAGGGCCCACGCGCCCAGGCCGGCGTTGCGGTGCGGGCGGCCCGGCAGGGCCCGTGCGCGGCGCGCCTCCCGCGGCGGCTCGGCTCCGAGGCGCCGCCGGTGGGCCTCGGCCATCTGCCGGGCGCGCGACGCCACGCTGATCACCGACTGGTAGGTGCCGCCGGAGATCCTGCCGTTCACCCGTACGTAGCCGTCCACGTGCAGCGGCACGCCCGCCGGCAGCTGCCGGACCGTGAAGTAGACGCCCAGGTCGTGCGGGATCGAGTCGAACCCGGCGCTGTGCACGAGCCGCGCGCCCGTCTCGGTCGCCCGCGCGTGGTACTTCAGGTACATCAGGTCGACGAACTCCGGCTCGCCGGTCAGGTCGGCGTAGTCGGTGCCCGCCTCGGCGCAGGCGGCGACGAGCGGCTCGCCGTGGTCGATGTACGGGCCGACCGTGCTGAGCACGACGCGCGTCGACGCGGCCAGCTCGCGCAGGGAGCCCGGGTCGGTCGCGTCGGCCGGCAGCAGCGGCACGTCCACGCCGAGCCGGTCGCGCAGCGCCTCCAGCCGCGACCGGCTGCGCCCGGCCAGCGCCCACCGGGCCCCGCCCGGCAGATGCGAGGCCAGGTAGTCGGCGGTGAGCCCTCCGGTGAACCCGGTTCCGCCCATGAGCACAACGTCGTACGACCGCTCCATCGAGACCTTCCAGTGGTTGCCGGCGAGCCAGTGGTTACCGGTGAGTCAACCATGCGGGGCGGAGGCGGGTCAGCGGGATTCCTCGCGGCGGGGGAGCCGGTGCGGGCGGTTCGCGGCGATGCGCTCGCCGATCTGCTCGACGATGCGGCTCTCGGCCAGGTCGCGGGCGAGCACGCACGCCGCGGCCACCCCGGGCGCGTGAGAGGAACCGTGCGCGATCACGACCGTGCCGTTCAGCCCCAGCAGCACCCCGCCGCCGTACGTCTCGGAGTCCAGGCGGTGACGCAGCAGCCGCAGCCGCCGCCGTTGCAGCAGCGCGCCGAGCTTGGCGGTACGGCTGGCGGTGAGGGCATCGCGCATCTCGGCGATGGCGAGGCGTACGGCGCCCTCGATCGTCTTGAGCGCGACGTTGCCGGTGAACCCGTCGGTGACCACGACGTCCACCTTGCCGGTCAGCAGGTCGGAGCCCTCGACGTTCCCCGCGAACTCCACACCCTCCACGTCGCCGGAGAGCAGTTCGTACGCCCGCCGGGTCAGCTTGTCGCCCTTGCCGGCCTCCTCGCCGATGGTCAGCAGCCCGACGCGCGGGGCCTCGACGCCCAGCCGGACCCGGGCGTACGCCGTGCCGAGCATGGCGAACTGCACGAGCATCTCGGGCTTGGCGTCGGCGGTGGCGCCGGCGTCGAGGAACACGGTCGGCCGCGGCCGGGTCGGCAGGACCACGGCGATCGCGGGACGGGCCACGCCGGGCTGTCCGCGCAGCCGCAGCCGGGACGTCGCGACGACGCCGCCGGTCGACCCGGCCGACACCAGCGCGGAGGCGTACCCCCGCCGGATCAGCCGGCAGGCCACCGCCACCGACGACCGCGGGCGCCGCAGTCCGGCCAGCGCGCCCTCGTCCATGGCCACGACGTCCTCGGCGTTCACGATCGGGATCTCCCCGAGGGCGTCGTGCGCGGCGAGGATCTGCCGGATGCGGACGGCCTGGCCGACGAGGATGGGCCGTACGCCGTGCTCGCGGGCGGCCATGACCGTGCCCGCCACCACCTCGCCCGGCGCGTTGTCGCCGCCCATCGCGTCCACCACGATGCGCCTGCCGTCGATGGCGGCCGTGTCACTCGTCGGCTCGCTCACGCGGCTGGTTCCGCTGGCTCGGCGCTGCATGCGCGAAAGCTACCGTGACGGCCGGGGTTCCGGTTCACCGGTCACGGTCCTGGCAGCCCTGGCCGAGGCACGGGGTACGGACGACCTCCCGGCCACCGACCCTGATCACGAACTCCTGGCGGGGGTGCGCGGAACCGGCGTCGGAGGCGACCGCGTCCACCCGTACGGGCTCGTCCCGCGTCGTGCGGCCCACGCACTGCACCCGGACGACGGACATCGTGTCGGCCGACAGCGTACGGCAGCGCATGCCCTTCCTGATCTCGTATCCCAGGCCGCGCATCTCCTCCGTCGCGCCGCGGGCGGTCGCGTTGCGCAGCGAGCTCTCCGAGACCTTCCGTACCGGATCGGTGCAGCCCGCGACCACGAGCAGGGCCAGGAGGACGAGCAGGGCCGAAACCGCGAGCAGGAGCCTCTTCACAGCCGGTCCACCGCCTCGGCGACCACCTCGGGCCGGTCGATCTGCACCAGATGCCCGGTGTGGGGGAGGACGATCTGCCGCCCGTACGGGCTGAGCGCGGCGATGTCGGCGTGGGCCCGCCGCCATTCACGGCCGTCGCCGCGTACGTCCCCGAGCGCCGTGATCACACAGAGCGGGACCTCGGGGAACGGGGCCGACTCGCGGAGCGAGAGCAGGTCGGCGGCGAGCTGGCGGTACGCGGCGTTCTCGGCGAGGAGCGTGCCGAGCACGTGCGCCCGACCGTAGACGGCGCGGGAGAGGTCCGGCGGCGCCACGTCGCCGCGTTCGGTGATCCGCCGCATGACCGCGGCGCGGATGCGCGGCCCGGCGAACCGGGCCAGCCCGGTCATGCCGATGGCGTGACCGGCGAGCCCGGCGGCGGGGGCCAGCCGGCTCAGCCGCCGCGCGTGCGGCGGACTCTGCTGCTCGGCGCTCGGGTCGACCAGGACCAGGCCCTCGACCAGCAGGGGGTACCGGCGCGCGAACGCCTCCGCGTGGAAGCCCGCGAGCGAGTGCGCCACCACGATCACCGCCTCACCGGTGCGGCGGGCGAGCGCGGCGAGACGGTCCGCCTCGGCGCACAGGCCGCCCGGCCGGTGACCGGTCGGCGGGCTGCCGCCGAGGCCGGGACGGTCGAAGGCGATGACGCGGTGCCGTTCGCGCAGCAGCTCGGCGACCGCGTTCCAGTCGAACCACGCGCCGCCGAGCCCGGAGGTCAGCAGCACGGGCGGAGTACCGGTGCCCTCCTCGACCACGTGCAGGCGGTCGTCGCCGACCAGCAGGATCTCACCGGGCAGCGATCCGTTCACGTCCGCGAGGTCCTCTCCCGGGCGCCGTCGTCGGGCCTGCGACGGCGCCCGCGTACGGACGGCCGGGCGGACTCCGGCCTGGCGTGTACGGGGCCGGCGCCACCCGGCGGCGTGTCCGGGGCCGGCGGCGCGGCGGAGGCGATGCCGGGAACCGGCGGCGACTCGGGAAGCGGCGCCGCGGCGCGGGCGGGCGGGGGCTCGGAAGCCGGTAGTGCGGCGGGAGCCGGCGCGCGGCGGCGGTCGGCGTGGAGCTGGGCGGCGATCACGAACAGCCAGATCGAGATCATCGCGACCTGGACCCGTTCGATCACGCCGAGGAGGACGCCGAAGTACATCAGCGGCAGCGTGGCCACGGCCGTCACCGTCTCCACGACCAGCAGCAGCCAGCTCCAGCGAGCGATCACCGGCCAGCGGCGGTGCCGGCGCGCGGCGATGGTGAGGGCGACGAGACTGACGATGCCCGCCGTCACGACGCACACGCTGGTCACGCTGTGGAACTGATGGGCGAAGGAGACCTTCCCGGCCCGCTCCCGCAGGGCGCACGTCGTGTCGGAGTTGGGCGCGCAGTCCATCGCGAACAGCGAGTCGGCGATCGAGAAGACGCCGAACAGGACCAGCGCCAGCCAGCCGGCCAGCGCGTGACCGCGCGGGCGTACCGCGCGCAGCACGGCCACCACCACGACGATCGTCAGCAGGCCGGAGACGAAGTCACCGGCGGAGAACAGAAGGTGGTACGGCTGGTCGCTCGCGGACAGCTCGCTGACATAGCCGTTGACCGGGTCGAGCTCGGGGTTGAGGAAGAACTGCAGCAGCCACGACGCGTACGTGATCCCGGCGATGGCGGCAAGCAGCCACGCGAACACCGGCACCATGCCCGGCTCGCGTGAACCCCCGTACGAGCTCACAGTCACGGCTTAGGCTCCCCCCGCCCAGAGTCCAAGCATAAGGACTCAGAACCGAAGCCCAACGACCGACCAGCCCCGTGACCTGCCCGGATGCGAACCGACCGCCCCCGTCCCGATGCGGGCCCCGTCCCGATGCGGGCCCCGTCCCGATGCGGGCCCCGTCCCGATGCGGGCCCCGTCCCGATGCGGGCCCCGTCCCGATGCGGGCCCCGCCCGCCCGGGGGGCTCAGCCCAATCCCATTGTCGAGGGGGTGAGGCCGCCCGAGGAAGGGCGGCCGGACGCCTGTGGAAAACCTCCGGCCGACGGGCGGCCGGTGCGTCAGAAGCCCTGGAGGATCTTGGTGAAGACTCCGGGGTCCTCGTCCAGGCCGCTGCACGTGTCGCTGGCGACGCTCGTGTCGGAGGTGCACGGGTTGTCGCGGGTGACGGTCCACATCGAGAGCCGCCCGAGGCCGTGGGCGGTGGCCCAGGTGAGCAGCTGCTGGGCGTCGGCCGGCCGGAACTGCGCGTCCACGCCCGCGACGCCGATGATCGGTGTCACGCCCATGCGCTGCCACGTCTGGGCGTCGCCGAGGTGGTAGAGCCGCATCAGCTGGGTGTGCGCGGCGATGGCGGAGGCGGTGACCGACTGGCCCGCGCCGTCGGCCGGGACAAGGTTGACGACCGAGACGCGCACACCGCCCGTGGCGGCCGAGCGCAGCGCGCCGAGCGCGCTCGCGGACAGGCCGGACCGGTGCAGCGGGAGCGTGATCGACAGCGGCAGGTCGTCGCGCTGGATCCGGGCGAGCGCCTGCGTGCGGCGCTGCACGGACAGGGTGTCGGACAGCGTGCCCTCGGAGAGGTAGAAGTCGAGTCCCGCCGGGTCGGTGGCGTCCAACGCCTTGCGGTACTGCTTGACCAGGGAGCCGACGCTGTCGCAGGACTGGGCGAGTTCGGTGCCGTGCGGACCGCCGAAGGACACGATGACCTTGCCCGGAACGTCCTTGATCCGCCGCACCGCGAACGCGGCGTCGACCGGGGACAGCCCGCCCCAGGCGGCCGAGCATCCGCCGCCGGCCGAGACGAACCCCATGGTGTAGGCCTTCACGTCGGTCTTGGACAGGTCCGGCGGCGGCCAGGACAGCACGTCGGCGTACGGGGCGAAGCCGATCCGCGGTCCGGTGGACGGCGACGGCGACGCGGACGCGGCCGGCGTCCGGGCCGGTGGGGACGAGGCCGGTGTCTGGGCGGTGGGCCGTGAGCGCGAGGAGCCGCCGGTGTACGCCCGGCGGACCGCTCCGTCGGTCGCCCCCGGCGCCTGGGCCGCGGGCGCGCCGGAGCCGTCGGTGGCCGCGAACACCACGGCGCCGCCGGTCAGCGGGACCAGCAGGCCGGCCGCGACCAGCGCGATTCTCGCCCGGCGGCGTTGCCGGCTTTGCTTTTTGCGATGTCTACCCACGATCGCTCCACGTGGGCCGTTGGTGTCGTAGCGGGAGCACAGTGACTTCTGTCGCGTAGCGGGACTGGGGTTACACAGTATGTCGCAGACCGCTTACCAGGATCGACCCTGACAGTGCGTGTCGAGCTGACACTTTTGAGCTGATTGTGACGTTGAGAGGTCAGTGGCCCTTGTGTCCGCGTATCGATAAGCACCCGTACGGGTATCAGATTCGTAAGAAACGGGAGATTCAGGGTTCAATGGGGCGGGGAGCGTTGAGGCGTCGCGACCTGCGGCGCCGTAGTCGAGTGCGAAGGAGTTGAAACAACCTGCCGGCGAGCGTCCGCATGTCCGCCTGGGCGGATGCGGCGCGTCGCACGCTTTCCCTCGATGTCAAAGGAGTAACAACACGTGACCTTGGTCAATGACGCGGCGCCGGCCGCTGTGCGAACCACCGGCCGCCGATTCCGCGCCTTCACGGCGAAACACCTGGATGAGCTCACCGCCCGCGCCGGGTTGACCGCCGAGCAGCGCCTGGGCACCAGGGCGGTCGCGACGGTTCTGCCGTTCCGTACCAACAGCTACGTCCTGGACGAGCTGATCGACTGGTCCGCCGCTCCGGACGATCCGATCTATCGGCTCGTCTTCCCCCAAGAGGACATGCTTCCCTCCGAGGACGTCGCGCGGTTGTCCGACCTCATCCGGCGAGACGCTCCCAAGGCGGAGATCGAGGCCCTGGCCCACCAGATACGGATGAGGCTCAACCCTCATCCCGCCGGTCAGCTGCAGCTCAACATCCCGAGCCTCCGCGAGGAGCCGATGCCGGGCCTGCAGCACAAGTACCACGAGACGGTGCTGTTCTTCCCCAAGCAGGGCCAGACGTGTCACGCGTACTGTACGTACTGCTTCCGCTGGGCCCAGTTCGTGGGCGAACCCGACCTGAAGATGGCGGCCGACGACATCGGCCGGCTCAAGCGGTACCTCGAGAGCCACCCCGAGGTGACCAACATCCTGTTCACCGGCGGCGACCCGATGATCATGGGCGAGCCGGTGCTGCGCCGCTACATCGAGCCCCTTCTCGAGGTCGAGCAGCTCGAGTCGATCCGCATCGGCACCAAGGCTCTGGCGTACTGGCCGCAGCGCTGGGTGACCGACCCCGACGCCGACGACACCCTCCGCCTGTTCGAGCAGGTGACCAACGCCGGCAAGAATCTCGCGTTCATGGCCCACTTCACGCACCCGCGGGAGCTGGAGCCGTCGATCGTCTCCGAGGCGGTCCGCCGGATCCGCGACACAGGGGCCGTCATCCGCACACAGGCCCCGCTGATCCGTACGATCAACGACTCCTCCGGGACCTGGGAGACCATGTGGCGCCGCCAGCTCCGGATGGGGATGGTGCCGTACTACATGTTCATCGAACGGGACACCGGCCCGCAGGACTACTTCGCGGTGACGCTCGAGCGCGCCTACGAGGTGTTCCGTGACGCCTACAAGAACGTCTCCGGCCTCTGCCGTACGGTCCGCGGGCCGTCCATGTCCGCCACGCCGGGCAAGGTCTGCGTCGACGGCATCGCGGAGATCGGCGGAGAGAAGGTCTTCGTCCTGCACTTCACCCAGTGCCGCGACCCGGAGTTCGTGAACAAGCCCTTCTTCGCCAAGTACGACCCCACCGCCAAGTGGCTGACCGACCTGAGGCCGGCGTTCGGCACCGAGCGGTTCCCCTTCCAGGGGGTCGTCGTGGGTGGGGACACCAGCGCGCACGATGTGGTGGCGGCCGGTCCGTCGATCTGACCGGTCCCTCCGCGCGCGGCATCGGATCGGCCGACCCGACCGATAGCGGAAGCGAAGCGGAACGATGGCGCCGCCGTCCATCATGAGATGGCCTGGGCCGGTGTGTGAACGGCGGCCCAGGTCCAGATGTGACGACGGTCGGCGTCCCTGGGGGTCCGGAGGTGACCAACGGGGCTGGGGAGCCGGCCCGCGGGTCACATGGGTCCCGGGGGGTGCGCCGCCGGGGCTTGGTTTCGGGGCCGTGCCGGACAGGTACGGCCCCGGAAACCTTTCCGGGGCCGGTGCCCCGGCCTCGCCCTCCGACAGAGCCGGTCACGTCCGGACGTGACCGGCGCCGATCAGGTTCGTACGGCGGCCTGCCGGGCGGTGCGGGCGCCGGGCCCGTACCGCCGGTGGGTCAGCTCTCGTACTCCGACACGATCTGGGCGCGGGCCAGCGTGTGGGCCGTGACGTTGAAGCCCACCACCGCCGGCGCGGTGTCGGCGGGAAGGCCCAGGGACTCGGTGTCCAGCGCGTGCACGGTGAAGACGTAGCGGTGCGGGCCGCCCGGAGGCGGAGCCGCGCCGCCGAACTCCTTGTTGCCGTAGTCGTTGCGCGCGTGCACGGCCCCCTGCGGCAGGCCCTTGAAGTCACCGCCGCCCGCGCCGGACGGAAGCTCGGTCACCGACGCCGGGATGTCGAACAGCACCCAGTGCCAGAAGCCGCTGCCCGTCGGCGCGTCGGGGTCGAAGCAGGTGACGGCGAAGCTCTTGGTCTCGGCCGGAAAGCCCGACCAGCTCAGGTGCGGCGAGATGTTGTCGCCGCTGAAACCCCAGTCGTTGAAGACCTGGGCGTTGGATAGACGCTCGCCGTCCGCGATGTCGTCGCTGGTCACCGAGAAGGATTCGACCGGGGGAAGGAAATCGTGCGGAAGGGGCGGCCTGCCGACCATGGCAACCTCCTGGGATCGCGGTTGGTGCGCGTCCGGCCCCCTGCACGCGGGCCGGGTGACCCGGTCGGCCGGACGCTTACCCCAGTCCTATCAGGACCGCACGTGCAGCCGCCGAAGATCACCCTCCGGACGCCAGGAATAGATCTTCGGGTCGTCCTCATTGCCGGCGAAGAGGGCGTAGGCGACCTCCTGGATGTCGATCGAGAACACGTGGAACTCGTCGTCGGCCGGCCGCCAGCCGATCTCCTGCTCGGTCACCTGGCAGTGCCGTTCGCGGCGTGCGGGATCGGTCACGTGCTCGGCCGTGCCGTACACCTTGAAGTCGCCCTCGGTGCCGTCCTTGTCGGAGGTGGTGCTGTGCACCGTGCACCGCGGGTCGCGCAGCAGGTCGAGCGCCTTCAGCGACTGCCACATCATGCCGAGCTGCAACTCGCCGTCGACGAGCCTGGGCTCGACCGGGGTGATGCGCGGCCAGCCGTTCGCCCGCAACGTGCCGACGAGCACCAGCCCGCTGGCGCGGAACCGGGCCTCGCCGAGCGTCGCCAGCTCCGGTGCCCTCGCCTCGAACTCCGCCCATGTCGTCATGCCGCGCACCGTACGCCCCGGCTCTGACACTTCCGCCGGTACGCCCAGGCCGGGTGCTCACCGGTCGGTGGGGGCCGCGAGGAGGGACTCGGCGGCGGCGGTCCGGGCGTAGAGCACCGAGCGGCCGGCGCGGTGGGCGCTGACCAGGCCCGCGTCGCGCAGCGCCGTGAGGCACTGGGAGACCCCGGCGGGTGACAGTCCCGTCCGCCGGGAGAGCTCGGTGGTGGAGGCCGGAGTCTCCAG
This sequence comes from Actinoallomurus oryzae, assembly GCF_039541955.1. Classification (NCBI taxonomy): domain Bacteria; kingdom Bacillati; phylum Actinomycetota; class Actinomycetes; order Streptosporangiales; family Thermomonosporaceae; genus Actinoallomurus; species Actinoallomurus oryzae. Next base: position 393,437 of record NZ_BAABHF010000010.1, on the reverse strand, counting down.
CTCGGCCAGCAGGAGGGTCCGCGATCGGCCGAGTACGGCGGCGAGGGCGGCGGTCCCGGTCACCGACCGTGGCCGCCACAGCGTGCCGGTGCCACGCGCGGGATAGGCCAGCTGCGGCGGATCAGGCGGCGACATGAGGGTGAACAGCTCAGGCCCGGTGAAGACCGACGGGATCAGCACCAGCCCCTGTCCCGCGGCGCTACGGGACAGGGGCCGCTGACGGCGGGCCAGCCGCAGCGCGTCGTCGGTCCAGCTCACCGAGGGGTGCAGATCGCTCAGGAGGCGACTCGCGCCCTGCTCGGCGACCTGGCGAGCACGGTGGAAGACGTCCGCGTCGAGCACCGCCCGGATCCGTGACCAGTACGGGGCCAGCGCCAGCTCCCAGTACGCCTCGATCTCCTCCGTGACCCGGGGCAGGTGGGCCGGCGGGTCGGCGTACAGCCGGGTCAGCCGGGGGCCGAGACGTCCCCGCTCGCTCTTCAGCCGGTCCAGATCCTGGCGTACGCGGGCGGTGGGAGCGGCCTGAATGCGGGCCAGTTCGTCCGCCAGGGTGGGAGCCGGCCCGGCCGGGGCCGGGTTGAGGAAGTCGGGAACGTACCCGCGGGGCGGGATCAGCTCGGCGAGCCATCCCCGGTCGAGGCCTGCGCCCGCCAGCCGCGGTCGTACCTGTTCGGCCCAGGTCCGGTGCACGGGGTGCGCGGATCCGGACCGCAGCAGCCGGTTGCTCGGCCCGACCTCCCACATCGGTGAGCGGGCGAACCGCATCTCCACCAGATCGCTCACCGAGAAGGTCAGCTCAGCGAGCACAGTCCCCCCGAGATTCATGTATTTCGGAATCAATTGCCCGGCAGGCTACCTCGTGAGGATCATCCCCGCGTGACTTCAGAGACGATGCCCGCGGCGGCCGCGGGAACCTGGACCCTCGGCGACCTGCGAGTCAACCGGATCGGGTTCGGCGCGATGCGGCTGCCCCAGACCGGAGAGGCGTTCGCACCCGACGCCGTGGCCCGCGACCGCGACGAGGCGATCGCTGTGCTGCGCCACGCGATCGAGCTCGGGGTGAACCACATCGACACCGCCGCGTTCTACTTCTCCTCGCTGCGCTCCGCCAACGAGCTGATCAATCGGGCGCTGGCCCCGTACCCGGACGATCTCGTGATCGCCACGAAGGTCGGACCGTGGCGCGACCCGTCGGGCGCCTGGTCGCCCCACGCCACGCCCGCCCAGTTGCGCGGCCAGGTCGAGGAGAACCTGCGCCAGCTCGGCCGCGACCATCTCGACATGGTCAACCTGCGCATCGTCGGCACCGACTCGATCGCCGAGCGCTTCGGTGCGCTGGCCGAACTCCGGGAGGCCGGGCTGATCCGCCACCTGGGCCTGTCCAACGTCCGGCCGCACCACCTCGCCGAGGCCCAGGCCATCGCGCCGGTGGTCTGCGTGCAGAACATGTACGGCCTCGGAGTACGCCCCGAACAGGCGAGTTCGTCCGCGTCTGCGAAGAGCAGGGGGTCGCCTTCGTGCCGTTCTATGCGATCGCCGGGACCGGAGGGCAGGCGGGCGTGCGCGGGGCCGAGGCCGACGAGGTGCTGGCCGTCGCGCGGGCGCACGGGGCGAGCGCGGCGCAGGTGCGCGTGGCGTGGGCGCTGCACCGCGGACCGCACGTGCTGGTCATCCCGGGCACCGGCGACCGTGACCACCTGGCCGCCAACGTGGCTGCGGGCGCCCTGCGGCTGTCGGAGGAGGAATGGGACATCCTCGAGGCGTTCCACCGGCGCGAGGCGTGAGCGGAGCCCGCGCCGCCGCGGTGAGCTCGGCTCGCGCCGTTGTCTCGCATCTCAGACAGTTCGCCCGGGAGGGCTCTTGCGGGACGGCTGACGCGAGCGTGAGAGTGCGCGCATGACGAAACAGCAGGTCGGCGGCGGTACCCAGAGCGCCGGACAGGGCGGGGCCCTCGGGGTCGAACAACGGTCGATCGACTTCGTCCCGCCCGAGGAGCGGCACGGGTCGGTGTGGCGGCTCTTCACCGTGTGGTTCGGCGCGAACATGCAGGTCACCACCGCGGTGACGGGGGCGCTCGGCGTGGTGCTCGGGCTTCCGCTGCCCTGGGCGATCGTCGCCCTGGTCATCGGCAACCTGCTCGGCGCGATCTTCATGGCGCTTCACTCGGCGCAGGGACCCAAGCTCGGCATCCCGCAGATGATCCAGAGTCGCGCGCAGTTCGGGTTCTACGGGGCGATCCTGCCGCTGCTGCTCGTCGTCCTGATGTACGTCGGCTTCTTCGCGACCAGCGCGGTGCTCGGCGGCTCGGCGCTCGCCGACTGGTGGGGGATCGGCCGGACACCCGCCACGATCATCGTGTCGGCGGTCTGCACGGTGCTCGCCGCCTACGGATACCGGCTGATCCACCAGTACGAGCAGTGGGTCAGCCTCATCGCGGCGGTCGGCTTCCTCTACCTCACCTACCGCCTGCTGACCGGGCACCACGTGGGCCGGGTCTGGCACTCCGGGCACGTCGGGGCGGGCACGTTCCTGCTCGTGGTGGCGATCGCCGCGACCTGGCAGATCACCTACGCGCCGTACGTCGCCGACTACTCCCGCTACCTGCCGCAGGACACGTCGGTCCGGGCGGCGTTCTGGTGGACCTACGCCGGGAGCGTGCTCGGCACCGTCTGGATGATGGCGTTCGGCAGCATCTGCGCCGCGGTGGCGGCCAAGTCCTTCGAGGGCGGCTCCGTCTCGTTCGTGGTCGGCCTGGCCGATCCACACTGGCCGTTCTCACTGATCATCGTGCTCGGCATCGTCGCGGTGAACGTGCTGAACCTCTACGGCATGTTCATGTCGGCGACCACCACGCTGACCGCGCTGCGCCCGATGCGGATGAACGCCGGCGTGCGGCTGACCTTCGTGCTGCTCGCCGCCGTCGTGGGCACGGTCGTCGCCCTGGTGGCGAGCGCCGACTTCCTGCACAACTTCGAGAACTTCATCCTGTTCCTGGCGTACTTCCTCATCCCGTGGACGGCGATCAACCTGATCGACTTCTACTTCGTCCGCAAGGAGCGGTACGACATCGACGCGATCTTCCGCCCGGACGGCGTGTACGGCGGGTTCAACTGGCGCACCATCGGGGCGTACGTGATCGGCGTCGTGGTCGAGATCCCGTTCGTCAGCTCGACGTTCTTCACCGGGCCGCTGGTGAAGCACCTCGGCGGCGCCGACATCTCCTGGATCATCGGCCTGATCGTCGCCTCGGCCCTGTACTACGTGTGGATGGCCCCGGTGGCCCGCCGGACCGCCGACGGCGGCCCGCGCGTCGTGGAGGCCTGACCGGCCCGGGGGCGGCCGTCAGTCCCGGTGCGCGCCGTCCGTAAGTACGGTGACGAACCGGTCGAGGAACAGCCCGCACCCGATCGCGAGCGGCACGGCTACGAAGACCGCGCCGCTCTGCATCGACCGCCACAGCATCGGGTCGCCGCCGCCGAGCCGTACGGGCGGCCCGGTGCTCACCGGCATGTTCGCGTCCGACCAGATGAACGTCAGCGCGTAGGTGAACTCCCCGGCGGCCAGCGTGAAGGTGAGGACGGCGACGGCCGCCACTCCGGGGAGCACCAGCGGCGCCACCACGCGGACGAACGCACCGAAGCGGCTGTGCCCGTCGACCATCGCCTGCTCCTCGAGGTCGACCGGCACGGCACGCAGGAACGCCGCGAGCAGCCAGACCGACACGGGCACGGTCACGGTCGGGTGGATGAGGACGAGCGACCAGATCGAGTCGGCCAGGCCCAGCGTCGCCACCACGCGCGACAGCGACAGGAACAGCAGCGGCGGCGGCACGAGGTACACCAGCAGGATCGCGATCCCCGCCCGGGTGCCCCACGAGCGGTGCAGCCGGGACAGGGCGTACGCCGCCGGCAGCGCGAGCGCCAGCGTGACGACCACGACCAGACCACCGACCACCAGGGTGTTCACCACGAACGCCGGAAACCGCGTCGAGTGGAACAGGGCGCGGACGTGCTCGGTGGTCGGCCGGTGCCGCGCGCCGGGCACGCCACGCTCGAAGGCGGTCACCAGGCTCCACAGGAACGGCGCCGCGCAGACCAGCGCGGCCACCGCCGCGACGGCGTAGACCGTCACGCGCACCCCGGCCTGCCGCACGGCCGCCAGCCGTCGCTGGCGCAGCATCTCCCGCGCCGCCGTGCGCGCCGCCAGCCCGTTCACCGGTCCGCCTCCGCCCGCCGTACGACGCGGAGCACCACGGCCGCACCGGCGAGGAACAGCGGAAGCAGGAACAGGGACGCGGCCGCCCCGGCGCCGATGTCGCCGCCCTCGACGCCGCGCAGGTACGCCAGCGTGGGCAGCACCTGGGTCGAGTCGTGCGGCCCGCCGCCCGTCAGCACCCGCACCACGGCCACGTCCGCGAAGGTGATCGCCGCCGTGAACACCCCGGCCACCGCGGTCACCGGCAGGGTCAGCGGCACCGTCACGCCGAAGAAACGCCGCCAGACGCCGGCCCCGTCGAGACGGGCGGCGTCCCACACGCCGTGCGGCACGGAGTTCAGCCCGGCCATCACGATGACGGCGGCGAGCGGCGTCAGCCGCCAGACGTGCACGGCGACCACCGCGACCGCGGCGGGCCCCGTACGATCGAGCGGCGACCCGCCACCGTGCAGCAGGGAGGCGGCGCGCAGCATCCGGTCCACCCCGGCCGAACCCAGCAGCCATCGCCAGGAGATCGCCGACAGCGCGACCGGTGTCGTCCACGGCAGCAGCACCAGCGTGCGCACCGTGCGGCGGAAGCGGAAGCCGGCGCGCAGGACGTGCGCGAGGGCCGTCCCGAGGACCACGACGAGGACGATCGCCACGCCGGTCAGGGCGAGCGTGTCGAGCAGCGACCGCCAGAAGACGTCGTCGCCGAACACCGTGCGGAAGTCGCGCAGCCCGGCGAACCGGTACGACGGTGCGTCGCCCGTCGAGCGCGAGAACGCGAACGCCACCGTCAGCACGAACGGCGCCACCACCAGCGCCGTCAGGTAGACGACCGTGGGCAGCAGGAACGCCCAGGCCAAGAAGCCCTCGCGGTCGGTGAGGCGCGCCCGGTCACCGGCGCGCGCCCGCGTGCCGCTCAACCGCCGATCCGTACCGGCGCGGTACGGATGCCGTACTCGGCGTCGAAGAAGCGCAGCCGGTCACCCGGCACCGCGAACTCGTGCGTCTCGCCCGGCGTCAGCGGCGTGATGACGGTGGCGGGCAGCCGCGCGATCACCCGCGTCTCCGCGCCGATCCTCGTCACCGCGCCGTACACGTGCCGGTCGCCGGACAGGTACTCGATGCGCTCGATCCGCAGCGGCATGGTGACGCGGGAGTCGTACGCGACGTTCTCCGCCGGCAGTAAGTGCTCGGGCCGGAAGCCGACGAGCCGGTCGGCGCGCTGCACGAGGTTCATCGGGGGAGAGCCGACGAACGTCGCGACGAACGTGTCGGCCGGTTCGTCGTAGATGTCGCGGGGCGTGCCGACCTGGCGCAGCCGCCCGGCGTCCAGCACCGCCACGCGGTCGCCGAGCCCCATCGCCTCTTCCTGGTCGTGCGTCACGTAGATCGTCGCGGTGCCGATCTGCCGCTGGAAGCGTTTGAGCTCGTCGCGGGTGGTGGCGCGCAGCTTGGCGTCCAGCCCCGACAGCGGCTCGTCGAGCAGGAAGACGGCCGGCTCACGGACGAGGGCACGGGCCAGCGCGACCCGCTGGCGCTCACCGCCGGACAGCTGCCGGGGCTTGCGGCCGAGCAGGTCCGGGATGCCGAGCAGCTCGGCCGCCCAGCGGATCTTGCGCTCGCGCAGGTGGCGCGGGACGTTCTCGGCCTTCAGCGGGAACTCGATGTTGCTGTGGACGGTCTTGTGCGGATACAGGGCGTAGGACTGCAGGACCATCGCGACCCGGCGGATCCTCGGCGGCAGCCCGTTGACGAGCTGGCCGCCGATGTACACCTCGCCCTCGGTCGGCCGCTCCAGGCCCGCGATGGTGCGCAGCAGCGTGGTCTTGCCGCAGCCCGAGGGGCCGAGCAACACCAGGTACTCACCCTGGTTCGAGGACACGTCGATCCCGTCGAGCGCGCGGACCTGCCGGTCACGGCGCCCCTCGTACACCTTGACGAGGCCACGGGCCTCGACCGCCTTCGCCGCCGTGCCCGCCTCGTCGCGGCGCCTCACGGCCGGCCCGCTCGCCGGCGGTGCCGGCCACCATGCCCGCCGGGCTGCTCGCTGCTCGGTGCCAACCCCCGGCCTCTCTCGGGAAGGAGCGTCTCCCTCGAAGGTAGATCGGCGGCAGGCCGTCATAAAGGGGCAGTTCCGGCACCGCCCGGAGCGGCCCGGAAACTCGTTCGCCAAACCTGCTCTTCCGGTGATCGGCGGCTCACAAAGCGTGAAGCCCGAGCCTTCCCGGGCTCGGGCTTCAGAACGGCTTCGGAAGAGAGGACTACTTGCCGGTGGCCTCGGTGTAGGCGTCGACGACGGTGTCGGGGTCGCCGTCCATCACCATCCTGCCCTCGTCGATCCACAGCACCCGGTTGCACATCTCCCGGATCGAGTCGAGCTGGTGGGCGACCAGGAAGACGGCGCCCGCCTCGTTGCGCAGCTCGTCGATCTTCTTCGCGCTCTTGCGCCGGAACTTCGCGTCGCCGGTGGCCAGCGCCTCGTCGATGAGCAGCACGTCGTGTGACTTGGACGCGGCGATGGCGAACCGCAGCCGCGAGCCCATGCCGGAGGAGTAGGCCCGCATCGGCAGCTGGATGAAACCCTCCTTGAGCCCGGCGAACTTCACGATCTCGTCGTACTTCTTCTTGACCTCTTCGGGCGTCATGCCCATGGCCAGGCAGCCGAGGATGATGTTGCGCTCGCCCGTGAGGTCGTTCATCAGCGCGGCGTTCACACCGAGCAGCGACGGCTGGCCGGAGGTGTACACGCCGCCGCTCTCCGGCGGCAGCAGGCCGGCGATGGCCTTGAGCAGCGTCGACTTGCCCGAGCCGTTGGTGCCGATGACGCCGATCGCGTCACCCTTGTACGCGACGAAGGACAGCCCGCGGATCGCGTGGACCACCTTCATCGTCGGCCGGTGCTCGCGGCGCAGCACGCGGATGAAGGCGCTCGCGGCGTTGCCCTTGCCGCCGGCGCCGTACACCCGGTACTTGATGTGCAGGTCGTCGACGACGACGATCGGCTCGCGGGTCTGGTCGATGGTCACCCGCGGCGCCGGCTGCTCGGCCACCTTGAGCTTCTCCTTGACGTCAGCCACGGCCGTACCTCTCCTCGGCGCGGAAGAAGAACCAGAACCCTATGACGAACACCACGACCGACCAACCCAGGCCGTACCACCACAGGTGATTCGTCTGCTCGTGCAGCGTCTCGTGCACGTAGCCCCGGTAGCTGTCGAGGATGGCAAGGCGCGACAGCTCGACGTAGACGTATCCGGGGTTGGCCTCGAGGACCTTCCCGATCCACGGGTGGGCGTGGATCTTGGACGAGTTCATCAGCCCGGACAGGCTGTAGATGATGCCGGAGAAGTAGAGCCAGGTCCGCATGATGAACGGCAGCAGCTGCTGGATGTCGCGGTTGAACGCGCCGATGCGGGCGAGCACGAGGCTCATCCCGACGTTGAACAGCACCTGCATCATCAGGACCGGGACCAGCAACAGCCAGTCGAGCGTGAGCGGCTCGCCGAAGCCGAGCACGATGACGAACAGCACGACCATCGAGACGAGCAACTGCTGGAGCTCGATGATGGTGTACGCCAGCGGCAGGCTGGCCCGCGGGAAGTGCAGGGCGCGGATCAGCGACAGGTTGTCGCCGACCGACTTGGCGCCCGTCTGCACCGACCGCTGGGTGAAGGTGAAGATGAAGACACCGCAGACCAGGAACGGAATGAACGTGTTGTGCGGCAGGCCGCGGCTGACACCGAGCAGCAGGCCGAAGATCAGGTAGTACACCGCCGCGTTGAGCAGCGGTGTGAGGACCTGCCACACCTGACCGAGGCGCGACTCGGTGTACATCGCGATGTTCTTGGCCGACGCGAACGCCCAGATGAAGTGACGACGCTGCCAGAGCTGACTGATGTACGAGCCCATCGGGGGGCGGGCGGCGCTCTGCTTGAGCCCCTGCTTGGTGGCGAACTCGGCCAGCGAACGATGCCCGTTGAGCTGTGGGGGCTCGGCTATCGCGTGCGCCGGTCCGCCACCCGAGGCTCCGAGCCGTTCCGGGTGACTCATGCGGATGAGCCTATTGCAGACAGAGCCCCGGCATCGACGTTCAGTGAGATGCATGGCGAGAATGTGATCTTCGGCGTGATCGGGCTGTAACCGGGATACCGAGCCCGGGTGTGCCGACGGCCGCCGCCGACGCCACTGACCTTGGATAACCCCCGACATATCTTGACCGCGACGGGGGATAGAGGCTCGCATGCCCCTGTTGCAACGAGCGGTCCGGCTCGACCAGCGCGCGTTCGACGCGGTGGCCGCGGCACGACTCCGCGGTTTCGAGTACGTCCTCCCTCGCCTGTCCAGAGCCGCCGACCACTCCCTGCTGTGGCTGGGCGTCGTCGGCGGACTGGCCCTGACGCGGCAGCCACGGCTGCGCCGGGCGGCGCTGCGCGGCGTGTTCGCGCTCAGCCTGACCAGCCCGATCGCCAACCTCGTGGGCAAGCAGATGTTCCGCCGCCGCCGTCCGCTGATCGAGCTGGCCGGCCTGCCGACGAGCATCGGGCGCGGCACCGCGCTCCCCGCGGCGCGGGTGCGGTGGCGGCTGCCGACCTCCCCGTCCTTCCCCTCCGGGCACTCGGCGGCGGCCGCGGCCTTCACCGGCGCGCTGGCGCTGGAGGCGCCCGCGTCCGTCGTGCTTCCCGTGGCTGCGGCCGCCGCCGGGGTGGCCTTCTCCCGCGTCTACACCGGCGCGCACTACCCGGGCGACGTCATGGCCGGCCTGGCGCTCGGCGCGGTGGCCGCCGCGACGACCCGGCTGGTCTGGCCCACCCGTCCCGCGCCCGCCGGAGCCGTGTGGTCGATGCCCGCCGAAGCCGTCCAGGGCATCTCACCCGACGGCGCCGGCGTCGTCGTGGTGATCAACAACGACGCGGGCGGCGGCGACGCCACGAGCCTGCTCCGCGCCGAGCTGCCGCAGGCGGAGATCGTCGAGGCCGGCGAGGACCTGGGCAAGGCGCTCGGCGACGCCGCGGACCGGGCGACCGTGCTGGGGGTCTGCGGCGGCGACGGCACGATCAACGCCGGGGCCGAGGTCGCCCTCGACCGCGGTCTGCCGCTGCTGGTGATCCCCGGTGGCACGCTGAACCACTTCGCCCGCGCGATCGGCCTGGAGACCGCCAAGGACGCCGTCGAGGCCTACCGGTCGGGCGCCGTCATCCGGGTCGACGTCGCCCGCGCGGGACGGCGCGTGTTCCTCAACACGGCGAGTTTCGGCGCGTACACCGAGCTGGTCGACCTGCGGCGGCGCATGGAGAGCCGCCTGGGCAAGTGGCCGGCGCTCGCGGTGGCCGCGATCCGCGTCCTGCGGCACACCGAGCCGACGGAGGTGTACGTCGAGGGGCGGCGGCTGCGCGTGTGGTTCGCCTTCATCGGCAACTGCCGGTACGGCTCCTACGGTGTCGCCCCGACCTGGCGCGAGCACCTGGCCGACGGCCTGCTCGACGTACGCCTGATCGGCGCCAGGCGCCATATCGGCAAGGCGCGCGCCGTCGCCGCGCTGCTCGTCGGGCACCTGCACCTGATGCCCGACTACAAGACCTGGCGCACCACCTCCCTGAGCGTGGGCGGGGCCGAGGGCTCGCTGCGCCTCGCCTGCGACGGCGAGCCGGGCACGGCCGACGGTCCGGTGGAGATCACCAAGAGGCGTGCCGCGCTGGCCGTCTTCGGGCCCGCCGAGGTCGCCGCGCCCAGCCGCCGGCCTCTGCCCGAGCCCCCGGCCGGGGCGGACCGGCCGAGCGCTTGATCGGGTGGGCGCGATCGCCGGCCGGAGGGGCGTGAGGGTTCGCTTCCGTCCGGCTCGGGTACGGCGGCTCACAGGGGGTCGCGCGGCGACCGCCCGGTGTCAGGTGGAGCATTTCGGCGCTCCGTTTCGCTGTCGTGCCCCGAAGGAGGTCGGTCCGGAACGCCAGCGCGTGGGGGCGCCTGAGAGGGCTACGCGAAAGGTGAGGTCTATGCACCGCGAGAGCGACAAGCAGGGTCCGGTCCGCGACGACTACCTGCACAAGGAGACCGAGAGCCTGAGCAGGAACGGCGCCGGCCACGCCCGGGAGGGCCGGCCGGGAGGCGGTGACGCCTCGCCCGAGCGCCACCGGACGCCACCGCGCGGCATGTCACCCGCCGACGTCGCGCGTCGCGCCGCGCTGACCCGGAACCTGCCACCGACCGTGTTCCCCGCCGACCGGGCACGGCTGCTGACCCACCTGCGGTCCCGCCGCGCCCCCGACTCGGTCGTCGACGCCGTCTCCGGGCTGCCGGAGGGCCAGGAGTTCCACACGCTGGGCGAGATCGTCCGCGCCATCGGGCTGCTCGCCGAGCACTGAGGGCCGTAGACCCGTACCGACGCGAGGCGCGGGCCCTCCCGGCCGGCCTTGGTCCGCCCGCGCCTCCCCGTGAGCCCACTGCTCGAAGGTCGTCGTCTCGATGCCCGGCGCGTGGGCCATCTCCCGGCGGGCCGGTGCCGGGTCGGGAAGACCTCGGTCAGCAGGGCCCGAGACCGGAAATGGGGCGGAACCCCGTTTCAGTACCGACGAGACGGCCACTGTCCCTGCGTCGCGCGGTCGAGATCCTCAATTCCGTACGGTCGACGCCGACCGAGGTGCAGAGCGACCCGGAGCAGGCCTGGGGAATCCGCGACCAGGCCTTCAGCGCGGCCGTCGCCCAGGTCGTAATGTGGTGCTTATGGCGCTGACCAGCGGCACGTACGCACTGGGTCCCGCATCGGGGACGCTCCGGCTGCGCACGGGCCGGAGTGGGCTCGGCCGCCGGGCGGGGCACGATCTGACGATCGAGGCCGCACGCTGGTCCGGGGAGGCGGTCATCGACCTCGACGATCCGTCCGCCTCCGTGGTGACCGCCGAGATCGATCCCGCCTCGTTCGAGGTCGTCGAGGGCGGCGGCGGTGTCGTGCCGCTCACCGCGGCCGACCGGATCGAGATCGTCAAGACCGTCCGCGAGAAGGTCCTGAAGACGCGTGCCCACCCGGTGATCCGGTTCCGGTCCACCGGCGTGGCGGGCACGCCCGCGGCGTTCACCGTCGAGGGCGAGCTGACGATCATGGATGTCACCCGGCCCGTCACCGTGCACGGCCGGATCTCCGGCGAGCGGCTGACCGCCGAGGCGTCCGTCGTCCAGTCGCGCTGGGGGATCAAGCCCTACTCCGCGCTGTTCGGCCAGCTCAGGGTGGCGGACGAGGTCAAGATCGAGCTGGATCTGGCCCCGGTCGGCTGACATCCGGGCCGCCGGCCGGCGAGGAATGATCCGCGGGCGCGGGCGGTCGGTCAGCGCGGGCGGTCGACGCGGGTCTCGTCCCACACCGGCTCGGCCGTCTCGTACACGGTGCCGTCGCCGCCGAACACCAGAAACCGGTCGAACGACCGCGCGAACCACCGGTCGTGCGTGACCGCCACCACCGTGCCCTCGTAGGCCTCCAGCCCCTGCTGCAGGGCCTCGGCGCTGGCCAGGTCGAGGTTGTCGGTCGGCTCGTCGAGCAGCAGCAGTGTGCAGCCGCTCATCTCCAGCAGCAGGATCTGCAACCGTGCCTGCTGCCCGCCCGACAGCGTCTCGAACGGCTGGTCGCCGCAGAAGTTCAGCTCGTAGCGGGACAGCGCGGACATCGCCTCGTTGCGCAGCCGGGCGTGCTCGGTCATCAGGATCTCCGCCGGCGTGCGGCCCCGCAGGTCCGGCCGGGCATGGGTCTGGGCGAACAACCCCGGCACGACGCGCGCCCCCAGCCGGCCCACGCCCGTGTGCGCCACGTCGCCGCCGGCCAGCAGTCGCAGGTAGTGGCTCTTTCCCGAGCCGTTCGAGCCGAGTACCGCGACGCGCTCGCCGTACCAGATCTCGGCGTCGAACGGCCGCATCAGGCCGGTCAGCTCCAGTCCCTCGCAGATCACGGCGCGTTTGCCGGTACGGCCACCGCGCAGGCGCATCTTGAGGTTCTGGTCGCGCGGCGGGATCTCCGGGGGCCCCGCCTCCTCGAACCGGCGCAGCCGCGTCTGCGCCGCGTGGTAGCGGGAGGCCATGTCGGCGTTGCTGGCGGCCTTCTGCTTGTACATCAGGACCAGGGCCTTGAGCTTGGCGTGCTCCTCGTCCCAGCGCCGCCGCAGCTCCTCGAGCCGTTCGTTGCGCGCGCGCCGCGCCTCGGCGTACGTGGCGAAGCCGGAGCCGTGCGTCCAGACGGTCGCGGACTCGACCGTGACGATCTGCCGTGCGGCGCGCGCGAGCAGCTCGCGGTCGTGCGAGACGAGCAGCACCGTCTTGCGCGTCTCCCGCAGCCGCTCCTCCAGCCACAGCTTGCCCGGGACGTCGAGGTAGTTGTCGGGCTCGTCGAGCAGCAGCACCTCGTCCGTGCCGCGGAACAGCGCCTCCAGCACGAGGCGCTTCTGCTCGCCGCCCGACAGGGTCTTCACGTCGCGGTAGCGGGTGCGGTCGTAGGGCGCGCCGAGGGCGGCGACGCAGCAGGAGTCCCAGAGCACCTCGGCGTCGTACCCGCCGGCGTCGCCCCAGTCGGTGAGGGCCTTGGCGTAGCGCAGCTGGGTGGGTTCGTCGTCGCGCTCCATCATGGCCAGCTCGGCCCGCTCCAGCGCCGCCGCCGCGTCGCGTACACGCGGCGGCGCGGTGGACACGAGCAGGTCGTGCACGGTCGACTCGTCGCGGATGTTGCCGATGAACTGCCGCATCACACCGAGGCCGCCGCTGCGCACGACCGAGCCGCTCTGCGCCTCCAGGTCGCCCGCCACCAGGCGGAGCAGGGTCGTCTTGCCGGCGCCGTTGGGCCCGACCAGCGCCGCCACCGACCCGTCGCCGACCCGGAACGAGACGTCGGAGAGCAGGACCCGCCCGTCGGGCAGGGCGTGGTCGAGATGCGCGACTTCGATGTGGCCCACACCGGCCAAGTCTGGGCCATCGCCAGGAGGCGCCCAAGCGATTTTTCGCGCCGGCCGGCCGGAGGACGTCGCATTCTCCAGATGTCGGGAGAAGTCAACTTTCTCCGGCCCCTCGACGTCCTATTCCTTAGCCGGCTGATTCCAGCCGGGCGTCGACATCGGGGGCGCTCGGCATTCCTCCCCGCGCGAAGGAATGAGGCACAGCAGTGACAAGCGCGAAATCGACTCTCGCTCTCATGGCCGCAGGGGTCGCGGCCACGTGCGTGGCCGGCGCGGCCACCACCACCCACGCCGCCGCCGACGTGGCACCCCCTTGCAAGATCACCGACTTCACCACGTCGCTGGGCCCTGTGCAGGCGGGCGCCGGACAGCGTTACTCCACGCTCGACTTCACCGCCTACGGCGGGAGGACGTGCGTCCTCAGCGACGATCTGACCAACTTCCAGTTCCTGGGCGCGCAGGGCAGGCCCCTGCCGACGGACGCCGTCGCCCCGGGTTCGAGTACGGCCATCACGATCGCTCCAGGAGTGGTGGGCCATCTCGACCTGCACTGGACGGTCGTGGGCGGGACGCCCTTCGTGCCCGTGTCACTGATCTTCACCATGCCGGCGGACGACGGCACCAACGCCGCGCCCTGGACCGGCGGTCCGGTGAACGGCGCGGGTCGGATCGACGTCGGGCCCCTGCACGCCTGACAGCTCCTGTACGCCGTGGCGGGCCACGCCCGCCACGGCCGGTGCGGCGGCGCGGTCAGGAACCGGCGCGTCCGGCCGGCGGGTCGAGGAGGGCGCAGGCGCCGACGGCGCAGACGAAGAACGCCCCGGCCACCTCCAGCAGCCGGAGTTCGGTGTGTCCGGTGGGAGCCAGGAGCGCGACGGCGGCGCCGCAGATCCCGGCGGCCACGGTGGCGCCCATCCGCACCACCCAGCCCAGCAGCGACACGCCGCCCCGCGTGAGCGCCTCCCGGACGCCGTACCAGGCCGCCGCCCCGACGATGACCAGGCCGGCCGCCGCCGAGACGTGGCCGGACCCGGCGATCAGGCCGTACCGCACCGGCAGCGCGGGCACGAAGAACAGCACCAGAAACCACCCGAACGACCGCGCCACCGAGTCGACGCACGGGCCGGCGGCGCGTCCGGGGCCGAGACGGGCCGCCGCACGCGCCGCGGCGAGCACTCCCAGCGCGGCCAGGGCCACCGGCAGCCGCCTCCCGACATCGCCGAGGTCGTACAGCAGCGCCGTGTCGTACACCACCAGGACGAGCAGGCCGAACGCCATCGCGCTGACGGCGAACACCAGCAGCCCCGCCACGCCGGGCTCCGGCCTCTCCGCTCCGGGGGACAGACGCGTGATCAGCAGCGGCACGACGAGCGCCGCCGCGATGCGGATCACGATGTCGTCCACGGTGTACGGGTTGCGCAGCGACCACTCGATCAGGCAGAACGTCGCGGTGTACGCGGCGGACACCGGCCAGGCGAGCCGCAGCGCCGCCCGGTACACCGGCGCCGAGAACCACCGGCAGACCGTCAGATAGGCGAGCAGGACGAACGGCAGCTCTAAGAACGCCTGGACGCGGAGCACGCTCGGCGCGAGCACGCCGGGGTGGGGGAAGTGCCGTGCCACCGCGTCGATCACCGGGCCGTGGGCCAGGGCGAACCAGCCGGACGGCAGGTACCGGGCGACGAACGACGAATCGCCGTGCCGGACCCGGATGACGTAGACGGTGAACAGCACCTGGTTCAGGTAGATCAGCGCGGTCACGCCCCCGAGCCAGGCCGCGGGATGCCCGAGCCGCCCGCCGCCGCCCGTCCGGCCCGGACGGGACAGGCACAGGGCCGCCGCGACCGCCGCGACCGTGATCGCGGCCAGCGCCCACGCGGTCGTCACGTCCGGGTCGACAGGAGGCTGTTCCAGCGCGAGGGCGGCCAGATGATCACGAAGGCCCGGCCGATCACGTTGCCCACCGGGACCGTGCCGCTGTGGCCGTCGTCGAGGTGGAAGCGGGAGTCCGCCGAGTCCGAGCGGTGGTCGCCCATGACCCAGAGCCGCCCGGGCGGGACCTTGATCGGCCCGAACCGCCGGTGGTCGTCCTGGTAGACGTACGGCTCGTCCAGCGGCTTCCCGTCGACGATCACCCGGCCCTGCGCGTCACAGCACTGTACGGTCTGCCCGCCCACGGCGATCACCCGCTTGACCAGGTCTTTCTCGTTCGGCTGCGGCACGCCGAACGCCGCGCCGACCCAGTTGATCGCGCGGCGGACCGGGTTCGTCGGCTTGGCGACGCGTGTCTCCGGCTCCCAGGCGGGCGGAGCGCGGAAGACCACGATGTCGCCGGGCTGCGGGTCGCCCACGCGATAGCTGATCTTCTCCACGAGGATCCGGTCGCCGGTGCAGCCGGGACAGCCGTGCAGGGTGCGCTCCATCGACTCGGAGGGGATGAAGAACGCCTGCACCAGGAACGTCTTGATCAGCAGCGCCAGCACGAGTGCGACGCCGATGAGGATGGGCAGTTCGCGAAGGAAGGACCGGTTGCGCTTCCGGGGTTCCTTCTCCGCTGAGGACTCGGCATCGTTCTCCGCCGAGGACTCGGCCTCGGGCGTGGGCTCGTCTGGCACGCTCTGTACGCTAGACCGCCCGGCCGTGTGAAGGGCATAAGGGGGCCTCACCCGAGGCGCGTCGTCCACATGCGGTGCCCGGGCCCGGTACGCTCGGCAGCGTGAGTCGGGAAGGTGTCACTCCTCAGTCTGAAGACTTCTCCGCCTGGTACAACGAACTCGTCATCCAGGCCGAGCTCGTCGACCGCGGCCCCGTGCGCGGCACCATGGTCATCCGGCCGTACGGCTACCGGATGTGGGAGCTGCTGCAGGCCGACCTCGACGGGCGCATCAAAGAGGCCGGGCACGGCAATGCCTGCTTCCCGATGTTCATTCCGGAGTCCTACTTCAAACGCGAGGCCGAGCACGTCGAGGGCTTCTCGCCCGAGCTGGCCGTCGTGACCGTCGCCGGCGGCAAGGAGCTGGAGGAGCCGCTGGTCGTGCGGCCCACCTCCGAGACCGTCATCGGCGAGTACATGGCCAAGTGGATCGAGTCGCACCGCGATCTGCCGCTGCTGCTCAACCAGTGGGCCAACGTCGTGCGGTGGGAGCTGCGTCCGCGCATGTTCCTGCGCACGACCGAGTTCCTCTGGCAGGAGGGCCACACCGCGCACGCCGACGAAGAGGACGCGATGCGCGAGACCATGTGGGCCCTCGGCGCGTACGCCGGCCTGGCGCGGGAGCTGGCGGCGATCCCGGTGGTCGAGGGTGAGAAGACCCCGAGCGAGCGGTTCGCCGGCGCGGTCCGCACCTACACGATCGAGGGCATGATGCGCGACGGCCGGGCGCTGCAGTCCGGCACGTCCCACTACCTCGGCACCAACTTCGCCAAGGTCTTCGACATCACCTACCAGGACGAGGACGGCAAGCTCGTCCACGCCCACACCACGTCCTGGGGCCTGTCGACCCGCATGCTCGGCGGCGTGATCATGACGCACGGCGACGACAAGGGCCTCGTGCTGCCGCCGAGGATCGCGCCGTACCAGGTGGTGATCGTGCCGATCGGACGCGACGACGCCGCCGAGCGCACCGCCGCGGCCGCCCGCGACCTGGCCGGTGAGCTCAAGCGGGCCGGGGTCCGGGTGCACGTCGACGACCGGCCGCAGCTGCGTCCGGGCTACAAGTTCAACGAGTGGGAGCTGCGCGGCGTCCCGGTGCGGCTCGAGATCGGCCCGCGCGACCTCGACGGCGGGGTGGTGACGCTGGCCCGCCGCCTCGGCGACCAGGGCAAGGAGCAGATCCCGCTCGACCGCGCCGCCGAGCTGATGCCCGGCATCCTGGACGACTTCCAGGCCTTCCTCTACACCCGCGCGGAGCGGTTCCGCGACGAGCACACCGCCGACGTCGAGAGCTGGGACGCCTTCCCGGAGCAGGTCTCCCAGGGCTGGGCGCGCGTGTTCCACTGCGGCCGCACCGACTGCGAGGACGCCATCAAGGCCGACACGGCGGCGACGCCGCGCGTCATCCCGACCGACGCGCCCGAGGAGCACGGCGTCTGCTTCCGCTGCGGCGAGCCGTCCGCGTACGGCAAGCGGATCCTGTACGGCCGCTCCTACTGAGAGACCGCCCGGGCCCCTGCCCTGTCAGGGTGCCGGGCTGAGAGCCCGCATACGCACCGGCCCTCCCGCGGGCGAGCGGGAGGGCCGGTGCGCGTACGGGGCGTCAGCTGGCGATGGCCAGCTCCAGGTTCTCCTCCTCGTGCGTGTCCTGCTCGGGCTCGGAGGCCGGGATCGTGGACTCATAGACCTTGAGGGTCTCGTTCGCGATCCGCTCCCAGGAGTAGCGGGCCCGGACCCGGTCGGCGCCGCCGATCCCCAGGGCGGTCAGGTGCGTGCGCTCGGCGAGCAGGCCGCGGATCCGCTTGGCCAGCTCGGCCGGGCGGCCCGGCCGGGCGTAGACGCCGGTCACGTCGTCGATCACCGTGTCGAGGTGGCCGCCGACGGCCGTGACGACCACGGGCGTGCCGCACGCCATCGACTCGACCGGCACCCGGCCGAAGGACTGGTACGTGGGCAGGCTGACCGTCAGGTCCGCCGACCGCAGCAGGCCGGGAACGTCGGCGGGGTCGACCCGCCCGAGGAAGGTGACCCGGTCGTCGACGCCGGCCTCCTTCGCCGCGATCCGCAGCCGGTGGACGCCGGGGTCGCCGTCGAGCTCGTCGGGTGCCGGCCCGCCGGCCACGACCAGCTCGGCGCCGGGGATGCGGGCCAGCGCCTTGATGACGGTGGTCACGCCGTCCTCGGCGAACCGCCGCGACAGCATGACGATGCGGGGCTTCTCGCCGCGGGGGAGAAGGGCGCGGCCCTGCGGCGTGAACCGCTCGCTGTCCACCCCGGAGGGCACGCAGGAAATGTGCTTGCGGGTGACGCCGAGCCGGGTGAGCTCGGTGCACTCGGTCTCGGTGGTCGCGATCAGCGCGTCGGCGCCGCGGCCGATGGCCCGCTCCACGCGAAGGCGGGCCGGGGAGACCTCGCCGGCGGCCCGTCCGCGGAGGGAGGCCGGGCCGTGGAAGCTCTGGACGATCGGAATGTCGAGGCCCTCGGCGGCGGACATCGCGACGAGGCCGCTCAGCCAGTGGTGTGCGTGAATGACGTCGGGCCGGTTCGCGACCAGGCGCTTGGCGAGCTTGTCGGCGAATTCACGGATATGGGGGAGGACCTCCTGCTCGGGCATCGGCAGGGCGTTCCCGGCGGAGATGAACTCCACGTTCACGTGCGGCGCGAGGCGGACCCGGTCACCGGAACCGAGGCCGTCGCGGCGCGTGTAGATGGTGACCCGATGTCCCTGGCGGCCCAGCTCGCGGGCCAACTCGGCGACGTGGACGCGAACGCCTTCGTGGGACGAGGCTTCCGTGGCGACGGGGTTGGTGTGAACGGAGACCATGACTATGTTCATCGGGCTGACTCCTGAATATCCCTGAGGTGGGGGTTCGTCTGCGCGGCCGCCCGAGACGGGCCCCGCCCGGCCGGCTGGGGCAGGGCGTCGGGACGGCAGAGGGGGAGATATGAGCGCCGCGTCACGGGGCAGAAGGAGAACGTGAGCGTGCGCCCCGCCGCCGGACGTACGTCCGCGTCGGCGGTGGAGGAGGAGAAGGCGTGCGTCAGCCTCGCGCCGGCGGAAAGGCCGGGAACGAAAAGGCTGGAAGTACGCATGCACACCCTCCGGAAGTCGAGGGCGGATATGCCGCCCTCCCGTGGTGTGCCTGCGTCTTAGGCACGGTTACCTGATTCTCCCTTTACCTGCCGGGCACCGGTCTAAACCCGAACACGCGGATCTTGTCGAAAAAAGATCAACGGGCGGCGGTCAGCCGGTCACCCGGAACGCGAGCATCGACACGTCATCGCGCAGGTCACCGCCGGAGAAGTCGAGCAGGGCGGTCTCGACGGCCAGTACGAGGTCGGCGAGCGGCTGGTCGCCGTGAGCGGCGAGGATCTCGATGAGGCGCTCGTGCCCGAACCGGGTCTGTGACGGGTCGGCGACCTCGGGCACGCCGTCGGAGTAGAGGAACAGCGTGTCGCCGGGCTCCAGGTCGAGCTGCTCGACGCCGACCCCGAAGTCGTCCTCGAACAGGCCCAGCGGAAGGCCGCCGCCACTCGTCGTACGGATGACGCCGTCACGGCGGACCAGGATCGCCGGCGGGTGCCCGGCACTGGCCACCGTCATCGCCATGCCCCCGTCGCGCGGCTCGAGGTAGGCCATCACGGCGGTGACGAAGCGCTCGTCGTCGATGAGCGCGTCGTTCATCATCGACAGGACCTCGGCCGGCTTGGGGTTCCAGCGGGCGAGCAGCCGGATGCCGTTCTTGGCGGTGGCCGTCACCGCCGCGGCGTCCTCGCCCTTGCCGCACACGTCGCCGAGGACCATGCCCCAGCCCGAGCCGGTGGGGAACACTTCATAGAAGTCGCCGCCGAAGCCGGTGTCGCGAGTCGCCGGATGGTGGCGGCCCGCCACCTCCGCGCCCGGGACGGCCGGCAGCTCGCGGGGCAGCAGGCCGGCGCGCAGCCGTTCGGCGGCCACCGCCCGGCGGCGGTAGCGCCGCCCCGCCCGGATGACCAGGGCGAGGTTGCGGGCGAGCCGCTCGACCAGGCCGAGGTCCATCAGGTCGAACGGGCCCTGCTCGCCGGAGACGGCGAGCGTGAGGGTGCCGTGGCACCGCTCGCCGTCGTCCAGCGGCACGCAGATCAGCGAAGACGCCTCGATCAGCCCGCACACCGGAGGCCCGGCCGGGCTCGTGCCGAGGACGCCCAGATCGTCGAGGTGGGCCTGGAGCACGGACCGGCCCGAAACGTGGACGGTGGCCGGCAGCGTGTCCGGGGCCGGGTCGAGGTCCTCCAGCGTCCGGGCGACTTCGGTGCTGCGCTCGTCGTCCGGGCCGATCACCACCTGCCGCAGGAGCCGCTCGTCGCGTTCGAGGTCGATGAGGACCCAGTCGGCCAGCTCGGCGGCCAGCAGCCGCGCACAGCGGCGCACGGCGACGGACTCGGTGAAGGAGTCGTCGTCCAGAAGCATGCCGGTGGCCGTGGCCAGGACGTCCATGCGGTGGACGACCGTGGCCACGGCGTCGTGGGTCGCGGTGGCCTGCTGCGGCAGGTCCTGCGCGGCCGGCTCGCGCGTCGAGGGGCTGGTGGCCGCGACCACCAGCGGGTCCGGCTCGCCGCTCACCCAGATGCGGGCGAACGTCACATCGACCTCGACCGGGCCGTGACCCGACAGGAGCCGCACCCGTGAGCGCCGCCGCCGGCCCGAGTGGAACACCCCGGCGATGTGCGAGCCGACCGTCGCCCGCGTCGCCAGGTCGCAGAACGTCGGGAACGGCTTGCCGGTGAGGTAACCGGCCGAGGAACCGAGGAGCGCTCCGGCCTGGCGGTTGACGCGGCGCACGGTGCCGTCGCGTTCGAGCAGGAAGAGGGGCACCGGCGCGTCCTGGAAGACGGTGCGCAGCAGCCGCCGCTCGCCGTCGGCCACCTCGTTCTTCGCCTGGATGGAGCTCTGGTCGGCCACCGCCGTCCGCAGCGCCGTCATCGCGCGGTCGAGGTCGGTCAGGGCGGCGTCCAGCAGCGCGCCCCGGTCGGCGTCCGGCAGCAACGCCGCGCTGCGCAACTCCCCGGCCCGGCCCTCCAGGGCGGCGATCTCGGAGCGGAGTGCCTCAGGGCGAAGGGACTCGGGCTGTCGCTGTTCGGGAATGCTTCCCTCCGGTGGATAGGAGTATCACTCTAGCTCCGCCGTCGAAAGCGGGCGAATGTCCGGCTAACGGTGTTTCCGGGTCCCGGCTAACGGCGTTCCCGGGCCTCGGTGCGATGGCCCGAGACGATGCGCTGGGCGATCGCGGTGAGCTTGACGTGCCGGGTCTGGGAGATGCGCTTGAGTTCGGCGAACGCGGTGTCCGCGTCGCAGCCCATCGCGTGCATCAGTACGCCCTTGGCCTGGTCGACGATCGAGCGTGCCTCGACCGCCTGGCGCAGCTGGGTCGCGGTGCGGTGCGCGTCCTCGTACAGGCGGGTGTTCGACACCGCGGCTCCGCCCTGGGCGGCCAGCAGGGCGCCCAGGCTGAGCTCGCGCCGGTCGAGCGCCCCGGGCACCACGCCGTACATCGTGAGGGTGACGATCACGGGGCCGGTGCGGTAGACGGTGACGGCGAAGCACCGGACGCCGCGCTGGAGCGCGAGCGGCGTGTAGTCCGGCCAGCGGGTCTCGGCGAGTGTGTCGGCGCAGAAGACCGGCGTCTCGCTGCGCGCCGCGTCGTGAATGGGACCGGTCCGGCGCGCGCACTGGATCTCGCTGAGGTACGCCAGGTGGGGGTGGGTGCCGGCCTGGTCGAGCGGCTCGGACGCGTCACCCGTGCTCCAGCGTACGGCGGTGGCGCCGGCACATCCGTGGACGGCGCGGGTGGCGAGCTCGGTGACGCGCCGCAGCGCCACGGTCGCGGACGCCTCGTGTACGAGCCCGAGGCGGGCCACCTGGGTCGCCAGCTCGCTACTGATCTGCGGTTCGAACGTCACGGGTTCACGGTAACCCGCTGTGCGGGGCCGGGAGCCGTTCACCCGCGCCGGGAGTACGGACGGCCGGTGAGGGCGTGTCCAGCGGGACCGGTGGGTCGACCGCCGTCAGCGGGCGAGCGCGGAGGATGTGGTCCGGCCGGTGCGATGGTCTCGGCCGGGGACCTCGTCAGGCGAGGTCTTCCGTCTCGATCGGAGATCCGTCTCGGTCGGGGGGCTTGTTCCGGTTGGAAGTCTCGTTTCGGCCGGGAGTCTCGTTTCGGTCGGGGGGCTTGTCCCGGTCGGAGGTCTCGTTTCGGTCGGGGGGCTTGTCCCGGTCGGAGGTCTCGTTCCGGTCGGAGGCCTCGTCTCGGTCGGGGGTCAGGTCCCCGACCGAGACGACGCCCACCGGCCGGCCGTCCTCGACGACGGGCAGCCGCCGGACGGCGCGATCGCGCATGATGCGCAGCGCGACCTCGGTGGCCTCATCCGGGCCGACCGTCACGATGCCCGCGCTGCAGACGTCGGCGAGGCGTGTGCCGGACAGGTCTCGTCCCTCGGCCACCGCGCGCACGACGATGTCGCGATCGGTCAGCAGGCCGCACAGCAGGCCGTCATGGGTGACGAGGACATCGCCGACGTCCTCGTCGCGCATCAGGCGTGCCGCCTCGGTAAGCGGAGCGTCCAGGGGAAGGGAGACGGGTCTCGGCGTCATGACCTCATGCACCCGGCAGTGCACCGGCCGGTGAACCTTCGACGCCATGACCGACTCCCTTCGTCCGTCAAGCGCCCGCTTACCCAGGCGTGCGGCTCTTATTCGAACCTTTCATCGAGCCCGGCTGAGAGGCCGCCCGGAGCCTCTCTCCTAGAAGTCGAAGACCGAACCCGTCTTGTCGCGCATCACGCAGCTGTTCGGGAATTTCTTGGTGTAGCGAACGGCCTGGCCATGCCACTGGCCCTGCGCGGTGACCGTCACCGGCGAGTAGATCATGAAGCACGCCTGCGGCTTGGTGTTGGCGGGCATCTGCGCCAGGTTGCCGCCGGCTCGGGCGACGTCGGCGCAGGCCTGGGCGGCCTTCGGGTGCGTGCCACCGGTCGGGTAGCACTGCAGCGTGACGGTGCGCGCGGGCGCGTTGCCGGCGCTGGTGTGCAGCACCAGGCGCGAGCCCTGCGTCGCCGGGCTGCTGCTGAAGAACGCGACCGGCATCTGCTGCGGAACGCGCGCCCGGCCGGGCCTGCGGCCCGACGTCTTGTTGGTGCTCCGGTTGTTGGTGTTCCGGTCGGAGATCGGGCCCTGCGGACGGGTCGCGCCGCGACTCGTGCCGCGGGGCTGTGCCGGAGCGGCGCCGGTGGCGCCTTCGGGCCCCGAGCCCTGCTGCGGCGAGCCCTGCTGCGGTGAGCCCTGCTGCGGTGAGTTCGGCGCGGTGTTGGGCCGGCCGTTGCCCTGGTTGTTGCCCTGGTTGTTGCTCTGGCCGTTGCCCTGGCCGGCGGCCTGGCCGGCGGAGTGCTGCAGCTCGTCGGCCTCCTTGATCGCCTCGGCGGCCTCCGGCGGAAGCGCGGGGTCGTCGGCGTCGGCGAAGGAGCTGTCGGCGCCCGTGCCCGGCCGTGAGTCCGGCCTGCTGTGGCTGGAACGCGACGGCCGGCCGTGCGAGCCGGTGGCGCCGTGGGCGCGGCCGTGCTCCGGCGCGGCGTTCCGCGGACCGCTGTCGCCCTGCGAGCGGGACGGGCCGCCGCCGTCGTCCGCGTCGACCTTGACGTCGTTCACCGGCCGGTCGCGCGTCTCTCCTTCGGAGACGGGCCGGCCGTGCGAAGTGCGCCCGTGACCGTGAGTGCGGACCTTGGAATGGCCACTCGCCGTGGGCGGAGGCGCCGGCTTGGAATAGGCGTGGACCGCGCTTACCGGAAGCATGGCTGGAATGGCCGCGGCTATGGAAGTAGCCAATATTCGTCGCATGTCGGTTTTTCCCCCCGAAAAAGACCGCCTGTTTCGGCGGCTCCTCAGTCGCATACTGTAGCGCATCGATCTCGCACGGTAATCATGATGGGGTGCCGTTTGTGGAGGCCAGAGGGGACTTACGCCGATAGGATCGGGAGCAATCCGTGTTGTCAGCCTGCTGCGCGCCGAGGGGAAGACGTTGTCCGAGCCTGACTGGCAGGCCACCGTGCTTGCCGAGCTCGGTATGCCACTGTCCGGCCTGGTAACTCCCGATTCCGGCACGTCGTCCGCACCCACGGACGGCCACTCGGTGCCGCCCCCGGAAAGCCCGCGCGAACCATCCGCTCAGCCCCCGCCACCGGCGCGGCACGCGCCGGACCGGGAAAGCGGTCCGAACGACGACCGGCCGGCCCCCACACCCTCCGCGACGCGGTGGGACGAGCCGAGACCACAGCACGAGCCGAGACCACAGCCGGAGCCCCCGCCCGCTCAGCCCCCGCCGAACCGCGAGAGCGCGGCTCCCCGTGCGAGTGACGACCGGCCGCCCGCCGGTCCCCCCATGACGCTGTGGGACGAACCGCGACCGCAGGTGGAGCCCGCGCCGGATCCGGCCGCGGCCGAGCCGCCATCCGCGCAGGTGCCCGCCACGCCCCCGAGCGCGTTCCCGGGCGGCGAGCAGAACACCGCCCGGCCGCCCGCGCCCGGGCCCGGCGATGACGCGTCCGCCGCGCAGCGGGCCACCTGGAGTCCGCCCACGTGGGAGCAGCCGCCCGCGCCGCCGGAGAACCCGCGCGACGAGGCGGCGGCGAGCGGCTGGCCCGACCAGGCACGCGAACAGCAGGAGGACGCCGGCCCCAACCCGGCGTCGGCGTGGGAGCTGGCGTCCCAGACCCACTGGGGCCTGGTCGCCAAGACGCCGTGGGGCACCGAGCCGCCGCCGGAGGACGCGGCGCAGCAGCAGCCGCCTCAGGCGTGGGAACACTCCGGTGCCGAGGCCTGGCAGCGCGACCCCGGGCCGCCGGCGGGCTCGGCACCGCCGCAGCCCGCCCCCGGCCGGCCGGCGCCGCAGGACCTCGTACGCCGGTCGGTCCACGGCGATCCGCTGATGCGGCGCATGTCCCGCGGGGTGCGCCGGGCGATGGGGACCGCCGCCGCCGGTGAGATCCGCAGGACCGCGGATGTGGAGAGGGTTCTGAACCGTCCGGTGCCCTCCTGCCGGCACATCGTGGTGACGAGCATCCGCGGCGGCGCGGGCAAGACCACCATCGCGGGCCTCACCGGCACGGCGCTCGCGCAGTACCGCCAGGATCGCGTGCTCGCCGTCGACGCCGACTCCGGCCTCGGCTCACTGCCGCTGCGCCTCGGCGTGCGTGCCGAGCGGTCACTGCACGACCTGGCCGAAGCCCGGCCGCGGGGCTTCGAGGAGATGGCGTCCTTCCTCGGGCGTACGGCCGAGGGGCTCTGGGTGCTGTCGGGAACCGCGGACGGGCAGATCACCCAGGCGCTCGACCTGCCCACCTTCAACACCGTCGCGAGCGAGATGAGCCGCTACTTCGCGGCCCTGGTGATCGACTGCGGCGCCGGCCTGCTGGCGGAACTGCAGCGCGGCATCCTCGCCGACGCGCACGCGCAGGTGATGGTGACGCCCGGCACGGTCGACGGGGCGCTCAGCGCGCGCGGTGCTCTCGAGTGGCAGGCCCGCAACGGCTACCAGCACCTGCTGAGCCGTACCGTGATCGCCTTCGTCACGCACACGCCGCACGTCGACGCCGACCTGACGCGGGCCGCGCAGCTCCTCAGCGGCGGCGGCATGCCGGTCGTGCACATGCCCTACGACCGTCACCTCGCGACCGGAACGGCGGTAGAGTCCGCCCGGATCGGACAGGAGACGAGAGCCGCGGCGATACGCGTCGCGGTCGAGGCCTTCGCCCGGGCCGTCGATGCCTGACCTCGACCAGAACAGAGGAGGTTCGTGGCTTTGACCAGCGATGTCGTCGCGTTGGTGCGTAACGAGCCCGACATCCCCACGGTCGTGGAGGGCATGATCGCCTTCGGCGAGGCGCTGCGGATGAGAGAGGCCGGTCCCGGTGCCCGCCATCTCTACGACTCCGAGGGACGGCTCCTGGTCTCGATCGAGGCGCCGGAGCTGGTGCGCGTACCCGGTGAGGTGGCACGCCTGCTCGGCCCGCAGATGGCGGACAGGGTGCGGCTGCCGGTCTGGTGGGTGGAGATACGGGCCGCGGCCGGGCTGCCGGAGGCCCGGCGCGTCGCGCGCAGGTTCGCCGACGATCTCGTGCACTGGCAGGGCGGCGCGGTCTGGCCCCCGGTGGAGTCCCGGTGACCCACCCCGCCGTCGACGCCCTGACCCCGAAGGCCATGGTGGTGTTGCAGGAGCGGCCGGTCGTGCCGTTCACCACCTGGCTCGCCGAGGGGCTGCGGCTGTGCAGCGAGACCGGCCGTGGCCTGCAGGTCGTCACATCACCCGAGTCGCGGATCACGATGCCGCTGCGGCTCGTGCTGACCGGGCCGAACAGCCGCTGGGTCGTCCGCGCCGACGGTGGCCACTACGACGGGCTCACGGGCGTGCCGCTGCTGTGGGACGGCGAGGCCTTCGTGGTCGACCCGCAGGCGCGGGCGTACGCGCCGAACTACACGACGCCTCCGGCCGGGCCGGTCGGCGCCCAGCTGACGCTGACCTTCCGCGTACGGCACCCGGAGGGCGGTGCGATCGGCGGGGCTGCGGAGCAGCTGTGCCGGTCGCTCACGGGGGAGGCGCCCGGCGGATGGGGCACCTCCGAGCCCGCGACGGCCGTGTGGCGGCTCGAGGACCTGGGCGAGATGTTCGGCTCACGTGTCTCGTCCGCGATCTGGCTGACCGTGGTGGGCGGGGGAGCCGGCCGGCCCGTGGTCGGCACGATGTTGCTCTCACAGGTGGGCGACGCGGCCGAGGAGGCGGTCACGCTGGTCATCGGCTACGCCGACCCGCGCGAGACGCCGGTCGGGTCGCTGTCGAGGGTCGTCGGCGCGCTGGCGGCGGAGTTTCCGCTGGTCTCGTGCTTCGTCCAGCTCAGCCCGGGGCTGACCGATCTCACCACCGGGCCGCGCTGGGTGGGGCCGGCGGCGCCGATCGGCCTGGCCGTGAGCGGCGTCGCGCCGGGGCCGCCCGGCGTGCCCGGGCAGCGGATCGGCGACACGCGGTCGCCGGCGATGTGGTACGCCCTCGGCGACGGAAGGCAACAGGAGGGCTGGCAGCGTTACGAGCAGCTCACCGGCTATCTCCGCGTCCAGTCCTCCTGAGAGACCACGGGGGTCACGCGGCGCGTACGATGCTCACGCGGGGGGCGTACGCCTGCAGCTGCTCGCGGAGCTGGCGGCGGCCCCGGTGCAGCCGCGACATCACCGTGCCGATGGGCGTGCCCATCATCGTGGCGATCTCCTTGTACGGGTAGCCCTCGATGTCGGCCAGGTAGACGGCCGTACGGAACTCGGGGGCGAGCGCGCGCAGCGCCTTGACCACGTCGGAGTCGGGCAGCCGGTCGAGCGCCTCGTGCTCGGCCGAGCGCAGGCCGGTCGAGGTGTGCGACTCGGCGCGGGCGAGCTGCCAGTCCTCGATCTCCTCGGTGCCGGCGCGCTGGGGTTCGCGCTGCTTCTTGCGGTAGGTGTTGATGAAGTTGTTGGTGAGGATGCGGTGCATCCAGGCCTTGAGGTTCGTGCCCTCTTCGAACTGGTGGAAGTTCACGTAGGCCTTGGCGAGGGTCTCCTGCACGAGGTCCTCGGCGTCAGTGGGGTTGCGCGTCATACGCACCGCGCTGGCGTACAGCGGGTCGATGAGCGGCCTGACGTCGCGCTCGTAGCGCTCGTCGTCCTGGCGGCCCGCTGCGGGTGCCGCTGTGGTCATACTCGCTCCGTAAGGGTGCTGAGCTGGGCGAGCCTTCGCCCTGCGGTTGTCAGGGACCGGAGCCGAGCCGGGTCGGGGGCACGGACGGAGGTACGGACTCCGGGCACAGAGCGGGACCCTGTGCGGCTGTCGGCTTCATCGCCCAAGGGAAACGGACATGGTCGCCGACCAGAGGCCCGAGGGAGCGGGCCGTGCTGGAGGGCGCCGGGGCGGTCTTACGCCCGATTCGCGGCGTTTGGCCGCGAGAAACGATTCTAACGCGGATACGCCACCCGTGAAAAGTGGTTTTGGTCACGGTCTGTGCTGGTCCGGAAGTTGCGACCTTCCGGCGCTTCCACCACAAATCGTACGTGACCTGGAACAACATGAAAAGACCGGGCGTGGAGATGGGGCACCTGTGGCGCCCGGCCGACCACTCCGGGTAGGCGGAACGGGCTCGCGCCGCGTGCTGACCGCCGCGCTCACCGCGGACGGGCGCGGCGGGCGTGGTGGCCCGCCATGACGGTGTGCGCGACGTCGCGGGCGTACTCCGCCGGGTCGGCGGGCAGCCCCGCGACCTCGGTGATGGTCTCGGGCGGCGTCAGCAGCCGTACGAAGGCGTACTGCCGGCACGCGCCGATCAGCAGGGCGGCGAGGTAGGGCGGCCGGGCCCAGGCGGCCAGCCGCCCCACGTCGCGTTCGGCCTCCAGGTAGGCGATCACCGCGGCGTGGCCGAGAACCGGAGCCGGGGCGGGCTCGCCGTGCGACGACGTCTGCGGGCCGCCGGCGCGCAACCACGCGCGCAGGTCGTGGTCGCCCAGCACCGGCCCGGTGATCGGCAACAGGTCGGTGAAGAAGACGATCTGGGCCTCGGCGAACTCCGCGAGGTTGTCCTCCACCGAGTTTCGGCCGACCCGCTGCGACAGGCGCGTGAGAGCGTCGCGGATGCCGCCGGCCACCTCGGTCATGGACGCCGCGACGAGCTCGGCCTTGTCGGCGAAGTGGTTGTAGATGCTGCCCTCGGCCACCCCGGCGACGCGAGCGATCTCCTTGGTCGTGGTCTGCGCGACCCCGCGTTCGCGCATGACGGAGACGGCCGCCGCCAGGATCCGGTCGCGCATCGAGCCGGGCATGCTTCCTCCACCTCGGGCTTCGCCGCGAACGCTACCAGGACGGCGCCTGAATGAGCGCACACTCAGCGGGCAGGGCGCGTGTGGTGCGGAACGGGTTCCGCGGTGCCAGAAAGGCCTGGCGGGACTCGCCTGGCCCGGTGGCCTGGCCGGTCTCATGACGTTGGCGCGAAAACCGAGGCGAATATGCCGCGCGGTCTGTAGCGTGCCACTCACAACGGGTGCAGGGGGCTGTGTGAAGCGCCCGTTCGGGGAGGTGTCCTTGCCGGTGAAACGTCGCTATGGCCTCGCTCGTCCCGCGGGCGCGGGCTCACCCCGCCTGCTGCACGAGCATCTCCTCGGGCTCGCCCCCATGGCCGTGGTCCTCCTCAACGACCTCGGCCACGTGACCCACTGGAACCACGCCGCGGTCGAGATCTTCGGGTTAGCCCAGGACGAGGCCGCCGGCCGCCCGCTGCGTACGCTCCTGCGGATGCCGCAGGAGCACGGTGACGCGTTCGAGCCCGGCGGCTCCCGTATCCGGCACGCCTGGACCGGCGCCTTCCTGGTGCCGGCCATGGACGACGGCACGCTCCGCGAGGTCGCGTGGTGGGTCTATCCGCTCAGCGGCCCCGACCGGGCGCGCGTCCTCGCGATCGCGGCCGACGCCAATCGGCTGCGCGACGGCGGGCCCGGCCTCGCGCTGGGCGACGTCCTCGTCAAGGCGCCCTCTCCGACCCCGCTGACCAGCGAGAGCGGCGTACGCCTCCTCCGCGTCGAGCCGACTCTCCTGCCCCCGGGCGGCGCCGACCCGTCGATGCTCGGCCGGCGGCTGACCGAGATGCTGCCGGCCATGCCGCCCGGAGCCGCCGAGTCGATCGTCCGCCAGGTCCTCACCCGCGGCTATCCCGCGGTCAACGTCAGTGTCACCGCGCGGCTGCCGTTCGCGGCCTACTTCGGCACCCCGCCCTCGCCCGAGCAGCGCATCACCAAGGTCGGCGAGCCGCGGCGCCCGGCGGTGCCCGCGCGGGCGCTCGACCGGTCGGCGGCCCAGGACCGGCTCGACTTCCTCAATGACGCGGGTTCCCGGATCGTCGACACGCTCGACCCGGTGCAGACCGCGGCGGCGCTGTGCACCGCGCTGGTGCCGCGATTCGCCGACTTCGCCGACGTCCAGCTCCTCGAGTCGATCGTCTCCGACCAGGAGCTGCCCCCGCTGACCCCCGACGAGTCGCCCACGGCCGTACGCGTGGCGGTGAGCCACGACGACGCGTACGGGCGCTGGGACGACCTGGTGCCGCGCGGGGAGAAGCTCCGGCTGCCGGCCGCCACGCCGTTCACCCAGAGCCTGCTGACCGGGCACAGCGTCAGCGTGCCGAAGGTCAGCGAGCGGTTCGCGCGCCGGATGTCGGCCCGTTTCGCCGACCGCGACTTCCGGCCACTGCTGCAGGGACGGGCGCTCCTCGTCTCCCCGCTCATCGCCCGCGGCACCGCGCTGGGCAACCTCACGCTGCTGCGGCGGCCCGACCGGCCCGCGTTCGACCAGTTCGACGTGACGATGGTCGAGGAGCTCTGCCGCCGCGCGGCGGTCTGCGTGGACAACGGGCGGCTCTACCGGCGCGAGAGCCGGGCGGCGAGAGAGCTGCAGAAGACCATGCTGCCCGACACCCCGCCCGTCGTCGCCGGGGCGCAGATCTGCTACCGCTACGTCCCGGCGAACGAGACCGTGCGCGTCGGTGGCGACTGGTTCGACGCGATCCCGCTCCCGGGCGGCCGGCTGGCGCTCGTGGTGGGCGACGTCATGGGCCACGGCATGACCTCGGCGGCGATCATGGGCCAGTTCCGCACCGCCGTACGCACCCTGGCCGCGCAGGATCTGCCGCCGGGCCGGCTGCTGCGCCAGCTCGACGACCTCGCCTGCCGGCTCGGCGACGAGTACATCGCGACCTGCATCTACGTCGTCTACGACCCGGTGGCGCGGCGCTGCGAGGTGGCCAACGCCGGGCACCTGCCCCCGGTGCTGGTCTCGCCGTTCGGCGACAGCGAGCTGCTCGACGTGCCCTCCGGCGCGCCGATCGGCGTCGGCGGCGTCGCGTTCGAGACCGCGGAGTTCGAGGTGGAGGACGACAGCCAGTTCGTGCTCTGCACCGACGGCCTGGTCGAACGCCGGGGCCAGGCCATCGACGTCGGGCTCGCCGCGCTGCGCGAATACCTCAGCGGCCCGCCGCAGCCCCTGGAGAGCGTGTGCCAGACGCTGATCGACGGCTTCGGCGCGGGCCGCCCGCGCGACGACGACATCGCGCTGCTCACCGTGCGGTTCAAGGGCATACCCAAGGACGACGTGATCTCCTGGACGTTCGACGCGCTCCCGGTCCGCGTGCGCCACTCGCGCGAGCTGGTCCGGGAGGCCCTGGCGACCTGGCGGCTGTCCCACCTGGCCGACACGGTCGAGCTCCTGGTGAGCGAGCTGGTCACCAACGCCGTACGCCACGGGGCGGGCGACATCGGGCTCCGCCTGATCCGTACGGACTCCCTGCTGTGCGAGGTCCGCGACGACGGGTACGAACTCCCGACGCTGCGGCGCGCCGACGTGACCGCGGAGAACGGCCGCGGCCTGCAACTGGTCACCGCCCTCGCCGAACGCTGGGGCACCCAGCGCACCTCGACCGGCAAGGTCGTCTGGTTCGAGCAGCCGCTGTGACGTTCTGAGGGCGCCGGGCGGCGCGCGTCCACTGCGGACACGCACCGCCATCGACATGGGCGTCAGACGGTGAAGCCGCCGTCGACGTTGATCGCGGCTCCGGTGATGTACCGGCCGCCGTCACCGGCGAGGTGGGCGACGGTGGCCGCGATGTCGCGCGGTTCGGCGAAGTGGTCCAGGGCGGTGAAGCTCCGGATCGTGTCGGCGTTCGGGCCGTCCGCGGGGTTGGCGTCGGTGTCGGTCGGACCGGGATGGACCAGGTTGGCGGTGATGCCGCGGGGGCCCAGGTCGCGGGCCAGCCCCTTGGTCATGCCGATGAGCGCGGTCTTGCTCAGCGCGTAGAGCGTGAACCCGGGGAACACCGCCCGTTCGGCCATGTTGCTGCCGATGCTGATGATCCGGCCGCCCGCGGTCATGTGGCGCGCCGCCGCCTGCGAGGCCACGAAGGGCGCCCGGACGTTGACCGCGAGCGTACGGTCGAGTTCGGCCGGACCGAGGTCGTCGAGCGGCCCGACGAGGAAGACCCCCGCGTTGTTGACCAGGATGTCGAGCCGGCCGAACGTCGCGACGGTCGTGTCCACGGCCGCGGTGACCGCGGCGACGTCCGCGCTGTCGGCCTGGATCGCCAGCCCCCGGCGGCCGGCGCCCTTGACCTGGTCGACCACCGCGTCCGCGCGCTCGGTCTCGCGCTCATATGTCAGGGCGACGTCGGCCCCGCCCTCGGCCAGCCGTACGGCCACGGCCGCGCCGATGCCCCGGCTACCCCCGGTGACCAGGGCCACCTTGCCTTCGATGTCGTTCATGACGTCGAGAATGGCCGCCCGCCGACGTGCGCGCTGGCCGGAATGCGACCTGACGCTCGATCACGGCTACGGAACGAACACGGTGCGCCGGTCGCTGCCGGCCTTCGGCCAGACCGCCTCCACGTCCGCCAGCGGCGCCGGTACGACGTCGAGCGTGATCTCGCCCGCGCGGACCCGCCGGAGCACCTCCGCGTAGCCGGTCGCGGCGTCGGCGATGGACGTCGGCCCGCCGACGCCGCTGCCGGCGAGTTGCACGGGCGCCCGGCGCAGCGCGAGGGCGGGCAGGGACGCGGTCTCGCCCGCGCTCATGCCGACGAGGATGTAGCGCGTCCGCTCGGCGGCCGGCCGGGTGCGGGGGAGCGCCGCGAAGACCGCTTCGGCCGGCGCGCCCCACAGGTAGTCGGCGACCAGGTCGTACGGGCCTTCGGCGGCGATCGCCGCGGCCAGTTCGTCGTGCGGGCGGTCGACCCTGATCGCGCTGTCCACGCCACGCGCCACGAGCTCGTCCAGGACGCGCTGGTCGCGTCCTGCCGCGACGACGCGTGCGCCGCGGCCCTTGGCCAGCTGCGCCGCGATCCGGCCGGACGCCCCGGTGGTGCCGAGCACGAGGACGGTCTGCCCGGCCCTCACGTCGCCCTCCACCACGACGGTCTTCCACGCGGCGCCGCCCGGGTTGAGCACGGCCGCCGCCATGACGTCGTCGGCGCCCTCGGGCACCGGCAGCCACATCCCGCACCGTACGAGAGTCCGCTCGGCCATCCCGCCGTACGGCGGCCGGAGGCCGAAGAACGCCACCCGCGTTCCGTCGGGCAGCCGGCCCACGCCGTCCAGCCCGACGACCGTGGGGAACACCGACGGGGCGTAGTGCACGCCCGCGGCCATCCATCGGTCGGACGGCTTCAGCGCCGCCGCGGTGACCGTCACGACCACCTCGTCCTCGCCGGCCACCGGTGCGGGAAAGGACTCACAGCGCGGCGTCCGGCCGATCCCGTGCAGCACGGCGGCGCGCATCGTCTCCATGGGCACTCCCCAACTCCGTTCACTGTGAACGGAATCGAACCGTAGCACCAAACCCGTGCATAATGAACGGGATGGGGGAGGCCGAGGACTATTACGACGTCTGGCTCGGCATGCTCGGGCGCGTCTCACGCCCGCGCTTCTTCGCGCTGATCCTCGACCGGGCCGGCGTCGACCTGGACCTGGACCTGGTCCGCTACCTCGTCCACATCGACCTGCGCGGGCCGATCGGGGTCGTGGAGCTGGCCGAGCTCGCCGAGCAGAACCACCCGAAGGCCAGCCGTTCACTGGCCCGGCTCGAACGACGAGGCCTGATCCGCCGTGACGAGGCCCCGCACGACCGGCGGATCAAGACCGCGACGGTCACCCCCGAGGGCCACCGCGTGGTCGAGGCGATCAACCAGGGCCGGCGACGCGTCCTCGACGAGGTCTTCGTCGGCTGGAGCGAGCGTGACCGTACCGAGCTGGCCCGCCTCACCCGCCGGTTCGCGGACGCGATGTTCGCCCTGGTCGACGCCCAGGACGACACCTGAGACGCGCCCTAGGCCGCGGAGACCTTGGAGCGCTCGTTGTAGGTGCCGGTGTACTCCTGGCCCGAGAGTTTCTGGATCTCCCGCATGATCTCGTCGACCAGGGCGCGGCGGCCGCGTGCGGGGGGCATGTCGGCGAAGGGCTTGAAGTCGATCGGCTTGCCGAACGTCACGCCCGGCCGGATGATGCGCGGCAGCCGGGCGCCGACCGGCATGATCCGCTGCGTGTCGCGTACGGCGACCGGGACGACGCTCACCTGGGCGTTCAACGCGAGCCAGCCCACGCCCGTGTGCCCCCGGTAGAGCCGGCCGTCCTCGGACCGGGTGCCTTCGGGGTAGATGGCGAAGGCGTTGCCCTCGTCGAGGGTCTTGAGCGCGATGTCGAGCGCGGCGACGGCCGCCCGCTGCTCCGTGCGCGGCACGGGGATGTGGCCCATCGAGCTGAGGAACGCGCCGAGGATGCTGCTCTCGAAGTACTCGGCCTTGGCCAGGAACGTGACGCGGCGGGGCATGACGAGGGGGATCAGCACGCTGTCCACGAACGACAGATGGTTGCTGGCGAAGATGATCGGACCGTCGGCCGGAACGTTCTCCAGGCCCGCGACCACCGGCCGGAACACAATCTTGAGAAGCCGCCGGACGACGGTGGACATGAACCAGTACAGCACCTGTGCCTCCCTGAACTCTCCGTAACTGTAGACCGTCAAGCTCAGGAGAAGGCCGTGGCGCGGGCGGCGGCTCCCAACGAGTCCTTCCGGTCGTACACGGCCGGGGGAACCGCGTCCAGGTTGAAAGGTACCCGCCAGATGGCGGACCAGAGCTGCGAGCCCGACTCCTTCAGGGCCGAGATGCCGACAGGTCGTAGTGGTATTGCCGTGTCTTGCGCAGCGGACGGAAGCCCAGCCGCTCGTTGACGGCGAGCATGTGCTCGTTGTCCTCGGCGTTGTCGGTCTCGATCTCCTCGACCGCCGGCCACTCGGCGCGCAGCCAGTCGAGCATCGCGGCCTTGACCCACAGGCCGAGCCCGTTGCCGCGGTGCTCGGGCACCACGGCCGTGTCGGACTGGATGGCCCGGGTGCCGTCGCCGACCGGGATGACCAGCTCGGTGAAGCCGGCGATCTTGTCGCCGTGCAGGGCGCCGACCGTGAGGAGGGTGTCGCCGCGCTTCTCCACGACTTCGGCCATGTCGCGGACGCGGTCGGCGTCCCAGGTGGTCGTGGTGTCCATGTCTCCGGCGGGCATGTCGCCCATGGCGGACTTCGCGGTGGCGAAGGTGTCGGCCAGATCGTGGGGTACGACGCCGAGCCAGCGCGTCAGGCGGTAGCCGGGGTGCTCGGCGTGCACGATCTCCGCGATGCCGCTCACCTCGCGTACGTTGAGCAGGAGCAGGCTGAGGGAGAGCACGCAGGTGAACCCTTTGGCGTCGAGGAACGCGACGCCAGGGGTGTCGGAAGAGGCCTCGACGACGAGGCTGCGGCGCTTTTCCCGGCGCGCCGCGTGGGCGACGGTCTCGAGCAGGCGTGAGCCGATGCCGCGCCGCCGGTGGTCCGGATGGACGTCGATCGTGAACTGGCCGAGGTGGTCGCGCCCCGGCCCGTCGAAGAGGCGGAGCCGCGCGACCCCGGTCAGCATGCCGGCGGTGCGGACGGCCCACCGCAGGTCGCGGCTGTCCACACCGGGGGTGGTCAGGTCGCCGTGCACGTGGTCGAGCGTGGGCATCGGCTCGCCGGGCAGGTCACGGGCCACCGACGCGGCGAGGACGTCATGCCATTCCGCGACGTCGCTATCCGAGATGTCGTGCAGTTGCTGAACCGTGTCCAAGGAGGCTCCTCGAATGGTTGGCTCGCCTTCCTATGGACCGTACGCGCCACGGCCGTGACGCGTCTGTCATTCGAGGTAGCCGCCCGTGCGCGAAACTATGGGTTTGACCGCTATGCCCAAGAGATCCAGGCATATTGATCATGATTCATCGGGCACGGACTGAAAAGATCACCCGCGCTCGTGCGGCTTCGGCGGGAGCGCCGCCTGCCGCCGGTAACCCACGCGCTCTTCGTGGAACGGAACCGAAAGCGGAGTGGGTGTACGTCACCGCGACGACCGCCCCGCGTGCCCGGCCCCGTTCTTCGGCTGCCTCCATCAAGGCTGTGCCCGCGCCCCGGCGCCGGTAATCCTCCGCGACCACGAGGAGGTTCTCACCACGAACCGCATCCGCCCCAGGGGCCGATCGTCCGTGACGCGGCGTGACGATCAGTCCGGTACGCCGGGGGGACGGGCCGTCCGGCCGGGATCGGAGAGCACGTGGAGAAGGCCGATCAGCGTCGGGCCGTTCACGATCTTCCCTTCGGTGATGAGGCCGCGGACCTCCGAGAGCGGCACCCAGGCGATGCGTTCGGCCTCGGTGATGTCGGTCGGCGGCCCGATGTGCTCGGCGCCGTCCGCGCGGAAGATGTGGTGGCGAGAGTCGACCGAGCCGCTGGAGGGCTGTGAGACGACGAGGAGCCGCGGCGGCCCCGGCCGCCAGCCGGTCTCCTCCTCGGCCTCGCGCACCGCGGCCTCCTCGGGGGTCTCGCCCTCCTCGATCCGCCCGGCCGGGATCTCCCAGCCCCACGTGTCGGTGACGTGCCGATGCCGCCACATCAGCAGCACGCGGTCGCGCTCGTCCAGGACCACGACGGCCGCAACGGGCCGCGCCATCCGTACGACGTGCTGCTCGAAGCGGCTGCCGTCCGGAAGCTCGACGTCGACCAGATCGAGACTGATCCACGAACTCTCGTAGATCGCCCGCCGTCCGTGGACCGTCCACTCCATGGAGGTCATCCTTCCCGCTCGCTCGCCGCCGTGCCGTCGCTTGCATTACACCGTCAGCCTCGTTCCTCCTGTCTCATATGCCACATGTGATGGGTTTTCACCTCTTCCGGTCACGGGGTGCTCCGCCGCGCCACGAGGGTGCTTTGCTGGCGGGGGGCCAGACGGGTACCGCACGCAGAGGATGGTCATGGCGAAACGAACCCGCGGCCAGGCGCAGTCGGCGTGGTGGACGGGAATCGCGGCGCTGGGCGCCTTAGCCCTGTACACGGGCACGTGGCGCCTGTGGGCGCTGACCGTGCTGGTCTGGTGCATGTACGAGCTGTGCTTCTGCCCGACCAGGTGCGGCGTGGCGACGCGCGACGGCGACCCGTGCCGCAACGGCGCCCGCGGACGCCTGTACGCCTGCACGAACGTCGCGGGCCACCAGCAGCTCAAGACGGACGCCCTGTGGCACCTGCCCGGGCGCGGCTCGCTGGCCCGCCTGCGCCCGAGGTACGGCCACGGTGCGCCCTCGCACCGCAAGACGACGTCACCGCCCTCGTCGCCGGAACAGGGCTACGTGGAGCCGAACCAGCGGATCATGGCCTACGTCGCGGTCGTGTGCGTGTTCGCCATCGTCATTCAGACCGCGGTGGGGCTGGCGGTGCTCTGATCGGACACCGGACAGGGGGCGTCGGCTCAGGTCGGCAGTGCCGTACCGGGGCATCTCCGGCATCGGATCCCGGTCTTCTGGATGTTCGTCCGTGATGTCATACTCGCCCCATGAGGGCGGGCTCCGGGCTGCGGGCGTCACGCGCGGTGGTGTTCACCGTGCTGTCGGTGCTGCTGTCCGCCGGTGGCCGGCTGGTCGTGACCGGCAGGCCCATGCCGGTGGACACGCTGTTGCTCGCCGGTGCCGCCGTTTTCGTCCTGGCGCTGCTGCTGACCGGCGCGGAGCGCTGCTTCCTGCAGATCGCGGCCATGCTGGTCCCGGCCGAGCTGGCGCTGAACGCGCTGTTCAACAGCGTGCAGGAGCGGTGTGCCGTCGGCGTTCCGGGCGCGGGCTCCGGCGGTTGGCCGGGGCTGCTGGTCTGTGGTGGCGGCTCCGTACGGCCCGGCCTGCTCGGCGCCGCCACGGCCTCTCCCTCGCACTCGCTGGCCGTTCTCGCCGCCGGACAGGTCCTGTTGCTGCTGGCGCTGCACACCGTCGTCGCCCTCGTGATGGCCGCGTGGCTGCGGCGCGGTGAGGCGGCCGTCTTCGTGGTGCTGCGCGCGGCGGCGGCGCTGACCTGGACCGGGCTGACGGCACTGTCGGCACTGCTCACCGCCCCGGCTCCGGCTCCTCTGCCGCCCGCGTGGCGGGTGCCGCCGCTGGAGCGGCCGTGCCCCGGTCCGCGGTACGTGCTGCGGCGTACGTCGGCCCGCCGGGGCCCGCCGGTTCTCGCTCCGGCCTGCTGAGAGACCGCCCGAGACTCTCGCCGCACGGCGCCCAGGGAGGCGCCTCGGCGTCACGTCGGCGATCGGCCGAACCCAGGCTGACTCTCGTCTTCGCCTTGCGGCGTGCCCTCCGGGCCCCGCTCGCGACGGGCGAGGTCCGCCCGGCGGTCCCTCGGGGAAACCGTCCGCCTGCCAGGCGCGGGTTTCCCGCTCAGGCCATGTGTCCCTTTCTCACCTCTTCGAGCCGAGGACGGCCATGAGCGACAAGACCAAGAACAAGAACAAGAACGAGAACAGGACGAAGGGCTCCCGGCCCGACGGGCGGTCCGCGCGGTCGCGCCTGCGTGCCGAACAGCTCCGGCGGAGGCGGACACGCGCCCGGTGGCGCAGGGCCGGCATCGCCGCGGGGATCACGGCGATCCTGCTCGGCGGCGGAACGGCCCTCGCGATCGGCACCGCGAACGGCGGCGCCCAGGACGGCCAGGTGACGGTGCCCGCGAACGCCTCCGGAGCCGACGGCACGCTGATCGTCTACGGCAGGGCGACGGCACGTAACACCCTGGACGTCTGGGAGGACTTCCGCTGCCCGTACTGCGGCAAGCTGGAGAGGACCGACGGCAAGGCCATCCAGCGGTTCGCCGACACGGGCGTCTACAAGATCAGGTACCACATGGGGACGTTCCTGGACGGCAACCTGGGCGGCCACGGTTCGATGGAGGCGCTGCAGGCGGCCGGTGCCGCGCTCAACGAGAGCACGGCGCGATTCAAGGCGTTCCACGACGTCCTGTACGCCGACCAGCCCGACGAACGCACCGACGCGTTCGCCGACCGGAACCACCTGCTCGCCCTCGCCGCGAAGGTACCCGGCCTGACCACGCCCACCTTCGTCAAGGCCGTCAAGGACGGCACCTACGCCGGTTGGGCGCACCGGGTCAGTGACGCCTTCACCCGCAGCGGGGTCGACAGCACTCCGACGCTGAAGCTGAACGGCCGCACCCTGGCCGTGCTCGACGCCACGGGGAATCCGATCCCGCCGGCGGAGTACACCGCGCTCATCCAGCGGTCCGTCTCCGGCGGCTCGCGGTAGCCGGGGATCGCGTCATGATCGAGCGAAGCGAGGGAATCGAAGACACGCCCTTGTGGTCACCCTCCCCGACGAAGGAGGGCTCGTGACCACGTCGACCTCCCCGGCCACCCGCGCCCACGAGGCGGCCGGCGCCCCTCCGGGCCCGGTGCCCGGAGGCCGCCCGCTGGCCTGGCTGCTGCTGCTCGCCGGAGCGCTGGGCCTGGCCGCCTCGGGCATCCTCACACTGGAGAAGATCCGTCTCCTGGAGAACCCGGACTACCAGCCGAGCTGCAACATCAACCCGATCATCAGCTGTGGTTCGGTGATGCGCACGCCGCAGGCGTCCGCCTTCGGCTTCCCCAACCCGTTTCTCGGCATCGCGGGCTTTTCCGCCGTGATCGTCATCGGCGTCGCCCTCCTCGCCGGCGCGGCCTTCCGCCGCTGGTTCTGGCTCGGGCTCCAGGCGGGAGTCGTGCTCGGAGCCGTCTTCGTGCACTGGCTGATCGACCAGACGCTTTACCACATCGGCGCCGTATGCCCGTACTGCATGCTGGTGTGGGCCGCGACGATCCCGGTGTTCTGGTACACGACGCTGCACAACGTTCAGCGCGGGGTGATACCGGTCCCGGGGGCGTGGCGGCCGGCGGTCCGGACGGTCGCCCGCCACCACTGGCTGGTGCCCCTGGCCTGGTACGTGCTCATCGCGCTGCTGATCCTCAACCGGTTCTGGTACTACTGGCGCACGCTGCTGTAGCGGGCACGGCCTGACGGCCACGCGGTGCGTGCGGCCGTCGTCCTCCGGATGGCGGTGCGGCCGTCCGCACCGCCGTCAGCCGGTCGACCCGAAGGTGAGCGCCAGCCGGAGGAGGACCCGGGCGGTGGTCAGGATGTCCGCCACCGGCACGTACTCGTCGACCGCGTGCGCCTGCTCGATGTCGCCCGGCCCGTACAGCACGCCGGGAATGCCACGAGCGGCGTACAGCCGCAGGTCCGTGCCGTACGGGACGCCCACGGGCGTCGCGGGGCGGCCGGTCACGTCGGCGACGTGGCGCCGCACGGACTCCACCAGCCGGTGGGTGACCGGGGTCTCGGCCGGGGCGAACTGGCCGCCGCTCCAGGTCACCTCCGGCGGCGGCCCGGTGCCCGCCGCGGCCTGCCGTACCGCGGCCTCGAAGTCCTCGCGCACCGAGGCCAGGGTGCGGCCGATCGGGACGCCGAGACGGCCCTCGCACACCAGCTCGTCGGGGACGGTCGAGGACCACTCGCCGGTGGTGAGCCGGCCGATCGACAGCGGGTACGGCAGCGCCTGGCCGGCCATCAGCGGGTGCCCCCGGTCGGCGTTGAGCCGTTCCTCGAGCCCAGCCAGGGCCTGGTGGACGGGCCAGAACCGGTCGAGCGCGGAGACGCCGTCGAGGCGGCGGGACGCGTGGGCCGCCCGGCCGGTCAGGCGGAGCCGGAAGGTGAGCGCGCCCGCCGTCGCGCAGACCAGGGCGCCGCCGGTGGGTTCGGGGATGACGCAGCCCGCGAAGTCGGCGTCCCGGCGCAGCGCCGCGAAGGCGCCGATCCCGCCGTCCTCCTCACCCGCCACGACCTGGAGCACCACGTCTCCCGGCGGGCCACCGGCTTCACGCGCCGCGGCGAGCGCGTGCAGGGCCGCGACGACGCCGGCCTTCATGTCCGCCGCGCCCCGCCCGTACACCCGGCCGTCGCGGACCGTCGCCGAGAACGGCGGGTGCGTCCACGGCGCCGTACCCGGCGGGACCACGTCGACGTGGCCGTTGACCACCAGGCGCGGCGCGCCCGGGTCCCGGCCGGGGACCGTGACGAACAGGGACTGCAACGAGTCCCGCTCGACCTCTTCTCCCGGGTACCCCTCGGCCCGCCGCAGCTCGGCCAGGTCCTCCTCGTGGAGTTCGGCGTCGAGACCGAGCCGCCGCGCCAGCCGGTGCGTGAGGCGCAGCGCGTCCGCCTCCGCCGGGCGGCCGATCAGCTCGGTCAGGTCACGGACCAGGGCGGCCTCGCTGAGCGCCGCGTCGAGAGGGGCGGTCATGAGACCCCCTGCCGTGACCACTGGTGCACGTTTCTGATTCCCTTGCTCCGCTCGGTCATGGGTCGCGGGTGAAGTCGCCGGCGCTGGTGAGGAGGCGGCCGTCGTCGGTGAACTCCACCCGGCCGCCGTTCATGGTGAAGATCAGATCGCGCACGGGCACCAGCTCGGCGGGGACACCCGGGCCGATCCTCGCCGTCAGCCCGTCCGGCCCGCGCCGGCCGACCGTCGCGGTCAGCGGGCCGAGCCGGTACGTTCCGGCGAGCCGGTCGAGCAGCTCCCCGGTCAGGTGGCCGGTCTCCGGCACCCGCTCGAAGCGGATCGGGGCGACCGCCTCCTCCAGCGACAGCGCCGCCGCCGTCACCTCGCCCTCGAGGTCGTGGAAGAACTGCAGCGGCAGCGGGGTCGCCACCCCGAGCAGGTCGACCATGAGGTTGAACACCTCCAGGTGCCGGTGGACCACCGGGCCGGCCAGCGCCCGGTACCGGCCGTCCAGGCCGTCCCCGGACTCGGTGATGACCAGTTCGCCGTAGCCCGGGTCGCGGTACCGGCCGGCGTAGTCGCGCAGCGGGCGGACCGGCGGCAGCGCGGCCGAGCCGGTGACGAGCCGCTCCCGCCCCTGCGCGTGTCCGCGCAGCACCGCCTCCTCCCGCGCGAGCAGGGTCGCGCCGTGCGGCCGCGGATCCAGCCCGAGCAGGCGGTCGAGGATCGCGTGCGGCAGCGCGTCGCGCAGCGCGGTCCCCTCCCGGCCGGCCAGCACGGCGACCGCGCAGCCCGCCTCCGGCACCACCGCGACCTGGCTGGAGAAACCGTCGATGTTGCCGCCGTGAAAGACCACCCGGTGGCCGCGGTAGTCCTCGATCATGAGGCCGAGGCCGTACCCGACCGGGTCGCCGACGAGGAACAGCGACGGGTCCGACAGCGAGATCGCCGGGGTGCGCATGGCGGTCAGGACGTCGGCGGACAGCAGCGGCGGCCGATCGCCGACCCCGCGCCCCAGCAGGGTCATCAGCCAGGGACCCAGGTCCTCGGCACAGGAGTTGATGGCGCCGGCGGGCGCGATCGGGCCCAGCGGGGCGTACTCCACTTCGGCGACCGGCTCGCCCGGCGCCGGCGCCGCGTACCCCCGTGCGGCGTCATCGTCGGCCGCCGTCTCGGCGATCGAGAGGTTGGTGCGGTGCATGCCGAGCGGGTCGAGCAGCCGCTTGCGCACCACGCTCTCGTACGAGCCGCCGCACAGCCGTCCGGCGATCTCCCCGGCGCAGGCGTACAACAGGTTGTTGTACTGGAAGGTCTCCCGGAATCCCCGGCTGGGCTCCAGGTGGCGCAGCGCCTC
The DNA here is from genome assembly GCF_039541955.1 of Actinoallomurus oryzae. NCBI lineage: Bacteria > Bacillati > Actinomycetota > Actinomycetes > Streptosporangiales > Thermomonosporaceae > Actinoallomurus > Actinoallomurus oryzae. The sequence continues at coordinate 351,098 of NZ_BAABHF010000010.1, read as the reverse complement.
GACCAGCTCCGTACGGGTCGTCTCCCCGGCCGCGGAGTACCACAGCAGGTCGTGCCGGGGCAGCCCGGAGCGGTGGCACAGCATGTCATGGACGGTCAGCCCCTCGGTCGCCGCCGGATCCACCAGCTGGAATCCGGGCAGGTAGCCGCGGACCGGCCGGTCCCACGCCAGCACCCCCTCGTCCACCAGCAGGGCGCACAGCGCCGCCGTGAACGTCTTGGTGGCCGACGCGATCGGGAAGAGCGTGCGCGCCGTCACCGGGCGCCGGCCGGCCATGTCGCGCAGGCCGAAACCGTCGCAGAGCACGACCGCGCCGTCGGCGACGACCGTCACCGCGACGCCGGGCACCCCGAACCGCTCCATCTCGGCCTCGATGAGCGCGCTCAGCTCAGTCGTCATGAACATACTTCACCGAACGGACGGTGATCGGCGCATCGTTCCCGCACACCAGAGGGGGGCCCGCGCATTGGTGGCGGCGTACGAAGCCATCGGGGAGCGCGGCCGTCACGCTGGGCGGGTGGCTCTTTCGATGGTGATACGCGGGGGCACCGTCTACGACGGGGACGGCCGGCCCGGAGTCCGCGCCGATGTGCTCGTCGAGGGTGACCGGGTGGTCGAGATCGGTACGGCACCGGCCGGGCACGATGCCGTGGCGCTGGACGCGGACGGCCTCGCCGTCGTGCCCGGTTTCATCAACGTCCTCAGCCATTCGTGGCTGACCGTTCAGCAGGACGGCTCCGTCGCCTCGGAGATCCGGCAGGGAGTGACCACCGAGGTCTCCGGGGAGGGCGACTCACCCGGCCCCGCGGACGCCCGCTACGCGGACTACCTCCGCGACATCTACGAGTCGCCGGGCCGGGCGGAGTTCGCCCGGCTGGCGGACGGCCTGGACGCCATCGCGGCCGGTGGTGTCGCCACGAACATCGCCTCCTTCGTCGGTGGCGCCAACCTGCGCTACCTCGGCGCGGGATTCGCCGACCGCCCCCTGGAGCCGGACGAACTGGACCGGGTCCGCGGCGTGCCGGCCGAGGAACTGGCCGACGGCGCGCTCGGCGTGGGCACCGCGCTGATCTACCCGCCGGGACGGTACGCCGGCACCGCCGAGCTCATCGCGCTCGCCGAGGTGCTGGCCGCCCACGACGCCCTGTACATCTCGCACCTGCGCAGCGAGGGCGACCGGTTCCTGGAGAGCCTCGACGAGCTGTTCACGCTGGGGGAACGCACCGGCGTGCGCGCCGAGGTCTTCCACCTCAAGACGGCCGGCCGGAAGAACTGGCCGAAGATGGCCCAGGCCGTCGAGCGGATCGAGGCGGCCCGCGCGGACGGCCGGGCGGTGGGCGCGAACATGTACCCCTACGAGGCGGGCGGCAACCCGCTGTCCGCCTGCATCCCTCCGCGCTACCACGACGGCGGCCCGGCCCGGCTCGCCCGGCGGCTGGCGGATCCGGACCGGCGCGCGGCGATGGCCGCGGACCTGCGCCGCGAGTCCGATGAGTTCGAGAACCTGTTCCTGGCCTCCGGCGGAGGCTCCGGAGTGCTGCTGCCGCGCGACCTCCGCGACGGCACCCCGGCACGCGGCCGGCGCCTGGACGAGCTCGCCGCGGACTGGGGCATGGACGACGCCGAGGCGCTGCTGGAGGTCGTCGCCCGCGACCCCTGGATCCAGGGCGTCTTCTTCTTCGTGGACCCCGCCAACCTGGAGCTCGGGCTGCGCCGGCCCTGGGTGGGCATCGGCTCGGACGCGATGGCGCAACCCGCCGAGCCGCCCTGGACCGACGACGCCGTCCACCCCCGCACCTACGGCACGTTCGCCCGGGTGCTCGGACACTACTGCCGGGAGCGGAAACTGTTCTCCTTCACCGAGGCGGTACGGCGGATGACCAGCCTTCCCGCGGACACGCTCCGGCTGTCCGGCCGGGGCCGGCTGCGTCCCGGCGCGTACGCCGACATCGTGGTCCTCGACCCGGACCGGGTCGCCGACACCGCGACCTGGGACCGGCCGCACAGCTACGCCGTGGGCGTCCGCCACGTCACCGTCAACGGGACCGTCGTGCTCCACGACGACCGGTTCACCGAGGCGAGACCCGGCCGGCGGCTGCGGCGCGCGGGAGCCGCCGCGTGATGCCCATCCCGGAGCTGGACACGCCCGCGCTCGTGGTCGACGTCGACCGGCTGGAGACGAACCTCGCCCGCATGGCCGGCCGGGCCGAGGCCGCCGGCATCGACCTGACCCCGCACGCCAAGACGCACAAGTGCGTCCCGCTCGCCCGCCGCCAGCTCGCGCACGGGGCGCGGGGGCTGACCGTCGCCACCCTGGACGAGGCGGAGCTGTTCGCCGACGGCGGCTGCGACCGGCTGTTCATCGCCTACCCCTGCTGGGCCGGCGGCGACCGCGCCGCACGTCTGCGCGCGCTGCACGAGCGTGTCGAGCTACGCGTCGGCGTGGACAGCGTCACGGGAGCCGACCAGCTCGCCGCGGCGATCCGCGGCGCGGACCACCCGCTCACCGTGCTCATCGAGGTCGACTGCGGCGGGCGGCGCAGCGGGGTGACACCGGACCGGATACGCGATCTCGTCACCCACTGCCTGCGGATCGGGCTCGACGTGGCGGGGGCGTTCTGCCACCCGGGCCACGCCTACACCTCGCCCGGCCAGGTGCCCGGAGCCGCCGCGGACGAGCGCGCCGCGCTCACCACCGCCGGTGCCGTCCTCACCTGGCTGCTCGACCGGCCCCCGGTGCTCAGCGGGGGCTCGACCCCCACCGCGCTGGACGGGCTGGCCCATCCGCTGACCGAGGTGCGCCCGGGCACGTACGTCTTCGGCGACCGGCAGCAGATGCACCTGGCCGCGGTGCCGGAGGACGAGATCGCCCTCGTGGTGGCCGCCCGCGTGGTGAGCGTGCCACGAGCGGGCGAGGCGGTACTCGACGCCGGTTCCAAGGCGCTGTCCAGCGACCGGCCGGCCTGGCTGACCGGACACGGCTGGATCGCCGAGGCGCCGGAGGCGACGGTCGCGGCGCTCACCGAGGAGCACGCGGTGGTCCGCGGCCTGCGCCGCCCGCCCGCCGTGGGCGACCTCGTCCGGGTGGTGCCGAACCACGTGTGCACGGCGGTGAACCTCGGCCGGGAGATCACCGTCGTCTCCGACGGCAAGATCGTGGACATGTGGCCGGTCGGACCCGGCGCCCGGCGCTGATCGGCGATGCCCGTCTCAGGGCTCCCGTCCGTGGCAGGACAGGAGAGTTCCGAGACGGGCCTTGAAACGGTGGGCTCGGAGACGCACCCTCAGCGGGTCACCGCCGGTCGTCCGCCGAGGTTGGGCACCGCCGCCAGCAGCGCACGGGTGTACTCGTCCCGCGGCGCCCCCACCACCTGGTCGGTCGGCCCGACCTCCACCAGGCGGCCGGCGCGCATGACGGCGACGATGTCCGCGACGTACCGCACCACCGCGAGGTTGTGCGAGATGAACAGGACCGACAGGCGGCGCTCGGCGCGCAGCTCGCGGATGAGGTTGAGCACCGCGCCCTGCACCGACACGTCCAGCGCCGAGGTGATCTCGTCGGCCACGAGCAGTTCCGGGCGGGCGCCGATGGCGCGGGCGATCGCGACCCGCTGCCGCTGACCTCCCGACAGCTCCCGCGGGTACCGGTCCGCGAGCGCGGGATCCAGGTTGACCTGGGCGAGCAGCCGCCGTACCTCGGCGGCGCGGTCCGCGCGGGGCAGGCCGAGGCCCTCGGCGACGGACGCGCCGACGGTCATCCGCGGGTTGAGCGAGCCGTACGGGTCCTGGAAGACGATCTGGCGGCGCCGGGGATCGACCCCGTCGATGCGCCCCGAGGCGATCGGCACCAGGCCGACGATCGCCTTGGCCAGCGTCGACTTGCCCGAGCCCGACTCGCCGACGAGCCCGACGGTGGTGCCGGGCGGTATCTCCAGGCTCACCCGGTCGACGGCGGTCGCGGAGCCGTACCGCACGGTCAGGTCGACGATGTTCACCGGCCGTCCTCCTCGTCGTGCACGTGTTCCGCGCCCACCGGCCCGGACCTCGGGTGCCAGCAGGCCAGGCGGCGGCCGCCGGGCAGGTTCTCCAGCGAGGGCCGCTCCTCGTGGCAGGTGTCGGTCGCGTACGCGCACCGTGGGGCGAACGCGCAGCCGGTGGGCAGTTCGCCCGGGCCGGGCGGACGGCCGGGAATCGTGGCCAGCGGGCGGTCGCGGTCGGTGTTCATGTCGGGCAGGGAGGCGAGCAGCGCCCGGGTGTACGGGTGGGCCGGCCCGGAGGTCAGATCGCCGACCGGCAGCTCCTCCACCACCCGGCCCGCGTACATCACCACGACCCGGTCGCAGATCTGGGAGACGACGGCGACGTCGTGGGAGATGAAGAGCACGCCGGCGCCGTTGTCGGCGCTCACCTCGCCGATGAGGTCGAGGATCTGCCGCTGCACGGTGACGTCGAGGGCGGTGGTGGGCTCGTCGGCGATCAGCAGCCGGGTGCTGTCCATCAGGCCCATCGCGATCGTGGCCCGCTGCCGCATCCCGCCGGAGAACTCGTGCGGACGCTGCCTGGCGCGCCGGGCCGGATCGGAGATCCGCACCCGGCCCAGCAGGTCGATCGCCCGCCGCCGCGCCGCCGTCCGGGACAGGCCCGCGTGTACCCGGGGAACCTCGGCGAGCTGCGTACCCACCCGCAGCGCGGGGTTGAGCGAGGCCATCGGATCCTGGAAGACCATCGCCAGCGTGGTGCCGAGCAGCCGCCGCCGCTCCGCCCGGTCGAGGGTGTCGAGATCGCGGTCGTCCAGGCGGTGGCGGGTGGTACGCACCGTGCCGGGATAGGGCACCAGCCCGCCGATGGCCTGGGCGGTGAGGCTCTTTCCGCTGCCGGACTCGCCCACCACCCCGACGACCTCGCCCGAGCTCACCCGGAGCGAGACGTCCCGCACCGCGGAGCCGGCACCGGGGAAGGTCACGGACAGTCCGTCCAGCTCCAGGATGTCGCCCGTCCCCTCGGGGGCCGGGTCGGCGGCGGGCTCCTCGACCGCGGACGCCGCCCGACCGGCCGGCGCCGTCTCACGGGCGGCGAGGCGGGCGAGACGTTCCCCCAGCAGGTTGAAGGCGATTCCGGCGAGCATGATCGCGGCGGCCGGGCCGAGGGCGACCTCCGGGTTCACGTACGCCCGGCCGAGCCCTTCGGACAGCATCCGGCCCCAGTCGTAGCTCGGCGGCTGGGTACCCAGGCCGAGGAAGGAGAGCCCGGCCAGCCCGAGCAGGGCGGATCCCATGATCATGGTGATGTTGAGGATCAGCGGCTCGGCGACGTTCGGCAGGATGTGCCGGGTCAGGATGCGCCCGCGCGGGACGCGCAGCACTCGCGCGGCGGCGACGTAGTCGGAGCCGACCACCGACGAGGTGAGCGTGAGCGTGAGCCGCGCCAGCACGGGCGCGGTCGCGACGCCGATCCCGATGACCGCGCCGCGCGCGCCCAGGCCGAGCACGACGCTGGTGAACATGGCCAGCAGCAGGCCGGGAACGGCGACCAGCGTGTTGACGGTGCTCGCCAGGAACCGGCCGGCCCGGCCGCCGAGCACCGCGGGCAGCGCGCCGAGCGGTACGCCCACCACCACGCCGATCAGGGTCGCGAGGAACGCGAGGACGAGCGAGGGCCGCGTCGCCACGAGCACCCGCGCGAAGATGTCCCGGCCCACACTGTCGGTGCCGAGCGGGTGCCCCGGCGAGTGGCCCTGGAGGATCTCCGCGGCGTCGATCCGGGCCGCGCGATCGCCCCAGATCGGCGGCGCGACGACGGCCAGCACGATCAGCGCGGTCACCAGGACGACGCCGGCCAGCCCGGCGGGGGAGCGCAGGATCCGTCGCATCATCGCCGCCCGATCTCCGAGCGCGGATCGAGCGCCGCCAGCGCCACGTCCACGAGCAGGTTGACGGTCAGCACGAACGCCCCGTAGATGAGGATGACCGCCTGCGCGACCGGGTAGTCCTTGGAGACCACCGACTCGGTGATCTTCGATCCGAGGCCGGGCCAGGCGAAGACGTTCTCCACGATGACGGTGCCGGCGATCAGCGAGGCCAGCACCATGCCGCCCACGGTCAGCGCGGCGGTCAGCGTGTTCGGCAGCAGGTGCCGGGCGTAGAGCCGGAGCGCGGGCAGGCGCTTGGCCCGCGCCATCCGCACGTAGTCCTTGCCCAGTTCGCGCAGGGTCTCCACGCGGACCATCCGGGCGAGCACCGCGGCCGGTCCCGCGGCGAGCGCGACGGCCGGGAGGACGTAGGAGTCCGGCCCCGCCCGGCCCGCCGGTGGCAGCCAGTGCAGGGCGACCGCGAACACCACGACCAGGCCGACCCCGAGCAGGAACTCCGGCACCGCCGCCACCGCGCCGGTGACCGCGGTGAAGGTCAGCTCACTGCCCCGGTGCCGGCCGTTCTCGGTGCGGACCGCCAGCAGCATGCCCAGCGGGATCGCGATGAGCAGCGCCAGCGCGGTGGCCACCGCGGCGAGCTCCAGCGTGTTCACCAGCCGCGTTCCGATGATCTGGTCGACCGGCTGGCGCGAGATGAACGACGTGCCGAAGCGGCCGGTGAAGACCTCCTTGAGGTAACGGCCGAACTGCACCGGAAGTGCGTCGTCCAGGCCCAGGTCGGCCCGGCGCTGCTGGACCAGCGCGGCGGGCGCGGTCGGCCCGAGCGCGGCACGCACGGGGTCGCCGGGGATGAGGTGGATCATCGCGAACGACGCGACCAGGAGCACCGCCATCGAGACGACGAACCTCACCACTCTGCGCACAACCGGCACCGGTCAGCCCTTCAGCATGCGGAACATGGTCGGCTGGGCGAGCCCGCCGGGAATCACGACCTTGGCGTTCTTGCTGGCCACGAGCTGGGTCCGTTCGGCGACCGGGACGACGTCGTAGTCGTCGAACAGCGCCGACTCGGCCTGCGCCCAGGTCGTGCACGCCCCGTTCGCGACGGAGCCCGTGGCCGCCTGCGCGGTGAGCTTGTCGTAGCGGTCGTTGTGGATGCCGGCGAAGTTGGTGCCCTTGGGCACGGTCGGCCCGGACAGGTAGGCCAGCAGCTGCGAGGGCAGGCTCACCCCGATCGGTACCTCCGACACGTCCCAGTCTCCGCTCTTGAAGATCACGTCATTCCACGCGGCGTCCGCCATCCCCTTGAGGTCGACGGCCACGCCGATCTTCTTCCACGCGTCGGCCATGAACTCCGCGCCCGCCTGGGTGCCGGGGCCGAAGTCGTTGTCGTAGACGACGCGGATGCTCAGCCTCTTGCCGTTCTTGGCGCGCACGCCGTCCGGCCCGGCCTTCCATCCGGCGGCGTCCAGGGCCGCCTGCGCGGCGGCCGGGTCGTACGACGGCCGGTGCCCGGACACGCTGTCCACCTTGCACGGCCGCGGCGACAGCGTGGTCATCCCGGTCGACTTCTTGCCGGTCGCCTGGGTGTCGACCTTGGCGAGCTGGTCCAGGTCGACCGCGCGGGCCAGGGCTTGGCGCACCGCCGGGTCGGCGCCCGGCCGCCCGCCGTTCTGGTTGAAGAAGAACTCACCGTTGCCGTCGGGCAGCGTGCTCGTCAGGACGCCGGGCGCGTGCTCCACTCGCCTGCGGTCGGCGCCGGTGTAGATGCCGGCGTTGAGCTGGCCGCCGAGCAGCAGGTTGGCCGAGGTCGACTCGTTGGCGACGATCTTCAGGACGACCTTGGCGGGCACCCCCTTGTCGCCCGTACCGCTGCCCCCGGGGCCCCAGGTGTAGCCCTTGCGCGCCACCAGCGTGTAGTGGTCGCCCTGCACCGAGTCGGTCAGCTCGTACGGTCCGGAGCCGGAGGTCTTGCCGGCCAGCGTCTTCGGGTCGTCCAGCCCCTTGCCGCAGACGATGAATATGGCGACCGCGCTCTGCAGCAGGAACTGGCTGGGCTTCTTGGTGCGCAGGGTCACCGTGCCCTTGGCGTTGTCGCCGGTGGCCTTGACGTCGGCCGGCACGAGCACGCCGACGATGGGGGACTTCGTCTTCGGATCCACCGTGTGGTTGACGCTCTTGGCCACCACGTCGGGCGTCACCGCCGAACCGTCGGAGCAGGTGGCCCCCTGGTGCAGGGTGAAGGTGACCGCGTTCGGGGTGACCGACCACTTCGTGGCCAGGCCCGAGACGATGTTGTTGTTCTGGTCGGTGTGTACGAGCGTGTCGTAGGCGAACGAGAGCAGCAGGTTGGTGTTGCCCTGCACGGCCGTGGACGGGTCGAGTGAGCCCGGATCGCCGGCCGTCGCCATGGTGAACGTCGCTCCGCTGACCACGGCGCCGTTCCCGGCGCTGGTCCCGCCGGAGGAACACGCGGCCAGGACCAGCGTGGAGCAGGCGACGATGGACGTCGCCGCGAGTCGTTTCATACCAGCTCTCCTCGGGGCACCGACAGCATGCCGCGAGCATTGTGCCCGGTAGGCATGGGTGTCTTTGTCATCTGGGCACAAGATGCACGTTGCGGACTGTGCCGCCCGCCAAGATCGGGGTGGTGACTCTTCGCGGGAAGGTGAAAAGCGAGATCCGGCCGGCGTCCGGCACTCCGCTGCCCGCGCGGCGGGTTCCGGTCACAGCTCGGCAAGGCGGAGCTGGAGGTGGAGGAGCAACCGTTCGTCCGGGCGATCCAGCCGCAGGCCGAACAGCTCGGCCGCGCGGGTCATCCGGTACCGGAAGGTGTTCGGGTGGATGTGCAGCCGCGCCGCGGCGGCCGGCACGTCACCGGACGTCTCGAACCAGGCCCGTAGCGTCGGCAGGTACGCGGTGCCGTGCTCGCCGTCGTGCGCGATCACCCGGCCCATCACACCGCCCCGCAGCGCCTCCAGCCCGCGTACGGCGTCGGCCAGCTCGGCCAGCACGAGGCTGTCCCGTTCGGCGCTCGCGTGGATGATCTCCACGCCGCTCTGTCTCGGCCGGTGCCGCAGGGTCAGCAGCCGGTCGACGCGGCGGCGGGCGACGGCGAGCTCGTCGGCCCGCTCGATGGGGTCGCTGACGCCGACGCGGCCGGAGGGCAGGGTCACCCGCGAGATGACGCCGTTCAGGTAGGACTCCAGCCGGTCCCGTTCGGTGACCGGCAGCAGGCCGTACACCCGGCCGTCGAGGACGGCGGCGAGCCCGACGCCGCGGAAGCGGTGAGCCGTCAGGCTCAGCACGTCCGCGAGCCGGGTGTCGAGGAGCTCCCGTTCGCCCACCTCGTCGTCGCTCGTCAGCACGACGAGCACGGAGGGCCCGGGGAGGGTGAAGTCGAGCTCGGACGCGTCCGAGCCGAGCAGCCGGCCGAGCAGCCACGCCCGGGTCTCCCGGCCCCGGTCGGCGAAGTGGTCCTGGTGCATGAGGCAGGCCGCGACCGCGTCGACCGAGGCGGTCAGGACGTCGTCGGCGTCCGCGCAGAGCACCTGCCGGTTGCCCACCGCCCAGATCGAGCCGAGCGGTTCGGTGCCGGCCCGTACCGCGATCGCCAGCCGGGCCGCGCTCTCCGTACCGTCGGTGAACTCGCAGACGCCGGAGCTGCGCCACAGCCGCGCGTACCACTTCTCCCGCTCCACGTGTTCGGGCACCTGCCGGCCGAGGATGCCCTTGCGCCGTACCTCGTCGACCGGCTGACCGGGCACGGTGCTGAACGCCACCACCCGGCGGCGCGCGTCCTCGATCGCCACCGCCCCGCCCAGAGCCGTGGCCAGCGCGTCGGCGAGGTGGAACGCGTCGTGCTCGGCGAGCTTGCCGAACGACTCGCCGACCGCCCACCGCACGCGGTCATAGACGTCGCTCCAGCGGGCGCTGTCGGCCACGGCGAAGACGGCACAGCTCCCCGAGGCGTGCGCCAGCGCCGCGTTCACCGCGGACTCGCGGACCACGACCCCGGCGCAGCCGGGAAGCCCGGCCTCCGGGGTCGCGCAGAGCACCAGCAGATCCCCTTCCGGAGGCGGGTCGCCGACCGTGTGCAGCACCACTCCCCGGACGGGGAGATACGGATCCGGGATGCGAACGCGGCGGAGCGTCGTACGGCTGAGCGCCGCGAGTTCGTCGAGAGGTACCAGCCGGGAGGCCCGCGTCATGCATCGATGATGCTGGACATTTATCTCCAATACCAAACATTCCACCTGCGGTGACATACCGGATACGTTCCGGGGACTGGTAAATCGGACAAGATGCCCCACGCGCTGTTGGGCGCGGATCCATTACCGGCCCGCCGTACGGTGATTAGCGTGCGCCCCACCAGGAGATGGGAGCGCAGAATGAGAAGGATCCCTCGGATCGCCGCCCTGCTCATGACCACCGGCCTGACGACACTCACCCTCGCCACGCCACCCGCACACGCCGACGACAATTCCGTCTACCGGGCGCTGGACGGCGCGGCGACCACCACCGACGACCAGTTGGCGACGCTGCGATTCTGGCTGGGCCCGAATCTCGACAGCGCCGCGAAACTCCAGCGGCCCTTCGGCGCCGCCGCGTACACGGCCAACAACGACACGAAGGAGCACACCGACTACGCGGGAAAGGTGCCGAACAAGCGGGAGAACGTGCCCGACGCCGGGGACGCCGGAAAGCTCTACACCGGTACGGGCGCGATCGCCAAGACCGCCGGCAAGCTCTTCTATGTGGAGACCGGCACGGCGCCCACCCAGAGCGATTCCAACGACAAGCCCGGCGACTACAATTATCTGGGCCAAAAGCTGCCCCAGCCGGCCGACCCGGACGACCCCTGGGTCGATGTCACCGCCTTCACCCGTACGGTGAGCGGCGGAACCACCACCGACAGCTGGACCGGCGTCTGCTCGGCCGATTCGGTGGACAGCGCTAACCGGAGCACGATCATGTCCGCCGGCCACTGCACCGAGGCGTCGCACGTCCTCTCCAAGACCGGCGATCCCTCGTACACGAGCGTCCAGATGTCCAAGTGGATCTTCATCCCGGGCTACGTCGGCATCACGGACCACGGCGCCACCGGTACCGACACGTCGCTGTCGCAGGCGGCGCCGTACGGCGTCTGGGTGGCCGGCCACGTCTACACCACCCCGTACTGGGACGACTGGGCGCGCGGTCAGGCCGGGCGGGACACCGAGAGCCTGGATCTCAACGCGTTCGGCTATGACGTCGCGGCCATGACCGTCGCCGATCCGCAGCACCCGGGCAGCAGGCTCGCCGACGTCGTCGGATCCCAGCACGTGGCGTTCAACGCGCCGGCGAACCAGAACATCACCGCGTTCGGCTACCCGCAGGGGCCGAACCCCCAGTTCGGTCAGTACTACGGCGGCCGTTCCCCGGCGGTGTGCGCCGGCTCCAGCTTCGGCGACGTGGCCGGCACCGGCAGCACGGGTGCGGGCGGCGTTCCCGGCCTGCAGGACCACGGTCTGTGGTGCACGCTGACGGAGGGGGCGAGCGGCGGGCCGATGCTGTACGACTACGACTCGTCGACCGGGACCGGCACCCAGATCTCGGTCATCTCCTTCAAGGAGCCCCTGGGCACCAGTGGGCTGTACGTGATGGGCCCGCAGTTCGGATCGGTCGTCGAGGGCGTGTACGACGCCATCGGGGCCCTGACGCCCTGACCTCCGGACGGACGGCGAGGCCCTCCGGACCCGGAGGGCCTCGCCGTTCTCGGAGGAGCGATCAGCGGCGGCGCAGCGCCGGGTCGAGCAGGGCGGGCGGAGTGTCGAACTTCTCGTGTGCGGCCAGGTCGACGCCGGGCGCGACGATCGCGTCGATGGCATCCAGGACGTCGGCGGGAAGCACGGTGTCCGCGGCGGCGAGCTGCGAGTGCACGTGGTCCAGCGTCCGGGGACCGATGATCGCGCTGGTCACCGCGGGATGCGCGGTCACGAAACCGAGCGCGAGCTGGATCATCGTCAGCCCGGCCTCGTCGGCGACCTTCGCCAGCCGCTCGACGGCGTCGAGCCGGGCGCGGTTGGACGGGACGGACAGGTCGAAGCGCTCCGGCATGAACGCCGACCGGTGGGTGGTGACCTCCCGGCCCTCGCGGATCGCGCCCGACAGCCAGCCCGAGGCCAACGGGCTCCACACCAGCACGCCGAGCCCGTACTGCTCGGTCACGGGCAGTACGTCGGACTCGATCCCGCGCTGCAGGATCGAGTAGCTGGGCTGCTCGGTGACGTAGCGGCTCAGGTGGTTCTCCCGCGCGGCCCATTCGGCCTGCACGATCCGGTACGCGGGGAAGGTCGAGGAGCCGAAGTAGCGGATCTTCCCCGCGCGCTGCAGGTCGGTCAGGGCCGACAGCGTCTCCTCGTCGCTGGTCGCCGGGTCCCACCGGTGGATCTGGTAGAGATCGACGTGGTCGACGCCGAGGCGGCGCAGGCTGTCGTCCAACGCGGTGACCAGCCATCGGCGCGAACCGCCCCGATGGTTTCGCTCGTCACCGATCGGCATGCCGGCCTTGGTGGCCAGCACGATGTCGTCGCGGCGCCCGGCGATGGCCTTGCCGACCATCTCCTCCGACTCACCGTCGCCGTACATGTCGGCGGTGTCGATGAGGTTGATCCCGGCGTCGAGGGCCGCGTCGACGATGGCGGTGGCCTCGTCCTGGGTGGTGCGTCCGATCCTGCCGAAGTTCATCGCGCCGAGCGCGAGAGAGCTGACCTGTACGCCGGTGCGGCCCAAGGTGCGGTACTGCATGACCGTGTTTCCTTCACTGCTGGTGAACGGTGGTTTGCTCGGTGGTTGTTCTGGCTGTCTTGGTCGTCGGGCCGTCGCTCTGGCATCATGGGCAAACGGAACCCTGTTCCGATAACAATACGGATCCTTGTTCCGTTTTGGCAAGCTCGGCGATGGAGGGAGCGGCGCGGTGAACGACCGTGACGGGGACGCGGGGCGTGCGGCCCCGCGCAAGCGGGCCGATGCCCGGCGCAACGAGAGGACGCTGCTCGATGCGGCCGCGGCGGTCTTCGTGACCTCGGGTGTCGAGGCGCCGGTACGCGACATCGCGGCCAGGGCGGGAGTCGGGGTGGCCACGATCTACCGCCACTTCCCGACGCGAGCGGACCTCATCATCGCCGTCTACCGGCACCAGGTCGAGTCGTGCGCCGAGGCGGGTCCGGCCCTGCTGGCGAGCAGTGCGACTCCCCATGACGCGCTGGGGCGGTGGGTCAACCTCTTCGTCGACTTCCTGGTCACCAAGCACGGGCTCGCCGCCGTGCTGCGGTCCGACGAGGCCGGGTTCGAGGCGCTGCACACCTACTTCCTCGACCGGCTCATGCCCGTGTGTGCGCGGCTGCTCGAAGCCGCGGCCGCCGCCGGCGAGATCCGGCCCGACATCGACGCGTACGAACTCATGCGCGGCGTCGGGAACCTCTGCATCGGCGCGGACAGCGATCCGCGCTACGACGCGCGTCGCCTGGTCGAGCTCCTCATCGCCGGATTGCGCCTACCGCGTTAGTCGCCGCTGCCAAGCGGAACGTTATTCCGGATCTCTGATAGCCGTCCGCGCCGCTTGAGGCGATAACGTCGCGGCCCGTGAGTGAGAACGTATACGTGGGAAACGCCACCGTGGACGCCGCAGGTGATCGCGGCTGGCTGCTCGGACACTTCAAGCCGGTGGGCGATGTCCGGCACAGCGATGACGTCGAGATCAAATGGGGCGTACATCCGCGCGGAGATCGACGTGCGGAGTGGGTCACCGAAGAGAAGCGCACCGCGCTGCTCGTACTGATCAGCGGCCGGTTCCGGGTGGAGGTGCCGGGGCGCAGCGTTCTCCTCGCCGACCAGGGCGACTACGTGGTGTGGGGCCAGGGTGTCGATCACTCCTGGTACGCCGAAGAGGAATCGGTCGTGCTGACCGTACGCTGGCCGTCGGTTCCGGGTTACGCCGTTCCCGCCCAACGTCGCACCTAGCCGAGTCGCCGCCCCGCGGTCACCGCTTGGAGGACCGCCGTGCGCGTTTCATGTCCACTCGTCCGCCGAGCATCGGTGTTCCCTCGGCGTTGAGCAGCGCCGGCGCCTTTCCGCCGTGGCATGAGGCGGGTGTTCCGTCGGCGTGGACGACACGCCACCACGGCACGCCGTCGCCGAGCAGGCTCATCGCCCGTCCCACCTGCCGTGGGCCCGCGCCGATCCGCTCGCCGATATCACCGTAGGAGGCGACGGAACCGGCCGGGATGGCGATGACCGCTTCGCGGACATCCTCGATGATGCTCATACCGGCACCTGACACGGGTAGGGCTCTAGAGCTTCGTCAGCGCGCGTCCTTTGTGCATGGCGATGTGATCGGTTTTGTCGCTCTTGATCTCGTATTGCGGGTCGCTCTCACTGGCGTGGTGTACGTAGCCTTTGTATCCGACGTCGTGGGTGTGCTTCTTGATGATGACGCCTTCCACGTACCCGGCTTCGGAGTTCCATCTCACGTGGTCTCCGACGGAGAACTGCTCAGCCATTTCCGATCCTTTCAAGACGCGGACCCGGTCGGGAGATCGGGGAAGACGGCCGACCGCGATGATCCCGCCGGCCGTGACCTCCGCCGGGTCCGTTTCCCTTGGTTCGTGGCCTTTATCGAGGTCCTGCTCGGTGTGCCCGACACGAAACCCCGGGCGCCTCTCCCTGCGGCTGCCGCAGGTGCGCCCTCGGCTCAGGCCGAGGCGAGGTGGGCGGTGAGGCCGTCGAGGAGGAAGTTGCTGCCCTGTTCGGCTTGGTCGCGGTTCTGTGCGGAGTCGAAGGTCTGCGACAGGGCGATCTGCGTGCGGTCGCCGTCGGCGGTGACTTCGACGGTCATGAGGACGGGCTCGGCCTGGCCCGGGGCGTCCATCCCGAGCACCAGGCGCTTGTGGTCGATGACCTCGGCGTAGGTGCCGGACAGCGGGATACGGTCCCCGCCAGGGATGATCATGACCGCCGACCAGGTGCCGCCGGTGCGTACGTCCATGGCGACCTCTTCGGCGTTGGCCCACCGGCCGTAGATCTCGGGCGTGGTCCAGGCGGCCCAGACCTTGTCGGCCGGGGCGTCGAGGGTGCGGGTGAGGGTGTAGGCAAAGCCGGCGTCGCTCATGGCGGTCGTCCTTCGCTTGCTCTTCCCCGCCCGGGTGCGGGGTCGACTGGCTCTCAAGGTAGTCATGGTCAGTGACAGTCAACGGTCGTGACTGAATGAGGTGAGGATGGCTGAGACGCAGGAGCCGGGCCTGGGGCTACTGATCGGGCGGCTGGGCCGTGCACTGCAGGAAAAGTTGTCAGGGCACGACTGGGCGGCCAGGGCGACCGGCCGGGCGGTGGTCGCCGGTGGTCATCGCCCCGCTCCGATCCGGCTGGTGTCGAGCAGCAGTGACTGCCGCCGCTGATGCACGGTGAGGTAGCGCAGACCCTCCGGACCCGCGGTGAACTGGCGCCGTGACCGGCGCGGCAGCCACACCAACGCGCCGGCGGTGAGCTCGAGATCTCCGCGTTCGGTCGCCAGCCGGCCACTGCCGGCAAGTACGTGGATCAGGACGTCGAGGTCGGGGCCCGTGTGAGCCTCGATCGTGCCGCCGGCGGGCAGGGCGATGATGTTGGAGTCGAGGTCGCGGTCGCGTACCTGGAGCTTCCAGACCGCACCGGTGACGTCGGCCTCACCGCTGTGCGAGGCGGGATCGGTGGTGTCGGTGAGGATCCGGGGGAGTGGGGTGCCGACGAGTTTCGTGATCCGGATCCGCCAGTCCCGAGGCTCGCGGTTGAGGTATTCCCACCCGAAGCCGCCGGCGTGATCGGTCTCGAACTCCTCGCGCAGATGCTTGGGGTCGTGGTCGTTGACCAGCACGAACGACCCGCCGACCGGGAGTTCGGCGTACGCGGCGAAGATCGTCGGATGCTTGTCCGGCTTGCGGAGCGGGCGAACGTCCAGCTCCTGCTCGGGCTCCTCTTGCTGGGACCGGTGGGTGTCGGCGGTGCGCTCGGCCACGGGTTCTCCTCCCTCGACGGTATTTTTACAAGAGCCTATTGTATAAACTCTCCGTCATGACGTACGGGATCGGTCGGCCGTGTGTGCCGCCGGGGGAAGCGTGACCTCCCGGCTCCACGGGCGGGGCTCGCGAGGCAGGCCGGGACGGCGCGAGGACGTGCTCGCGGTTCTGCGAGAGGCGTCCTCGCCCCAGTCGATCGTCGAGATCGCCGACCGCGTGGGGGTCCACCCGAACACGGTCCGCTTCCACCTCGACGTGCTCACCGAGAACGGCCAGGTCGAACGAGTGACGCCAGAGCACCGCTCGCCGGGGCGACCGCCGCAGTTGTTCCGCGCGGTCCGCCGGATGGACCCGAACACCCCCAGGCGCTACCGGGTCCTCGCCGAAATCCTGACGCAGTCTCTCGGTGAGGATCCCGACCCGAGCGGTCGCGCGGTCGAGGCGGGCCGTGCCTGGGGCCGGAGCCACCATGACCCCGCGGGCGCGACCGAGGAGCCGGTGAAGCGCCTGGTCACGCTGCTGGAGGACCTCGGCTTCGGGCCGGAGGTGGAGGAGGGCGGCGACGCCGGCGGGCTGCCGTCGATCGGCCTGCGCAGCTGCCCGTTCCTGGAGCTCGCGATGAGCCGGCCGCAGATAACCTGTCCGATCCACCTCGGACTGATGCAGGGGGCCATGGACGCTTGGGGGTCCGGGGTCAGCGTGGACCGGCTCGACCCCTTCGTGGAGCCCGATCTGTGCCGAGCCCATCTCAGAACTCGCCCCACCTCAGGAGTCTCGCGGACGGATCGAACCTGAAGGCGGGCGGCCCCACGCCGTTCAGCCGCCGGCGGCCCGGCAGGTCCAGCCCTCGGGTGTCCCCACCCCCGCGTCCGCGAGTGATTTTAGAGGACTATAGTCCTTTAAAAAGAGGCTCTGAAGGGAAGGGGGAGTCCGGTGACCTACGTGATCGCGGAGCCTTGTGTGGATGTGCTGGACCGGGCGTGTGTGGAGGAGTGCCCGGTCGACTGCATCTATGAGGGAGCCCGCGCGCTCTACATCCATCCCGATGAGTGCGTGGACTGCGGGGCTTGCGAGCCGGTGTGCCCGGTCGAGGCCATCTACTACGAAGACGACGTGCCGCGGCAGTGGTCGGCGTTCACGGAGGACAACGCCGCGTTCTTCACCGAGGTTCTGCCTGGCCGTACCGAGCCGCTCGGTTCGCCGGGCGGGGCGTCCAAGCTGGGCCGTCTCGGCACCGACACGCCTATGGTCGCCGCGGTCAAGGAGTCCGCATGAGCGTCCAGGAACGCGCACGCGCCCACGGTGCGCTCGCACTACCGGCGAGAGTCGCGGTGCTGGAGCATCTGCGAGCGTCCCCGCATCCGTTGGACGCCCGCGCGCTGGCGACCGCGACCGGCCAGCACGTGACCACGATCCGGTTCCACCTCGACGTACTGATCGAGGCCGGACTGGTCATCGCCACCGGGGAGCGGCCGCACGGCCGTGGACGGCCACGGACCCTCTACGCGCCCGCCTTCAGAAACGGTGGGGCGCCGGGTGGGGCCTACCAGGAACTCGCCGACGTGCTGGCCGCCCACTTCGACACCACGCCGGCGCGCCGCAGACGGCGCGCGGAGCGGGCGGGAGCGGACTGGGCCGCCCGGCGGCTCGGCTCTTTGCCGGAGACCACCCCATCGCCTGCCTCATCGTCCGCCGAGGCACGGCGCCGGGTCACCGGGATGTTCACTGAGATGGGCTTTGACCCGGAACCGGCCTCTGACGGCCGGGTGCTGTTGCACGACTGCCCGTTCCGCGACATCGCCCGCGCCCATCCCGACGTGGTGTGCGCCGCCCATCAGGGCCTGCTCACCGAGCTACTGGCTCGTCTCGACCCCTCCAGGCCCGCTTCCACGTTGCAGCCCTTCGTACGGCCGGGCGTGTGTTTGATCACCTTCGACGATGATTCCGCCGCTCGCGCCGGCGCCCAGCCGGAACCGGAGGGGTCCTGAGATGAGCGGTCTCGCCGCGGCCCTCGCCTTCACGTGGTTCGGGATGGTGATCGCGATCTCCTTCCTCGAAACACCACTGAAGTTCCGGGCACCGGGCATCACCGTGCCCCTCGGCCTGGGGATCGGACGGTTGGTGTTCAAGGCGTTGAACATCGCCGAGTCAGCCCTGGCCGTTCTCCTTCTGGCCGCGCTGGCCACGGGACATGTCAACGTCCGCGGGTGGGTTCCCGCCGTCATCGCCGCGGCCTGCCTGATCGTCCAGATGACCGTGCTGCGTCCCGCGCTGGATCGACGTGCGGCGGTCGTCATCACGGGCGGCGAGGTCGCGCCGTCCCGGCTCCATCTCGGCTACGTCGCTGTCGAAGTGATCAAAGTCTTCGCCCTGGTCGCCGCCGGTGCACTGTCGCCGGCCTGACCCGTCGATCCGCACGGTAGGCGGTGATTCCGGCTCGACCTCCTCGCGACAGCTCGGGTTTGCCATGTTCTGCAGGTGATTCGGCTGAGTACGTCCCGGGCCCTTCTCTCCAGCAGTTCGTGGCCGAGCGGGGCATGTGCGCAGGTACGGCGCTGGACACCGGCCCGTGCGACAGCCGTGGTCGCCGGGGATCCCATACGACCCGAGCTGTCGCACGGACAGGCTGCCGAAGCGATCGCGACGGTTGCTCTGTACGGGCCGGCGCTAGGAGATGATCAGCTGGCCGACTTTGTTGGCGGTGAGTTCGGCGAACCAGATCGACCCCTGTTGTTGGTTGTTGATGTCGCAGGGGCTCGACAGCGACGACGGGGTCGGGTAGGTCGCGATCTTGTGTGTTGCCGGATCGAAGCCGGCCATGCGGTTGCCCAGTCCGAGGCTGCCGGCGAAGTTCAGGGGGAAGTACAGCTTGCCGTCGCTGCCGGTGACGATCGGGCCGGGGATCGGGAGGGGGTTGCCGATGCTGATGCCGTTGAGCAGCCCGCTGAGCAGACCGTCCGTTCCGAGGAGCGGATATTCGGTGATTTTGCCGGTGGCGGGGTCGATGCGGGCGAGCTTCATCGCCAGTTCTTCGGTGACCCAGATGGCGCCGTCGGGGCCGGTGGTGACGCCGAGGGGGAATGACAGGGGCGTCGGCATCGTGTAGGAGGTGATCTTCTTGGTGTCGACGTTGATGGAGTAGACCTTGTTCTCCAGCGGCATGTCGGTGACCATGGTGCGGCCCGGGCCCGGCTTGATGATACCGAACAGTGCCTGCTCGGCGCCGAGGACCGTGGGCAGCTGATACTTGGTCATCGTGTGGGTCGCCATGTCGATGCGGCCTACCGAGTTCAGCCCGCCGAGGGTGAACCACATCGCGTTGTCGGGGCCCTTGCTGATGTCGTTCGCCAGGCCCAGGCCCACGTGCAACGGGAGTTCGAGCGCTTTCACACTGAGGGCGTTCGCCCAGGGGAGGCGGAGTTCTCGCATGGCGCCGGAGTCGGGGTCGATACGGAGCAGACTGTTGCCTGTGACCTCGGTGGACCAGATCGCCCCGTCCTGACCGACTTCCTCCCCGCCCGGTACCGACAGCGGCATCGGCGTGTTGAACTCGGTGAACCGGCCGGTCGCGGGGTCCATCCGGGCGAACTGGCCGGCAAGGTACTGCTCGACCCAGAGCCGTCCCTTGAGGTCGAACTCCACCTCACAGGCGCCCGAGAGCGGCCCCGTTGGCAGCGGACCGTACTCGACCACGTGAGGTTCGGTGGCGCGTGCGCCGGTCGCGGAGGAGAGGATCGCCGTACCCGCGAGAAGGGCACAGCCGAACACGCTCTGCAGCCGGTGTGCGGTCTTCCGCAGGTATGAGCGCGGACGCGTGATGAGGTGTGGCATGCCTGCTTCCGTTCTTGATCGAGCGCCGGTTCAGCGTCCGGCGACGTAGGCGGGGGTGAAGGTGACGGGGAGAGCCGTCAGGCCGCGCATCTGCATGGACGGCCGCCAGACGAGGTCCTCGGGCTCGACCGCGAGTACCGTGTCCGGGAGCCGGTCCAAAAGAACCTCGACGGCCGTTTGGGCCATGACCTCGGCGAGTTCCGGGGCCGGATGCGGGCACCGGTGCTCACCGTGGGCGAATGCCATGTGGGCGTGGTTTCCTCCGGGGCCGGTGTGCGGGTCCAGCCGTATCTCCGGATCGGCGTTGGCTCCCGCGAGGCCGAGGACGATCCCGTCGCCCGTGCGGATGTGCCGCCCGCCGAGCTGGGTGTCGCGGGTCGCCCATCGCCCGAGGCTGTTCTGCCCGGGGGTGTCCTCCCACAGCACCTCGTTCAGCGCCTGCCCGACGCTGCGGCGTCCGCCCGCCAGCGTCAGCGCGAACCGGTTGTCGGTGAGCATCAGCCGCAGGGTGTTGCCGATCCAGTTGGCCATGGCGTCCTGGCCCGCGGTCAAGGTGATGATGAGGTCGTGGGTGAGCTCCTCGGTGGTCAGGTTCGAGGCGTGGGCCAGCATGCGTGAAGGGATGTCGGGGCCAGGGCTCTCACGCTTGGTCTGCAAGAGCTGATTCATCGTGGCGGCGAACCGCTGGTACGCCTCGGCGGAGCCGTTCATCGCCTCGACCACGTCGCGTGCCAGCTCCGGGGCCTCCTCCTCCGGCAGGCCGAACATCCAAGCTGCGACGAGCACCGGCAGGGGGCTGGCGAACTGGTTCATCAGGTCGGCCTTGCCGCTGCCGGCGAACGAGTCGATCAAGCCGTCGGCGATCCGCTCGCACTGGAACCGCAGCTCGAACTGGTCGACGCCGGAAAGCGCGCTTCTGATCGCCGCGGCGTGCCGCTCGTGTTCGGCCCCGTCGGTGAACAGCACCGACGGCTGATAGGCGATGAAGGCCATCAACGGCCAGTCGGGCGGGACCCGGTCCCATACGTTCCAGCGGCGGCAGTCACGGCTGAACAGCTTCGGATCGTTCAGCACCTGGTGGAGCTGCCGGTAACCGATGACGAGCCAGGCGGGAATATCGCCCTGGAGCATGACCGGGACGACCGGACCGTGCTGTCTCCTCATCTCCCGGTACAGCTCGACCGGCCGGGTCTGATAGCGCGGCCCGTACAGGGGGACGGCGTCGGCGTGGTCGGGGTAACCCGGCGGTGCGGAACCTGCCACCTGCGGTGAGTCAGTCATGAGGTTTCTCCGTATCGTCTTGTGGGCCTCGCCCGCTCGTTTCGGCGGGGTGACCAACGCCGGGCAGAGGTCCGGATCGGTCCTATCGCGTGTTCTCCGCGGTGGCGGACAGCGCGTGAAGGTGGTTGACCAGTTCGAGCAGCACGGTCTTGCTGGAGTCACGGCGGCGTGCGTCACATTTGATGAGCGGGACGTGGGCGGACAGGTCGAGTGCGTTCCGTACCTGGTCCAGCGTGTAGACCGGTCCGCCGAAGTCGTTGCACGCGACGATGAAGGGCGTCTTCTGATGCTCGAGACGGTCGATGGCGTACCAGGAGTCCTCCAGGCGGCGGGTGTCGATGAGGACGACCGCTCCCAAGGCCCCCAGAAACAGCCGGTCCCACAAGAACCAGAACCGCTCCTGCCCGGGCGCACCGAACAGGTAGAGGACCATCTGGTCATTAAGGCTGATCCGCCCGAAGTCGAACGCGACCGTGGTCGTCGTCTTGTCCCGCACGTCAGAGGCGTCGTCGACTCCGACGCCGGCTCGCGTCATCGTCTCCTCGGTGCTCAGCGGGCGAATCTCGCTGACCGAGTGGACCATGGTCGTCTTGCCCACGCCGAACCCGCCGACGATCACGATCTTCAGGCCGGTGGTGGCGGTCTTCCGCAACGGCGTGAGGAGGGCCTGATCAGAGGTTCTGGAGTCCAATGAGTACCTGCTTCAGGAGTTCGACGTCGGGTAGCTGCGACCAGCGGGAGGTCGGCACGGGAGTGCGAGCGGTGACGTGGCCGGTGTCGAGCAGATCGGCAAGGAGGATCTTCACGATGGTGACCGGCAGCCCGAGCTCGGCGGAGATCTCCACGACCGACAGCGGACCGGTGCACATCGCCAGGATCTTGGCGTGCTCGGACTGCATGCCCGGCTCGGGACCGGACTCGCTGACGATCAGCGTGACGATGTCGAGCCGGTTCTCGTCCGCGTGGCTGCGTCCGCCGGTCACCGTGTACAGCCGGTCCGGCTCCTCGCCGTCGAACCGCGGGCTCATTATGACCGGCTGCCCGGTCGGCCTTCGCGGGGTGCGGCGACCAGCTGCTCGCCGAGCTGCTCGACCAACTCGTCCATGTTGTGACCGATGAGACCGACGTCGGCATCGTCGCTCGCGATGACGGCGAGGTGGGCTCCTTCTCCGGCCTCCACGATGAACAGCAGGCCGCCGTGGAATTCGGTCATCGACTGCCGCACCCCGCCGTTGCCATCACCGAACTCGGCTGACGCGCCATGGGCGAGGCTCTGGATGCCCGATGCGATGGCGGCCAGTTGGTCGGCCTGGTCCACGGTCAGTCCGGACGTGTGGCACAGCTTCAGCCCGTCACTCGACAGAACCAGGGCATGGCGTGTCCCCGGCGTCCGCGCGAGTAGATTCTCCAGCAACCAGTCGAGCGCGCGATCTGCGGTTTTCATAGGGATATGGGCGAGAATCCGATGATTTCGGACTGGAAGGTCCCCGCCCCGCCTCCAATCTGTTGTGTGGCCAGGCCCGGACCGTCAGCGGTCATTGCCGTCGTCGGTGCCGTCCGGGGAGGACGCGGCTGCCTGACCGCGGGCCGCCTGCCGGAAGGCACGGAATCGCGCTCCCGCATCGGCGGTTCGCTTCGCGGTAACGGGCCTCGACGCGGCCGGCTTCGCGGAGGCGGACGAGGAGTAGGTCTGCCCCCGTCGGCGTTGGGGCAGCCGAGAGGAACCGTTCGCCCCGGACCGGAGGTCCTGCTCCGAGGTCTCCGCCTCCATGGGCGCCACCTCTCGCGCTGGGCGGGAGGCGGTGGCGCCGCCCGTACGTACAGGCCCGCCGACGCGCGTCGCGGCGGCCGGACGCGTAACGGCGACATCACCTGACACCTGTGTGATGAGCTGCTGCGGGAGCAGGACCACGGCTCCGGTGCCGCCGCGTGAGGAGGGTCGGAAAGACACGGTCAGGCCGTGCTTGCGCGCCAGGCAGCCCACCACCGCGAGCCCCAGCCGTGTTCCCGAGAGCGTCGTCAGGTCGAGAGGCTCGGAGGAGACCGCCCGCCTCGCTCGTTCGAGTGCGGCGGGAGTCATCGCCAGGCCGGCGTCCTCGATCGTGACGATGACGCCCGCGTGTACTTCCTCGACGTACACGTACACCAGGTCGGAGGGAGGCGAGAAAATGGTGGCGTTGTCCATCAACTCGGCAAGCGCGTGCATCACACCTTCGGCGGCGTACCCGGCGACCGCGACGGTGCTGGTCGAGTGCACGCGCACCCGCTGGTACGCGCTGATACGGCCGACCGCACCACGCAGAACGCTTTCCATCACGATCGGCTTGGTCCAGCGCCGCCCCGAACGTGCCCCGGTCAGCACGGCGATGCTGTCGGCCAGCCGGCCCGCCTGGGCGGTGCTGTGGTCCAGCCGCAAAAGGTCACCGAGGACCTCTTCGCCGTGACGGTGCTCCATCTCGCGCAGGTCGGCGAGCATGCTGGTCGCCAGGGCCTGAACCCGGGCCGCGGCGTTCGCACAGGCCGCCATCGCGGCGTCCCGCATACGTTCACCCCGGCCGACCTCCCGGGCCGCGGTGCGAAGCACGCGCCGCTGCGCCTCGTCCGCCGGGAGGGCGATCTCCGCCAGAACGGTGTCCGCCGACGCGCCCTCGCGCAGACGCTTCACCATCGCCGGCAGGACATCATCGGCCAGACGTGCGATGTCGGACTCCATCACCTCGATGCGCTTGCGCAGCGCGCGTGCGTCATGGAGGAAATAGGCCGCGACCGCGACCGCGGCACAGACCACGGCCGCCGCCACTCCGGTGAACATGACCACGACAGTCCGATACGCCGGCTGGGTGGCTGCGGTCGCCGCAAAACACCCGCCACCGGTAACGACCAGCGTGACCAGCAGGATGAGCACCGCCCGATCCATCGGCTGGAGTTCCGCGCGGTGACGAGCTGAAAGGGCCGCTGACATCGATCAAATCCTCATCGGCTCGCAAGACAGAGGAAACCTAAGGCCGCCGAGACCGGCTCCTGACGCGGGCCGAAGCACCGCCGTATCCGAGGATGCTGTGTCGCGGGCCTCACCGATATCTGCACCGGCTCTGGATGGTGAGTCTCATGATCACGAGGAGGAAGACTAACGGTTCCGTGGCTGTCGCGTAACAAGAAGTGACATGTCTGGACATGATCCGAATATTGCCGATGTCCCCATCACGCGGGTGCCGGCCACAACGGTTCCCCCCGTTCGCCGCGCCGTTGCGACGCTGCTCCTGAACGCGGGTGTGCCGGTCGCGCGATGCCTGAGGCACAGCGTGGAGGGCTGTGGAAGGTGGACGCGGGCTGTTTTGACAGGACCGCGTCCTGGCGCACCTGCCGGCGGCATCACTCCAGGACGCCGCCCCCGCGCAGCACCGCCTGCTCGGTCTCGTCCAAGCCGAGCAGGCCGGCGAGCAGTTCGGCCGTATGCTCGCCCAGGCGCGGCGCTGGCGTGTGCACGCTGCCCGGCGTGCGGGTGAGCCGCGCCGGCAGCCCCTCGTGCAGGAAGGTGCCCGCCGCCGGGTGGCGGAGCGGTACGTAGAACTCCCATGCGCGCAGCGCGGCGTCGTGCTCGACGAGCGTACGGCCGTCGCGCAGGGGGTAGGCGGGGACGCCGTTGCCCTGCAGGATCTCCGCGATCGCCTCGGCGGACCGGGACCGCGTCCAGGCGGCGACGTGCTTCTCCAACGCGGACTCGTCCGCCTGGCGTCCGGCCAGGGTCGCCCAGCCCGGGTCGTCGGGTAGGCCGGCGACGGCTGCCAGACGGGCGAACTCCTCGTCCGTCCGGACCGCGATGGTCACCCAGGTGCCGTCGCCGAGGCAGGGGAACACCCCGTGCGGTGCCATCCGCGGATGCCGGTTGCCGAGCGGCTCGACGGTCTCGCCGCGGTCCGCGCGCAGGATCGCGTCACCCAGGTGAGCGGCCGCCGTCTCCAACTGGGCCATGTCGACGTGCTGCCCCGAGCCGGTGCGGTCGCGTACGGCCAGTGCGGCCAGTGCGGCCAGTGCGGCATGATGGCCGGCGATGATGTCGGCCAGGCCGTACACGACGCCGACCGGCTGCTCGCCCGGCTCTCCCGTGAGCGCCGTCCAGCCGGACAGCGCCGAGACGGCGTCGGCGTAGGAGACGTAGTCGCGCCATGGGCCGGTGTGGCCCATGCCCGACATGCTCACGACGATGATGTCCTCGCGGACCTGGCGCAGCCGGTCGTAGCCGAGCCCGAGCCGGTCGAGCACGCCCGCCGCGAAGTTCTCCACGACGACGTCGCAGTGCGCGGCGAGCCGGAGCGCGAGGTCACGGCCCTCCTGCGTACGCAGGTTGACGGTGACGCTCTTCTTGTTTCGGTTGACGTTGTTGAAGTAGCCGCTCGTGTCGGGGTCGGTCTCGTCGGACCGGGAGAGGTGAAACCCGGGGGAGAAGCGGGTCGGGTCGGGCCGGTGCCGCGATTCGATCTTAATGACCTCCGCGCCGTGGTCGGCGAGGGTCTTGGTCGCGTACGGCCCGGCGAGCACCCAGGTGAGGTCGAGGACCCGGATCCCTTCCAGGGCGCCGCGCCGCGGCAGGACCGGCGCGGCGTCCCGCACCCGCGGTTCGGCGGTCGCCGAGGTGGTGGGTTCGGCCGACGCGGCGTCCTGTGCCCGTTCGGCGGCCGCCCGGGCGGCCTGCTCGCCGGGTTCGGGGACCTGTAGCCGGGTCGGCGGGGCCGCTCCGCCGACGCGGGCCGCGAAGCCCACGTCGCGCGCCGGGCCCACAGGTGTCGTGACGTCGACGAAGAATCCGCGCTCGACCAGCTGGGCGTTGCCCGTCAGCTCCTCCGGGCGCAGCACCGCGGCCCAGGGGAGCCGCCGTGCCTGTCCTTCGTGGAAGAGCTGGTCACGCTTCATCTCGCCGACGATGTCGGCGAGCCGGTCGAAGATTTCCTCGCGGTGCCGGACCCGGTACACCGGGTCCTGCCACCGCTCGTCGACCAGGTCGCCCGCCGTGCCGTTCTCGGTGAGCCAGGCGAGTGTGGCGTCCCACATCCGTGGGCTGCCGCCCAGGCCACCGGCGATGAGGCCGTCCGCCGTGGCGAACAGCGTGTGCGGCGCCATCGGGTGCGTGCTGCCCGTACGCTCCGGAACCCGGCCGGTGTGGATGTAGGTGATCGCACCGAACTCCAGGCTGGCGGCGACCGAGGCCTGCCCGGAGACGATCACACGCTGCCCGCCGCCCGCGCGTGCGGCGATCAGGGTCGCGATCGCGGCGTTCAGCCCGGCGAGCTGGTCCGCCTGCTCGCCGTACGGGCGCAGCGGCGGGCGGTCGGGCCGGCCGATCAGTGCGAGCATGCCGCCCGCAGCGGCGACGGTGAGGTCGGTCGCCGCCCAGTCGGCGGCCGGGCCGGCGTCTCCGTACGGCGTCAGCACGACGTGGACGACCCCGCGCCCGGCTGCCGCCACCAGGTCGCCTGCGACCTGAGAAAGAGGACCGCCCCACGTTCCGTCGAGGACCACATCGCACCCGGGCGCGAGCTCGATGGCGTCCTCCGCCCGGACGGAGGACTTCCCGGCCGCCCGGTGCGCGAACCCGACGGGGTCCGTGCGGCGGGCCGCGACGCCATCGGGCGGTTCGACGATCGTGACGTCCGCGCCGAGGCCGACGAGCATGCGCCCGGCGTCCGGCGCGGCGTAGTCGCCTATCTCCAGGACACGGATCACGCGAGCACCTTTCCGAGCGATTCCATCACTTCGTGGGGGAGGGTGTAGGAGCCGACGTGCTGGAGCAGAACGCCGGTGACTCCGAGTCGTTTCAGGCCGGCCATCCGGTCGGCGATCCGTTCCACGGAGCTGTACAGGCAGAACTCCTCGGCGAACCGAACGGCGTCGGCGTCGCTCACCCATGCGGAGCAGACCTCGACGGCGTGCTCCCAGTTCTCCGCGTGCAGCAGGTCGGGGCGGACCTCGGGCACCTGCCGTGGGACGCGCACCTCGATGCCGGCGGCGGCGAGGGCGGCGCCGCCGCCTTTTTGGGCCATCGCCGCGCACACCGGTTTCAGCGCGGGCGCGTCACGTTCGAGGTCGTCGGTGACGTGGCAGAAGGCGGAGACCGTCACTTCGGGCGACGTGCCGTGGCGGCCGACGATGGTCAGCGCCTCCTCGACGCGGGCCGCCGAGGCCCCCGCGAGCAGGATCACGCCGTCGCCCAGCTCACCGCCGAGCGCGAGGTTGCGCGGTCCGCTGGCCGCGACGTGGATGGGGATCCCCGGCAGCGTGTCGCGGAGTCCGGTCACGCCCGCGCGTAGCTCCGCGGTGGTGGAGGAGCGGAGGCCGACGGGCTCGACGGAGCTGTTGCCGACGCCGACCCCCAGCACGAAGCGGCCCGGAGCGAGTTCGGCGATGGTCCGCGCGGCGGCGGCGACGACGCTCGGATGCCGGGTCACCACGTTGGTGACCGCCGTCCCGAGGCGGACCCGCTCGGTGCGCAGAGCCGCGCAGGCCAGCGTGGCGTAGGCGTCGCGCCACAGGGTCTGGGAGTCGGGCACCCAGACGTCGTCGAAGCCGAGTTCCTCGGCCCGCCTCGCGGCCTCGGCCACCTCGTCCACCGGGCGGCAGGGAGGCAGACGGATTCCGATGCGCATGTCAGCCCGCCTTGATCATCGCGGTGTCCGCACCGACCGGGCCGATCTTCGCCGAGCCTCCCGGCGAGCCGACGGGCTCCTCACGCCCGGGCAGCGGCTCCTCGAAGAACCGCCGGTTGTCCAGCCGGTGGTCCGGATCGGCGGCCCGGTCGGCGGAGATCGCCTGTTCCGGGCAGACCTCCGCACAGGCGCCGCAGTCGATGCACTCGACCGGGTGGATGTAGAGCTTGCGCGCTCCCTCGTAGATACAGTCGACCGGGCATTCCTCCATGCACGACCGGTCCATGACGTCGACGCACGCCGCGCCGATGACGTAGGCCATCTCATTTCCTTTCTGCGGGGCCGTCCGTGGAGTGCCCTGGGAACAGTTCGGCCTCCGGGTCGATGACGGTGGCGGCGTTGTTGACCGCCGTGGCGACCTCGCCGAAGCCGACCGCGATCAGCCGGACCTTGCCGGGATAGTCGGTGATGTCGCCCGCGGCGTACACGCGGGGCAGGTTCGTGGCCATGTCGGTGCCGACCGTGATCCGCCGCGATCGGAGTTCGAGGCCCCAGCCGAGCAGCGGCCCGAGGTCGGCGGTGAAGCCCAGCGCGGCGATGAGGGTCTGCGCCTTCAGCTCCCGCGTCGTCCCGTCCGGCAGGTGAGTGACCTGCACGGTCTCCAGGCCGTCCGAGCCTGCCGCGGCCGTCACCGCGCTGTTGACGAGGATCTCGACACCCGCCTCCCGGACGCGTTCGACGGTCGCGGCGTGCGCCCGGAACCGGTCGCGGCGGTGGACGATCGTGACCGAGCGGGCCAGGGGCGCCAGGCTGTCGGCCCAGTCGAAGGCGCTGTCCCCGCCGCCCACGATCACGACGTCCTGGTCGGTGTGGTCGGCGAGCCGCCGCACGAAATAGACGAGCCCCCGCCCGTCGAACGAGCGCGCGGCGGGCAGCGGCCGCGGGGTGAACGTCCCGATCCCGCCGGTGACGATGACCGCCCCGGCGCGTACGGTCGCGCCCTGGACGCTGCGGACGACGGGCCGGTCGTCGTCGTAGCTCAGGTCGACGGCCTGGTGACCGAGCAGGTACTCCGGTCCGTACGGCGCCGCCTGCGCCAGCAGGTTGTCGACCAGGTCACGGCCGCGCACCGAGGGCAGGCCCGCGATGTCGTAGATGGGCTTTTCCGGGTACATGGCGGTGATCTGGCCGCCCGGCTGGGGAAGCACGTCCATGACCGCCACCCGCAGCCCGCGGAAGCCCGCGTAGTACGCGCCGTACAGACCGGCCGGGCCGGCGCCGACGATCAGGATGTCGACCTCGATCGGCGGGCTGTCGTCCGTTGGCATCGAGATCTCGGCAAGCGTGCTCATGACGGTGACGGTAAGGACGGCGGCGCGCCTCACCAACGGATCCGGTCCGGTGAGCAGGACGGTCGGCTCACGGGCGGTTCGGCGCGGCGAGGAACGGGCGGATTCGGTCCGCTAAGCGGAACACCCGGCTCGCGAGCCGCCAGATCGCCGATCGACATGCGGCCGTCGGTGCCGAGCAGGGAGAGCAGCCACGCGTCCACCTCCTGCCAGGGGCGTTGAATGGGCCGGCGACAAGCTCCCCCACCCCGTCCTGCTGTTCGCCTTCCTCTTCGTGCTGGTCGCCGTCCTGTCCAGCGTCAGCGGCATCCACCTGCACTGACAAACGGTGGTCCGCTGAGCAGGACGATCGGCTGTCCAGGCCGGAAGGCGGCTGGAATCGTCGCCGCGTGACAGGAGGGAAACGAACATGACCGTACCTGGTGAGGTGCTCGCCGAGGCGGCGCGGGCACTGGTCGCCGCCGAGCGGGACCGTGTGGCGATCCCGCCGCCGACCGAGACCTGGCCCGGCCTGGATACGGCCGACGCGTACGAGATCCAGCTGATCAACACGCGGCGGCGGATCGCCGCGGGGGAGACGGTGCGCGGCCACAAGGTCGGGCTCACCTCCGCCGCCATGCAGCGGATGCTCGGCGTCGACCAGCCGGACTACGGCGTGCTCTTCGCGTCGATGTTCATCGAGGACGGCGGCAAGGTGACGGCGGCGGACCTCCTCGCCCCGAAGGCCGAGATCGAGATCGCGTTCGTCCTCCGGAACGAACTGCGCGGGCCGGGCGTCACGGTCGACGACGTTCTCGCGGCCACCGACCACCTGCGCGCCGCGATCGAGATCGTCGACAGCCGGGTCGCCGACTGGCGGATCACACTCGCCGACACCGTCGCCGACAACGCCAGCAGCGCCGGCGTCGTGCTTTCCGAGCGCCGGGTGCCGGTCGGCGACGTGGACCTGGAACGCGTCGAGGGGCGGCTACTCAAGGGCGGCGAGCTCGTCGACCGCGGACCGGGGTCGGCGGTGCTCGGCAACCCGGCCGCCGCGGTCGGCTGGCTCGCCAACACCCTCGGCGAGCGGGGCGTGTCCCTGGAACCAGGGCACGTGGTGCTCCCCGGTGCCTGCACGCGAGCGGTGGACGTGGTGGCGGGCGACGTCGTGACGGCCGACTTCGACGTGCTCGGCCCGGTCACGGTGACCTTCGGCTGACAGGGAGACGCAGATGACGAAGATCTCGGCCGCGATCGTCGGATCCGGCAACATCGGCACCGACCTGCTCTACAAGCTGCTCCGCTCGGACCTGGTCGAGCCGCGCTGGATGATCGGGGTGGACCCCGCCAGCGCGGGACTGGCGAGAGCCGCCAAGGAGGGCCTGACGACCTCCGCCGACGGCGTCGACTGGCTGCTCGCGCAGTCGGAGCTGCCAAGCCTCGTCTTCGAGGCCACCTCCGCCTACGTGCACGTACGGAACGCCCCGAGGTACGCCGCCGCCGGCATCCGCGCGATCGACCTGACCCCGGCGGCGCGCGGCCCATACGTCGTGCCGCCCGCCAACCTGCGCGAGCACCTGGACGCGCCCAACGTCAACATGGTCACCTGCGGCGGGCAGGCCACGATCCCGATGGTGCACGCGGTGTCCCGGGTCACCGAGGTGGCGTACGCCGAGATCGTCGCGTCGATCGCCTCCCTGTCGGCCGGCCCGGGCACCCGGCAGAACATCGACGAGTTCACCCGCACCACGTCGCGGGCGATCGAGGTACTCGGTGGCGCGAAGCGCGGCAAGGCGATCATCATCCTGAACCCGGCGGACCCGCCGGTGCTGATGCGCGACACGGTCTACTGCTCGATCCCCGACGACGCCGACGAGGCGGCGATCACGGCGTCGGTGAAGGAGGTCGCCGCCGAGGTGGCGGGGTACGTGCCGGGCTACCGGCTGCTGTCGGACCCCCAGTTCGACGCGGACCACAACGGGAGGTCGGTCGGGGCAGGCCGGGAGGTCGGTCGGGGTGGGTTGGTCGGGAGAGGCGAGTCGGGCGAAGCACGCCGACGGGTGGCGATCTTCCTCGAGGTGGAGGGCGCCGGCGACTTCCTGCCGCCGTACGCCGGGAACCTCGACATCATGACGGCCGCCGCCGCGCGCGTCGGCGACGTCCTCGCGGAGCACCTGCTGACGAAGGAGCGTGCGTGATGGCGTACGGCGACGGTCTCGACATCCGGGTCACCGACTCGACGTTGCGGGACGGCAGCCACGCCGTCCGGCACCAGTTCACCGAGGAACAGGTCCGCGGCGTCGTGCGCGAACTCGACGCGGCCGGTGTGCCGGTCATCGAGGTGACCCACGGCGACGGGCTCGGCGGCTCGTCCTACGTGTACGGCAGGTCGGGCACCGACGAGCGGGTCCTCATCAAGGCGGCGGTCGCCGAGGCGCGACAGGCGAAGATCGCCGCGCTGATGCTGCCCGGAGTCGGCACCAAGGACGACATCCGGGCCGTGCACGACCTGGGCGTCTCGGTGATCCGCATCGCCACCCACTGCAGTGAGGCCGACATCTCCGAACAACACTTCGGGCTGGCGCGCGAGATGGGCCTGGAGACGGTCGGCTTCCTCATGCTCGCGCACCGCCTCAGCCCGGAGGACCTGGCCAGGCAGGCGCGCACCATGGTCGACGCCGGCTGCCAGTGCGTGTACGTCACCGACTCGGCGGGGGCGCTCATCCTCGACGAGGTGACCGACCGGGTCGAGGCGATGATCGCCGAGATCGGCGGGGAGGCGCAGATCGGCTTCCACGGCCACCAGAACCTCTCCCTGGCCGTCGCGAACACGATGTTCGCCTTCCGCGCCGGCGCCGTGCAGGTCGACGGGTGCACGCGCGGCCTCGGCGCCGGCGCCGGGAACACTCCGACCGAGGCGCTCGTCGCGGTCTGCGACCGGCTCGGCCTGAGCACCGGCATCGACACGTTCGGCATGATGCGGGTCGCCGAGGAGGTCGTCCGGCCCATCATGGACCGCGAGTGCGTCGTCGACCGTCTCTCCCTGGCGATGGGGTACGGCGGCGTCTACTCCTCCTTCATGGGGCACGCGTCCCGCGCCGCCGAACGCTACGGCGTCGACCCGGCCCAGATCCTGCTGCGCTGCGGCGAACGCCGGCTGGTCGGCGGCCAGGAGGACCAGATCACCCAGATCGCCCTCGAACTCGCCGAGGAGACGTCATGAAACCCGTGGTGCGGCGCGCCGCCACCGCTGTCATCGCCGGAGCCGCGCTGGTCCTGGCCGCATCGTGTACGGCGGGGACGACGGATGCCGGAGCGGCGAACGCCGGCGCCAAGGGCCCGGTCATCCGCATCGCCGTCGGCGTCGACCCGTCGTACGCGCCGCTCTACCTGGCGGTGGAACGCGGCATGTTCGCCAAGGCCGGGGTGAACGTCCAGCTGATGCAGGTCGAGGGCGGACCGGCCGCCGCCGAGGCCGTCGTCGCGGGGACGGCCCAGATCTCCGCGAACGCCGATTCCACCGCCCTGCCGCTCATGGCGAACAACGCGAACCTGCGCTCGATGGGCGTCTTCCAGTCCTCCGACCGCTACCTCAAGGTCGTCCTGCGCAAGGGCATCGACTCGCCCAAACAGATCAAGACCATGGGTTCCATCCAGGGCCTCGGCCTGTACGCCACCCACGCCTACCTGAAGCACAACGGCATCGACCCCGACAGCATCAAGATCGTCAAGGGGTCTCCGCCGGACATGCCGGGCATGCTCGGCCGGGGGTCGATCGACGGGTACATCCTGTTCGAGCCGTGGGCGGCCAACGGCGTGAAGGCCGGCGGCCACCTCGCGGGCCGGATCGGTGACTTCGGCGTCGGGTACGTCCAGTGGCTCCTGGCCGACCAGAAGTGGCTGAGCGGCCACGACGACACGGCCGGCAAGATCTTCAAGGTCGTTGCCCAGGCCGACCAGGTCGTGACGAAGGACCCGAAGGCGGCCGCCGAGGCGACGCAAAAACAGGTGAAACTGCCCGCCGACCAGACCGCCAAGGTCCTTCCCGAGATCAACTTCACGGCCCGGGGCTTCACGGACGCCGACTACACCTCCGCGGGCAAGGAGCTCGACTTCCTCCTCGGGCAGAAGCTGATCAAGACACGACCCGACCTCAAGACCGTGATGCTCCGCGGCTGGTACGAGAAGTACGTCTCATGACCGAGCGAAGCGAGGGAATCAAAAACGCGCCCCTGTGGTCACGCCCTCCGACGAAGGAGGACTCATGACCGAGCGAAGCGAGGGAATCAAAAAACGCGCCCCTGCGGTCACGCCCTCCGACGAAGGAGGACTCATGACCGGCGATCCCTTGGAGGAGGTCCGCGCCCGCGCAGCCCGGCTGCGCGGCCGGACCGAACGCGTGCGCCTCGGCGAGGTCACGGTCCGGGACCTGTGCCGGTACGCCATCGCGGTCGGCGACGACGAGTACGCCGTCGCCGCCCGCGCGGCGGAGGCGGCGGGCCGTCCGGTCATCGCGCCGCCGATGTTCCTGACCGGCATCCTCAGCTGGGAGGACGGCCCGCCCGAAGACGAGTTGCGACCGGACGGGCTGGGCGCGCAGGAGTCACCCTGCACCGAAGGGCTGCCGGTCCGGCAGGTCCACGGCGGGCAGGCCGTACGGCTGCTCGCCCCGGTGCGGGCCGGCATGACGATCAACGCCGAGCGCTCCCTGACCGGCGCCGACCGCAAGCGCGGCAAGGCCGGGGACTTCGTCATCCTTGGGCTGCGCACCGAGTACTTCGACGACTCCGGGACGCCACTGGTGGTGTCGGACGAGTCGGTGATCGTGCTGGGAGACGGCGATGGAGCTTGAACCGGGCCTGGTGTGCCCGCCGCTGGAGTTCACGCCGACGCGTGTCCGGCTGTTCCGCTTCAGCGCGGTGAGCTGGAACTCCCACCGGATCCACTACGACCAGGAGCATGCCCGCCACGAGGGGTTCCCCGACGTCGTGGTGCAGTCGACGATGCACGGCGAGATGTTCGCCCGTACGGTGCTGCGCTGGGCCGGTCATGGCGCGGTGCTGCACCGCGTCGAGTGGCGTAACCACGCGACCGCGTACGCCGACGTGCCCCTGACCTGCTCGGCGACGGTGCGCACCGTACGGGAGGCCGACGACGGCCACCTCGTCGAACTCGCCCTCACCGAGACCGCCGCCGACGGCACCGTCTGCGCCACCGGCACCGTCGAGGTGCACATCTCCTGACCGCCGCGCCTGGCGCAGAATCGGAGTAGGAAATGACGGAAGACAGGGCACGGCCCACTGTGTTCGCCGATGCCCGGCTGATCGACGGAACCGGTGCGGCTCCGGTCGAGTTGCGGGAGGGCCGCTCGGCCAAGCGAACCCTGACCCAGGCCGTACGGTAGTGAACGGTTCAGACGCCGTGTTCTCTCTCGCCGGCCGGACGGCGCTCATCACCGGTGGTGCCTCCGGCATCGGGCTCGCGGCCGCGCGTGCCATGACGGACGCCGGGGCGCGGGTCGCGATCACCTCGCGGGATCCGGACCGGGCCACGGCGTGCGCCGAGCGGATCGGCCCGGGGACCATCGGAATACGCTGCGACGTCTCCGACCAGGATCAGGTACGTGCCATGGTCGACGAGGTGGCCGAGCGGCTCGGCGGACCCGACATCGTGGTCACCAGCGCCGGAACCCTGGCGCGGGGCAGCGTCGCCGACCTGGACACCGACGTGCTCCATGCCTGTATGGCGACCAATTTCTACGGCACCTGGTACACCGTGCGGGAGGCGAGCAGGCGGATGACCGCCGCCGGCTACGGGCGCATCGTAACGGTGGGTTCGGTACTCGGCGTGGTGGGAGCCCCGGAGCGCGCCGGCTACGCGGCGTCGAAGGGTGCGGTCGTCCAGCTGACCAGGTCCCTGGCACTGGAGCTGGCCGGTACCGGGGTGACCGCCAACTGCCTGCTTCCCGGGCCGGTGCTGACCGAGATGAACGAGGCGTCCCGCGACGACCCGGTCGCCCTCGCCATGGTGCGCCGGGAGGTGCCGATGGGCCGCTGGGGCGAGACCCGAGAGCTGACCGCCGCGCTCCTGCTCCTCGCCGGCGAACACGCCGGCTACCTGACCGGCACCGTACTGCCGGTGGACGGCGGCTACCTCGCGCACTGAACCGGCGAAGCCTCGGCTCCTCCGCAGGTGGCCACGCCTGGGCGGCCCGTCACGGACGGCTCGGTTCCTGCCTACGCGAGGTGAACCCGTCGACCCCGGGCGTCGGGGATGGGTCAGGCCATGGATTGGAGGGTGCGGGAGATGCCGAGGCTTGCGGTGCGCAGGCCGCCGCTGAAGCGGCCGACGTTCATGCGGCAGGTGGGTGCCGTGATCGACAGTGCCCCCGCGAGCGTCGTGGGGGCACTGAAGACGGGGACGGCGACGCTCATGTAGCCGAGTCGGGTCTCCTCGACCTCGATCGCCAGCCGGTCCTCGCGGACCTTGTCCAGCTGTGCGCGCAGCAGGCCGGGCTGCACGACCGTCTTGCGGGTGAGTGGTCGCAGGCCGTTGCGCGCGACCTCCTGGAACAGGGACGGCGGGGAGAAGGCGAGGATCACCTTCCCCGTCGCGGTGCAGTAGAGGGGGAGGCGGCCGGCGACGCGGGACTCCTTGTTGATGCCGCGGTGCACGATGAGCTTCTCGACGTACAGCACGTCGAGGCCGTCGTGGATCGCGAAGTGCACGGCCTCCTGAGTGGCGATCAGCAGGTCCTCCATGTACGGCTGGGCGGCCTCGCGGAGGGTCCGCTGCCGGGGCACCCGCTGGCCGATCTCGAAGAGTCGCAGGCCGAGGCGGTAGCGGTTGCCGGCCCGTTCCAGCACCCCCCACTCGAGGAGCTCCTGCGCGAGCCGGTGCACGCTGGCCTTCGCCACCCCCGAGCGCCGCACCAGCTCGGCGAGCGACAGGACGTCGTCCTCCGCGGTGAACGCCTCGATGATGAGACGAGCCTTGCCGAGGACGGAGTTCATCGCGTCGGCGTCGTTCTGGGGGCTGATCGAGGGTTCGGGGTCGGTACGGGCGAACGGAACCACGGTCATGACGCGAACCTCGCGATCAGATCAGCTATCTCGGGGGAGTGTAGTTCCATCAAAGGAACCATGCCGCCTTCGATGACCGCAATGGTCGGGTTGTCGAAACGTGACGACAGCGACTTCAGTTCCGGGAAGCTGAACGGGTCGGCCGACGCGCCGACGCACAGCACCGGGCAGCGGACGAGGCCGATGCGCTCCTCCATCCGGTACGCGCTGACCGCCTCGTGCCCCTTCTCGATGTCCGGGCCGAGGACCAGCGCGTCCCGGACCAGCCGGGTGAACAGGTCCGGCCGGTCGGTGGGGTAGAAGGGCTGTCGGCGCCGCCACAGCTCGGTGAGGTGCGAGCCGTCGGGATCGATCTCCACGTGGTCGATCGCAGGGCGGTGCCGCCGCATCTCACGGGCGGCGGCGTCGACGTACGGCGTGGACGACAGGACCAGCCGCTCGACGCGGTCCGGCGCCCGCGCCGCCACCTCGACCGCGACGACGCCACCGGTGTGGTGGCCCGCCAGCGTCGTACGCTCGAGGCCGAGCGCGTCGAGGAACTCCACGACGGCGGCCGCGTAGGTCTCGATGCGGTGCTCGGCGAGCGGCGCCGAGGCGCCGAAGCCGATCGTGTCCATGGCGATCGCGCGGTGCGTCCGGCCGAGGAGGGGGAGCACCTCGCGGTACTCGTCCCAGGATCGCGGCGTCTGGTGCAGGAGCAGCACGGGAGCGCCGGACCCACATTCGGCGTAGTGGACCTGCCCGAAGGACGTGTCCGCGTAGCCCTTCCGGATGCCGGTCATCGTGCCGCACCGCCCTTCCGGAGCCCCGTCATCGCGCCTCCGCGCCCTTCGGGATCCCCGGTCATTACGCCTCCGCGAGGAACGCGAGGCTCAGCGGGTTGTAGCGGGCGGCCTGTTCGTGCTGGGGCCAGTGCCCGCACTCGTTGAAGATCTCCAGCCGTGCTCCCGGGATGGCGTCGGTGATCGCCTGTGCCTCGGGGACGTCGCCGAACGGGTTCTTGTTGCCCCAGACGACCAAGGTGGGGGCGGTGATCCGGGCCATCCGGTCCGGGCGCAGCAGGTTGCGCTCGCGGATCTCCACCTCCTGCAGGGCCAGGAGGTTCGGCAGGTTCTTCTGGAAGTCCGGCCGGTGGTAGATGGCGTACCGCGCCTCGGTGAGCTCGTCGCCGAACTCCTCGTCCCATTCGGCCCACAGCAGCCGCAGCCGGTTCCGGGTGAGCTCGATGTCGTCCTCGAGGGAGGCGGCGGTCGTCGTCTTCTTCAGGCGCTCCATCACCGACGGGTTGACCTTCGTGCCGCCCATGCACAGCAGCTGCAGCGACGCGACTCGCTCCGGGTGCTCGCTTGCGGCCCACGCCGACACCCAGCCGCCGAGCGACTCGCCGACCAGGTGCGCGCGCTCGGCGCCGACGG
This sequence comes from Actinoallomurus oryzae, assembly GCF_039541955.1. Classification (NCBI taxonomy): domain Bacteria; kingdom Bacillati; phylum Actinomycetota; class Actinomycetes; order Streptosporangiales; family Thermomonosporaceae; genus Actinoallomurus; species Actinoallomurus oryzae. Next base: position 313,617 of record NZ_BAABHF010000010.1, on the reverse strand, counting down.
CGTCGAGGTAGGCGATCAGGTGGTCGACGTACGCGGGGATCTCCTGCGGGACGTCCGGCTTGCCGGTGTACCCGTGGCCCAGCATGTCGATCGCGTGGCAGCGGTACCGCCGAGCGTGCTCGGGGATGTTGCGAACGAACGCCTCGAGGTGACCGCTCGTGCCGTGCAGGAAGACGACGTGCTCGCCGTCCTCGGGCCCCGCCTGCAGCGCCCGGGTCTTGATCCCGCCCGCGTCGACGTAGGTGTGCCGGTAGTCGACGTCGGCCAGCGCGTTCCAGATGCTCATGAAGAAACCTTTCCGTGGGGATCGATGACGGCGACGCCCATGCCGGTGAGCCATTCGGGGATGACCTCGTAGGCGAGGCGACGGCCGGGCGCGTGGCCGAGCGCGGCGGCCATGACCAGCCAGGTGCGTACCTCCTGCGCACCGTTTCCGGCGACCTCTTCGAGGCTTTCGGTGGTGTACGTGGTGATGCGGTGCAGCTCGCCCTTCTCGACCATGGTCAGGAGCTCGTCGTCGAACTCCGGATTGATCGCTGCCCGGGCGGCCCGGATGATCTGACGGCGGCGCACGTCGTAGTCCTGCCAGTTGTTCCGCCCGTCGAGCCACGCCCGGACCATGAACTCCTCGTCCTCGCCGTCCGGGCTGCGCCAGTCGGGCCAGGGCAGCCGGTGCGACAGGCCGCCGGAGCCGATCACGGCGACGCGCCGGTCCCCGGGGAACGCCTCGACGGCCTCCCGGATCGCGTGTCCCAGCGCGTCGCAGCGGGCGAGGGTGGGCAACGGAGGCGCAAAGACGTTCACGACGATGGGCACGATCCGCACGTCCAGCCCGGCGAGCAAATACTGGATCGCGTGCGACTGACCGTGGTCGATCTGCAGCCGGGCCGAGAACGCGACGTCGAAGCGGCCGCCGTCCACGAGCGTGCCCGCGACGTGCCGGGCCAGCTCCTCGTCGACCGGCTGCGGGCCCTTGGGCGTGCCGGACTCGCCGCTCGCGACGCATTCGCCGACCCCGATCGTGAAGCTCGGGATGAGGTCGAGCCAGAACCCGCGGAAGTGGTTGGAACCCACGATGACGACGGTGTCCGGCCGCGCCGCGGCGATCCGGTCGCGCGCGGCGTACAGGGCGTCGCGGAAGCGCCCGGCCTCGTCCTTGTGGACCGTCTCCTCCCAGTGCGTGTTCATCAGCGTGCTGTGCGACGCGCCGACTCCCAGAACGACCTCGGTCATGAGCCCTCCTTCTTTGCCCGACCAACCCACCCCGACCGACCTCCCGGCGTCGGAGGGGGTGACCACAAGGGCGCGTCTTCGACTCCCTCGCTTCGCTCGGTCACAGTCCCACCTCCGATCGGGTGCGGGTGACGGTGTCGACCGCCGTGCGGATGAGGTGCCGGGTGAGGCGTTCCATCGCGCGGACGTCGACGGTGTTCATGCCGAGGGCGAAGTCGATCTCGAAGGGCGCCTCGGTCACCTTCGGCATGCCGATCCGTACGGTCGGGACGCCCCGGCTGCGCAGGATGTTGGCGTCGGTGGCGCCGCTGTTGCCGCGGATCACCTCGTGCTCGCGGCCCTCCAGTGCCTCCCAGGCGGCGATCGCGCTGCGGGACACCCACATGCCCGGATCGGACGCGGTGCCCGGAATGGCCAGGACCATCTCCGACGACAGCTCGACGCCGGGCAGCTCGGCGCGGATTTCCGCCAGCGCGGCGGCGAACTCCCGCTTGGCCTGCATCGGCGTCGTCCGGGGGCTCAGCCGCAGGTCCACCAGCAGGCGGCAGGAGGCCGGGGTGACCGCCGCCATCCGCGGCCGGCCGGCCTCGATCGCGGCGACGATGCCCTGCGGGGCGACCGTGCCCTCGGTGTGCCGTTCGGCGTACTCGGTGAACCAGTGCTCCAGCCGTACGGCGACCTCGCCCGCGCGGGCGATCGCGTTGTCGTACGGCAGCCGGTGCCGGGATCCGACATAGGTGTGGATCCCGCCCACGGTCACCTCGAACCAGGCCAGCCCGACCTCCTCCCACGAGACCGTCCATCCCGGCTTGGCGATCACCGCGAAGTCCGTCCAGTGCCCCTGTTCCAGGAGAAACGAGCAGCCGGCGCCCTGGCCGGTGTTGCGCCGGACGCTGCCGGACAGCGCGTTCGTGGGCATGCCCCCGGCGCCGAACGCGACCAGCAGATCCCCGGTCAGTGGCAGTCCGGCCTGGTGGATGGCCTCGGCGGCCATCAGCACGCACGCGGCGTGGCCCTTCGGGTTGGAGGCCCCGAGCCCGACCACGAGGTCGCCCACGACGCGGGCGGCGGGCCGCATGTCGGGCCGGAGCTCCGGGCCGGTCCACGGCGCGTCCTCGTCCGCGTCGCCGGTGGTCAGCGTGTCGATCGGCGCGTACAGCATCAGGTCGGGGCCGCTGCCGTCGCCGTGCAGCCGCCCCCATGCGTTGGCCTGCCGGTCGTCGAGCGGCTGCGTCGCCGCGGTGATGCCGGACGCGTCGAGCGTGCCCGCGATGTACTCGGCCAGCGGTCCCTCGCCGCCGGTGGGGCTGGGCTCGTTCACGAGGCCGACGATCAGCTCGCGCAACCGCGTGGTGGTGACGTGCTTCCAGGCCGCCGCGACCAGGTTCCGGCGCCGCTCGTCCAGCCCCTCCAAACCCGTCACTGGTTGATCCGGTGGACTTGGGTGTTGCTCGTACGGGCGATCCAGCGCCACAGCCACGGTGCCGCCGCCGCGAGGCCGGCGCCGATGACGAGGGTCAGCAGGGTTCGTCGCATCGATACTCCTCAGGGGTCACTTGGCGCCGGTCTCGGCCCGCTTCTTGGCGAACTCCTCTTCGGCGAGGGTGCGCCAGGCGGTGAGCGACACGTCGGGGCGGTAGAGCTTCTCCGGCGGCGCGTCCGTCACGTCGACCATCCACGCGTCCTGGCCGGAGAACTGGCCGTGGAACAGCCAGCGGACCGCGCCGAGGTACTTGGCGTAGAAGCCGAGCGTCTTCCAGCCCTCGGTGAAGTTGACCATCACGCCGACGTACTGATGGTTGTCGGCGTCGACCGGCACGTAGAACTCGTAGTGGATGAACTTCGGGTACGCGATGCGCAGCACGCCCGGCATGGACAGCGAGGCGAAGCCGGGGAACTCCCGGGACTCGATGACCGGGTCGACCTTCTTCGGCTTGCCGGTGTTGCCGAGGTTGAAGGTCTCCTTCGGCGGCTGGATCTTCCACCAGCGCTTGCCGGTCCACCGGCCCACGCCGGGGAAGTCGGCCTCCCAGTGCACCTCGTCCTGCACCCGGTAGATCCAGCGGCCCTCGGGGACGATGCGCGTGATGTTCCAGGTGGGCATCGCCTTGAACAGTCGCCACAGCGACGTCCGGTGCAGGTACTTCGCGTGCCCCTCGTCGAAGCCGTTCTCGCAGGCGAACCGCCAGTTCCCGGCCCGCGGCTCGATGCGGCCGCCCATCATGAAGGCGTTGTCGACGAGCTCCTCGGGCAGCTGCGAGTCGATCGGGTGCGGTTCCTCGTCGGCGAGCGGCATGTACACCCACACCATGCCGAGGCGTTCGGCCACCGGATAGGTCTGCACCCGGACCTTGCCGCAGATGCGCGACTGGGGCCCGTCGGTGATGACCGCGCACAGCTCGCCGTCGTCGAGGCGGTATGTCCACCCGTGGTACGGGCAACTGAGCGTGCCGGGGAACTGCTGGTCGCCGAGCGACAGGGGAACCCCGCGGTGCGGGCAGCGGTCGTGCAGGGCGTGCACCTGTCCGCCGTCGCGGACCAGCGCGATCTTCTCGCCGCACAGCGTGACCGCGAGGGGCTTGCCGGTCACGTGGCTCGACCAGGTGACCGGGTACCAGTACCCGCGGAAGCCCGCGGCGGCGGCGTCGTACTCGGGCCAGGACGACCAGTCCTGTCGTCCTGGCCGCTTGGGCCGTCGTCCCGCCGGGTGGGTGCCCCCGCCCTCGGAACCGGGCGAATCGGGCTCGGTCATGGGTCGTCCTCCCGAATGTCCAGCTGAGCGATGACGAGATGATCGATCGCCGGGGAGGTCTTGCCTACGGAAACGTCTCGCTGAGCAGACCGGTGAAGATCGGTGCGTCGCCACGGATGGCGATCCCGCGGCGTTCCGGTGAGTGGACCTTCGGTCATGCGGCGTGAGTGCCGCCGACCTTACGGTTCGACGAACTTCGGCCAACGTCGAACCCACGCCGGGGCCCCCGGCCTACTGCCATCGAGGTGCTCTTTGAAAGCACGGCACATCCCATGGCGCGCCGTCGCCGCCGCCATCGCACTGATCACGACCATGTCCGCCTGCGGTGCCGGCACGACCGACTCCGCGGGCGCCGCCGGAAACGCCGCCGGGCCCAAGATCCGCCTCGCGGTCGGCATCGACCCGTCGTACGCGCCCATCTTCCTCGCCCAGGAAAAGGGGCTGTTCGCGAAGCACGGGGTCAACGTCGACGTCGTGCAGTTCGGCAAGGGCGGCGACGCCGTCGACGCGATCGCCTCCGGCCAGGTGCAGATGGCCGGTAGCTCGGACACGACGGCGATCGGCACGCTCCAGCAGAATCCCGACCTCCGGGCGCTCCTCGTCTACGAGTCCTCCGGGAAGTACCTGAAGGTCGTCGAGCGCAAGAACATCGGCGACCCGTCACAGATCAAGAAGATGGCGATCGTTCCCGGCCTGTCGGAACTCGCCGCGACGCGCTTCCTCCAGTCCAAGAAGATCGACCCGAAGACGGTCTCGTTCGTCACCGCCGACCCGCCGGAGATCCCCGCGCTGCTGCAGAAGGGGAACATCGACGCCTACGTCCTGTGGGAGCCGTGGCCGGCCAAGGGCGCGCAGCTCGGCGGGAAGATCGTCGAGGCCTCCGGAGACTACGGTCTGTCCTATGTGCAGTGGCTCATCACCGGGAACAAGTGGCTGAGCGCCAACCAGAGCGCGGCGGGCAAGGTCGCCCAGGCGATCGACGAGGCCGCCAAGCTGACCGAGAGCGATCCGCAGGCCGCCGCGCAGGCGACACTGAAGGCCGCGAAGGTGCCGACCGCGCAGACCATCGCCGCGATCAAGGAGATCGACTTCGGCGTCCGCGACATCACCGCCGCCGACCTGAAGGGCTACGAGTCGACCGCCGACTTCTTCCTGCAGACCGGCAAGGTCAAGTCGAAGCCGGACGTGAGCGCCGCCGTGATCCAGAACTGGTTCACCCAGCACGCGGGGAAGTGAGGACGCTTGACCACCGAGATCGATCGAGAGGCCGCGCGCGGTGCGGCCACGCGCATCGACAGCGTGAACATCAGCTTCGGCTCCTACCACGCCGTCGCCGACATCTCCCTTGAGGTCGCCGCGGGGGAGTTCCTCTGTCTGCTGGGCCCGAGCGGGTGCGGCAAGTCGACCCTGCTGTCCGCACTGGCCGGGTTCACCCCGGCCACGACCGGGAGCGTCTCCGTGGACGGACAGGCCGTCACCGGGCCGTCGCCGGAACGCGGCATGGTGTTCCAGAGCAGCGAAGCGCTCTTCGACTGGCTCACCGTGCGGCAGAACGTCGCGTTCGGCCCGCGCATGCGCGGCATGTCCCGTGCGGAGCAGGCCGCCCTGGCCGATGAGTACCTCGGGCTCGTCGGCCTCCGCAAGTTCGCCGGCAAGTTCCCGGGTCAGCTGTCGGGCGGTATGCGGCAGCGGGTGCAGATCGCCCGGGTCCTGGCGAACCGGCCGCGCATCGTGCTCATGGACGAGCCGTTCGGCGCGCTGGATGCCCAGACCCGGCAGGTCATGCAGGAGGAGATGGACCGCATCTGGCGGGAGTCCGGGTGCACCGTCGTGTTCGTCACCCACGACATCGACGAGGCGATCATCCTCGCCGACCGCATCGCGGTGATGACGGCGGGTCCGGCGGCCACGATCAAGAACATCTACCGGGTGGACCTGCCCCGGCCCCGCGACGAGACGTCGGCGGAGGCGATCGCGCTGCACCAGAAGCTGCGGCAGGACATCGGCCAGGAGGTCCGCGCGGCCCTGCGCGAGCAGGGGCTCGCCACCGGAGAGGAGGACGGGTGACGACCGTCGACACCGTCGAGCAGGCGGACACCGCCCCCCGGGTCCGGGGCCGGCGATCCGGCGTGGCCTCCGGCCGCATCCGCACCGTCGGCATGTACCTGATCTCCATTGCCATCGGCGTCGGGATCTGGCAGCTCGTGGCGATGCAGTACGGCTCCGCGCTCGTCGCTTCGCCGGCGCAGACCATCACCGCGGCCAAGGAACTCGCGTCGGACGGCACGCTGCTGAACTCCGTCATCGCCTCCAGCCGCCGCATCCTCATCGGCTGGGGTCTCGGGCTGGTCGTCGGCGTGCCCGTGGGCCTGCTCATGGGCCGCCTCACCGTGATCCGGCAGCTACTCGACCCGTACATCGAGTTCTTCCGGTTCATCCCGCCGGTCGCCTTCGTCACCCTGGCGGTGGTGTGGCTGGGCATCGGCGAGTCGTCGAAGGTCGTGCTGATCTTCTACACGTCCGTCTTCATCGTCACGCTGAACACCATCGCCGGCGTCCTGTCCGTCAACGAGTCCAAGCTCCGCGCGGCCACCAGCCTGGGCGCGAACCGATGGCAGGTCATGCGGAGCGTCGTGCTGCCCGCCACGGTGCCGCACATCATCACGGGCGCCCGCCTGGCCATGGGCAACAGCTTCCTGACCATCGTCTCGGCCGAGATCGTGGCGGCGCAGGTCGGCCTCGGCGCGCTGATCTGGACGTCGCGGAACTACGGTCGTATCGACTGGGTGTTCGTCGGCATCATCACGCTGGGCATCCTCGGCTTCGTCTTCGACCGGGTCCTGCGCGTCGTCTCCACACGTGTCCTGCGCCGCTATGGGGTGAAACTGTGACTGAAGGCCCTGAAAGCTCCCGAGCACTGATCTTGGAACGGTTCGGGTCGCTGCCGCAACTCGTGGAAAGGCCCGTGCCGCCGCGCGCGCCAGGCGAGACGCTCGTTCGAGTGCACGCCGCCCAGGTCGGCCACCTCGACCTGAACATCGTGGACGGTCGCTTCGGCATCCTGCCCACGCTGCCATTCGTCCCGGGCACGAACGCCTGCGGCACGGTCGTCGCGTCGGACGTCCACCCGATCGGCTCGCTGGTCCGGCTGAACGGCTCCGGGCTGGGATTGCGCCGTGACGGGGGCTGGACCGAACACGCCGTCGTCCCGGACAAGGCCGCCGTCGCCACGCCGGCCGGTACGGATCCCGCCCTGGCCTGCTCCTTCTTCTCCCCGGCCGGTACGGCGTGGGCGGCCGTGCACGACGTCGCGGCGGTCGGCGAGGGCGAGCGGGTCCTGGTCACCGGCGCGGCCGGTGCCGTCGGCTCCATGGCGGTGCAACTCGCCGTACGAGCGGGGGCGGAGGTGATCGGCGTCGTCGGCCGGCCGGCCAAGCTCGAACATGTCCCCGCCGGTGCCAAGGCGGTCCTGGCCGCCGACCTGTCGGCCGAGGCACTGGGCGGGCCGGTCGAGGTGCTCATCGACACCGTCGGAGGGCCCGTGCTGGCCGCCGCGCTCGGGCTCGTCCGGCCGGGTGGCCGGGCCACCCTGATCGGCTACTCCGCCGGCCGCGAGTTCTCCGTCGATCTGGCGGACTTCCTGCTCGCCGATGTCGCGTTGCTGCCGGTCAACCTGATGACGCGAGGCCGCGGCCTCGCCGAAGTGGGCGAGCGTCTCCTGGCCGAGATCGCCTCCGGCGAGCTCACCCTGAACATTGAGCGGTACGGTCTCGACCGGCTGGAGGAGGCCGCCGAACGCCTGCGCAGCGGCGCGGCGGTCGGCAAGGTCGCCCTGACGATGGACTGATCCGTGTCCGCCCGTCGTGGTGACGGCGTCGCCTGTGGGCGGCGCCGTCACCGTTTCCATCGGACACATCCGCGCGTCCACCCGGCGTGACGTCGGCGGGGCGGCACACGGGCGCTTATGACCGCAGGGCCACGACGGCGTGTCCGAGGCAGCAGACGGTGCCGTCGTCGAGGGTCTCCTCCAGGTCGAGCGTGACCTCGCCGGTCGCGTCGTCGACCGTGCGTACGATGCCGGTGACGATGAGACGGTCACCGGGACGGGCGGGTGCGCGGTTCTGCCATCCGAGCGCGCGGACGGCGCGGGGATCGCCGTCGGCGAAGGCGGTCGCCGCCCGGTGGAGGAGGCAACCGTGCAGCTGCGCCATGACGACGGGGCCGGCCAGCCCCTCGGAGCGGGCGAACTCCGCGTCGTAGTGGATGCGGTGCGCGTTCCGGGTCACCGCGCCGAACCGCAGCAGCCGGACCGCGTCGGGCACCGCCCGTACGGGCGCGATCTTCGCACCGGGCATCGTCGGTCGGCCCGTTGCGTTGTCAGCCGCGGCGGAGACGTCCTGGTTCGTCATCGGACGATGAACCTTTCCGTGACCTCGGCGAGGACACCGCGCTCGGCCGTTCCATAGGTCTTCTCGACGGTCAACAGCAGGAAACCGGCGCCGCGCCCCTTGCGCTCGACCGTCGTAAGCGTGCGCCGTACATCGATCCGGTCGCCGGGCCGTACGTCGGCGACCCAGCGCACGTCCTGGCCACCGGCCATCAGGGCGACGTCCAGACCGTCGGTCCCCGGAACCTCGTCTCGGTACATCCCGTCCGGGCGGAACTCCTCGTCGTCGGCGCCCGCCGCGCCGCGCAGCAGACTGACGACGTACATCGGGTGGACGACGAAGGCGGCGTGCTCCGGGTCGATCAGGCGCGGAGAGGTCTCCCCGGCGGCCCGCGCGAACTCCGCGGCCGCGGCCGCCCGTACGACGCCGAGCGATCGGTGCTCGGCCCGGCCGACGAGGGCGCGAGCGCGCTGCTCGGCGACATCGACCGCGGTGACCACGGCTTCCAAACGACACCTCCCGGGGTGGTTCCCTGCGGCGCACGCTACGCACGGCGCCCGCGGGTGGTAAGGACCGCGGACCGCTCAGCGGACCGGCGAGCTTCGGCGTACGGCCGTCGCGGCGCGAGGATCCCGTCATGGACATCCAGCCGGCTCCCGAGGGGGCGTACGCCGACGCCGACGGCGTGAAGTACCACTACCTGCGCATGGGTACGGGCAGCCCGACGATCTTCCTACACGGCGGTGGGCCGGGCTGTACGGCCTGGTCGGACTTCGGCCCCGTCGCACCGATGTTCGCGCGCGACCGCGAGTGCTACCTGGTCGACATCCTGCAGTACGGCCGGTCGGAGAAGTGCGTCATCACCGGGCCGATGTGGGACTTCCACGCCGCGAAGACCGTCGCGCTCATGGACGCGCTCGACATCGCCCGGGCCGACTTCATCTGCAACTCCTGGGGCGGCACGATCGCGCTCAACCTGGCGGCGAAGTATCCCGAGCGGGTGCGCTCGCTGGTGGTCACCGGCAGCATGCCGGTGTTCTATGGCCCGCTCGCGCCGTTGCCGGAGGGCACCCGTCGCGGTCGCAACGCCCGCGACGCCTACTACGGCGGCAGCGGTCCGTCGTGGGAGAAGATGCGCGATCTCATGGCACGGCTGGAGTGGTACGACCCCGATGCGATCCCGGACCAGACCGTCTCCCTGCGCCATCAGCAGAGCCTCGACCCGGAGGAGATGGCGCTCGCGGCGGCGTCGGACAACCCGCGCGGCGACTGGCAGGACCTCACCGACGAGCTGGGGCGCATCACAGCCCCCGTGTTGTTCGCCTGGGGAATGTACGACGCATTCCTCACGCCCGACTATCCGCTGATGCTCGCCCGGATCGTGCCGCGAGGTCATCTGTACGTCATGGATCACGCCTCCCACCACCTGCAGGAGGAGCGGCCGCACGACTTCTACGCCGTCGTCACCGGCTTCCTGAACCAGGCCCACGACCGTTGAGCCCCGAATCGAAGAGCCTGTAACGGGCCTGGGGAAGCGCCCCTACAGGCCATCGCAAGGCACGGCAGGCAGTGCTGGTGATCGCTAGCGGTAACAGGTTCGTCGGGTCTGGCGCTGAGGGGGATAGTGCCGAGTTTTTTTCGGTGGCCGCTGCGTCTGCCGTTTCGGGTTTCGCCTCGAAGTCTGAAGCGTCCGCGAATTCTTGGTTGGCTGGAGTCGTCTCGACGGTCGGAGGGGCGTACGGATGGTGTCGTTGTCGGCGACTGGTGAAGGAGGCTCGGTTCTGCCTCCTGGTGTGGAGCTGCTTCAGGCCACGGATCCTGTCGAGATCGGCGGCTATGAGCTGGTCGGCCGATTGGGATGCGGGGGGATGGGCGTCGTCTATCTGGCGAGTGATCGGCGCGGCAGCCTCGTCGCCGTCAAGGCCGCTTACAAGGACGCCACCGACCAGGAGCGGCGCCGCCTTCGAGCCGAGGCGGCCTGCCTACGTCGGGTTCCGTCAGCGTACACGGCTCGGCTGTTGGATGACGGTACAGATCAGATGCCGCCGTACATCGTCACCGAGTATGTTCAAGGCCGCTCGCTTGAGGACGTCGTCGAGAACGACGGCCCGCTCCCGTCTGTGCAGCTGCGGGCGCTGGCCGTGGGTGTCGCGCGTGCGCTGGCCGCTGTCCATCACGTCGGGTTGATCCATCGGGATCTGAAGCCGGCCAACGTCTTGCTGCCTCCTTCTGGCCTTCGCCTGATCGACTTCGGTATCGCCCGGCAGATCCCGGCGTCCGGGGGCATGACCAGCAGCGGCGTCGTCATGGGTAGCCCTGGCTGGATCTCACCGGAACGGCTCACCGAAGGCCCCGCCACTCCCGGGGCCGATGTGTTCGGTTGGGGCTGCCTTCTCGCCTATGCCGGAACTGGCCGTAATCCCTTTGGCCAGGGCGACTTCGAAGCGGTCGCGCAGCGGACGATCCACGAGCCACCCGATCTCGACGGGCTGGAGCCGTCACTGCGGCGAGCAGTGGAGGCGGCGCTCGCCAAGGACCCGGCGGAACGTCCGTCCGCCCGCGAGCTTTCCGCCTGGCTCAGTCCCGGGGTCCGCCCGGTCGCTGAAGCCGACGCTGATCCCGAGGCCCCCGCCGGTCCCGCGGCCTCTACCGGCCGCGAGGTCCCCGTCGTGCCCGAGGGCCGTGTCGTGTCCGAGGGCCGTGTCGAATCGCCGGACCGGGAACCTCGTCGCCCGCGGCACTCCCAGCGTGCCTCCGCGACACGACGGCGCGTGAGGGCATTCGCCGGTGCCTCGGTGGTGCTGGCGGTGGCCGCGGCGGTGACCGCGGTGCTCGCGGCCCGCACCGATTGGCTGGTAGGGCGAAAACCCGGCGCCGCCGCGGCGCCACCGACCCGATCTGCCACGCCGTACGGCCCGGTCTCCCCGTGGCCTCGTGGATCGGCCGGTGGGGATTCCCGTTCCACGGAAACACCGCGCGGGGCGACCGCCGTTCCGAGCCCGCCCCGCCGGCCTTCTGGGAGCCCCACGGGCCATGACGGGAGACAACGCCCGGACACCGACGCCGACCAGGGCCCCGCAGGGACCGCTGGAAGAACGGTGACCCGCGCGACGAGCACACCGCCGACCAGTGTGATCGACAAGCTGCTCCCGCCCAACTAGAACCTCCACGGGCCGGAGATCTGCAGAGGCTTCAGGGAAAGGCGGGTTCCGCACTCGGCAGCAGGCTTCGCCTGACCTCGTGCGCGCACGCCTGCGGGCGACCTCGCGGCCAGTGATCGTTATGGCTGGTTGGAGCCGGTCAGCGGCGGTAGCAGCCGTGTACGCACCGGGCGCGGCCGGGGACGTACAGCGTCTCATCGCTTCCGTCGGTTTCGACGCCGATAGGGGTGACGTAGATCGGTTCGCCGCAGGTAGGGCAGGCCGGACGCTCGATCGCGCTGAATTCGGCCCAGGTGTATCCGTTCGGGCGTGGTCGTCCCTTTTCGATGAGCGTGAGGGTGTCGGCGTCGATTCGCCAGTCGGCCACGGTCGTCTCCTCGGTTGTGGGTCCCAGTCGGCGGCGGTTCGTTCGGCGAAGGGATGTGCGACGGTGACATCCCCACGGCGTGCCCGGTCGCTGTGGGTCTGCGGGGGGCTACGGCGGGAGCACGGCGGTCGTGGCGTGCGGTCACGGTGGGGGATCGGTGTGCTGATCCCCCACCGCGACCGTCGGGGTTGTGGTGTCAGCCGGTCACGGGGATGTCGCCGGGGACCGGGGTGGGTGCCGGTGCCTCACCGGGCGGCGCGCTCGTGGTCGGCGTCGGGCTGGGGGTGCCCGGGTCGCCGGGGGGCGGGGTTTCCGACTTCGCGGGGCCGCAGGTGACTGAGGCGATGCTGACGGTTTGGGTCTTGCCCGCCGCGAGGTGCAGGGTCAGCTCGATCGCGGTGACGGTGATGCCGCCGCCGGGGCCCTGGACCTGCTTGTTGAGAATGACCGAGGCCGTGCCGACGCCCTGGATCGGCACCGTGAGGCCGGTGTTCGGCTTGGGGCTCACCTTGAGCTTCTTCCCGGACAGAGTGGCCTTGCCCAGGTGGGAGATGCCGTTGCCGTTCTCGCACTTGGCGAAGACCAGCTTGGCCGACAGCCCGGCCTTGGCCAGTCGCAGTTCGGTGACGCTGGCCCGCCCGTGACCGGCCCAGGCGGACACCGACAGCACCGACGCGGAGGCCAGTGGGTTGGACGGCAGCCCGGCGAGTCTCTTGCGGGCCGGTTGCTCGGCCTCGGACGACACGGCCGGCGTCGGGGGGATGGTCACCAGGCCGGTGGCGGCGATGCCGAACGCCGAGCCGCTTCCCGCTGCGGTCGCCGAGGCGGGAGCCGCGATGGCCAGCGGCGTGGCGATCACTCCCGCGGCAGCCGCGATCACGGTCAGTTGAGTCAGACGCACAGAAGTATCTCCTTCAAGGTGAACAGGGGGTCGTGACCGAAGCGGGGGTCGGTCTTCAGAAGACCGGGTACGTGGCCGAGATCAGTCCGTGACCCGGACAGTGGTCCCGAGCGGTACTCGGGACAGTTTGCTCAGTGCGTCCGCGGGCACCCGTACGCAGCCATGTGTGGCCGCTTTGCCGAAAACGGAGGCGTCCGGCCAGCCGTGGAGCGCCACTGTGCCGGGTCCGCCGCCGAACGAGTCCAGGGTGTCGGAGTGTGCGCCGAGCGGCAGGATGAGCGGGCTGTAGGTCGCCTTGGCGGGAGCCAGTGAGGCGAGGAGGAAGGTACGCCCGGTGGGTGTGGGCGTCTTGGCGGCGCCGACCGCGACGCTCCAGGTGCCGAGCGTGCGGCCGGCCTTGATGAGCGTGAGCCGCCGCGCGGACCGCTGGACCTTGATGAGGTAGGAACTGTGCGCGGTCTGCTCCTTGCCGTTGGTGGGGATCCATCCCGTTGCACGGTTCGGCCGGGACGGCAACAACACCCGCTGCCAGCCCGGTTTGGTCTCCACGACCGGCACCCAGGTCGGGCTGCCCAGCTCCTTGCTGGGGAGCACCGCCACCGGCGGCCCGCCCGGTGTGGCCGATATCGGGACCGACACCGCAGGATGCACCACCGTGCCGCCACCGCCGCCGGCCGTACCGGAATCCAGCGACAGGCCCTTCAGCGTGGTGTACGTGGTCGCCTGCGGCAACGCCGCCGTACCCGGCGTAGGACTCCCGCCCGAACCCGTCTGGTGATGCCCTCCGCAGCCGGTCAACACCGTGGCGGCGGCCACCACGACCACCGAAGCCGCCACCAGCCTTTGTGACGTGCTGAGGGACGCGCGTGACCGTGCCGCATGACTGCACGGGCGCTGAAAAAATTCGTTCACGAGAACTCCGCTCTCCCATCTGCGCCATCAAGTACGCACGGAAGCCGCCATAGGTTGCATGGCGCCCCAAAGTTTCTTAAACCGCCTTATTTGGGCACAATTCAGGCATGAGAACGAAGTCCTTGCCTCTCGGCGCGTTGAATGCAGTTCGCCCGCGCCGAGGACCTCGCGAAAGAGAGGCAAGGACCAACACCGGTTCCACCGTCCGGGCGGTGCGAAGCGTCACAGCCACATCGCGGGCGGACTCACCGCTTCGGCGGATCGTCCTTTGGCCCGCTTGATCGGGCGCCGTTTCTCCGCCAGGACTCGGTCCGGGCTCGTTGGGCCAGCCGCTCCACCGAGGCCGCCAAGAGCGGCGCCTTCAGCGCCCGGGTCAGGCAGTTCAGGTCGCTCGGCGGCGCGGCCGCGGCCGGCTGGTGGGTCGTGGCGGTGACGGACTTGGCCATCAGGCCAACCGCTCGACGCCCAGCCAGCGCGTCGTAGTCCCTCAGCCGACGCTCTTCGACCACCACATCGTCCGGCTCGGCCGATGCGGTCACCGCCTGGGGATCCGACAGCGGCGCAACACTGCGGCGGCTCGGGTGTGGGCCGAGGCGGTGATGGTCTGGTGGGCGGCCGAGCACCGCTCATGTCGGGCCAACTCGGGTGACCAGTTCCTTGTGGCGGACGATGCCCGGGACCGGGAGGCGGTCGGTGACGACCGCGTCCCGCTGCCGCTTGAGGGGAATGCCGCCGAACCGTGTGACCAGTGGCTTCCTGCCGCTGCTTTTCGATCTTGGCCTCGAAGCACTGTGAAGACCCGAGAGAACCCCGCCTCCGCCAACCCGACACCGGGAGCTGACCAGTTACCGCCACCCTTGGCTGACACGGAGCCTGAAGGTCCCCGGAGACGCCCTCATGCATGGAGCAGCCCGAACGGGGGCGTCACCGGCGGCGGCATCGCCGCGCCCTGGCCCGCGCGACCGAGACCAGGGCAGCGGCTCAACGGATGGCGCCGCCGGCGGCGCTCCGAGACCTCTGCGGCCGTCAGGGCTCGAGGTCGGTGACTCCCTTGCCGCTGGCAATGTCGAATGGCACAGAAGCCTGGTCGTGCACGATCAACCAATCGCCGTCGAGCTTCCGGAAGCAGAAGGTGCCCCGGACCCACATCCCGTCCGTCGCCGTTCCGTTCGGCAGTGTGCCGCTGAGCCGCCCGAAACCGTGTCCGAATGCCACATCATCGCCCACGGTGATGGCCAGGTCGCGGAGTTCGTACTTCAAATCCTGGAAGAACGCGAACGCCCTCACCCAATTCTTCATCTTCGCCTCTACGCCTACATGCTGAAGCGGTGGCTCGACGTCGAAGGACACGACGTCCGTGGCGTAGAGCCGCTTCAGGCCTTCGATGTCCTTGGCCCCGATTCCTTCGATGACCTGGTCGAGCCGCTGCCTGATCTCGGCTTCGTCTTCCTCGCGTCGCGTGGGCATCGCTACCCGTCCCTTCAAATCGGTGTGGGATCTTTGCTTCTACCAGTACGACGACGCAGCCCCCGGAAATGTCAGGCCGCGGCCGCCGTACCGTTGCCGCGGTGTTCCACTCCCGGCTGGTCATCGGCTTCTCCGCCGTCCCGGTCGGCAGCCGTGTCAGGGTCGTCAACCGGCCGTACCCGCGACGTGATGGCCTTCCGGGTCGCGCGCAAGGCCGCCGACGACAGCCCCGCGGTTGCGAGGCACGGCAGGTCAGTGCGTGATCCAGGGCCGGCGTTTGCCGGGGTTGCGTATTCCCCACATGCGCTTGATCCGCTCGCCTGCGATCTCGAACGCGTACACGGTCACGGTGACGCCGTCCTTCTGAGCCACGAGGCGTCCCGAGGTGTCCGTCGTTTCGTCCCCGTTCCGGTGAGCAGGTCCCGTCTTTGACTGCGCAGGTCGCGCGGGCGAGTAATCCGGGCGGTACGACGGCGATGTGGGTACGTGACCGGCTGGACGGGCTGTGGTGCGACGAAGACTTCGCCGACTGGTACCCGCGCGATGGGCGCCCCGGTCTTTCGCCCGCTCAGCTTGCCACCGTCAGTGTGCTGCAGTTCCTGCTAGACCTGTCGGACCGACATGCCGCCGAGGCGGTCCGCTGCCGCATCGACTTCAAATACGCCCTGGCCAAATAGCTGAATACCCCGGCTTCCACCACCGCGTGCTGGCCGACTTCCGCGACCGTCTCGCCCAGGGCGATCGCGCCGACCGCCTCCTGGACCTCGCGCCGGCCCGTCGCAAGGATGCCGGGCTCGTGCGCGAACGCACCACGCAGCGCACCGATTCCACCCACGTACCGGCCGCGGTACGCGACCCGGCTAGACCTCTATCAGCACGGGGCAGACCGCGCGTTCGGTCCCCGCCTCCAGGTCCTGCGGCAGATCATGGTGCAGAACTACTACCGCGACGCGGCGGGCCGTCTGCGCTGGCGCACCGACGACGGCGGGGTACCACCCCCCTCCCGCGCGTTCACCAAGGGGCAGTGCCAGCCCTGCCCGGTCCGCGCCCGGTGCACCACCTCCCGCGAACTCGCCCGGAACGTGAGCTTCCCCCCCCCCCCCCCCCCCCGCGAGAACTCCGCGACCTGCAAGTCCGCGTCCGCCAGGAGCAGCAAACGCCCGACTGGCAGGCCCGCTACGCGGTGCGCTCCGGAGTGGAAAGCACACGCCCGGAACAGCCGGGCGGCAATCACCGTAACGGCCGCTCGTCTAAGACGGTCCTGACCGAGGTCGGTGTGGTGCCGTTGCAGGTCCCGCGAGACCGGGCCGGTGAGTTCGAACCTCAGATCGTGCGCAAGCACGCTCGCCGGATCGAAGGGTTCGACGAGGCCATCGTCAGTCTTTATGCCAAGGGGCTGACCACCGACGAGATTCGTGCGCATCTGGCGGAGATCTATGACGTGGAGGTCTCCCGTGATCTGATCTTCCGGGTGACCGACCGGGTCGCCGAGGAACTGGCGGCGTGGCAGTTTCGCCCCCTCGACGCGGTTCACCCGGTCGTGCTGATCGATGCGATCCACGTGAAGATCCGCGAGGGCCAGGTGGCCCACCGGCCCATCTACGTGGCCGTGGGCAGCACAGTCACGCTGCCGGTCATGGTGACTCTCCACGCTTGACTTCAACCAATGTTGAACTCCTAGCGTAACGGGCACCGCGAAGCGAGAGCCAGCGGTCAGCCCTGTTGGGAGAACGGAGCGTGGGCGTGGTGCGTGCAGCGATGGTGTCGAGGTTCGGTGGGCCGGAGGTGTTCGAGTTGGTCGAGACGCCCGATCCGGTGCCGGGCGCCGGGGAGGTCCTGGTCGGTGTTGAGGTGATCGACACGTTGTGGCTGGAGACGATGGTGCGCTCAGGGGCGGGCCAGGGCTTTTGGCCGATGCGCCCGCCGTACGTGCCGGGAAACGGGGTCGCCGGTCGCGTTGTGCGGGTCGGTGCGGGTGTCGACCAGAGTCTGTGTGGTCGCCGAGTGGTGGCCCACACCGGTGGGGAGGGCGGTTACGCCGATCGTGTCGTGGTCGCGGTGGAGGCGGCGGTGGCGGTGCCCGACGGCGTTGACCTCACGGTGGCCGCGGCTTTGTTGCATGACGGAGTGACGGCGCTGGCCCTGTTCGACACGGCGAAGGTCGGCCCGCGCGACGGAGTGCTCGTGATCGGTGCCAGCGGTGGCCTGGGGTTGCTGTGTGTGCGACTCGCCCGTGCCCGCGCGGCGAAGGTGGTCGCGGTCGCCCGTGGCGCGAAGCTGGAGCGGGTCGCACGGCTCGGTCCCGACGCGTTGATCGACTCTGCTCGGCCGGACTGGGTGGAGCAGGCACGGGCGGTGTTCGGCGAGCACGGCGCCGACGTCGTGCTGGACAATGTCGGCGGCGCGCTCGGTGAGGCCGGCTTCACACTCACCGCCCGCGCGGGACGGTTCTCCGCGCACGGCATGCCCAGCGGGCGTTTCGCGAGTATCGACCGGCGGGCCGCCGACGAGCGAGAGGTCTCGGTGACCGGTATCGAGGCGGTGCAACTGTCCGACCGCGACCGCACGCGCTATGTCGAGCAGGCGCTGCGCGAGGCCGCCGCAGGCGTGATCGCACCGGTCATCGGACAGACGTTCCCGCTCGAGCGGGCCGGGGCGGCGCACGCCGTGATCGAGGGCCGCACCGCGTTCGGCAAGACCCTGATCACCACCGGCGTGTGATCCGAAGCAGAAGGGACATCCGCCATGCGTTTCACCAACCTCGAGATCGCCTACATGGGCACCCAGGACCTCGGCCGGCTGGCGACCGTCCAACCCGACGGGACCGTCCAGGTCACCCCGGTCATGTTCCGCTACAACACCGAGCACGACACGATCGACATCGGCGGCCGGTCGATGGGCACCACCCGCAAATTCCGCAACGTGGCCAGTAACCACCGCGTCGCGTTCGTCATCGACGATGTGCTCTCCCGGGAGCCTTGGCGGGTTCGCTGCCTGGAGGTCCGCGGCACGGCCGAACAGGTCCACGTCCCGGAGGGCCCCTGGCCCGGTACGGACGGCGCGATCATCCGCATACACCCTCGGCGGATCATCAGCTTCGGCCTCGACGAATCCGACCGCGACCCACACGAACTCGTTACATTCGCACGCGACGTGACGTGACCCGCGCCTTGCACGGATACCAATCCTCCACTGGTACATGCACGGTTAATGGAGCCTGAGCGATCTTCTCGGGGAGACGGACGCCTCCCCGAGAAGATCGCTCGAACCTACAGCGGGGACCGCCCGCCTCCCACGTCGCGCGAGTGGTGGCGTGTTCGCCGGCGTACGGCTATTGCGTTGTCGTGTTGAGGGGTTGGTCGATGAGTGCGGAGCCGAAGACCCACGGGGACGTCTGGGCGATGAAGTCGTTGGGGAAGCCGAGGGCGAAGCCGGTGGCCTCCTCCAGGCGGGTGATGGTCTTGGGCGGGAGGGTGAGGTCGACGGCGGCGAGGTTGTCGCGGAGCTGGTCCGCGGTGCGCGCTCCGACCATGGGGTGGATCACGGGGGAGCGGTTCATCGTCCAGGCGATCGCTACCTGTGAGGGCGTGGCGCCGAGCTCGTCGGCAACATCTTGGACGACTCGGGCGACGGCGTGGTCCCTGGCCGAAAGGGACTCTGGGGCCAGCCGGCCGCCGGAGGCGGACTCCGATCGCGTGTATTTCCCGGACAGCACCCCGCCGGCCAGCGGGCTCCACGCGGTGACGCCCAGACCAAGGGACTCGGCCATCGGCAGCAGTTCGCGTTCGATGTCGCGCTGGAGCAGGCTATAGGGGGCCTGGAGGCCGATGAAAGGACTCCAACCGCGCCACTGCGCCAGCGTGTTGGCGCGGGACACGACCCAGGCCGGCGCGTCGGAGATTCCCACGTACAGGACCTTGCCTGCCTGCACCGCGTCGTCCAGCGCACGCATGGTCTCCTCGACCGGCGTATGCCGGTCCCACATGTGCACCCAGTACACGTCCAGATAATCGGTCCGCAGCCGGCGCAGGCTGGTCTCCAAAGATGCACGCAGGTTCTTACGGTGGTTCCCGGCGGCATTGGGGTCGGCGCGGTCACGGGAGACGGTGTACTTCGTCCCGAGCACGAACGACTCGCGACGGCGGCCCAGCAGCTCTCCGAGGAACTCCTCGCTGGCCCCGTCACGGTAGTTGACGGCGGTGTCGATCATGTTGCCGCCCACCTCGGCATACAGATCCAGCATCCGTCGACACTCCGACAGCGGGGCGCCTACCCCGCCCTGCTCCCCGAACGTCATCGCGCCCAGGATCAGTTCGGAGATCCGAAGGCCGCTCATGCCCAAAGTGCGGTACCTCATGCCGTCGCCGATCCACTGAACAGTTCGGCAGCCCGGCTGACGATCTCCTCGTGCGGCACGTCCCGCACATGCTGGTCCAACGCCCAGCGATGCCCGAACGGGTCAAGGAACTGGCCGGTGCGGTCACCCCAGAATGCGTCGTGGACCGGCTCGAAGACCGTGGCTCCGGCCTCCAGCGCCCGGGCCGAGGCGGCGTCGGCATCGGAGACCTGGACGTGTAGCGCGGCGGGCGTGCCGCCCAGCGCCGCCGGCGTGCGCATGCCTCGCTCGGGCATTTCTCCCGCCACCGCCAGGACCGTGTCGCCGAGCAGGAGTTCGACGGTCAGCGTGCGGCCGTCGGGAAGCGTGAGGCGGCTCGTCTCTCGTGCCCCCAACGCCTCGGTGTACCAGGAGGCGGCATGGTCCGGGTCGCTGACGACCAAATGAATCGCTATCTGAGTCACAGCGCTGACCATACATCATGTATGGTCTTTGTGTCCATACATCATGTATGGACACGGTTATGATGGGTGGCATGCCTTCCAAACGGACCGTGCGCTCTGCCCGTCGATCCGGACCGACCCCGGATGCTGCCGAGCTACGGGAGCGAATCTTGTCCGCGACGCGCGAGTTGCTGCGGGAGCGCCGCTTCGACAGTCTCAGCGTGGCCGACATTCTGACCGCCGCCGGGGTTTCCCGGGCCAGCTTCTACTTCTACTTCCCGAGCAAACAGGCCGTGCTCGGTGAACTGGTGCGCGAGGCCGTCGCGCAGGGGCAGCAGGCGGCACGCCCCTGGATCGACCAGGAGCAGGATCCGGTCACTGCGCTTCGGGCAGGCGTGGCCGACGGGGCTCGGCTGTGGCGTGACAATGCCGGCGTTCTCATGGCCATCGTGGAGAGCTGGGGATCGGATGAGGGGCTGCGGGAGTTGTGGCTCGAGCAGATGAACCTGTTCACCGACGCTGCCACCGCCCGCATCGAATCCGACCCCCACGCCCGCCGACGACTCGGCTCCATGGACACGCGCGCCGCAGCCGCGTCGCTGACCTGGCTGGGAGAACGCCTCTACTACCTCGCCGCAGCCGCAGTTCCGCCATTCGATGACGAGGAAGTCCTCATCGACACCCTCACCAACGCCTGGGCCTCGATCCTTTACGGCGATGCCGTGCCCCATCCACAATCCGGGCGAGGCCCGGCGAACGAACCCCACATGCACACCTAGCCCTGTGGGTGCCGATTGTTGCGTCACAGGGTATGACCTCGGGTTTCGCTGCGCTCGGCGGCTCGGCTTCGGCAGGATCGCAGAATGGCTCTGCGGCTGTTGTACTTGATCGCCTTACGGATGTTCGGCTGGATCGCGTTGCCCGCCCGGATACGCCCGGATGGTCTTCCGGCCCCGATCAAGATGCCGGGCGATCGCCGAGATCGTCCAGCCCCTCTCACGCGACGCGTGCGCTTCCACGTCTCCCCGGGTGTGAGCATTCGTACGAGCTCCCCCGAGCGCTACGGACATCAGCACCCGCAAGCGTCGGGGGAGCTCCTCACCAGCCGGCACGATCTTCGGCAACGAGTCGCTCAAGGTGGGGAAATTCGAGTACCAGGCCTGGTCACTCTTGCGAAGCGTCATCATCGTCCAGCCTCCTGCCTGGATCAGTCTCGGCTGGATGACTCCTGGCGGTGTCAGAATCCGATGGCTTCGCGGAGCAGCAGGACGGTGCCGCGCCCGGGGTGGGGTTCTGCGTTGAGGACGAGAATGCGGTTGAGGGCACTGGGCACCCCGTAGGCTTCCATGCAGCGTTCGTTTTCCAGCGAGAGGCAGTGGTCTTCGATGCGGCGCAGCGCGGTGCTCAGGTCAGGCACCACCTTCTGCGCTCCGACGACCCAGATCACGCGGGCTGCGGCGCCCGAGTAGCCGGCCAGCTGGCTTCCGCTGGCCGAGGCGGCCACAAGGGAGCCGGTCTCGGTGACCGCGGCGACGCTGCCCACAATGACGTCGGGGCAGGCGAGCATCCGCCAGATCTCGGCCATTTGGGTGGCGCGGTCCATGGTCACGCTGCGTGCCTTGACGGACTCGTATCGCCCGCTGCTGTTGAGGTCCTCATCGATGCCGGACAGGCGGAGCGTCTCGCTGGCCCCAGTGAACACGCTGGCGCCCTCGGGAACCAGGTCTTTGACGCGGGTACGCGCTGCGGCGGCGTCTTCGAGGATTTCGACGGCGAAATTGTTCTCCCTCAACGCGGCGGCCACCCGTTCCAGGGTCTCCGCGGGCGCCGCGTCAGTGAACGATGCTGCTGGAACCGAAGTCGTCATGGTGCCTCCTGGCTGGTCGTGTGTGGCGGGTCACAACGAGCAGATTCGCCGTCCCAACGCGATCGCGGGGGACGCAGAAGCGGATCCTGGTGTCTCCCGAGCTTCCTGCCCGCTGTGTTCGTCTCTTCTGGTACGACAAGACCGCCCCGCAGAATGTGAGGCGGGGCGCCGACTTCACATTCGGTGCGCTGTCTTGTCGAAGTGGTGAGGGCAGATGAGTCCAAGGAGGGTCGGCGACACCCATGAGTAATCAGGCCAGGACACGGCCGGTCCGATCCAGCCCTCACCGTGATCATCAGCGAGCGGCGGCAGCTGATCAATCGCGCCTATCGGCTGCTCGGCTCGCTGGCCGAGGCCGAGGTGGCTATGCGGCAGCGTAGCCGGGTGGTCGGGCGTGTCTCCTTTCGTACTCGGCGGGGCCGAGCATGCCCGGGGTCGAGTGGCGGCGGCGGGGGTTGAAGAACCCTTCGATGAAGTCGAAGCAGGCGGTCTCGGCCTGGGCGCGGGCGGACAAGTGGTGAGCAGGCGGTCTCGGCCTGGGCGCGGGCGGACAAGTGGTGCCGGTCGAGCAGTTCGGTCTCCAACGTGGCGAAGAAGCTCTCGGTGACGGCGTTGTCGAAGCAGTCCGCGACGCTGCCGGCCGCCGGGAGAACACATCCAGCACCACCGCCAGGTACAACCACCCTTCACCGGTGGGCACGTACGTGATGTCGGCGGTCCAGACCCGGTTCGGCGCGCTCGCGCTGAAGGTGCGGTTCACCAGGTCATGCGGCGGCACCACCGCCGGGTCACGGCGGGTCAGCCCCCGCCGGCGACGCCGGTGCGCCCCCTCAAACCGGAGCGGCGCGCATCAGCCGGGCCGGTCGTGACATCGGCACTTGTGAACTCCGGGACCCATCGTCCCAAGCGATCAGCCGTCCACAAGACCGGGCCGACTTCAGTCCGACGACCGTTTCGCCGTCCTGCCGCTCCAGCGCGAAGCCGATACCACACAGGCCGCCATCGTCGTCCATCCGTTGACCGGGCGTCTCGGCGTACACACGCGGTTCCAAGCCGCTCTCCGCGACGACAGAAACTGAAACACCCGATGTTAGGTGGCTGATAGCGCGGAATGATCGTTCCGCTTCCGGATGATCCCTTACTCCAAGGCGGCCTCGTAGGCGCGCAGGGCGGTGATGACCGTCGCGCGTTCGGCGGGATTGAGGTCGCGCATGACGCGCTCCCAGGCGGAGGCGCTGCCGGAGAGCCATTCGCCGATCGGTCCGGTGTAGGCGGAGGAGATGGCGATGATGCGGCGGCGGCGGTCGGCGGGATCGGGGGTACGCTCCAGGACCCCCGGCCGCGACAACTCGCTCACCATGAGGCTGACGGTCGTCGGGGCCACCTCCAGGCGGGCGGCGAGCTCGTTGACGCTGGCTGGACCGTCGTACTCCAGATGGGCCAGCAGCGCGAGATGGCGCGGCGCGAGGTCCAGGCCCTGGAGCGATGGGGGGATGGGCAGGCGTTTGGCGCGGCCGACGAGCCGTGGCATGAGCAGCAGCAGGGTGCGGACGGCCTCATCGACGGCCGGACCGTCTGATTCCGTGGACATCGGCGACCTCCACCAGATACCTTTATATTCAAAGCCTTTAGGATCAAAGGGAAACGAGGTCCACTGTGCCGCATCTGACCGTCCACCTTCCAGAGAACAGGCTGACGGGCAAGGAACCCGAGCTCGTCACCGCCCTGACCGAGGCGATCGTCGACGTCTACGGCGAATGGGCCCGCGACCTCGTGAGCATCCGCCTGGCCGGAGTCCCCGCAGACCGCTTCGCGCAGGGCGGCAAGGCCGTGGACACGAACGCCTCGGTGATTCTGGGCATCCGCGCCGGCGTCTTCGACCGCCCCGACGCCGCCCAAATCGTCGCACGCCTCGGCACCGCTCTCACCGACGCGATCACCCGCGTCCTTGGCGAGGAACTCCGCGCCGGCACCATGGTCGAACTCGTGGCATCTCCGCCGGAACGGACCTTCGTCGGCGGCGCCCTAGCCGTGTGACCGCACGCCGGCCCCAGACGATTTCCCCTCTCGCGCTGGGGCGGTGGCGGCCCCGGCAACCCACGAATCTTGTGAGCGGGGCCCCGGCCTGCAACCACTCAGCTCCACCGAGCGGTCACGTCATACCGTCTAATACGCTCGGCGGCGTCCGAAGCCTGTCTGACGCCGGCCTGATATGCGGATTCCCAAGTGGCACGATCGGTGATATCCGGTCCGAATGCCTCGATCGCCTCAGCGTCCGGAACCAGCCGTACGACCCCTTCGCCTGCCGTAACACCGTTCGCGCCGGACATGTGCGCCATCGGCTCGGCGACGATCAAGACGCGCGCGTCACCGGCCAAATCGACGTTGGTTCCGGCCCGGAGAGCACCATCGATGTAGCGACGCCCGTCGATGGTGATCGGCGGCGCGGTCGCGGGGAAGGCGATGCTGGCGGCCATGGCCTCGGGCAGTGATGCGGAGCCGTGCCGGTCCCATATCACCGCCTGGCCGGTCTCGGCGTCCACCGACGGGATCAGGAGCGGCCGGTCCGGCCATTCCGCCGCGCCGACCAGTGACCGCATCCGGGCGATGGCGGCATCCTCGCCGCCGGTCGAAGCGGTGACAGCGAGCCGGCCGACCCGGCGCAGGGCCTCGGCTCGCTCAAGCTCGGTATCGCCGAGCGTCGCAAACACCTTCGCAAGTCTCTGCGGATCAGTACGCACGCCACCAGGATCGGCCGGCGGACGCAGCGCGAGCCGATCGAGGTCTCCTCCACTGGCCAGGATCGCTCCCACGATCGCGCCCGCCGACGTGCCGACAATCAGATCGGCAGCACCAAGGTCGACCCCCTCACGGCGCAGCCCCGCCGCGAGGCCGGCCAGCCACGCCGTACCGACCGGGCCGCCGGGCCCCAGAACGACCGCGGTCTCCACCGTCACTGACCTGCCTCCTCAAACGGCATGTCTCGGCCGTAGAAACCCGGCCGGTCCGGATCGATGTTGTAGGCGACGATCCGGCGCGGGTGGATGCGGATGAAGCCGGTGCTCATATGCTCTGCCGGAGCTACGGCCAGCGACGCCGCTTCCGCCCGGCCCCGGATCTCTAGAAAGCGCACACCAGACGCCCCGGCGCCCACCACGTCGTCGACCACAAAGGACACATCCGGTCGGAGCTTGATATTGCGGAACTTCGCCGACGACTCCATCCCGAAGCCGTAGATGTCGACCGTGCCGAGTTCGGCGTTGTAGCCGAACCCGACGGGCTTGTTCTGCGGTGTGCCGTCAGGCGCGACCGTCGCCAGCCGTCCGCGTGGCTGACCAGCCAAATACGCCGCTTCAACAGGGGTGAAAGCCATGGCCAAACCTTAAAACGCATCAACCGCACCGTCATCAGCAAAATGCACCAGCCCTGTCCGCGACGATCGGCCTAGGTCTTGCGTACGGCGTTGGCAGCGGCCAGCATCAACCGATGCTCATCCTAGGGAATTGTCATCCGGTTATCCGGTTATGTTCTTTCGGATCTCCATTAGTAGCGTTCGACGAGATGAGCTCGGCTGGCCGGAAGTTCGTATGGATCGGGCGTCGGTGATTCGGGCGATCCGGCCGTCGTCTGCAAGGTCAAAGAAGCACAGGCCGGTTTGTGTGCCCTCTCGTCCGGTGAACTCGATCCAACTGGCCATCTGGCAATGGTGCTTCGTGAGTACCTGAACCATCACAACGCTTCTCGGCCGCACCAGCATGCCGGCGCTGGTCGACGAGCTGCCGTCGACCACCACCAGGTACAGGCGGGTGCCGGCCTGGCTGAGGCCGGCGTCCGTGCGCGGCGCCGAGCCGACGTTCGACAGCCGTCCGGGGCCGCGCCGTCACGCAGGATCGGAAAGCCGCCCACGGCGAAGCGGAACTGGTCCTGATCGATCAGGTGGAAGCCCACCTGCACCTGGTCGCCGGGCTGGAACGTTGCGCGGAGTTGGTCGGCTCCTTGTTCGCGGCCGACGAGCACGCTGGTGCCCTGTGGGATCGAGCCGGAGCCGATGGTGTTCCGGACCGCTGCCACCACGCCGTTTTGAAAGATGGAGCCGACGTGGCGGACCACGCTGACCCGGAAGTGCGCGAGGGGCCCGGTCAGCCAGGGCGCGTCATAGGTGATCAGCCAGGAGTCCTCGCCCACCTGGCACACCTCCCTGCGCCGCTTGCGCCCGGCGGTCTCGGGCTGGTGCTGGAAGGCGATGCTCTGGCCGGCGGCGCGCGCCTCGGCCAGGTCGCCGCCGATGGGCTGTACCAGCGAGATGCGCCACGCTCCGTTGCGGCCCTCATCTCCCCACGACCACGGCGTACCGCGGGCCGGGGCTCTCGGGGGTTGGGGGACGCATCGGACCATGTGGCCCGGCCGGGCAGGACGCGCGTGTCAACCCGTCTTCCAGGGCCGGAGCTTGTCGGGGTTGCGTATCACCCAGATGCGCCTGATGCGGTCGCCGGCGATGTCGAACGCGAACACCGACACGGTGACGCCGTTATGCAGTGCCACCAGGCCGGGTTGGCCGTTGACCGTGCGTTCCACGAACGCCATGTCGCTGGTCGCACGGCCCGCGAGTTCGACCCAGGCGCGCGCGACCTGCTCGCCGCCCTCGATGGGGTCCAGGAAGGTGGTGGCGAGGCCGCCGCCGTCGGCGATGGCCGTGGCGTCGGGGTCGAGCAGTCCGATGAGGGCGTTGATGTCCTTGGCCTCCCACGCCCGTTTGAAGGCCCTGACGATGCCGGCCTGCCGGGCCGTCGGACTCGCGGGTGCCTGCGAGGCGCGGACGCGGCGGCGCGCCGAGGAGGCGAGCTGGCGGCATGCCGCCGGCGTACGGCCGGTGATCTCGGCCACCTCCGCGAAGGGGTAGCGGAAGACGTCGTGGAGGATGAACGCGACGCGCTCGGCCGGGGTCATCGACTCGAGCACGACGAGGAACGCCATGTTGACCGATTCGTCCAGGGTGACCCGGTCCGCCGGGTCGGCGGCGGTGGGCTCGGGCAGCGGCTCGGGGATCCATTCGCCCACGTAGGTCTCTCGCCGGGCCCGTGCCGAGCCGAGCAGGTTGAGGCAGATGCGGCTGGCGACCGTCGTCAACCAGGCGCCGGGTGATTCGATGGCGTCCTGCTGCCGCCGGGACATGGCGTACCAGCGGGCGTACGTCTCCTGCACCGCGTCCTCGGCCTCGGCCAGCGAGCCGAGGAGCCGGTACGCGAGATTGACCAGCTGCCGCCGCTCGCTCATGACCGCGTCCAGACCCGGGTCGGATGGGATGCTCATGGTGCCGCCGACTCCTTCGGTCGCATCTGCCTTCACCGGTTCGACATGACAGCGCATTGGAATGTGAGGTCGGCACGCCGCCTCACATTCCGGGGGCGTGTTGTCGAACCGGTGGACGAACACGTGCTCCCTACGACGCAAGCTAGGAGGCACTATGACCACCCCGATTCCGATGGCACCGTACGCCGACCCGGCGCCCGCGCAGCGCCTGGCGCGGGCGGCCGCCGCGCTGACGGCGAACAACTTCGCGGTCGAGATCCCTCGATGACGTCTCCGCCGCGCGTACCCGCATGGCGATTCGTGTTCACCGGCGCCAGCGAGACCCTCCGGCCTGTCCGGCATCGAGGAGGACATCAACGCCAGCGGGCGGTGGTGGTGATGGCCCGGCAGAACCCCGGATGGGGCATCGTCGCAGCCAGGCTTCCTGCACGTCGACACCGCCGGCTGTACGTGTTGATCTTCACCGAGCACGGGACCAGGAGGTCGCACATTGCCGGCGTGACGGCCAACCCGACCGGCTCCTGGGTAGCTCAGCAGGCGCGGAACCCGGCGATGGACCTTGGCGCCCGGGGGGACACGCTCCGCGTCTCGCTGCTCAAGCCGGTGTTTTCGCTGGTTGATCTAGGTGCTCCCGGCAGGATTCGAACCTGCGGCACACGGTTTAGGAACGCAACGACCGTAATGCGTCTGACATGCAGGTTCTCGCTCAACAGCACGCGGCCTACCCATCTGGTACCCACCACGCGATCATTTGGATAGTCCAGGCTGCACTTGCAGGCTACCTGGCTGAACGTCAGTGCCTCTGCTAGACCTTTGGGTCTGCGGCTCGCCTGCCAGGGCACGGTCCGCGTCTCGGTGCTCTACACCACTGGTGGTCAACTGAACTGGCCGCACTACCTTGATCTACAGACCGGCACTCTCACCTACTTCGGAGATACTGCACGCCAGGCCGGGAACTGCATGACACGCCCCGCGGCGGAAACCTCCTGCTCAGAGACGTCTTCGCTGCTGCTTGCGGTTCTGTCACACCGCGTGCCAAGGTGGCACATTCCCTGGCACGGGGCCGGGCGCATTATTGACCACCCGAAACCTCTATTTCGCCCACGCTCGATGGCCAGAATTCCCACTCGAATCGTGACCTATGCTAATGAGAAACACTAGAGTGCAGACCGGGTCGTCTTCGGATATGCCCTCGAAGAAGTCAAGCCCACCAGAAGGACCGCCGTCCGCCCTCGCTGGCTCACGTGCTCTTGCGAGGCCGACCACCGATAGGGCCAGAATGCAACCGAAGCATCTTGGGCTCACAACAGGCTCGCGTCTTGCCCTACCTAGGCCACTGTGATACAGAAGCTTTATTCACTTCACGTCTACCGGCCCAGCCACCGAGGGAAGCTAACTTGACGGATCCGGGGTGTTTGGCCTCTACGGCTCGTGGCTTGGTGATAAGGGTTGGCGGAAATGCGCTTATGCCCCGAGGTTCAGAAGGAATTGATTTCGAGGCTTTAGCCGCAGTTATCTCGTTCGCAAGGGCCGCGGCCGCCGTTGACATAAGGACCACGATTGTTCCTGGCGGCATGGGAGGACATCTTTTCCTTGAATGGGCCCGGGCTGTAGGCTGTACGGATGCTCTCATGAACAGCATTGGCTGTTCGCTAATTGACATTAGTGCCAGAATAATCGCGGACCATTTCCATCGGGCTCTCTCGCGCGACGATCTTACATGCTGCCCAAAGCCTGCGGAAAGTATCGAAGAGCTGTTCGTATTGCGCACTAGTTTTAAGATAGTCGTAAGTTCGTCACGAATTGCCGGTGGTGTTACAAGTGACTCTTTGGCGCTATTGATCGGCGAAGCGACGGATAGCTCGGTACTTTCCGTCAAGCGCACCCTACCCTTTCCGCACCTAGCTAGGCAGCTTAAAGTCTCGTCTAAGAATCATACCTGTTACGTGCCCCTAAGCGAGCTCGAAAGAGAGTTGCAAGAAAGCGATTTCATCGAACATGCCGGCTGGCATCAATCGCTCGATGCTTGGTCGTTACGCCTATTACGGCGTAATACTAGCGATCTATATCTAACGACCGTGGATGCCTTGCGTGCCTTTGCTACGACTCACAACCTTTCACCAGTGATGAAGATCTACCATGGACAATAGCCAGCGCCCTACTAAGATCCTTAGAGACTCCGCATTAATTGCGGCTTTTTTGGGCATCCCTGCAAGTGTGTTATCAGCGACAATATCGAATATTCTGTTCTCGCGGCGCCCCAACTGGCTCTATGTGGTGGCGGTCGTCGGACTTATACTCGTCGCAATACTGGTACGCGTTTGTGTTGGTCTATATCGAAATATGAGCGCCAGCACGTCAGAAGAAAACACCGCTACGATTAACATCGTAGCCCGCGCGCCTTCGGAACGCCTTTCAGTTGGGGATTTGATCTCAGAAACCCGGCGAGAGATCGCATTCTTCGGAATAAGTGCGAAGCGGACTGTAACGGAGGATATCTTCCGTCGCGCTCTGGAAAAACGCCACGATAGGCCGATTATCATCAAGTTCCTTCTCCTGGACCCGTCATGCAAGGCTTTCGATGAGCGGGCCAAAGAGGAAGGGGAGCCGTCGGACGCATGGCGAACGGATCTAGAAACCACGGTCAGCCGCCTTCGCGCCTTCGCTAAGCTCATGGGCGTCTCGATAGAGATGCGGCTAGCGACGGGTTACCCTGTCTGGCGGGCCATCATCGTTGATGACGAACAGGTCTTTGTTAGCACGTTCCTGCCTGGGAGACGCGGTACGGAAGCGATTCAATATTGCATGAGCCGTTCAGATGTAGAACTTACACATGGAATCATCAAAAGCTATCAACTCGCCTGGAAACAGGCACGGAAGGTGGCACTGTGACGCAGAAGCTTATCTACCATGCGAAAAATTTCAAGGTCTGCTCAGATATCTTTCGTTACGATATAGATGGCGAGATCCGGCGCGAGGTCGTATTTATAGACCAACCAAAGGTAGCCATTGCTGTACCCATCCTAGAGACTGGCGAGATTATGCTGGTCGAGCAATGGCGTCCCATTTTTGGGCAGACGTTGCTCGAATGTCCTGGAGGAAAGGTGGAGCCCGGAGAAACTGTCGAGAGTGCTCTAAGGCGTGAGCTTTCGGAGGAGATCGGGCTACGTCCGAATACTCTAACCGCGCTTGGCAGCTTCTATCCCTCAGTGGGAAGTAGCACTGAGCAGATATATTGCTTTATGGCAAGTGATCTGACAACAACCGAGCGCTCCGCCGCAGACCGAAAACGTATGAATCTGAGGAGACTTTCTATCGCTCAGATTCGAGATCTGCTCGAAAATACCATTATGCCTGACGGAAAAACATATATCGCACTCTCGGCGTACCTGAGGAAGGCGTCGAGGCGAGTAGTAAATCACTGATTCTAAATTTACCGATTAGCGGTGTCCACTTCGCCACCTGGGGAAATGGTACCCCCCGCTTGGCGAAGCAGTTGGGGCTGACGGTCACCGAGGTTCATGACCCAGTCCTGTAGACGAATGAGACGACGGTCAGGTCGTCCTCCGCGACGATCCATGGCGAAATACATCGGAGAACTCCTCCACTGGCCGTCGGCGGCCTGGTCGTGCGGTCCAAGTCGATCGAGTGGACTCACCATGACCAGTAAATCGCGCATTCAAATCAACCAGATCGGCGTATCATTGGCCGCATCCACACCCCCGTTGCCTTGAACTGTCCGGGCCAAGTGCCCCACCGCCGCAGAATCCGCAGAACCTGCAGAACCCTCTACACGGGGACGTTTGCCGAGGTAGAAGCTGTGATCGCGCTGCCTTGATCAACGTCCGCCAAATTCCGCAGTATCGCCGCAGAAATAGCCGGGGCCTCGCCGGCGCCGGTTGCCCAATGGATTGTGCGGCGGTTCACTATGAGTATAGGAACATCCTCGCCACCACCTACAGCATCGCCGACCTGCCCGACGAAGCAACGATGGTACCGACCTGCAGCGATACGTCCGTCTCTACCAGGAAGCGCTGATTGCTCGCGAAAAGGTTCGCCAGACGATTCCAGACAAGATCGTCACCACGGTGCGGACGCCCACGCCCGGGCCAGACAGGCCCGCTGAGTTCAAACCTAAGAACGATGGTGAGTACGTCGCCAACGTTGCAGCCCACACTCAGCGCAAAACCCGCAAGCACGAAACAGTTATCCGCGAGTACGGCAAATTCCTGCAGGGGCTAGAGCCTGTCCTCAAAGGTTGGGTGGGTGATCTGGTTTGATCTTGGCTCGTGGTGAAGAGGCATGAGCTGACCGATGAGCAGTGGCGGGCGATTGAACCGCTGCTGCCGCCGTCGGGTGAGCGGACGTCCGCGGGTGGATGATCGGCGGGTGATCAACGGGATGTTGTTCAAGGCCAAGACCGGGGTTGCCTGGCGGGATCTGCCCGAGCGGTACGGGCCCTGGAAGACCGTCTACAACCGGTTTTGGCGCTGGTCCCGTAACGGCACCTTGACGATGCTGGTCTGTCGGGCGCGGGTGATCGCCGAAGCGATCGATGAGCTGGACCGGGAGGTGTCGGTGGACTCCTCGATCGTGCGGGCTCACCAGCACGCCGCCGGTGCACGGCGCCAAGCGACCGGCCACACAGGGGGCCAGCGCCGGCGGAGGTCAGACTGAACTGATCATGCTATCGGCCGGTCCCGGGGCGGGACCACAACCAAAATCCATCTCGCCTGTGATGGGCATGGCCGGCCGCTGTCGGTTGTGCTGACCGGCGGGAACGTCAACGACTGCACAATGTTCGAGCAGGTCATGTCCGGTATCTGCATTCCCCGCCATCCCCGGATCCATCCAGGCCGGCCCTGGCGTCGCCCGGCACGGGTGATCGCCGACAAGGGCTATAGCTCCCGCGCCATCCGCGCCTACCTACGCCGCCGCGGCATCGCCGCGACCATCCCCGAACGACGCGACCAGCAAGCCGGCCGCCTTCGCCGCGGCCCATCCGGCGGCCGGCCACCTGCCTTCGACCCACATATCTACCGGCGCCGCAACGTCGTCGAACGCTGCTTCGCCCACCTCAAGCAATACCGCGCCATCGCCACCCGCTACGACAAAACCGGCCAGTCCTACCAAGGCATGATCGACCTGGCCACCCTGCTCATATGGCTTTGAGGACACACTCTAGGACTCCATCCCAACACCAAGGTCTATCCACGCGACTTGACCGTCAAGCATGGCGACGCCGAGTGGTTGATCGAGGTCAAGATGCTCCGCCGCGGCGACGCAGTCGGCGCGGCCCGAGAAGCCCTCGCCCAGCTACTGGCCTACCGACACTTCCTCTACCCCAACGGCCATGCCCATGTACGCATGCTCGCGGTCTTCAACGAGGACATCGGGCTAGCATGCGTGGGGTTCTTGGAGGAACAGAACGTTGCCAGCGTCTGGCGGGACGGCACGGGCTGGGCAGGGTCACCGACCGCCAGGGAGGCCGGCCTCTGCTAGAGCTTGCGCGTCGGCTCAAGCCCCCACCCGGGGCCGGCCGGCATCGTGTCGGCCGCCTGCATTGATCAGGCTGGGCGAGATGGGCAAGGAGATCGAAGCAGAGCGCTGGACGACCGGCGTACCCACGTCATACCCACGGATGGCGGCGCATGACGGCATCGGGCGGCACTTGCCTGCGCACAGGAAACCCCTACCGCGCCAGTGGTTGTGCTGGTCAAGTAGGGGACTCGCTGTCTGTAGTAGGTGCCCCCGGCAGTGTGCTCGCTCAGGACATAGGAAACGCATGTCTCACGACATAGGAAACCCTGGGGGGTCAGAGTCTGGCGGTGTCGAAAGCCAGACTTGTGATCACCGCGGTGGTCGTTGAGGGCCGTTCCCAGGCCGAGGTCGCCCGCACTTACGGGGTCTCGAAGGGGTGGGTGTCGAAGCTGGTCGCCCGGTACCGGGCCGAGGGCGAGACAGCGTACGAGCCGTGGTCGCGGCGGCCGAAGACCTCTCCGGCCGCGATCGATGCCGGAACGGTGGAGCTGATCATCCGGATCCACAAAGAACTATCCGAGCAGGGGCTAGACGCCGGGCCCGAAACGATCGCCTGGCATCTGGAACACCACCACCAGCGGAAAGTGTCGCGGGCCACGATCAGCCGCTACCTGACCCAACCACCCCACCACCTGCGGGAAAGCCGAACGCTTCCAGCAGACGATGAAGAAATGGCTACGGGCCCAGCCTGATCAGCCGGCAACCGTGGCCCAGCTACAGGCCCTCATCGACCGCTTCACCCACGCCTACAACCACCAGCGCCCGCACCGGTCATTGCCGCACCGAGCCACGCCCGCCACCGTCTACAACACCCTGCCCAAAGCGCTGCCCGCCACCAGCCGCCAGGCCGACACCCACACCCGGGTCCGCCACGACCGCATCGACGACTCCGGCGTCGTCACCCTGCGCACGGGCGGCCGGCTCCACCACCTCGGCATCGGACGAACCCACGCCCGAACCCACGTCATCATGCTCATCGACGATCTCCACGTCCGCGTGATCACCGCCACCACCGGAGAACTCCTCCGCGAACTGACCATCGACCCCACCCGCGACTACCAACCCCAAAGAAAAAACCCTCCGACCCCGTAGGTTCGGAGGGTTTCCGATGTCCTGAGACATCACATAGGTGCCCCCGGCAGGATTCGAACCTGCGGCACACGGTTTAGGAAACCGTTGCTCTATCCCCTGAGCTACGAGGGCTTGTCGCTGGTCAGCGCCTAGCGGCAAGAGCTGAGCCTACCGACCGGACCTTGATCATTGCACATATATTGCCCCGAGTCGGATCTTGGCCCTGACGGCTGACCACCGCCGAGTACAGCGTAGTACGTGGTCGCCGACGGCCGGGGCTTCCCGGCGTGCCGCCCGTGGAGTGAGCATGGCGAGAACCGCCGAGCTTCGGACCCGCTGATCGTGATGTCGTGGCAGCGCTCGAGGTACATGGCGATCTTCTCGGGCCCGAAGCGGTAGTCCTGCCGCTGATTCTCCCTCTGGCGGGGCGTCAGCGCGCCCTCCGCCGGCGCAGCCAGAAGGGCACGTACGCGGCCAGTGCGGCGGTCAGGGTACTGCCGAACACCAGGTTCCCGGTGCGTCCGCCACCCCATGGGGACCACCTCAGCTGCTGGGCCACGACCGCCGTCTCGGGATTCGCCGGGTCGTAAACGATCGTGGCATCGCTGAGCGGACCCTTGCTGTAGCGGTGCCCGTCGATCGCCGGCTCGGCGGTCCAGACCAACCGGTTGCCATTTGTCACGAACTGAAGGTGTATGCGGTGTTCCACGCTCATATCGCGGCGATAGCCGGTCGAGCGCGAGACGGCCACCTGATCCCACACCTGGCCGCTCACGCGGACTCCGTGATGGCGCAGCCGGTTGATGAGGCGCTCGTCCTGTATCCCGTTGCTGAGCGTGGCCGCGAGCACGATCGGCCCGAAGATGAGGAGGGCCAACACGACGACTTGGGGGAAGTCGCTCTTGGTGCGGCGGCTCCTCCGAGGAGATGTCCTCGTGGACGCGGCGGCGGGCGGCCTCTCGCCGGACGGGGTCACCAGGCGCGCCATCCACTTCAGCGCCTCGGTCGCGTACTTCACCGCCTGGCCGCCCACGACGGCACCCGCGATGATTCCCCCGATGAGGGCCAGGCCGTAGAAGAGCAAACGCACCGCGCCGAACGAGGCCGGCAGCAGCTGGGCCAGAAACAGGCCGGCCATCCCGCCGAGCATCGCGACCGCGAGCACGAAGACGACCACGAGAGCGGTGGCCGGCTCCGCGCCGCGTGGAGCGGTCCGCAACCGCCGGTAGCCCTTTGCCCGACGCCAGAGGCGCCCCTCGTCCCGGTGCTGCGGAGTCGGCAGTCCGGCCTTGGCGCTGAAGGCGAGCACCTTCTTGGTCCAGCTTCCCTTGGCGCGCAGCAGCATGCGGCCCTCGCCGTCGAGAACGACCAGGCCCTGCCGCGGGCCGCTCCTGTAGCGTGCCTTGTAGTAGTAGCCCAACGACTTCACCGAAGACCGTGGGATCTCCACGCGCTGGTGGCCGAATCCGTAGCCGACGAGTAGGTCTCCCTCGATGCGGAGCCGCACCGGCGTCCTGTCGAGCAGGTCGCGGATCGGCTCGTCGGGCCGCAGCTCGATGGGCTCCTGGTCCGACTCGCCACCGCCGTGCGACCGCGGCCCTCGACGGCCCTTTTTGGCCTGTCTTCCGCTCACGCGGGCATGTTAGGGAATACGGGCATCCTGCCGCGCGGGAAGGTTCCTCGGCCTCGATCCGCCCATGACGGGGGCTTCTGGGGGGATCAGGCCGAACAACCCGCCGGACCGTAGGGCCCGGCGGGTTCGGCGAGTCGTCCGTCTACGGGCGGTAGACGTAGGCGGTGACGCCTTCGGCGTGGTAGCCGAGTCGTGTGGTCGCGTTGTCGCGTTCGGCGGCTGAGGTCGTATAGAAGTGGTCGTGGACGTTCGGCTGGTACAGGCGGTAGAGCGGCACGGTGTCCCGGTGTTGCTGCGGGAAGACGTAGGCGGCGACGCCCTCGGGGCGGTAGCCGAGTCGTGTGGTCGCGTTGTCGCGTTCGGCGGCTGAGGTCGTATAGAAGTGGTCGTGGACGTTCGGCTGGTACAGGCGGTAGAGCGGCACGGTCTTCCAGCGTTGCTGCGGGAAGACATAGGCGGCGACGCCCTCGGGGCGATACCCGAGCCTCATGATGGCGTTGTCGCGTTCGGCGGTCGAGGTCGTGTAGAAGTGGTCGTGCACATTCGGCTGGTACGTCCGGTAGAGCGGCACGACGCCTGGACGCGGCTGTGCGGTGGCCGCCGTGGCCGCGCCGGTTATGAGAGACGCCGCCGCCAGGAGCGCCGTGACGGTGCGGGTCGTGGCGGCGGCGAGGACGGTACGTCGGGTGATTGCCATGCGGATCCCTTCTGTCACGAGGCATCTTTACAGAGAGTGATCGTATATACACGGAGCGTCACGGTCAGACTGCTGTCACTCGCCGGACGACGATCAGGCACTGCACTGTCCGCCGGCGTCGTACCCCGGGCGCCGAAAACAGGCCGGTCGGGGGTTCGGTGAGCTGCCGTTATGCTGGCACGGCCGGTATACCGTACCCATCTTCGTCAAGGTCGGGCGCATGGAAGCGAATCCTCAGATTTTCTACCCTGACTTCATCGGTCCGCGGCGGTCCATTGGCCGCCGGGCGTTCGACTTTTCGCGTCAAGTCGCCGTCATGGCGATAATCAATCGGACGCCGGATTCCTTCCATGATCGTGGGCGCACCTTCGCGCTGTCGAAGGCCGTCGAGGCGGTCGAGAACGCCATCGCGCACGAGGCGGACTGGATCGACATCGGAGGGGTTCCGTTCGCGCCGGGGCCGGAGGTGACCGAGCGCGAGGAGATCGATCGCGTCGTCCCGGTCGTGGCGGCGGCGCGGGAGCGGACCGACGCGGTGATCTCCGTTGAGACCTACCGTCCCGAGGTCGCCCGGGTGGTGCTCGCGGCCGGCGCCGACGTGATCAACAACGTGACCGGCCTGCACGATCTGAGCTTGGCGGACGTCGTCGCGGAGGCCGACGCGAACCTGATCATCACGCACAGTCTCGCCGCGCCGCGCACGCCGTTTCCGCGCCCCGCGTACGACGACGTCGCCGGGGAGGTCGCGGCCTTCCTGCGCGAGCGCGCGGATGCCGCGATCGGCCGTGGCCTGTCGCCGGAGCGCATCATCCTCGACCCCGGCCACGACCTGAACAAGAACACCTACCACTCGCTGGAACTGACCCGCCGGCTACCGGAAATCACCGGGATCGGTTATCCGACGCTTGTGGCCGTGTCCAACAAGGACTTCATCGGCGAGACCCTGAACCTTCCCCAGAACGAACGGCTGGCGGGAACCATCGCGACCGTGGCGGTGTGCATTCTGCAAGGAGCGAGAATCGTCCGGGTTCACGACGTCGCCGAAATCGTGCCGTCCGTGCGAATGGTGGAAAGCATTCTGGGCTGGCGTCCGCCGGCCACCGCTCGCCACAACGTCGTTTAGCGCCACGGTCAGGCGTCGCCCGCCGCCACTCGTACGTACCGGGTGAACAGAAAGCCGTCCTCTTCGAAGACATGGCCGAGCCGGAACGGCAGGTCCTCGATGAGGGGCCCGTTGGCGATGCGCGGTCCGTTTCCCGCCACGATCCGTGGACTCAGCGTCAGGCAGAGTTCGTCGAGACGCCCGGCCGCCGCGATCTCGGCGAGCAGCCGGGGGCCGCCTTCGGAGAGCTGCCGGGTGAATCCCCGCTCGGCGAGCGCGTCGAGCGCCTGGCCGATGTCGGCGATGAGATCACCGCAGACGAGGACGTCGGCGCACCGCTCGGCCGCCTTGAGGCGTTCTGCGGACGCGCTCGCGCACGTGATGAGGATCGGCCGTACGTAGGCGTCGGTGAACACGGGCGCGTCGAAGTCCAGGTCCAGCCGCGCGGACACGATCGCGAGCGGGGGAGCCGGAGGCCGCCCCTTCCGGACGTCGCGCCACGAGTCCTGCGGCGGCATCGGCCCGTACCCCTCGACGCGGATGGTGTTCGCTCCCACGATCACGACGTCGGCCAGCCCGCGCAGGAAGGAGAGCACCTGCTGGTCGACCTGGCTGCCGAGGGGACTGACCTTCCCCTCATACGATGCGGCCCCGTCCAGACTGGCCACCATGTTCGCCCGCAGCCAGCGACCGGCCTGCGGGTATCTGTACAGCTCGGCGAGCTTGACCTCATCCACGAGTAGGACACTAACCCGCGGTCAGCGGGCGATGTGGCGCAGCACGAACCTCATGCGCTCCTCCGGGTCGGTACGGGGCAGCTCGACCAGGTCGTACCCGTATCGGGCGTAGGTCTCGGCCATGGCCTCGTAGGTCCGCTGGGCCTCGTCCCAGCTCTGGCGCCGCTCCTCATCGGTGCGGTAGATCTCCGGCCATGGCGGCGCGATGAACACCTGCGGGCGGTAGGGGAACGCCGCCACCGCGGCCTCCACATGGTCCGGCACGTCGCGTCCCAGCAGGCGGAGGTATCCCGCCACGCACGGCACGGCGTGATCGAAGAACACCGGCCCGGTCCGCGTCAGCGCCCACCGGTAGGAGCGGATCTCCCAGGACAACATCAGCTCGGCGAACAGCGTGGTGTCGCTCCAGGGCAGGCCGGTGCCTCCGATGGCGCTCTGATCCTGGATGATCGCGCGCCCGGCCTCCGGCGCGGCGGCGAATCCGTTCTCGCGCAGCAGCTCGACAAGGGTGGTCTTGCCCGAGCCGGGGCCGCCGGTGATGGCGATCAGTTCATGGCGCGCGGATGTCATGGGTCTCCATTCTGGGTACGGGCACTCGTGCGATCGGCTCCGCGCCGCCCAAGGCGATACGTCAGGCGGCGGTTCGGACGGGGGAGCGGAAGACCTCGCGCGTGTGCCAGGCGACGCGGTCATCCGCGACGCGGGGGAACGCCGGCTGCGGCCCGCCGATCTCGCGTCCGGACAGCTCGAGCACCTGCCCCTGCGCGCTCCGCCCACGGCCAACGTAACGGGCCGGCACCGCGACCCGGTGATCGGCCGTCACGCCCAGCAGCGCCCGGCCGAGCTGGGACGGCAACCGGGGGTCGCGCCGCAGGTTCCGTACCGGCGGCGCCGTCAGCCGGCCGCTCGCGGCCGAGTCGCGCAGCGCGCCCACGCGCGCGCCCACGCTGCCACCTCCGTCGGCGGTGCGTACCTCCCACAGGCCGTCGCTGGTCAGGTGGTGGAACGGGTACGCCGGCGTGGTCGGTCGTCGACGACCGGCATCGTACGGCCCGGCTTCGTGCGAACCCGGCTTCGTACGCGCCCGCGAGGAGCTACCTATTAATTACCTCTTATTAAGAGGTATTCTGATTTGGTGACTGATGAGGGGGTACGCCTCGCCGCCGAGCTGATGTCCGTCAACACCGCGATGCGCCGGCTCGTACGGCGGCGGCTGCGGGAGCAGGTGCCACCACGGCTGCGGCCGGCTCAGGTCGAGCTGTTGGTCGTCGTCGGCAACCATCCCGGCATCAGCGTCGCCGCCGCCGCGCGGGAGCTGCATCTCGCCGACAACTCGGTGAGCACCCTCGTCAACCAGTTGCTCGCGGCCGGGATGCTGCGCCGCGAGACCGATCCGGACGACCGGCGCGCCGTACGGCTCGAGCTCACGCCGGACGCGCGTGGGCACCTGACCGACTGGCGTGACCGCCGGGCCCGGATGGTCGGCGCGCGCATCGAGGAGCTCACGGAGGAGGACCGGACGGCGATCGCCGCGGCCCTGCCCGCGCTCGGCCGCCTCCTCGCGAGCCTGCGGGAACACGCCGGGCCGGCCGAGGAGACCCCGACCCGAACGACCACCTGAGACGGGGGAACCCATGAGTGACCAGAGGTACGCGGTCGTCTGCCGGGGGCTGCGGCACGCGTTCGGCAGTGCCGTGGCGGTCGACGACGTCGACCTGGACGTCGTCGAAGGCGAGATCTTCGGGCTCCTCGGGCCGAACGGCGCCGGGAAGACGACGACGATCCGGCTGATCACCACCCTCCTCCCGGCCGGGGCCGGCATGGTCGAGGTCTTCGGCCTCGACGTGGCGCGTCACCGGATGGCCGTCCGCCGCACGATCGGCTACCTGCCGCAGCAGCTGTCCGCCGACGGGTCCCTGACCGGGCGCGAGAACGTCGAGCTGTTCGCCCGCCTCTTCGACGTGCCGCGGGGCGAGCGGAAGGAGCGCGTACGCGACGTGCTGGCCGCCGTGAAGCTGGAGGACGCGGCCGAGCGGCGCGCGCAGACCTACTC
The DNA here is from genome assembly GCF_039541955.1 of Actinoallomurus oryzae. Taxonomy (NCBI): domain Bacteria; kingdom Bacillati; phylum Actinomycetota; class Actinomycetes; order Streptosporangiales; family Thermomonosporaceae; genus Actinoallomurus; species Actinoallomurus oryzae. The sequence continues at coordinate 273,646 of NZ_BAABHF010000010.1, read as the reverse complement.
CGGCGGCATGATCCGCCGCCTGGAGCTCGCCCAGGCGCTGATCAGCTCGCCGCGGCTCCTCATCCTCGACGAACCGACGATCGGCCTGGATCCGGTGGCGCGCGACGGCGTGTGGGAGCGCATCCAGGAGGTACGGCGGGCGACCGGCATGACCGTGCTGGTCACCACGCACTACATGGACGAGGCCGACCAGTACTGCAACCGGATCGCGCTCATGCACCGCGGGCGGATCCGCGCCCTCGGCACCCCGGACGAGCTCAAGTCCGGCCTCGAACCGGGCGCCACGCTCGAGGAGGTGTTCCGCGCGTACACCGGCGACCAACTCGAAGAATCAGGAGACTTCCGTGACGCACGCCGCACCCGCCGTACCGCCAGCCGGCTCGGCTGACGTCCCGCCCGCCTGGACCACCTGGCGCCTCCTGCCGGCCCGGGTGGTGGCGATGTGCATCGTCGAGCTGCAGAAGATCCGCCACGACCGTACGGAGCTGTACACCCGGGCGATCCAGCCCGCCCTGTGGCTGCTGATCTTCGGTGAGACGTTCTCGCGCCTCCGGGCCATCCCGACCGGGAAGGTGCCCTACCTGGACTATCTGGCGCCGGGCATCCTCGCCCAGTCGACGCTGTTCATCGCGATCTTCTACGGCATCCAGATCATCTGGGACCGGGACGCCGGCGTCCTGGCCAAGCTCCTCGTCACCCCGACGCCGCGTGCCGCGCTGATCACGGGCAAGGCGTTCGCCGCGGGCACGAGGGCGCTCACCCAGGCCGTGGCCATCCTCGTGCTGTCGGCGATCCTCGGCGTGACGCTGACCCTGAACCCGCTCCGCTGGCTGGGCGTGATCGTCATCGTGATGCTCGGCACGGCGTTCTTCTCCTGCCTGTCCATGACGATCGCCGGCCTGGCCATGTCCCGCGACCGCCTGATGGGCATCGGGCAGGCGATCACGATGCCGCTGTTCTTCGGCTCCAACGCCCTGTACCCGGTCGACCTGATGCCGACGTGGCTGCGGGTGATCAGCCACGTCAACCCGCTCAGCTACGAGGTCGACGCCCTCCGGCACCTGCTCATCGGCACGCCGGGCCACCTGCTCCTGGACTTCGGCGTCCTCGTGGTCGCCGCCGCGGTGGGCATCACGGCCGCCTCCGCACTGCTCGGCCGCCTGGTCCGCTGACAGTCCCTCCTCGGCGCCGGACCAGGACCGCCCTCCGGCGGTGCGGATCAGCTGTGGGGCCAGACGAAGACGATGACGGACGCCGCCAGCAGGCCGGCCATCGTGCAGCGGAAGACGAGCCAGGTTCGCGGGGTGCGGAGGAAGCGTTGGAGCGCGGCACCGAACACCAGCCACGGTAGGCAACTGGGCAGTGCGGCCAGCATGAACAGAACCGCGAAGATGAGCGCCTGGTCCAGGGTTCCGTGGCCGTGCTGGTCGAGGAACGTGGCGTCGGCCGCGGCCGTGATCAGCCACCCTTTGGGGTTGGCCCACTGGAAGGCGGCCATGCTGAGGAACCCGGTGGAGGCGTCCGCGGCGCCTTCGGCATGTTCGGCGGTCACGATCCCCCAGGCCATCCAGCAGAGCAGGGCGGCCCCACCCCACTTGAGGGTCTCGAGGATCCACGGGTGGCCGAGGAGCAGGCTGCCCAGGCCCAGGGTGACGACGAACAACATGGCGCTCATCCCGGTCACCTGCCCGAGAAGACTCGTCATGCCCCGCCGTACGCCGGTCCGGGCGCCGACGGCGGCCAGCAGCACGTTGCTGGGACCGGGAGTTCCGGCGGCCACCGCGGCGAACGTCACGAACGCGATCAGCCCGGCTGGAGTGAAAGAGGCTTGCATGGGGTCCTCCGTAAACTCCGGATATGGCGACCAGCGTGACCGACGCGCACGGCGGCGGTCTTGAACGTTCGTGGGGCCTGGGCGAGTGGGTGGAGACCCGCGGGCCGGTGGACGGCGTGGAGCTGTTTCGCGCTCGTCTGCGCGGCTCCCCGTTCAGCCGGCACCGGCACGATGTGTACGCCGTCGGCGTCACCGAGGCCGGGGTCCAGGCGTTCGAGTACCGGGGCACGGTCGAGCGCAGTCTTCCCGGACAGGTCTTCGTGCTGCATCCCGACGAGCCGCACGACGGCCGGGCCGAAGGGGCGGGCGTGTTCGGCTACCGGCAGATCTATGTCGCCCCGGCCCGGATCGCCGATGCCCTGTCGGCCGTCACCGGACGGCGGACGTCGCTGCCCTTCGCCGCTCCGGTGACCGACGACCCGGCCCTCACGCACGCGGTGCGAGCGGCGTTCGAGGGGACGAGCGAGCCGCTGGCGCTCGACGCCGTGGTCCTCGAGCTCGCCGAGGGCTTGCTCCGGTGCAGCGCGGCCGGTCGCATCCGTGCGCTGCCCTGCCGCCTCGACCTGCCCGCCATCGAGAGCGGCCGGGAGTTCCTGGAGAGCCGGTTGGCGGTCGTGCGGTCGAGCGAGCTGGAAGCGGTCACGGGTCTTGACCGCTACGAGTTCGCGCGTCAGTTCCGCGCCCTGTGCGGCACCAGCCCGTACCGGTACTCGGTGATGCGCCGCCTCGACGTCGCCCGCAGGCGGCTGCGCGAGGGATGCGCCCTGGCGGAGACGGCCCTCGCGACCGGCTTCGCCGACCAGGCTCACTTCACCCGGGTGTTCAAGGCGGCGTGGGGCATGACACCTGGGCGCTACGCGAGGATCAGCAAGGTATGAGGCTCGGCCCGGCGCCGTCGTCCACTGTGACCTCCTGCCTGCTCGCGAGGGGTGCCCTCACAACCGAGAGCCGGCGACCCTCGCGCCGCACCGGCTCAGGTCGACTCGCGGACGATCAGTTCGGTGGGGAGGATGACCGGGGCGGATGGGGGGTCGGTGCTGAGCAGCGTCCGTACGATGCAGGCCGCGACTTCGGTGACCGGCTGGCGGACGGTGGTGAGCGGCGGCTCGCTGAAGCCCGCGAGGGCGATGTCGTCGAAGCCGGCCACCGCCACGTCGTCCGGCACCCGGCGGCCGGCGGCGCGCAGCGTGCCGAGTGCTCCGACCGCCATCAGGTCCGAGGCGGCGAACACCGCGTCGATCTCGGGCTCGTCGGCCAGCAGTCGCCGCATCGCGGTCGCGCCCGACTCGCGGGTGAAGTCGCCCGTCGCCACGATCGGTCTCCGGCCGGCGGCCGCCATGACCTCGCGGTAGCCGCCGAGCCGGTCCTGCGCGGCGGTCATGTCCGGCGGCCCGGAGATGGTGGCGATGCGCCGGCGGCCACGGGAAATCAGGTGTTCGACGGCGGCGCGGGCACCCCCGCGGTTGTCGCAGTCGCAGTACGGCACCGGCAGCGAGGCGACGGGGCGGCCGTGGGAGACCATCGGCACCCGTGAGCGGCTGAGCGAGGCCGGCAGCGGCTCGGCGCCGTGCATCGACAGCAGGATCACGCCGTCGACGTGGCCGCCCGCGACGTAGCGTTCGACCCGCGCGTGCCCGGCCGCGGAGGAGGCCAGCATGAGGATGACCTGCCGGTCGGCGGCCTCCAGCTCCTGGCTCACCGCCCGGATGACCGCGGAGAAGAACGGGTCGTCGGAGAACACCCGCGACGGCGGCTCGGAGACGACGAGGGCGATGGAGTCGGTGCGCCGGGTGACCAGGCTGCGGGCCGCGGAGTTCGGGATGTAGCCGAGCTCCTCGACCGCGCGCATCACCGCGGTCCGCAGGTGCGGCTTGACGTTCGCGGCGCCGTTGACGACGCGCGACACCGTCGCCCGGGACACGCCGGCCCGCGCCGCCACCGCCTCCAGCGTGGGTCGCCTCATCTGGCTCCGCCCTGTCGAGAAGTCGTGTCGAGTCGACCCTACGAGACGCCGTCTCCCAGCGGCCGGCGGCTGTCGTCCGACGACCATGCCGACACCGTACGGCGGCGGACGGCGGTCAGGACAGCCGCTCGACGATCTTCGTGAGCGCGCTGTGCAGGTGGCGGCGCTCGTCGTCGGTGAGCGTCGCGGTGGCCCGCTCCATGAGGCGCCGCCGCTCCTCCTCGACGGGCTCGCGCGCGGCCCGGCCGCGTTCGGTGAGGTGGAGCCGTACGAGCCGGCCGTCATCGGGGTCCCGGACGCGCGTGAGCAGACCGGCCTCCTCCATGCGGGTGGCGGTGTTGACCACCGTCGGCGTGGTGAGGTGCACGCGGGCGGCCACCTCGCCGGGGGTCAGCCCGTCGCGCTCCCAGAGTGCCGCGAGCACGCGGTTCTGCCCGACGCGGACGCCGTGCCGGCTCATCGCCTCGTCGGCGGCGGTGTGGATGAGCTTGTTCGCCCGGACGAACAGGTAGAGCAGATCGTCCACGCCGTCTCCCGTTCCTCCGCCCGTTCGATCACCGGCGACCCGACACTACACGCGGCCAGGTCGTTTGCATGCTAGCGATCGCGCCATTAGGCTGACGCCTCATTAGCACGCTAGCGAACTCAAGGGCGGCGAAATGATCCTCATCACCGGCGGGCTCGGCTTCATCGGTTCCCACGTCGCGCGGGCCCTTCTCGATCTCGGCGAGACGTGTGTGGTCACGCGGCACCGCACGGCGCGGCTCCCCGAGTTCCTCGCCGACGAGGCCGGCGGGCGGCTCCTGGTCGAGCCGCTGGACGTCACCGACGAAGACGCGTTCCTCGCGCTGGGCAAGCGGCACGCCGTCACCGGCATCGTGCATCTCGCCGCCGCCGGGCTCGGCGGCCGAGCGCTGGACGCCCTGGCCCAGAGCACCCAGGGGCTGTTCAACGTGCTGCGCGCGGCCGAGGCCTGGGAGGTGCCGCGGGTCGGGATCGCCAGCACCATCGGCGTGTACGGGGGAGTGCCCGGCGACCGGCTGCGCGAGGACGCCCCGCTGCCGACGGCCGGCCCCCACACGATCCCCGCGGCGAAGAAGGCCATGGAGATCCTGGCCCTGCGGGCGGCGGCCGAGGCCGGGTTCGCCGTGGTGAACTTCCGGATCGGGGCGATCTGGGGCCCGCTCGGACGCGCCGCGTCCCCCTTCTTCGCCGCGCCGCGCCTGGTCCACGCCGCCGTGAACGGCGAGGACCCGGCCTTCCCGCCGGAGCGCACGCCGTACGCCGAGGACGGCATCGACATGTGCTACGCCAAGGACTGCGGCCGCGCCATCGCGCTGCTGCAGACCGCCGCCACGCTGCGCCACGACACCTACAACGTCGGCAACGGGTACGCCACGACGAACTCCGAGGTCGCCGGCGCCATCAGGGCGGTCGTCCCGGACGCGCGCCTGGACCTGCCCGCCGGCCACGACCCCGCCGGACCGGGCACGACCGTCTGCCTCGACACCACGAGGATCCGTGAGGACACCGGCTACCACCCCCGCTACGACCTCGAACGCGCGGTGGCCGACTACGTCGCCTGGCTGCGCGCCGGCCGTGAGCGCTAGCGTTCGGCGATCGGGCCCAGCACCGGTTTGACGTCGACGATCGGGGTGCCGTCGAGGGCCTCCATGCCGCGTACGCGCACGCGGGTGCCCTCGACGGCGACGATGGTCACCCGGTGCAGGCCGATCGGGTTCGGGCGGCTCGGCGAACGCGTGCTGAACACCCCCGTCGCGGGGCGTGACGTGTCGCCGCGCGGGTGGACCACCAGCACGTCGCGGCGCGCGCGGTCGAGCCAGGTCAGCACGAGCACGTCCGTGCCGGGTCGCAGGTCGCGCAGGCCCTCGGCCACCTCCGGGGCGAAGACCAGCCACGACTCGGGTGTGCCCTCGTCGCCCTGACGCGGCGCCTCGGCCAGGTCCACGAGGGGCGACTCGACACATCCGATCGGCTCCACGGCGAACGTCCCGTCGGTCACGGCGATCTCCCTTCCCGATCAGCGCTGATCATCGTACGACCCCGGTCAACGGCGGGGAGGTCCGCCCAGGCGGCGGGCCTCCCGGAGGAACGGTCACCGGATCGCCGCCGGCGCTTCCGGGAGCGGGTCGGCCTCCTCGAGGTGCTCGGGGATCACCTTCGGCACCCGGCGGAGGGCGAACAGCGCGGCCAGGCCGGTCAGCGCGGCGAGCCCGGCGCTGCAGAAGACCGCGGCGTGCATCCCGTCGACGAACGCGTGCCGTGCGGCGGTGGTGACCTCGGCTCCGAGCCGCCCGGGCAGGGCCGCGGCGACCTCCACGGCGGAACCGATCGAGTCGCGGATGCCCCGGCCGGCGCCCGCCGGCAGGCCCGCGGGCAGGTCGAGGTGCGTACGGTACGCGGCGGTCAGGACGCTGCCGAGCACGGCCATGCCCAGCGCGCCGCCCAGCTCGGTGGCGGTCTCGGAGATCGCCGAGGCGGCCCCCGCCCGGTCCTTCGGCACCGAGGCCAGGATCGTGTCGCTGGTGACGGTCAGGGCCACGCCGATGCCCAGAGCACACGGGATCATCGCCGCCAGCAGCGCCCCGTAGTTCGACTCGGTGCCGCTCAGGGCGTACAGCGCGAACCCGACCGCGGACACCGTCAGGCCGAGGCCGACGGTACGGGCGCGTCCCATGAGGCGGATCAGCGGAGCGGCCAGCGCCGCGCCGCCGATGGCCGCGGCGACGCCGCCGGGCAGCCCGGCGAGCCCGGCCTGCAGCGGCGACCAGTGCAGGACGAGCTGGAAGTACTGGGAGAACACCAGCGACTGCGCGACCAGCGCGAACATCGCGAACAGGTTCGCGCCGACCGAGCCGGAGAAGGCCGCCTGGCGGAACAGCGCGACGTCGATCAGCGGCTCGGACAGCCGCGCCTGCCGCCGGACGAACGCCGCCAGGCCGGCGACGCCGATCAGGAGGCCGGCGCCGACCCTGGCGTGGAACAGGCCGATGTGCCCGGCCTCGGTGATGGCGTAGACGACACCCAGGACGCCGGCGATCGACAGCGGCACGCTCGGCACGTCGAGGCGGCCGGGCCTGGGGTTGCGCGACTCGGGCAGGACGAACAACCCGGCGAGGAGCACGACCGCCATGATCGGCACGTTGATCAGGAACACCGAGCCCCACCAGAAGTGGTCCAGCAGCGCGCCGCCCATGATCGGACCGAGCCCGACCCCGAGCGCGCCGACGCCGCTGGCGATCCCGACCGCCGCCGTGCGCTCCTTGGCGTCGGTGAAGACGTTGCGGGTGATCGACAGCGTGGAGGGCATGATCGTGGCGCCCGCGACGCCGAGGAGGGCACGTGCGGCGATCAGCATCGTGGCGCTGGTGGCGTACGCGGTGACGACCGAGGTCGCCGCGAACGCCGTGGTGCCGATGAGCAGCAGCTTCTTGCGGCCGATCCGGTCGCCGATCCCGCCCATCGTGACGAGCAGCCCGGCGAGCGCGAAGCCGTACACGTCGGCGATCCACAGGATCTGGGTGCCGGACGGGCGCAGGTCGCCGATCAGGTTGGGGATGGCCAGGTGAAGAGCGGTCAGGTCGACCGACAGGACCAGTACGGCGAGGCAGCAGAGGGAGAGCGTGGCCCACTTGCGGCCGGTCCCGATGGGCGTGGAGGAGTTCATGCCGCCGAGCGTCGCCGCGCCCGCTGACCGTCCACGCACCGTCCGCTGACCGGCGCGCGCCGCTCACTGACCACCCGCGCCCGGTGTTCGGATGCGCGCCCTCGGGCGGCCACGGTGCGTGACGGCGAGAGACTGGATTCATGGATTACGTGAAGCTGGGTTCGACCGGTCTCGACGTCTCGCGGATCTGCGTGGGGTGCATGAGCTTCGGCGAACCCGACCGGGGCAACCATTCGTGGACGCTCGGTGAGGATCAGGCCGCCCCGCTCATCCGGCAGGCGGTCGAGGCCGGCGTCAACTTCTTCGACACCGCCAACGTCTACTCCGACGGCAGCAGCGAGGAGATCACCGGCCGGGCCCTGGCCCGGTACGCCCGCCGCGACGAGGTCGTGATCGCGACCAAGGTGCACGGCCGGATGCACGCGGGCCCGAACGGCGCGGGCCTGTCGCGCAAGGCGATCATGAGCGAGATCGATGCCAGCCTGCGCCGGCTGGGCACCGACTACGTCGACCTGTACCAGATCCACCGCTGGGACCACCACACCCCGATCGAGGAGACCCTCGAGGCGCTGCACGACGTGGTCAAGGCCGGCAAGGCGCGCTACATCGGCGCGTCCTCGATGTACGCCTGGCAGTTCTCCAAGGCCCTCTACACCTCCCGGCTGAACGGCTGGACGCGGTTCGCCACGATGCAGAACCACTACAACCTCCTGCACCGCGAGGAGGAGCGGGAGATGCTGCCGCTCTGCCTGGACCAGGGGATCGGCGTGATCCCGTGGAGCCCGCTCGCTCGCGGCCGTCTCGCCCGCGACTGGGACGCCACGACCGCGCGCGCCGAGACCGACGAGTTCGGCAAGACCCTGTACCAGGAGAGCGACCGGGAGATCGTGGACGCGGTCGCGCAGGTCGCCGAGGCACGCGGCGTGACGCGCGCCGCCGTCGCCCTCGCGTGGGTCCTGCGCCATCCGGCGGTGTCCGCGCCCATCGTCGGCATGGGCAGGCCGCAGCACCTGGAGGACGCGATCGCCGCACTGTCGGTCGAGCTGACCGACGACGAGGTGGCCGCACTGGAGAAGCACTACTCTCCGCGCCCGGTCGCCGGCTTCCGCTGACGGACACCCCCCGGCGCCCCGCACGGGCGCCGGGGGCGTGGCGCTGTCCGGAGCCGGGCGGCGTGCCGGGGCGCGGGCGATCGCGGCGAGCGGTCTGGTCGTCGGCGTCCGTGTAGCCGCCGAAACCGGATATCCGTCGTGGCCGGGGTCACCAGTGGGCGGTACCGGTGGCGGACCTGCTGCCAGTCTCATGACTTCGCAGGTGACCGTGGTCGAGGGCGATCACCGTTGCCGTAGCCGTCGGTACGCCGGATCCCGTCGACGGCGACGCGGCGACGGCCGTGCCCGGGATCAGCGCCAGCGCGATGGCCACCGGTTCACGAAGTCAGGCCGGGTGGGTCCTCACGGTGCGCACGGAGCGGGCGGAAGAACTCGCGTATCTCCCTGGCGAGAAGTTCCGGGTCCTCCATGGCGCCGAAGTGTCCTCCGCGGGGCATCTGCGTCCAGCGGGTCACGTTGAAGACGCGCTCCAGCCAGGCACGAGGTGGAATCAGGTCCTGCGGAAACGCGGCTATCCCCAGCGGCGGCAAGACACGCTCACCGGGCGCAAAATGATTCGGGCGGAGACGATTCTCGCGGTAGAACCGCATGGCCGAGCCGATGGTGCCAGTGAACCAATAGATCGAGATGTTGGTGAGGATGGCATCCAAGGTGAACACGCGCTCCACATCGCCGCCGCAATCGCTCCAGGCGCGCATTTTCTCGACGATCCATGCCGCCAAGCCCGCCGGTGAATCGGTCAACCCGTACGCAGGGGTCTGCGGTTTCGTCGACTGGAGGCGGTGGTATGCGCCTTCCGCATCGAACCAAGCCGAGATGGCGCCGAGGAACTCCTCTTCGGCCGCCGTCAGGGTCGGCTCTCCATCGCCCACGGGCGGCCGGAAGAGCCCGGGAACGAAATTGAGGTGCAGCCCCGACACGTGATCGGGGAAGCGGGACGCGAGCCATATGGAGACGGCCGCACCCCAGTCGCCGGCATGCAGGCCGAAGCGCTCGTAACCGAGGCCTGCCATCAGCTTCATCCACAGCTCGGCCACATGTTCGGGACCGAAGCCCGGCCGGGTCGGCCGTTGCGAGAACCCGTAGCCCGGAAGCGAGGGAACCACGACATCGAACGCGTCGGCCGGGTCCGCGTCATGGCCGCCGGGGTCGGCGAGGAGCGGGATGATCTGCTCCATGTCGAAACCAGAGCCCGGAAAGCCGTGCGTGATCACCAACGGCAAGGGGTCAGGGCCTGTTCCGCGTTGGTGAATGAAGTGAACCCCGACCCCGTCGAGTTCCGCGGTGAACTGCGGCAACGCATTCAGCCTGGCCTCCCGCGCCCGCCAGTCGAAATCCGTCCGCCAGTGCTCCGTCAGGCGCTGAAGAAATGCGAGGTCGGTTCCGTCCTCCCAGTCCATGCCTGGTATGGAATCGGGCCAGCGAGTGTGCCGCAACCGACGATCCAGATCTTCTAGCTGGTCATCACCAATGGTGATCGTGAACGGCTTTACCTGCATGTGAATACTCCGATTCGTGATTGCTCGGCATCGCATCGGTGAACCATCCGGGAAGCGGCGCCCTCGATGGCATCGCGGTCCCCGGCTAGACTTTCGGACTATGAGTCCATCGGAGCCTAACATAGTTTCGGACCGGCAGTCCAAAACCTCTGGCCGACGTCAGGGCCGGCCGCCGGCGTCTCGCGAGGACATGCTCGCCGCCGCGGACGCGCTCTTCGCGGATGCCGATGCGCCCCAGACGGTGTCGATGGACGCCATCGCCGCGGCGGCCGGTGTGGGTAAGGGAACGTTGTTCCGGGCGTTCGGTGATCGTGACGGGCTTCTCGATTCACTGGCCGCCGCGAAGTTCCTGCCGCTTCGAACGGCCGTGGAGTCCGGCCCGGGGCCGCTCGGGCCGGACACTCCGGCGCCCGACCGGATCGTCGCGTTCCTGGACGCGGTGCTCACGTTCAAGTTGGAGAACCGCAACCTCATGCGCGCCCGCGAGGTGGCCACCACCGGGAATCTGCAGTCGGAGCGCTACCGCTGGATGCACGGGCTCCTGCAGCGCCTGATCCAGGACGCCGCGACCGGGTGCACCGCGAATGACGCCGGATACGTTGCGCACGCGCTGCTCGCAACGTTGCACATCGACCTCATCGACGAGTTGCTCACCACCGGGCGTTCGGTCGAGGACATCCGCCGCGCGCAGGCGGCACAGGCGCTCGCCGCTCTCGGTGGAGCGGCACGGTCCGGGCGGTGATTCCCCGTCCCGGTCGGCCGGCGGTCCCGTCGACCGGTGACGGGCCGCTCGCCTTCGACGCGTAGGAGCCGCGCCGTCCCCGCCGGTGACACCTTTCCCTATCTATCGAGATTCGATAGATTTTGATCGTAAGTCGATCGAAGGAGAAGTGATGGGAGAGCTGACGGTCCGTGCGCTGCGCGTCGTGCTCGTCGGGGTGCTCGCCAGCACCGTGTTCGTACAGGCGGTGCTGCTGTGGGCGTTGGTCAGCGGGAACGACCCGGAGGACGGGTCGTTCCCGCTGACCCCGGTCCGGGTGATCGTGTTGCTGGGCGTCGTGTCGGCCCAGGTCGTCGTGGCCTGTGTGTGGCGGCTGGTGACGATGGTGCGACGCGGAACCGTGTTCTCTCATGCCGCGTTCCGCTACGTCGACGTCATGATCGGCGCGATCGTGGCGGCCGCCCTCCTGTGGTTCGCGCTCACGGCCGTGCTGGCGCCGGAGCATTCGGACAACCCAGGCATAACTGTCATCATGGGCGGGATCGGCATGGCAGTCCTGGGAGGCGCGCTCATCGTGCTCGTACTGCGGATGCTGCTCGCCCAGGCCGTCGCGCGCGACGTCGAAGCGACGCAGATGCAGGCCGAGCTCGACGAGGTGATCTGATGCCGATCATCGTCGACATCGACGTGATGCTGGCCAAGCGGAAGCTGTCCGTGGGCGAGCTCGCGGACCGCGTCGGGATCACCCCCGCCAACCTGGCGGTACTCAAGAACGGCCGCGCCAAGGCGGTGCGCTTCACGACACTCGCCGCGCTCTGTGAGGCGCTCGAGTGCCAGCCGGGAGACCTGCTGCGCTTCGAGGCCGACGACACCGCGAACGGGAGACCTCGGCCGTCGGCAACGGTGGCGAAGGCCGGAGCGGAAGACCGGCCCTAGACGCGTGAGCTCAAGGGAACCGGCCGGACGATAGGGACCATCAACAGTGACCAGACCCCTGCGGGTGCGGTGCGCTCAGCCGCCTCCGCGGTCGCCCGACCGTTCGGCGATGCCCCGGAGGAGCTGGGCCTCGGCATCGTCGAGGTAGCCGGTCAGCACCTCGGCGGCCTCTCGCGTACGGCCCTGCTCGATGAGCGTGGCGATGGCGGCGTTGCGGTGCACGTACGGCTCGTGGAAGCGGTGCGGGTCGGCCATCACGTGGAAGACCAGGCGCAGCTCGGCCAGCATGCGGCGCATCATGTCGTTGAGGCGGCGGCTGCCGGCGAGCGCGACGATCGCGGAGTGGAACCGCAGGTCGGCCGTTCCCACGTCGTGCCAGCGCGACTCGGCTACCGCGAGCTCGGCGGTCTTCACCGCGGCGCGGATCTCGGCCACCGCCGGGGGCGGCGCGTCCCCGGCGCGGACGGCGGCGCACTCGACCAGGCGGCGCGTGGTGTAGATGTCGCGGACGTCGTCGGCGTCGAGGGTGCGCACGAACACGCCGCGGTGCGGTTCGTGGACCACCAGACGCTCGTGCGCGAGCAGCCGGAACGCCTCGCGCAGCGTGTTGCGCGAGACGCCGAGCTCCTTAGCGGCGGCGTGCTCGGCGAGCTGCGTGCCGGGCGGCAGGGCGCCTTCGATGATCTGCGCGCGCAGCGCGTCGGCCAGCTTGGACACGGTGCTCGTGCGGTCGAGCAGCATGCGGGCGCCGGACAGCCCGGCGAGCGGCGCGGACCGCTCATCCGGGGCGCCGGAGCCTCCGGCGTCGCCGGACTCCGGTCCGGCAGAAGAGCCATCTTGCGCCATCTCGCCCCTTATTGCCCTCTTGCCGGATTGCTCAACAATACGTACGGTACCCGCAACGGCTGCGCCCTGTCTGCCCCTCGGTCCCCTACTCGGGAAGGAGGGCGGTCGTGCTCGTCCTCATCGGCGTACTCCTCGTCGTCCTCGGCTTCGCGCTGCGGCTCAACCCCTTCGTCGTCGTCACGGTCGCGGGCATCGTCACCGGATTCCTCGGCCACCTGTCGGTGACGGCCATCCTGAACGCCTTCGGCAACGGCTTCGCGTCGAGCCGTTCGGTCACCTTGTTCGTGCTCGTCCTGCCGGTCATCGGCCTGATCGAACGCTTCGGCCTGCAAGAACAGGGCCGGCGCCTGATCGCCCGGCTGAGCGGGCTCACCACCGGCCGGCTCCTCGTCATCTACCAGTTCATCCGGCAGGTCAGCTCCGCCCTGGGCCTCGCCTCGATCAACGGCCCGGCGGCGCTGGTCCGCCCCCTGATCTATCCGATGGCCGAGGGCGCCGCCGAGCGTCGCTTCGGCCGCGCACTCCCGGACCCCATGCGTGAGAAGGTCAAGGCCTTCTCGGCCAGCGCGGACACGGTGGGTCAGTTCTTCGGCGAGGACATCTTCGTCGCGATCGGCTCGATCCTGCTGATCACCGGCTTCGTCGACACGACGTACCACCTGAAGCTCGACGCGCTGAACGTCGCGCTGTGGGCCATCCCCACCGCGATCTGCGCGTACGTGATCCACGGCACGCGGCTCTACCTGCTGGACCACCGGCTCGGCCGGATGGCCGAAGCGGCGGGCCTCACCGGCCGTACGGACCGGGCCGAAGCACAGGAGGCCGGTCGATGATCAAGGTCGAGTGGTTCTACTGGCTGTGCGGCGCGATCTTCCTCGCGGTCGCCGTGCTGACCGTCGCCGACCGCACCAACGCCAAGCGGTACGGCAGCGGCGCGTTCTGGGGTCTGCTCGGCGCCGCCTTCATCTACAGCACGTTCGTCGTCCACAAGACCGCGCCCGCCTGGGTTCTCGGACTCGCGGTCATCGCGATGGCGCTCCTGGTCGCCACCGGCCGGCTCGGCCGTGGCACCACCCCCGGGCCGACGCGTGCCGAGCAGGAGTCGGGCGCCGACCGCTTCGGCAACCGGCTCTTCGTGCCCGCGCTGACGATCCCCGTCGTGGTGATCATCTTCGCGATCGGGCTGGCGAAGATCCATCCCGGCGGTGAGCCGCTGCTGGAGAAGTCCTCCGAGACCCTGATCGGCCTCGGCGTCGCCGCGATCGTGGCCGTGATCATCGGGTTCGTCATGCTGCGGCCGAAGTCGCCGCTGGCGCCGCTGAACGAGGGCCGGCGGCTGCTGGAGGCGATCGGCTGGGCCGCCGTGCTCCCGCAGATGCTCGCCACGCTCGGCCAGCTGTTCGTCGCGGCCGGCGTCGGCACGCAGGTCGGCCGCATCACCAAGAACGTGCTGCCCGACAACTCCCTCATCGGCGGTGTCATCGTCTACTGCGTCGGCATGGCGCTGTTCACGATCATCATGGGCAACGCGTTCGGCGCCTTCCCGCTCATGACCGCGGCGATCGGCTACCCGGTGCTGGTGCAGCACTTCCACGGCAATCCGGCGGCGGTCTTCGCGATCGGCATGCTCGCCGGGTTCTGCGGCACCCTGTGCACGCCGATGGCCGCCAACTTCAACATCGTCCCGGCGGCGCTGCTGGAGATGAAGGACAAGTACGGGCCGATCAAGGCGCAGATCCCCACCGCGATCCCGCTGCTGGCCTGCAACATCATCCTGATGTACGTCCTGGCGTTCTGAAGGAGGGCGATGACGACGATCGGCGAGGTGGCGGCCCGGTACGCGGACGTCGCCGTACGCAACATCGGCACCGAGTTCCCGCACGCCACCCAGCAGGTGGTGCGCCGGCCGGACGCGCCCTCGCGGCCACGCGACCTGCACCCGGCGTTCCACGGCGCGTACGACTGGCACTCGTGCGTGCACATGCACTGGCTCGCGGTCCGGCTGCTGAGCGACGTGCCGGGAGAGGTGGACGCCGAGCGGATCCGCGGCACCCTCGACCGCACGCTGACCGCGCGGGCGATCGAGGCGGAGGCGACCTACCTGCGCTCGTTCCCCGCGTTCGAGCGTCCGTACGGCTGGGCGTGGGCGGTCGCGCTGGCCGTCGCCTGCGAACGCTGCCCGGACCCGGCCGCGCGGCCGTGGTCGGCGGCGCTGCGCCCGCTCACCGACACGATCGAGGAACTGGTCCTGGGCTGGCTGGACCGCGCCGTCGCGCCGGTCCGGCACGGCGTGCACACCAACACGGCGTTCGCCCTGGCACTGCTGCACGAGAGCGGCACCGCGCTCGGCCGCGACCGCCTGGTCGCCGCGATCGGCGAGCGAGCGGCCGACTGGTTCGGCGACGACCGCGACTACCCGGCGGACTGGGAGCCCAGCGGCCAGGACTTCCTGTCACCGGCGTTGTGCGAGGCCGACCTGATGCGCCGGGTGCTGCCCGCCGGGCGCTTTCCCGGCTGGCTGACCGGCTTCCTGCCCGGCCTGGAGGACGGCGGGCCGCGCGCCCTGTTCACCCCGGCCCAGGTCAACGACGCCAGCGACGGCCACCAGGCGCATCTGTACGGGCTGAACCTGTCTCGTGCCTGGCAGTTCCGCCTGCTGACGGCCGCCCTCCCGGCGGCCGACCCACGCGTGGAGCCGCTGCGCGAGTCCGCCGAACGGCATCTGGCCGCGAGCCTGCCCCATGTCACGGGGAAGGGGTTCGTCAGCGACCACTGGCTGGCCACGTACGCCTTCCTCGCCCTGACCGCCTGACATACGGACCTGCGTCACGGCCGGCGGGAGCCACGGTCAGCGGTCGGCGGGCACCGGGCCGGGGGCGATCGGTTCGGTGGCGCGGGACCGGCCGTGGCGTACGAACGCGGCGATGAGCACGACCGCCGCGACCGCCACCGACCACAGCACCTGCGGGCGGCCGTCGTGGTCGAACAGCATCACGATGAGGATGGCGGCGATGCCGACGATCGTGGCGACGGTCAGGTACGGGTACAGCCACATCCGAACGACGATGCGTTCGGGCGCCTCGCGTTCGAGGCGGCGGCGCATCCGCAGCTGCGACACGGCGATCACCGCCCAGACGAACAGCGCGACGGCGCCGGAGCCGTTCAGCAGGAACAGGAACACGGTGTCCGGGCTGGTGTAGTCGAAGATCACCGCGAGGAAGCCGAAGGCGACCGACACCCAGATCGCCACGTGCGGGACGCCGCGGGCGGTCGTCGCGGCGAAGGCCTTCGGCGCGTCGCCGCGTTCGGCCAGCGAGAACGCCATCCGCGACGCCGTGTACAGCCCGGAGTTCAGGCAGGACAGTACGGCGGTCAGCACGATGACGTCCATGATCGTGCCCGCGCCGGAGATGCCGATGCGGTCGAGCACCGCGACGTACGGGCTGCTCGCGACGTTGCTGTCGCTCCACGGCAGCAGGGTGACGATGACGGCGATCGAACCGAGGTAGAAGACGATGATCCGCCAGATCACGCTGTTGACCGCCTTGGTCACGGCGCGGCCCGGGTCGCGGGACTCCCCGGCCGCGATGGTCACGATCTCGCTGCCCATGAAGGAGAACACGACGGTGAGCAACCCGGTGATGACCGCGCCGTACCCGTGGGGGAAGAAGCCGTGGCCCGCGAGGTTGCTCGTGCCCACGGCGTCGGTGCCGGGCAGCAATCCGAAGATGGCCAGGACGCCGAGGACGATGAAGACGGCGATCGCCGCGACTTTGATCGTCGAGAACCAGAACTCGAACTCCCCGTAGGACCCGACGGAGAACAGGTTGGTCGCGGTGAGGAAGATCATCAGGATCAGCGCCAGCGTCCACTGGGGGAGCGCCGGGATCCAGCCGTGCACGATCTTGGCGCCGGCCGTCGCCTCGACCGCGAGCACGACCGCCCAGAACCACCAGTACAGCCAGCCGATCGTGAAGCCGGCCCACCGCCCGATCGCGCGGTCGGCGTAGGCGGAGAACGACCCGGTGTCCGGTGAGGCCGCCGACATCTCGCCGAGCATGCGCATGACCAGGATGACGAGCAGCCCGGCGAGCGCGTAGGACAGCAGGATGGCCGGGCCGGTGCCGTGGATGCCGGCACCCGAGCCGACGAAGAGGCCGGCGCCGATGACGCCGCCGATGGCGATCATCCCGACGTGACGGTTCTTCAGACCCTGCTCGAGGCTCTTGGCGGGAGGTGTTTCGGTGCTTCCGACCTGGGGCATTCGGAGCGGCTCCTCGGGCTCGGGGGCTTCCCACGGAACTTACGAACGAGTCTTGATCAGTGTCAGCCTTCCCTTCCCTCGGCGATTCCAACGCCGGGAGACCTCCTTCGTGCATCCGCCGGTGGATGTGAGAGGGCCCCGGGCGGCGACGCGCCCGGGGCCCCGCTGGATCACGGTCAGGACGCGTTCACCGCGACGTCGTCGAGGACGAAGCTGGTCTGCAGGGACGAGTCCTCGGTGCCGCTGAACGACAACGTGACCGTCTGGCCGGCGTAGGAGGACACGTCGAAGGTCCTGGCCGTGTAGCCGGAGGCGGCGTTGGCGTTGCTGTAGGTGGCGAGGGTCGTGCCGCCGATCTTGACGGTGAACTTGTCGTAGGCGGTCGATCCGTATTCGTTGGTGTCGATGTGGAGGTAGAAGGTGAGGGAGGCGTGGCATCCGGAGGGGATGCTGATCGACTGGGTGGCGGTGTCGGTGTGGGTGGTGCCGTAGCCGTCGAACCAGGCGAAGTGCGTGCCGGAGTGGGCGCTCTCACCGCTGCCGTTGACCGAGACGACCCCGGACGTGGTCGTCCACGGCGACGTGCCGGACTCGAACCCGCCGTTGGTGACCTTGTTGCCGGTCGAGGAACAGCCGCCGCCGACCGGGTTCACCGTCCACGAGAAGCTCGCCGAACCCGACGCGCCCGTGGTGTCCTGGGCGGTGACGGTCACCGTCGAGGTGCTCGCCGTGGTGGGCGTCCCCGAGATGACACCGGTGGAGGCGTTGATCGACAGGCCGGCGGGCAGGCCCGATGCGCTGTAGGTCAGCGTCTGGCCCGACGCGGAGTCGCTCGCCTGGATCTGCAGGCTGACCGCCGTGCCGACGGTGCTCGTCTGGCTGCCCGGGTTGGTGACCGTGACGGTGTTCCCGCCGCTGGAGCCGCCACCGAACGCCGTGACGCCGTTCGGCGTGCCCAGCCCGGTCGGCCCGTCGTACCCGGCCGCCGCCCTGCACAGGTAGCTCGGGCTGCACGAGCCGTTGCTGCCGGAGGTGACGTCGTTCAGCGCGCCCGTGTGGGAGTACGGGAAGGAGGACGGGTACGAGCCCGCGGCCGGCGCTCCGGCCAGCGCGTACACGCCCGCGATGATCGGCGCCGACGCGCTCGTACCGCCGACGACCACCCAGCCGCCGACGCCGTACGTGTCGTACACCGCGAGGCCGGTGTTCGGGTCGGCGACCGCCGAGACGTCCGCGACGGTCCGCTTGGAGCAGCCGGTGTCGGTCTGCCACGTCGGCTTGGTGTCGTACGCGGAGCAGCCGGAGCCGGCACCACTCCAGGCGGTCTCGCTCCAGCCACGCGTGTTGGACGCACGCGACAGGCTGGTGCCGCCGACCGCGGTGACGTAGCGGGACGCGGCCGGGTACTCCACGCCGTACCCGTCATCGCCCGACGACACGGTGATCGCCACGCCCGGGTGGTTGAAGTAGGCCGAGTCGGCGCTGGGGTCGCTGGAGTCCTCGCTGCCTCCGTAGCTGTTGGAGACGAACTTGGCGCCGAGGCTGACCGCGGTGTTGACCGCGGTGCCGAGGTCGTCCATGGACGGCTGGTCCGCCTCCACGAGCAGGATCTTGCAGCTCGGGCAGACGGCCGAGACCATGTCGAGGTCGAGCGAGATCTCCTCGGCCCACCCCGAGTCGGCGCTCGGCAGGCTGGAGCCGCCGTTCTCGTTGACCTTCTTGAAGCAACCGTTGGCGGTGGTGCAGGCCGGCAGGCCGTACTGGCTGCGGTAGGTGGCCAGGTCCGACTCGGCGCTGGGATCGTCGTACGCGTCGATGATCGCTACGGTCTGGCCCGAGCCGCCCGACGGCAGGGCGTAGGCGCTCTTCAGGTCGGCGGCGCCCAGGCCCGAGGGCGCGACCTGCGGCTGAAGACCCTTGCGCGGCTGCACGTCGGTACGGACGAGCGAGAGGCAGGCCATCTCGTTCTTGTGCGTGGGCGCCGCGCAGGCGCGCCGGACCGGTGCGGCGGTCGCCTGGGCGGCCGTCTTGGCGGTGGCGGCGGTCTTGGTCTGGGCGGGGGTGGTGGCGTGGGCCGGGGCGGTGGTGACCAGGGAGGCGGTGGCGAGCGCGACCGAGGCGAGAACGGTGAGGCCGGCACGTCTCATGCGACGCTTCGTCCGTCGAGCAAGTGCTGGGGGTGACATCCTGCTCCCTTTCTGGCGGGGGGCCGGGCGCGAGGGTGCGGGGTTCCGAATCGGTCGGAAGAGGCGTCCGGGCCAGTGACACCACGGGCAGTGGTGCCTGCGGCGGACGATAGGCATATGCCATATAGCGGTCAATATGCCTTTACTCTCTCTTGACCACTCCGTCCGCATCCGGACTTCAGGCGCTGTTTCGCCCGATAACGTGGGAGAGATGGGTGATCTGGATGGATGGCGACGAGAGCTCACCGAACTGGGCCTGACCGGGTACGAGGCGCGGGTGTACCTCGCGCTGGTCAACCGCTCGCGCTACACGGCGGCGCAGGTCGCCCGGGAGTCGGGCGTGCCCCGCCAGCGGATCTACGACGTGCTGTCCGGGCTGACCGAGCGCGGTCTCGTACGGGCGCTGCCGGGCCAGGTCACGCGCTACACCGCCGTCGATCCCGCGTCCGCGATCGAGCGGCTCCTGGCCGCGCACCGCGCGCAGTTCAGCCAGCTCGAACAGGCCACGGCCCGCCTGGTCGAGGCGCTCGTCCCCGCCTGGTCGCACGGCCGGGACGAGACCGACCCGCTGGACTACGTCGAGGTGCTCCGCGACCGCGAGATGCTCGCCGAACGGCTCGAGGAGATCCAGGCCGAGGCGAAGAAGGAGATCCTCGCCATGGCCAAGCTGCCGTACCTGACCGGTGACAGCACCTCCGGCCTGGCCACCATCCGGCGGCTGACCAGGGCCGGCGGGACCGTCCGCTGCATCTACGAGGGCGACGCGCTGGTGCACTCGGAGATGCTGGCCGACATCCGGCGCTACGCGGCGGCGGGGGAGCACGCCCGGATCGCCTCTTCCGTCCCGATGCGGATGTGGATCGTGGACGGCACGCGGGTGGTCATGTCGCTGCGCGACCCGGTCGCCGATTCCTCCTCCACGACCAACGTCCTGATCGAACACCCGGCGCTCGCCCAGTGCCTGACCTACGCCTTCGAGGCGATCTGGGAGGGAGCGTCGCCCGTGTGACCGCCTGGCGGTCGCGGGCGCTGCTACGGTGCGAGGGTGAGCGCGTCGCAGCCGGTCCGGGGCACCCGGGTCCGCGGAACACGGCAGGCGGAGGCACTGGCCACCGCCCTTGAGGACCTCGCCGGGTTCCGCAGCGCCCAGGACATCCACGCCGAGCTCCGCCGCCGCGGCGAACGCATCGGCCTGACGACGGTGTACCGCCATCTGATGGTGCTGAGCGAGGACGGCGCGGTCGACACCATCCGCGACGAGGACGGCGAGACGCTCTACCGCCGCTGCGAGACCAGTGAACACCACCACCACGTGACCTGCAGATCCTGCGGGCGGAGCGTGGAGGTCGAAGGCCGCGCGGTCGAACGCTGGGCCGACCGGGTGGCGGCGGAGGCGGGCTTCGTGGACGTCGACCACACTGTGGAGATCTTCGGCCTCTGCCCTGCCTGCGCCGCGAAGTGAGGCTCCGGCACATCCGTCGCCGAGCCCTGAGTCACCGCGACCATTGAGCCCGGTCTTCACGGCCGGCCGCCTGCCAACCGTCCGACCGCCGGCCGATCGCCCGACCGCCGGCCAACCAGCTAGCCGCCGGCCGATCACCCGCCAACCGGCTAGCGACAGCTAGCCGCTGGCCAACCGCCCAACCGCCCAACCGCCCAACCGGCCGCCGGCCGACGACCCGGCCGCTGGCCGACAAATTGGTTCGTCGGTCGCCAGCCGTCTGCCGACCGATCGTCGGCTCGCCAATCGGCTGACCGCTGATCACTGGTCACCGGCCGCTGGTCGACCAACTGGCCGTCGGTCGCCAGCCGCCCGCCGACCGATCGCCCGCACGCCAATCGGCTGGCCACTGGCCACTGGCCACTGGCCACTGGCCACTGGCCGAGCGGCCAACCGGCCGAACACCGGCCAACCGACCGACTACTGGCCACCGAGCGACGGCCGATCAGCCGATCGCCCGCCAAACGGCCGACTACCAACCGCCCTTTACCAACGCCGCCACCGTTATCAATCACCGGTTACCGACCGCCCACTGCCCGGCCGTCCGCCAGCTGGGCCGGTGGGCCGCCGTACATAAGGCGCTCGTTCGGTGGGCGCCCGCGCCCGTGTCCGAGCCTGTGTCCGCGTCTGCGTCCGTGGCCGTGTTCGTGGCCACCTGCGACCGGTGGAAGCCATAGGCATCGCGTACCTGATCGCTCGGTGGCTTGCCACGGCAGTGAGGGCGGTGTGCCTGCGTACGCCTTCGGGACGCCGTAATGCATGAAAACGGTTTTCACTATCGGTAGAGTTCTCTCGACAGTTATCCACAGCAGGCGGTCACCGCTGGTCCCGTCTGCCGCATCACTGTCACCCTAAGTAGCAGCACGTTCGACGCTCCGTCAGCGAAGGCGCTGTGCGGAGCGCGGTGTTGGTGCCGATGGCCTGTCGGCGCCCATCCGTCCTGGGAGGGACCGTGAAGATCGCTTTTGTCGGTAAGGGCGGCAGCGGGAAGACGACGTTGTCCTCGCTGTTCGTGCGGCATCTGGTGGCCACGGGTGCGCCGGTGGTCGCGATCGATGCCGACATCAACCAGCATCTCGGGGTCGCGCTGGGCATATCGGAGGAGGCGGCGGCCGCGATCCCGGCGATGGGGGAGCACCTGTCGGAGATCAAGACGTACCTGCGGGGGACCAACCCGCGCATCGCCTCCACGGCGTCCATGGTGAAGACCACTCCGCCCGGCACCGGCTCCCGCCTGCTACGGCTGGGCGGCGACGACCCCATCCACGCCAAGCTGTCCACGGAGGTCGCCGGAGCCAGGCTCATGGTCACCGGGCCGTTCACCGACGATGATCTGGGCGTCGCGTGTTACCACTCCAAGACCGGAGCCGTCGAGCTGTACCTCAACCACCTCGTCGACGGCCCGGGCGAATACGTGGTGGTCGACTGCACGGCCGGCGCCGAGTCCTTCGCCTCGGGCATGTTCACCCGCTTCGACCTGACGTTCCTCGTAGCCGAGCCGACGAGGAAGGGCGTCGCCGTCTACCGCCAGTGGGTCGACTACGCCGCGGACTACGACGTCACCCTGCGCGTCATCGGCAACAAGGTCCACGATGCCGACGACGTGGCCTTCCTCCGCGACAGCGTCGGCGACGCACTGCTGTGCTGCGTGGGCCAGTCCGCCGCCGTACGGGCGATGGAGCAGGGCCGCCCCCTCGACATCGCCGACCTGTCCGCAGACGACCGCTCGGCACTGGCCACTCTGCAAACCGCCGTCGACGGCCAGACGAAGGACTGGGACAAGTTCACCCGCCAGGCCATCGAGTTCCACGTGAAGAACGCCCGAGCCTGGGCCAACGCCGCAACCGGCCAGGACCTGGAAGCCCAGATCGACCCCGGCTTCGTCCTGAGCCCGTCGCACATCCCCACCCCGGCGGCAGCGGCCCACCTCTGACAGACGCCCACCCGACCCCCGCCAACCAGCACAAGTACGCCGACAAGGCGGGCGTTGGCGGCGACCTCGCGCCAGGCCGACGGCGCGGCGCCGCCCCCGTCTCTGATGAGCGGTCACACGGCCCTCCGTCGGCGGCCACACGTGTGCCGGCGGGTGGGTGTCGGCGGTCGTCTCGTGTACCGGGTCGATGGCGCGGCGGTAGCTCCATCCCTCATGGATAGCCAGGCGGCGTCCAGTCGCTTGGCATAGGGCGTGCCGTTGGGGCGGGTGTTGGCGGTGGTCTTGTGCTGCCGGGCTGGTGCGGCGGTGGTTCCGTCTTTGGTGGGTGGCCGTACGGCGCTCTGTTGGTGGGTGCATGTGTGCTGGCGGGGTGGGTCTTGGCGGTGATCTTGTGTGCCGGGTTGGCGGTGCGGCGGTGGCTCCGTCTCTGGTGGGTGGTCGCGCGGCGCTCGGTCGGTGGGCGTACGTGTGCTGCGGGGGCGGCGTCGGCGGTGATCTTGTGCCGGGTTGGTGGTGCGGCGGTGGCCCCGTCTCCAATGGGTGGCCAGGCGGCATCCCGTCGGTTCGCTTACGCGTGCTGGCGGGGTCGGTATTGGCAGTGATCTCGCGCCGGGTTGATGGTGCGGCGGTGGTTCCGTCTCTGGCGGGCGGTCACGCGGTGCTGCCGCCGGTGGGCGCAGGTGTGCTGGCGGGGTGGGTGTCGGCGGTGATCTTGCGCCGGGGATGGTGTACCCACCCCGACGGCGCGCCTACGCCAACCGATGCGACCCCACCTGACTACCCGTCGAAGGTGCATCACCACCACCGCCGTTGGTGGTGCTGTCGTGTGCCGGGTTGGCGGGGTGGTGGTGGCTTCGCTCTGGTGGGTGGTCGCGCGGCGCTCCGTCGGCCGGTGCGAGACGCGCCGACGGCGTGGGGCTCGGTGGCGGTCTTCTCTGACGGATGGGCGGTGTTTAGGGGGTTCGATTGGTTGGGGCAGGCATGGTTGGTCGGGGCACGCATGGCTTGCCCGCGCATGGCGGTGCCCGGACGCCTTGGAGGCGGTCCGGGCACCCGGGAGAGAGGGGATTCCTCAGCAGTCGACGAGTTCTGGTTTCTGGTTGAGGATCTGCTCGCGTGCGGTGACGAAGTCGTCGTAGGCCTGCCGGGCGCTCGGCCGGAAGGCCGCGACGCGGTGGCAGTTCTGGAAAGCGAGGCGTACGTCGAAGTGCCGCTCGATCGCCGAGCGCATGGCGTCGCTGGCCATCATCCGTAGGAGCTGTCCGCGGGCGGTCTCGTCGGGGGGTGGGGTCTGGTTGTCGGTGAAGTCGGCCTCACCGACCCGGAGTTCGTCGATCAGGCCGGTGACGACCTTCCAGGCGTACGGCAGGGAGTCTCGGACACAGTCGAGGAACGCGGCGTCATCCACCTCACCACGCTGGGCCTGCTGAACGAGTTGCGGGGACACGGTCAACGACATGGATTCTCCTGTCGGGTCGGCCACGCTTTTCGGGAACGGTTTTCATCTTCCATAGGCATCCCAGAGAAATCAACCGTCTGGCCCTGTCCGATCACGGACGGTCGACCCGGCCGCGCGTACTCGAGGCACCGATACGCGAAGTCCGCCCAGGTCGAGGGCACGGGGCCGTGCCTGATCCACGGCAAGATCCCAGCGGACGCCGCCCGTTCGCGGCCGTCACCTTGGTGGCGGTGAGTGCGGCGGTCGCGGTGATGGTCCGTGGCGGGTCGAATGCCGGCACACCGGTCAGCTGGGGCTCGACCATCGGCGGCGGCCCGTTTGGGGCTGTCACCTTGGTGGCGGCGAGTGCGGCGGTCGCGGCGATGGTCCGGAGCGGGTCGAATGCCGCCACAGCGGTCAGCTGGGGCTCGACCATCGGCGGCGGCCCGTTTGGGGCTGTCACCTTGGTGGCGGCGAGTGCGGCGGTCGCGGCGATGACCCGCAGCCGGTCGAACCCCGCCACACCGGTCAGCCGGGGCTCGACCATCGGCAGCTTCGACAGGTCGAGCGTGGCGGTGAGGTTCACCCCGAAGACCTAAGACGCTGATCTCCATCACGCCCCCTGCCCGACGGGGTCCGCGCCTAACGAGGTGCGCATGCCGACCACGCCTTCCCGCTCGTGGGCGCCTCGTATCGCACGGGCCGCCAAAGGCTGGGACAGAGGTAATCCCTGCCGGCTTTTTCAACGCCGAACGCACGACATTTACCCGCAAGTCAGACGTACCCCTACACGGGTCGTGACCCCTTATGTCACTCCGCCTGCGGGTCATCGTTACATGTGGTAGTTATGTGACTCTCCTGCGAGATTAAGGGCTCGCAAGATCCCTCATCCCTCAAGTTCCCATTCTCGTGATCTTTGGAGTTTTCGTGCGCATTAGCTCCACGCGGGCTCGCCTCGGGCGATCGGTTTCGGTGTGTTCGCCGGTCGGGGGCTCGCGCAGTCTGGTGGTGGGCGCGCTCGCCGCGGCTGCCATCGCGACGCTCGTGACGGGTTGTGGAGGCAAGGACAAGAGCCACTCCGCGCCCTCGGCCGCCGGGAGTTCGGCGGCGGCCGGAAAGCTGCCGGAGGCGACCACTTTCACGACCCTCAAGAACATCCCCAAGGACACCGGGGCCCTCGCGTCGGCCGATGGCACCGTGGTCCACCCCACCGAAGCACTGCCCGTATCCGCGACGCCCGGGGGCCCGCCGGTCGCGATACTGCCGGCCAAAGAGCTGGGCGGTCCGACCTGGGTGCCCGTCGTCGAGACCAAGCCCGGCTGGGAGCGCGTGCTGCTGCCGAGCCGGCCCAACGGCGCGGCCGGCTGGATCGCCTCCGGCAACGGCAAGGTGGAGACGGCGCACAGCCCGTACGACGTGAAGGTCGACACCTCCGCGCGCCGGCTCACTCTGCTCAAGTCCGGCAAGTCGCTCGGCACCTGGACCGTCGCCGTGGGTGCGCCCAAGACGCCGACGCCCGCCGGGCGTACGTTCATCCTCGCCTCGCTCGCCCCGGCGAAGCCCACCTACAGCCCGCTGATCCTGCCGGTCGGCGCGCACTCCGACTCGCTCGACACCTTCGGCGGAGGGCCGGGCACCGTGGCGTTCCACGGCTGGCCGCAAAGGTCGGTGTTCGGGCAGGCCGTCACGCACGGCTGCGTACGGGTGCCGGCGGACGCGCTGCGGCAACTGTCCAAGGTTCCGCTCGGCACGCCCGTGCAGATCTCCAACTGACGCGAAACCGGTCACATGTTCTCGACTCGCCCTTCCGGCCTTCCCGGGAGGTCATCACCCCCATTAGGAGAGACAAAAATGCGTAAGCACCTGAAGTACGGCGCGATCGCGGGCGCCGTCGCGGCTCCCGTGGCCGCTGCCGTCGCCATCATGCCGGCGGCCTCCGCGACCGGCGGCGGCAGACCGTCCTCGGCCTTCGGCATCTACGCCGCCGGCCTGGTGAACATCCCGCGGACGCCCGTGGTGTCCTCCGCGTCCCGCCCCAGCACCCGCAGCGTCGCCTCCGTGCCCGGCAACCCGCTGGTCCACCTGTCCGTCATCCGTACGCGTGCCGTCCCCGGCCACGCGGAGGCCAGCGTGGTCGACCTCAAGGTGGCCAAGGCCGCCATCAGCCCCAAGGCCGTCCTGTCCGCCAAGCTCATCTCGGCCCGGTGCGACGACGGTGCCGGTTCCTCCCGCCTCGTGGACGTACGCCTGGCGGGGCGCGCCATCCAGGCCGGCATGTCCCCGAACAGCCGCCTCACCGTCCCGGTCGAGGGCTTGGGCGGCGTCCAGGTCACGGTCAACAAGCAGGTCCACAACCCCGACGGCAGCCTCACGGTCACCGCGCTCGAACTCGCGGTGCAGGCACTCGGCAAGAGCCAGACGATCGCCATCTCGTCCGCGACCTGCGCCGGCTCGTCCGGCGAGGCTCCCCGGCCGACCCCGGTGCCCAGCGACCTCCCGGTCACCGGCTGACCCGACGCCTGGCGGCCCGTGACGTACGGAGCCGCCACCACACGTCCGAGGGCCCCGTGCCGCCGCCTGCTCGGGGCCCTCGGGCCTGTCGCGAAACGCCTCGTGAGACCTCGCCGGCCCACCGTGCGGCGCCCTCGGACGTACCGCGCGGAAAGGCGTGCCCGGGGTCAGTCGCTGCCGGGCTGGGTGTTCTCCTTCGTGTACTCCCAGTGCCACGGCTCGAACGGGCTGCTGTAGGCCCACGACGGGTGGAACCACTCGTACTTCCTGGAGTTCGCCCGGAGCCAGTTGAACTGCGCCGACCCCTGGCTCTGCACGCCGCCGCAGAGGTCCACGGCCGTGCCGTACCCGTGGTTGCTGTGCCCCGGCACCGCGGCCATGCCCGGCCGATCGGCGTAGATCCGCTGCTGTTCGGCGAGAGGGCGGTAGGAGTCCGTCAGGCACATCTGCACACCGAACCGGCGCTTGTAGGCGGCGTTCAGGTTGTAGAAGGCCAGCGCCGCGTCGGCGCGTAGCGACCGGCCCGGCTGCGGCAGCTTGCACAGGTAACGCGCCGGGATCAGCCCGTTCGGGAACTTGCGCGCCTCGGAGACCAGGCTCTTGTCGCACGTCAGCCGCAGCCGTGTGTTCGGGTCCAGCTTCTTGAGGGCCGCGGTCAGCTGCGCCGTCAACGCGGCGGCGCGCGACTTCAGGCCACTGACCTCCTGCTGCAGCCGGGCCTGCTCGATCGCGTTGCGCGACTGCAGGTCCTGGGCCGTGGCGGCGAGCTGCTCATGCTGCTTGCGCAGCTGGTTCGCCTTGTCGATGAGTGTCTTCTGGTCGTTGGACAACATCGTCAGGTCGGAGGCCGCCGCGAGGTCCTGGTCGGGATCCTTGCCGCCGATCAGTGCCGGTATCCCGAGCGCCGCCGGATCCTTGTACGTGCTCGCGGCCAGGCGTGCCAGGGGCTCGCGGATCTGGTCGAGCTGCTCGTCGGCGACGCCGAGGTCGGCCAGGGTCTTCTTCAGCTTCTCCTCGGAGGACTTCAGCTGCTTGCTGCGGTTCTCCCACGTCTTGGTCGCCTTGGCCAGTTCCGCACTGGCCTGATCGGCCTGCTTGCGGAGAGCTTCGACGCTGTTCGGCGAGGGTGTCTGGGAGGCGGAGGACCGGTCCGAGGCACCGGCCACCCACAACGACGTGAACACCGAGATCGCCGCGATCAGCGCCACCGGACGAGGGCTTCGCACGGGGATCCTTCCGGGGGCTGGCGACTGACTGACGCTGCTCGACCGTACTACAGGTGCCCCTGTGATCAGACGCCTCGGTGTGACGGCCGGGTCATGGGTCATCCGTTCGGTTTGCGCCGGCACACCTCCCAGATCCACGGCCATTTCCTCAGGCTCGTCGGGCAGGCCGTGGCCGGATTCGAGCGGGAGGGCGTGTGGGTGGCCGGGGTACGGGAGGGCACCGAGGTCACCAGAGGCCGCGCGGGCACGGGGGTCGGCCCCGACCGGCGGGGCGGGACGTACGCGCCCCAGGTCGGTACCGGCGGCGCCGCCTCCGCGGGGCTCCGGCCGGGCCGGGCGCGCGCGGCGGGCTCGTGCGACCCGCCGCCGAGGGTCAGCCCCGCGACCAGCAGGCCGGCCGCCGCGATCGTGCCCGCCAGCAGCGTCACGCCGTAGCGGAACGGCAGAACCTCGAACCGGGCCCAGAGACGGCGCGCCATGACGGTCGGAACCAGAGCCGATGCCCACCTGTGTCGCCGATCCACGCGAGCAGGGTAGCGAGGAACGCCCCGTTGTGCCTCCGCTCCGGTGGGTTACCAGGTCAGCGCCGGGGCCGGCCGACCGACCCGGGCGAGTGCCACACCTCGGGCTGCTCTCGTCCAGGCGCCGCTCGCCTGGGATACTCGCTGTTTATGGGGATACCGATCTTGTTGACCGTGGATGACGATCCGTCGGTGTCCCGGGCGGTGGCCCGTGACCTGAGACGCCGGTACGGACGGGACTTCCGGGTGGTACGCGCCGACTCGGGGCAGGACGCGCTCGAAGCGCTGCGTGAGATCAAGCTGCGCGGCGACACCGTCGCGGCGATGCTCGCCGACTACCGCATGCCGCAGATGGACGGCATCGCGTTCCTCGAACAGGCGATGGACCTGTTCCCGCACGCGCGGCGCGCGCTGCTCACCGCGTACGCCGACACCGACGCCGCCATCCAGGCGATCAACGTCGTGGACGTCGACCACTACCTGCTCAAGCCCTGGGACCCGCCGGAGGAGAAGCTCTATCCGGTCGTGGACGCGCTGGTGGAGACCTGGCGCGCGGTCGGCGACCGGCCCGTGGAGGAGACCAAGGTCATCGGGCATCGCTGGTCGGCCCCGACGTACGAGGTGCGTGACTTCCTGGCGCGCAACTCCGTGCCGTACCGCTGGTACTCGGTGGACGAGCCGGAGGGATGCCGGCTGCTCGAGGCCGCCGGCGCCGGGCCCGAGGACATCCCGATACTGATCACTCCGGACGGCAAGGTGCTGCGCTCGCCGACCGGAGCGGAGATCGCCTCCGTGGTCGGCCTGTCCACCGAGCCGGCCGCCGAGTTCTACGACCTGATCGTCATCGGCGGCGGGCCCGCGGGCCTGGGCGCGGCGGTGTACGGCGCCTCGGAGGGCCTGCGGACCGTCCTCGTCGAGCGGCAGGCGACCGGGGGACAGGCCGGGCAGAGCTCCCGGATCGAGAACTACCTCGGCTTCCCCGACGGCGTGTCCGGCAGCCAGCTCACCGAGCGGGCCCGGCGGCAGGCGCGCAAGTTCGGCGCCGAGATCCTCACCGCCCGCGACGTGGTGGGCCTGGAGGCGCGCGGCTCGGCCCGGGTGATCACGTTCAGCGACGGCAGCGAGATCGCGGCCCACGCCGTGGTGCTGGCCAGCGGCGTTGCGTACCGGTCCCTGGAGGCGTCCGGCTGCGGCGACCTCACCGGCCGCGGCGTGTACTACGGATCGGCGTCCACCGAGGCGCAGGCGTGCGGCGGCGAGGACGTCTACATCGTCGGCGGGGCGAACTCCGCCGGCCAGGCCGCCGTGTTCTTCTCCCGCCACGCCCGGTCCGTCACCCTGGTCGTACGGGGAGCGTCGCTGGAACAGTCGATGTCCCACTACCTGATCGAGCAGCTCCGGGCCATCGAGAACGTGCACGTACGCGTCGGCACGAGCGTCGTCGAGGCCCACGGTGACGATCACCTGGAGGCCATCACGCTCTGCGAGCGGGAGAGCGGCAAGACCGAGACCGTGCCGTGCGGGCACCTGTTCGTCTTCATCGGCGCGGCCCCGTACACCGACTGGCTCGGCGAGTCGATCCTGCGCGACGAACACGGCTTCGTCCGTACCGGGCCGGACCTGCTCGCCGAGGGGCGGCGTCCGGCGGGCTGGAGCCTCGACCGCGATCCGTTGTACCTGGAGTCGTCGGTGCCGGGCGTGTTCGTCGCCGGGGACGTACGCTCGCAGTCGGTCAAACGCGTCGCCTCGGCGGTCGGCGAAGGCGCGATGGCGGTCACTCTCGTGCACCGGTACCTGGAGGAGCGATGAGCACGCTTTCCCCTGACGAACTCCGCACGCTCTTCCTCTTCGAGAAGCTCACGGACGACCAGCTCGCCTGGGTGAGCGCGAACGGCGAGGTCGAGGAGTACGCGGAGGGCACCAAGGTCCTGACCGAGGGCGACCCCGCGACCTGCTTCTACGTGCTGCTGTCCGGCACGCTGCGGATGACGCGGGTGGTGCACGGCGACGAGCTGGAGATGCTCCGCAGCGAGCAGCGCGGGTCGTACTGCGGCGCCACGCAGTTCCTCATGGGGCAGCGCGGCGAGCAGCGGTACTCCGCCTCGGTGTACGCGCTGACCGACACGGCGTTCTTCTCCCTGCCGGCCGCGGAGTTCGGGGAGAAGTTCGGCGAGTGGTTCCCGATGGCGGCGCACCTGCTGGAGGGCATGTTCCTCGGGCGGCGCA
This sequence comes from Actinoallomurus oryzae, assembly GCF_039541955.1. Taxonomy (NCBI): domain Bacteria; kingdom Bacillati; phylum Actinomycetota; class Actinomycetes; order Streptosporangiales; family Thermomonosporaceae; genus Actinoallomurus; species Actinoallomurus oryzae. The sequence goes on along the minus strand of NZ_BAABHF010000010.1, from coordinate 243,241 downwards.
ACACCGACGCGGTCGTGGGCCAGCGCGAACGCCTGCTCGCGCTCGGCGCGCTGTCCGCCGGCCTGACCCACGAGCTGAACAACCCCGCCGCGGCGGCCGTCCGCGCGACGTCCTCGCTGCGCGAACGCGTCGCCGGGATGCGGCAGAAACTCGCGATGCTCGCCCGTAAGGACATCGACCCGCACCTCCTCGAACAGCTCATCGACGTGCAGGAGACGCTGGTCAAGCAGGTCGCCGACGCGCCCAAGCTGACCGCGATGCAGACCAGCGACCGGGAGGACGAGCTGTCCGACTGGTTCGAGGACCACGACATCGCCGACGGCTGGGACCTGGCCGCGGTCTTCGTCCCGGCCGGGATCACGGTGGAGCGCCTGGACGAGGTCCACGCGGCGGTGGGCGAGGAGTTCCTGAACGCCGCGCTGCGCTGGCTCGGGTACGCCGTGGAGACCGAGTCGCTGATGGGCGAGATCGAGGACGCCACGACGCGGATCTCCACGCTGCTGGCGGCGGCCAAGCAGTACTCCCAGATGGACCGCGCGCCATACCAGTGGATCGACGTGCACGACGGCCTCGACTCGACGCTGATCATGCTGTCGGGCAAGCTCGGCCACGTCGAGGTGGTCAAGGACTACGACCGGTCCCTGCCGCAGATCCCCGCGTACGCCGGCGAGCTCAACCAGGTCTGGACCAACCTCGTGGACAACGCGGTCGCCGCGATGAACGGCGACGGCCGCCTGACCGTCCGCACCGCACGGGAGAACGACCACCTGCTCGTCGAGATCGGCGACAACGGCCCCGGCGTGCCGTCGGAGCTCACCCAGCGGATCTTCGAACCGTTCTTCACGACCAAGCCGGTGGGCGAGGGCACCGGGCTGGGCCTGGACATCTCGTGGCGGATCGTGGTCAAGAAACACCGCGGCGACCTGCGAGTACGGTCCGAACCGGGCGACACCCGCTTCCAGGTCCTGCTCCCCTTCACCGAGTCCACCGACGACACGTGATCGCCGGGCGGTCGCCGTGTCGGCGAGGCCCTCGGCTCGTGTGAGGGTGCCCCTCACCTGGGCCGGGCGTGTTGAGGGTGCCCCTCACCTGGGCCTAGCGTGTTGAGGGGACCCTTCACCTGGGCCGGGCGTGTTGAGGGGGACCCTCACAACCGCGAGTCTCTTCAGCGGCGGAAGCCGCCTTCGCTGTTGATGATCTGGCCGGTGATCCAGGCGGCGTCGTCGGTGGCGAGCCAGGCGATGAGGCGGGCGGGGTCGTCCGGCGTTCCCCAGCGGCCGGCCGGGAAGCGCCGGCGTACCTCCTCGTGGGCGGCGGGCGGAGCGTAGCCGGTGTCCACCGGACCGGGGTTGACCGCGTTGAGGCTGATCCCCTGGTCGGCGAGGTGGTCGGCCAGCGTCGGAGTGATGGCGGCGAGGGCGCCCTTGGCGCTGGCGTACGCGACCTCGTCGCGCATCGGACCGAGGTTCTGCCCGGAGGTCATGAGGATGACCCGGCCGCCGGCCCGCCCGTCGTGCCGGGCGGCGAACGCCTGGGTGAGCAGGATGGTGGAACGGGTGTTCACGGCCCAGTGCGCGTCGAGCATGGCGGCCTCCAGCGTGCCGAGCGGACCGTCGCCACCGCTGCGCGCGTGGTTGCAGACGAGGATGTCGAGGTGCCCGAACGCCGCCACGGCCGCGTCGACGAGACGCTCGGGAGCGCCGGGCTCGCCGAGGTCCAGGCCGAGATGGTGAAGAGAGGCGTCTTCGGCGAGGACCTCGCGGACCCCGTCGACCACCGCCTCGATGCCGCCGGGGTCGGCTCCCCAGGGCTGCTCGGCGTCGTGCGGAACATGATGGTGGAGGAAGACCCCGGCCCCGAGCCCGGCCAGCCGCCGCGCGACCGCGAACCCGATCCCGGCTCGGCGGCTGACCCCGGTGACGAGCGCGACCCTGCCGCGCAACGCTTGTGATGAGGCGAACTCGGCAGCACGCATGCCCGCCAGCCTGAACGCACGAGGACGGCAGCGGCAACCCGTTTTCAACCCGCCCCGACCGCCTCCGGGACCACCGGCGAAGGCGCCTGACCACCGACCGCGACTCGTCCCGGCGAGATCGAGTCACACCGTGATCGGGCCGGCCTGGGCATCGGCCGGTGGGTCACGGATCCGGGAACGCCCGGGCGCGTCGTGGGTGATGACCGTCACCGCGTCGGGCGGTCGTGCGGCGTCCGCGTCGGGCGGTCGTGCGGCGTCCGCGTCGGTTGGTCCGCTGTGAGAGGCTCGCGGGCATGCGGCTGAGTTGTTCCGGCGCGCGGTGGCCGACCGCAGGGGCGGGATCTCGGCTGGGGCGCACTCTGTCGATGCTCGTCTCCCTGGCGGTCGTGGTCCCCCTGCTCGGGTGTGCGCTGGGGTTCGGGACGGCGCACGCCGGCGCGAGGGAGGACCCGGACGGGCCGGTGGTGGTCGTGGGCGTGCCCGGCCTGCGGTGGGACGATCTCGACCCGCGGGACGCCCCGAATCTGTGGCGCCTGGCCGGACGCGCGGGACTGGCGAACCTGTCCACATACACGGTGTCGGGGGTCACCTGCCCGGTGGACGGCTGGCTGACGGTCTCCGCGGGTCAACGAGCATCGTTGTACGGCGGCGAGCGGGCGGTGTGCGATCTGCCCGCGCCGCCGTCCCCGAGCGGGTCCGGGGCGATCGTGCCCGGCTTCGCCCAGATCCGTGCTCGGAACCTGCACGGAAAGTACGCCGCACGGGTCGGTTCGCTGGGCACGGCGATCCACCGGTCAGGCGGGCTGACGATGGCGGCCGGGCCGGGGGCGGCGTTCGCCGCAGCCGACGACCAGGGACGAGTCGACTTCTACTCCCCGGCGCCGGAGGCCGTTCCCCCTGCCAGGTGGGCTTCGGTCAGGCTGGCCGTGGTGGACGTCGATGACGTCCAGCGCGCCTATCCCCGGGCCGGATCGGCGACCATCAGCCGAACGCGGCGGGCAGCCGCCGTGCGGCAGGCCGACCGCCGTATCGGCGGTGTGCTCACCGCGCTTCCGGCCTCGGCGAAAGTCGTGGTCGCGGGCGTGTCCGACACCACCCGGCGGAACTCACTGCACGTCCTCATGACGGCCCCGGGCCTTCGCCCGCGGTATCTGACCTCTGCTTCGACCCGGCGACAGGGTCTGGTGACCTTGACCGATCTGACCGCCGGCGCGTTGTCGGCCGCCGGCGTCCCGGCTCCGGCCGCCGTCGTCGGCAGGGCCTGGCATCCGGAGGGCGAGCCGGTCACGGTGGCCGCGGCGGCGGACTCGTTCGGCGACGCCAACCGCGCCGCCGAGATCAGCCAGCACACCATGACACCGTTCTGGATCGCGTTCATGGCCGGGCAACTGCTCCTGTACGCGGCAGGTGCGCTGGCGCTACGGCGTAACTGGCAAGGCGGACGACGGCGCCGCATCCTGGCGGCGACCCGGACGGTCGCGTTGTGCGGGGCGGCCGGGCCGCTGGCGACCTACCTGGTGAACCTGCTGCCGTGGTCACGTTCCCCTCATCCGGTCACCACGATGTTCGCCTGCGTCGCCGGCTTCGACATCCTCCTCGTCACAGCGGCGCTGGCAGGCCGGTGGCGGCGCGACGTCATCGCACCCGGCACGATCATCGCCGCCCTGACCATGGTCACGTTCGCCACCGACGTGATGACCGGCGCACGGTTGCAGTGGGACAGCGTGACCGGATACAACCCGATCATCGCGGGGCGCTTCTACGGATTCGCGAACATCGCCTTCGCCGCCTACGCCACCGCTGTTCTGCTCACCGCCGCCGGCCTCGCCCACCTGCTGGTCACCCGCGGTCATCGCCGTGGAGCCGTGATCGTCGTCCTGGTACTCGGTGCCGCGGCCGAGGTGGTCACCGCATGGCCGGACTGGGGCGCCAAGTTCGGCGGAACCATCGCCTTCGTCCCGGGCATCGTTCTGACCGCCTTGATCGTCGCCGGCCGCCGGATCTCACCCGCGCACGTCGTGGGATGCCTGGCCGCCGGTGTGGTCGTCATCGCGACCTCGGCTTTCATCGACTACTCGCGCCCTCCCGCAGATCGCACCCACCTTGGCGAGTTCGCCGGTCAGGTGCTGAACGGGCAGGCCGCCACGGTCATGACCCGCAAGGCCGGAGCGATGCTGCGAAGCGTCGGCCACTCCCCGGAACTGACCGTCTTGACCGTGGCCGCATTGTTGTTCTTGTGGCTGGCGCTCATCCGCCCGACTCGGTGGCGCGCCGGGGCCCTCGAGCTGGCCTACGGACGAGCACCCGCGCTCCGTGCGGGCCTGGGCGGTGCTTTCGCGACGTCGATGATCGGATTCCTGGTGGAGGACTCAGGGATCAGCGTCCCGGGGATCGCTCTCGCCATCGCAGTGCCCCTCGCACTGGCCGCCGCCACGCGCACGCTCGCCATCCACCGCCGAGCAGCCGGGGCGTCACTGGCTGAGGATGGTGACGGATAGGCGGGAGTCGACGGAGGCTCTGGCCAGGGCGGCGGCTTGGGGGCGGTCGGTGCGGACGACGATCAGGGCGCCCTCGTCCGAGGTCGGGGCCGGTTTGGGGACGGCCAGGATCGGGACGGACGACGCCACGGTGCGGGCCGGGGTGGGGCTGTCGGGGCGGGCGGCCAGCACGTCCACGCGGTCGCCCGGGTGGAGCAGGCGGGCTACGGCGGCGTCGGCCAGGCGGATCGGGGTGGCGACGGCGTCCGGGTCGTCTGCGGTCAGGAGGCCGCCTGCCCGCAGGCGGGCGTCGGTCAGGGGCTCGCCTCGGCGGACCGGGCCGGACAGGGTCCGGCCCGTCGCCACGCGCACCAGGCCGGACGGGACCGCGGCTCGCGGTAACGACCTCGCGGTCACATCGCGGGTGGCCAGCGTGGTGCCCGCGGGCAGGTCGCGGGCGGCCACCCACACGCGGACGCCGTCGCCGTGCGGCCGGGCGGCGGCCAGGCCCAGGGCGGCCGCGGCCGCGGCGAACACCGCGGCCAGCAACCGGCGATGCCGGCTCAGCGCCGCCCTCATCTGATCTCCTTAGAGAAAGCGCCGTTCTCCCGGGTGGTGACCGTTTGCCCGCCGGGTCGGCGGTGTAGGGGTGGGGAGCCGGTGTAGGACCTCAACGGAATCCTCCGGGTGGGGGGCGGCGAGGTAGCGGGGAAGGTCCGTTCTCCAGGGCGGTAACCCGTTTGCCCGTGTTGGTGTATGGAGCCGGTGCAGGGCCTCAACGGAGCCCTCCTGGTGGGGAGTCGGCGACGTGGTGGGGAAGCTTCGTGGTCCCGGGTCGGTGGCCCGTTGGCCGCCGGGTCGGCGGTGGTGTCGGCGTCGGGAGCCGGTGCAGGGCCTCAACGGAGTCCTCCGGGTGGGGAGTCGGCGACGTGGTGGGGAAGCTTCGTGGTCCCGGGTCGGTGGCCCGTTGGCCGCCGGGTCGGCGGTGGTGTCGGCGTCGGGAGCCGGTGCAGGACCTCAGCGGAATCCTCCGGGTGGGCGGTCGGCGACAAGGCGGGGAGCCCCACAGGCGAGCCGGAGGACTCCGTCAGGGCCGGAGGGGCGTCATGGCAGGTCGAACGGAAGCTTGAGCCCGTCGAGGGCCTGTGGGCACAGACATTCGCGCTCGGTCGGCAGGCCGGTGACGATGTCGGTGACCAGGCCGCGTAGGCGGTCGACGTTTTCGGCGAACACCCGCAGCACCTCCTCGTGGGTCACGCCCGTGCCCACCTCGATGCCGGCGTCCAGGTCGGTCACCAGGCACGCCGGGATGTAGCACAGCGCCAGCTCACGGGCGAGCACGGCCTCCGGGTGCCCGGTCATGCCGACCAGCGTCCAGCCCTGCCCCGCAAACCACTGGGACTCGGCCCGGGTCGAGAAGCGCGGCCCCTCGACGACCACGAGCGTGCCGCCGTCGACCGGCTGCCAGCCCGCCGCGGTCGCCGCCTCGACGGCCGTGCGGCGGCCGGCCGGGCAGTAGGGGTCGGCGAACGACACGTGGATCGCGCCGCCCTCCTCGTAGTAGGTCTGTGCGCGCCCATGGGTGCGGTCGATCAGCTGGTCGGGGACGCAGAGCGTGCCCGGCCCGTACGCCGTGGTGAGGGACCCGACGGCGCTCGGTGCCACCACCTGCCGCACGCCCAGGGACCGCAGCGCCCAGAGGTTGGCGCGGTAGGGGATCTTGTGGGGCGGGAAACGGTGGTCGCGGCCGTGCCGGGGCAGGAAGGCGACCCGCCGTCCCGCGCCTCGATCACCGCCCGGCAACGTGCCGATGGCGATGGGGTCGCTGGGCGGGCCGTAGGGCGTGGTGACCTCGACCTCCTCGATGTCGTCGAGGAAGGAGTAGAAACCCGAGCCGCCGATCACACCGATCTCTGCATGCATGAGCGGGACATTAGCGGCCCGCCGAACCACCGCGCGAGGCCCCTGCGCGCCTGTGGACAACGGAAAACGCGATATGTCTTGACCGCTCCAACAAACGCGTAATATCTTCTCGCAAAACGAGAGGAAGATACATGAACAGGAGACTCGTACGGCTCCCGGCGAGCCGCCGTACGAAGTGGCTGGTCCTGGTCGGGTGGCTGGTCCTGCTCATGGCCGGCGGCACGCTCGGCGGCCGGCTCCAGGGTGTGACCCAGAACAACGCCGACGCCTACCTGCCCGGCAGCGCCGAGGCCACCCAGGTCATCAAGCTCCAGGACAAGGTGCACAAGGAAGACGGGATGCTCGCCGTCGTCTCGTACGAGCGCCGCAGCGGCATCACCCCGGCCGACCAGGCGAACGCCCGGCAGGCCGCCGCGCAGCTCGCCCGCATCGGTCCCGTCACCGGACCGCTCACGGCCAAGGACGGCCGGGCGATGCAGCTCCTCGTGCCGATAACCGGCGACGGGGACGGAGTGCTGAAGGCCGTCGACACCATCCGCCACACCGTGGAACGCGCCCCGCCCGGGCTGGACGTCCGCGTCACCGGCCCCGCCGGCGGGCTGTCCGACGCGGTCAAGGTGTTCGGCAGCATCGACGGCACCCTGCTCCTGGTCACGCTCGCGGTGGTCGTGCTGATGCTGCTGCTGACCTACCGCAGTCCGTTCCTGTGGGTCGTCCCGCTGATCGCCGCCGGCTCGGCGTACACGCTGTCGCAGGGCGTGGTGTACCTGCTCGCCCGGGCCGGCCTCACCGTCAGCGGGCAGAGCACCGGCATCCTCGCCGTCCTCGTCTTCGGAGCCGGCACCGACTACGCGCTACTGATCATCGCTCGGTATCGCGAGGAGCTCCACCGCCACGAGGACAAGCACGAGGCCATGCAACTCGCCCTGCGCCGTGCCGGACCGGCCGTCCTGGCCAGCGGCGCCACCGTCACGATCGGCCTGCTCTGCCTGCTCGCCGCCGAGCTCAACTCCACCAGCGGCCTCGGCCCGGTCGGCGCCGCCGGCATCGTCTGCGCGCTGGCCGCCATGACCACCCTGCTGCCCGCCCTGCTGGTGGCCCTGCCACGCGGCGTCTTCTGGCCCGTCGTGCCCCGGTTCGACCGCGAGTACGACGAAGGCGAGCATGGAGTCTGGGCCGCCGTGGCCCGGTTCGTCGGCAACCGGCAACGCGTCATCTGGATCGGCACGGCGGTCCTGCTCGGCGTCCTGACGCTCGGCCTGACGTCGCTGAAGGTCGGGCCGGTCTCCAGCGCCGGCCAGTTCGTCGGCACCCCCGACTCGGTCGTCGGCGAACAGGTGATCGCCCGGCACTTCGCCGCCGGTACCGGCAACCCCGCCGTGGTGATCGCGCCGACCTCGCCGGGACTGCACGACGCGATCGCGGGCACCCCGGGCGTCGCCCAGATCGGCGAGCCCGTCACCGGGAGCGGTTACACGCAGTACGAGGCGACGCTCGCCGATCCGCCGGACAGCCCGGCCGCGCGCGACACCGTCGACCGGCTCCGGGCCGCCGTACACCCGCTCGGCGGCCGGGTCGGCGGCACCACCGCGATCAACGTGGACACGCAGCGCGCCGCCGTCCGCGACGGCAAGGTGATCATCCCGCTGGTCCTCGGCGTGGTCTTCGTGATCCTCGTCCTGCTGCTGCGGGCGGTCGTGGCGCCGCTGCTCCTCATGGGCACCGTGGTGCTGTCCTTCGCCGCGTCACTCGGCGTCTGCGGACCGGTGTTCACCCATGTGTTCGGCTTCGAGGGCGTCGACTCCGGGTTCCCACTGGAGATCTTCATCTTCCTGGTCGCCCTGGGGGTGGACTACAACATCTTCCTGCTCACCCGGGTACGCGAGGAGGCGCGGCGGCTGGGGACCCGGCGGGGCGTCCTGCGCGGCCTGACCGTCACCGGCGGTGTGATCACCTCGGCCGGCGTGGTGCTGGCCGCCACCTTCGCGGCACTTGCCACCCTGCCCCTGACCGGGCTGGTGGAGATGGCCTTCGCGGTGGCTTTCGGGGTCTTGCTCGACACCCTGCTCGTACGGTCTCTGCTGGTGCCGGCGCTGGCCTGCGATGTCGGCGCGGGCCTTTGGTGGCCGGGCCGGCTACGGACCGCCCCGCGGCCGGAGAGCGAGCCGCGGGCGCGCACGTCGGTCGGCTGAGCGGCCGGGCAGAGCGGGCCCGGCGGCCTCGCCGGGCCCGGTCAGGCCACCTTCTCCGAAGATCCGCTGGACTTCGAGGATGAGGAGGAAGACGACGAGTCGGACGACTTGGACTCCGACTTCGTCTCGGTCTTCGTCTCGCTCTTGGCCTTCGTGTCGTCCTTCTTGGTGGTCTCCTTGGACGTGCTGCTCGTCCCACCGGAGCCCGAGCGGCTGTCGGTGCGGTAGAAACCCGATCCACGGAACACGATGGCGGCGGGCGAGAAGATCTTCCGAAGCCGCCCGCCGCACGCGGGGCACTCGGTCAGCGCGTCATCGGTGAACTTCTGCACGACCTCCAGCGGCTCACCGCATTCCGTGCAAGCGTACTGATACGTCGGCACGAGATCCTCCTTGCTGCACAGGCCACGTGGGGCAACCTGGCACTCTCACCTGATGACTGCTAAGTGTACGGGGCGCCGGATCATTCCCGACCAGGGCTCACACATCCCCTCGCTCGCCGTACCAACCGGCCAGCTTGCCGCGCCGGCTGATCGCGCGCAAGCGCCGTTCGGCCGGGCCGCGGGCGTCGCTCGTCGTGACGACCAGCAGCTCATCGCCCGCCTGCAGGCGAGTGCTGGGCTCGGGCACGAAGCTCTTGCCGTCCCGTACGACCAAGGTGATCGCCGCGCCGGTCGGCATCCGCAGCTCGAAGATCTCCACCGCGTCGAGGCGTGACTCCGGCGGGATGCGGACGGTCAGCAGGTCCGCGTGCAGTTCCTCGAGAGGCGCGGCCTCGACGTCGATCTCGCGGCTCGCCTCGGAGACGGCGATGCCGAGCGCGCGGGCGAGCCAGGGCAGCATCGGCCCCTGGAGCAGCGTGAACACCACCACGATGATGAACACCTGGGCGAACAGCTCGTCCGCCCCGCTCACGCCGGCCGTCATCGCCACCGTGGCGAGGACGATCGGCACCGCCCCGCGCAGCCCCGCCCACGACAGGAAGGCCTTCTCCCGCCAGGAGAGCCCGAGGAACGGCGTCGACAGCAGCACCGACAGCGGCCGCGCCACCAGCACCAGCGCGAACCCGCACACCAGCGCCGGCCAGATCTGTGCCGGCAGCTCGGACGGCGACGCCAGCAGCCCGAGCATGATGAACAGCCCGATCTGGGCGAGCCACGCCAGCCCCTCGGCGAATCCACGGGTCGCCGGGCGGTGCGGCAGCGGGCTGTTGGCCAGCACGAGCGCCGCGACGTACACCGCGAGGAACCCGCTGCCGTGGATCAGGGAGGTCTCGCCGTACGCGCCGATCACCAGGGACAGCACCGCGAGCGGGTACAGGCCCGAGGCCGGCAGCGCCAGGCGCCGCAGCGCGAACGCGCCGATCCATCCCACGACCAGCCCGATCACACCGCCGATGATCAGCTCGGCCACCAGCTCACCGGCCAACCTGAGAGTGCTGGGGACGTGCGGGGCGGTCAGCGCGAGGACCAGGATGATCACCGGCGCGTCGTTGAAGCCGGACTCGGCCTCCAGAACGCCGGACAGCCGTGAGGGCAGCGGCAGCCTCCGCAGCACCGAGAACACGGCCGCGGCGTCGGTCGGCGCCAGCACCGCGCCCAGCAGCACGGCGTTGCGCCACTCGGCGCCGATCAGCCAGTGCGCGGCGGCGGCGACCACCGCGATGCTGACCGCCGTACCGGCGATGGCCAGCGAGAGAGCCGCCGGCACGCCCTCACGTACGTCCGCCCATCGGGTGGTCAGACCACCCTCGGCGAGGATCAGGATGAGCGCGGCCAGACCCAGCGTCTCGGCGAGCGCCGGATCGTCGAAGCGGATGCCGAACCCGGCCTCCCCGAGCAGCAGCCCGAGCGCGAGGTAGAGGAGCAGGCTGGGCAGTCCGGTGCGATGCGCCACGCGTACGGCGACGATGGCCGTGATGAGCACGAGGGAGCCGAGCAGCAGCCACAGATCGAGTTTCACCGCGCCCCCTCACTGTGGCTTCTGCCGGGTTCAAAACCGCGCCTGCCGGGCCCCTCACCGTGCCCCTGCCTCGGTGGCACCGTCACGAAACGGCAGGCCGGGCCGCTAGCGGCGGCGGATCACCGCGTCCACGCCGTTGACCACGTCCGACACCGGCCGCCCCTCGACCGCGGCCCGCACGTTGTCCATGACCATGGTGATGATGTTGCTCTGGGCCCGCCGGGTCCCGCCTGCGGCGTGTGGTGACAGCAGGACGTCGTCGTGGCCGCGCAGCGGATGGTCGGCGGGCAGCGGCTCCTGGTCGTACACGTCGAGCGCGGCGCCCGCGAGCCTCCCGTCGTTCAGTGCCGCGAGCACGGCGTCATCCGGCGCGATCCCGCCGCGGGCGACGTTGATCAGCAGCGCGCCGTCCGGCAGCAGCGCGAGGCGTTCGGGGCCGAGAAGCCCGCGCGTCTCGGCGGTCAGCGGCAGGCAGACGACGACGACGTCGGAGGTGGCGAGCAGTTCGTCGAGCTCCTTGTACACCCCCTCCGGGCGGCGCCGCCGCGACCAGTACGCCACCGGGCAGCCGATCGCGGAGAACAGCCGCGCGGCCTCGGTGCCGATCGCGCCCATCCCCAGAATCCCGACGCGTCGGCCGCCCAGCTCGTCCGCGCCGTGCGCGGCGGCCTCCAGCTGCGGCCATCCGCCCGAGCGCATCCGCCGGTCCGACCAGGTGAGGCGGCGGGAGAGGTCGAGTGCGGCCGCGAGGGCCCATTCCGCCACCGACCGGGTGTTCGCCCCGGCCGTGTTCGCCACCGGCACGTCCGCGGCGGTCAGCGCGTCGAGGTCGCAGGAGTCGACCCCGACCGACGGCATCTGCACGAACGCCAGGTGCGGCGCCGAGGCCACCGCCTCCGCGTCCATGGCCAGCAGACCGGTGTAGTCGCCGACGACCAGCTCCGCCTCGGAGAGTGCCGCGCGCAGCCCCTCCCGGTCGCGGGTGGCCGGAACGCTCACCTCCGCGCCCAGCGGCTCGAAGAGGCCCCGGTTCATCTCCTCGCCGAGCGGCATCAGGGCGAGCAATCGCCACGGCGTGCCGTTCACGAGACCGCTCCGGTCGTCCGGCGCACTCACCATCTCCTCACGAATCGGGGTGTTCAGCCCGATTCTTCTGTACCGGAGGAATCTCCGCTACGCCGGGGGAGTGTGATCAGCGCCTCTTTTGTGATCAAGTGAAACGCGTGATGCCCCGCGAGGGCGTCACGACGGCGCGCACCGCGCGGTCGTGCGGCTCGGCGGGCACCGAGCCGAGGAGCTCGGAGTCGTACACCGCCGCGACCGTCAGGATGCCGGGGTCGACACGCGCCAGCACCCGGTCGTACGAGCCGCCGCCGCGTCCGAGGCGGGTGCCGGTCGAGGACGACACCGCCAGCGCCGGCACGATGATCAGGTCCGCCCCGCGGACGGCCGTGACGCCGCGCGGCGGCTCCACCGGCTCGAGCAGCCCGTACGGGCCGGGCCGCAGGGAGTCGGGCCCCTCGTAGGAGGCCCAGTCGAGGTCGCCGCCGGGCAGCAGCCTGGGCACCAGCACGTACGTCCCGCGCTTCCACAGCGCGAACAGCAGGCCGTGAGTGCCCGGCTCGTCCCCGATCGAGACGTACGCCGCCACGGTGCCGGCCATCTCGGCCTCCGGGAGCGTGAGGAACGTGTCGCGCAGGACCCGGGCGGCCGTGGCACGCGTCTCCTCGCTCAGCCCGGCGCGCGCGGCCAGCAGCCCGGCCCGCAGGGTCGTCTTGTCCTCGGCGATGTCACGCACGAGACCATTCTCCCGCCCTCCGCGACCGGAACTCGCGGACCCGCGCGGGCGTCCCGTGGGAAGTCGGGGACTAGGGTCTTCCCATGGTCGACCACGAACCCGTAACCAAGGCGGTCGTCCCCGCGGCCGGCCTTGGAACCCGCTTCCTGCCCGCCACGAAGGCGACCCCCAAAGAGATGCTGCCGATCGTCGACAAGCCGGCGATCCAGTACGTCGTCGAGGAGGCCGTGGGCGCCGGTCTGAACGACGTCCTCCTCGTCACCGGACGCGGCAAGCGCCCGATGGAGGACCACTTCGACCGCGCGTACGAGCTGGAGGAGGCGCTCCGCGCGAAGGACGACCCCGAGCGCCTCGCGGCCGTACGCGAGTCCAGCGAGCTCGCCAACGTCCACTACGTGCGCCAGGGTGAGCCCAAGGGCCTCGGGCACGCCGTCCACTGCGCCCGCCAGCACGTCGGCGACGAGCCGTTCGCGGTGCTGCTCGGCGACGACCTCATCGACGCACGCGACCCGCTGCTCAAGCGGATGCTCGAGGTGCGCGCCGAGTTCGGCGGCAGCGTCGTCGCGCTGATGGAGGTCGAGCCCGAGCAGGTGTCGCTGTACGGCTGCGCCGCGATCGAGCCCACCGCCGAGGACGACGTCGTCAAGGTGACCAACCTCGTCGAGAAGCCGGTGCCCGGTGAGGCCCCGAGCCGGTGGATCATCATCGGCCGCTACGTCTGCGACCCGGCCGTGTTCGACGTGCTGGAGAAGACCCCGCCCGGCCGCGGCGGCGAGATCCAGCTCACCGACGCGCTGATGACCCTCGCGCAGCGCGACCGGTCCCAGGGCGGCCCGGTGCACGGCGTGCTCTTCCGCGGACGCCGCTACGACACCGGCAACAAGCTCGACTACCTGCGCACGGTGGTGCAGTTCGCCGCCGACCGGCCCGACCTGGCCGCCGAGTTCCTGCCGTGGCTGCGGGAGTTCGTGGCCAGGCAAGACGCGTCATGAAGACCGTCGACGAGCACCTCGCCGACATCCTGGCGGCGACGCGCCCGCTGCCACCGCTGGAGGTCGCCCTCCTGGAGTCGCTGCACGGTGTGCTGGCCGAGCCGGTCACCGCGCCCGTCGACCTGCCGCCGTTCGACAACTCCGCCATGGACGGGTACGCCGTGTTCTCCTCCGACGTCGCCGGGGCGTCGGAGACGTCGCCGGTGAGCCTGTCGGTGATCGGCGACATCGCCGCCGGCGACCAGGGCACCCACGCCATCCGGCCCGGCCTGTGCGCGCGGATCATGACGGGCGCTCCGGTGCCGGCCGGCGCCGACGCGATCGTGCCGGTCGAGGCGACCGACGGAGGCACGGCCAAGGTCACGATCCGGCAGGCCGCCGAGCCCGGGCGCTACATCCGGCGCAGCGGCGAGGACGTCACCGCGGGTCAGACCGTTATGGAGGCGGGAACGCGCCTGGGCGCCTCCCAGATCGGCATGCTCGCCGCGGTCGGCCGGGCCCGCGTCTCCGTACGGCCGCGCCCGCGTGTCGTCGTGCTGTCGACCGGCAGCGAACTGGTCGAGCCCGGTGGCACCGTCGGCCCGGGCCAGATCTGGGACTCCAACAGCTTCGCGCTGACCGCCGCCGCCACCGAGGCCGGAGCCGTCGGCTTCCGGCAGGGGTCGATCGGCGACGACCCCCGCCGGGTGCTCGCCGCCATCGAGGAACAGCTCGGCTTCGCCGACCTGGTCGTCACCTCCGGCGGGGTCAGCATGGGCGCCCGCGACGTGGTCAAAGAGGTGCTGTCGGGGCTGGGCACGATGAAGTTCGAGCAGGTCGCGATGCGGCCGGGCAAGCCGCAGGGATTCGGCCTGCTGGACGGCCGCACGCCGGTGTTCACCCTGCCGGGCAACCCGGTCAGCGCCTTCGTGTCCTTCCAGGTCTTCGTACGGCCCGCGCTGCGCGCCCTCCAGGGCCTGCCGCCGGAGCCGTTGCCGACCGTGACGGCGCACCTCGCCTCGCCGGTCAGGTCCCCCTCGGGGCTGCGGCACTTCCTGCGCGGCGATCTCCGTTACCGTGACGGCGCCTACGAGGTGAGCCCCGCGGAGGGCCAGGGGTCCCACCAGATCTTCGCGCTCGCCACGTCCAACTGCCTGATCGTGGTGGGGGAGGACGTCACGGAGCTGTCCGAGGGCGACCGGGTCGAGGTGCTGAGGCTGCCATGACGGATCCTTCTGGGTTCTCCCACCTCGACGAGTCCGGCGCGGCCCGCATGGTCGACGTCTCCGCCAAGGAGGTCTCGGCCCGCACCGCCACCGCGAGCGGCTTCGTACGCCTGTCGGCCGACTGCGTCGCGGCCCTGCGCGCCGGGAACGTTCCCAAGGGCGACGCGCTGGCCGTGGCCCGCATCGCCGGCATCCAGGCGGCCAAGCGCACGCCCGACCTCGTCCCTCTCTGCCACCCGATCGCCATCCACGGCGTGACCGTGGACCTGGCCGTCCACGACGCGGGTGTCTCCATCGAGGCCCAGGTGCGCACCGCGGACCGTACCGGCGTGGAGATGGAGGCGCTCACCTGCGTCTCCGTCGCGGCTCTGGCACTGATCGACATGGTCAAGGCCGTCGATCCCGCCGCGGTGATCACCGACGTGCGGGTCGAGGAGAAGACCGGCGGCAAGACCGGTCACTGGCGGCGGCCCGGCGGAGAGGAGCGATGATGCGGGCCCTGGCGGTCACCGTGTCGAACCGTGCGTCGGCGGGCGTCTACGAGGACACCTCCGGGCCACTGATCGTCGCCGGGCTGCGCGAACTCGGCTTCGAGGTCGGCGACCCGGTCGTCATCCCCGACGGCGAGCCCGTCGAGAAGACGCTGCGGGAGGCGGTCGCCGCGGAGTACGACGCGGTGATCACGAGCGGCGGCACCGGGCTCACCCCCCTGGACCTGACGCCGGAGATGACCCGCCGGGTGATCGAACGCGAGATACCCGGCATCGCGGAGGCGATCCGCCTGACCGGCTTCGCGAAGATCCCGACGGCGGTGCTGTCCCGCGGCCTCGCCGGCGTGGCCGGCCGTACGCTGATCGTCAACCTGCCCGGCTCGGCCGGGGGAGTGAAGGACGGCATGGCCGTCCTCGCCGGCGTCCTGCGTCACGCGGTCGACCAGATCGGCGGCGGCGACCACCCGCGTACGTCCTGAGTCGCCCGGCCGATGGTGGCGCACGGCGAGTCTCGGGGCAATCATGGAGGGGTGGATCGTATGCGGGGTTGGCCCGCCACCTTGGCCGAGGGTCCGGTAGGGCTCCGGCCGTTGCGTCTTCGCGACGCCTCCATCTGGCGGGAGGTGCGGATCCGCAACGCCGAATGGCTGCGCCCCTGGGAGCCCACCAACCCGGAGACGCCCCTGTTCCGCAGCGGCATCGGCCCCTACCTCAGCATGGCGCAGACGATGCGCCGCGAGGCACGTCAGGGCCTCGCCCTGCCCTGGGTGGTCACCTACGACGGTGACTTCGCCGGTCAGCTCACCATCGGCGCGATCGTGTGGGGCTCCGCACGGTCGGCGCAGGTCGGCTACTGGATCGACAAGAACGTCGCCGGCCGGGGGGTGATGCCGACCGCGGTGGCGCTCGCCGTCGACCACTGCTTCTTCAACGTCGGCCTCCACCGCGTGGAGGCCAATATCCGGCCGGAGAACGCCGCGAGCCGCCGCGTCGTGGAAAAGCTCGGGTTCCGCGAGGAAGGCGTCCGCCAGCGGCATCTGCACATCGACGGAGCCTGGCGCGACCACATCTGTTACGCCCTCACCACCGAGGATGTGCCTGGTGGACTGATGTCCCGCTGGCGGGCGAGCACGCGGCAGCCTTTCCCCCGCTGAACCGGCAGATCGCAAAAGATTGGTATCCCGACGTTTATGTGCGGCCCGATCTCGCGACACACCGCCCCGAATACTCGTCAACCACTGACGGTGGGTCCTAGCGTGCGGGACGTGAGCGCGCGCGTATCCAAGGTCGGCGCGGGCCTGGACGCGGCAATGGGGAGGGCTGATGAGCAGTGCAGTCCTCTATTTGGCGATCGTAGCCGTCTGGGGCGTCGTTCTCGTGCCGATGTGGCTCCGCCGCGACGGCGATGGCATCGGCCGTCTCCTGCACCGCCGGGGCGAGCCGCTCGCGACTGACGACCTCGCGTACGAGGAGCCGGACGCGGCGGACGAGAGCGTCCCAGAGGCGGACGTGCCGCCCTCCCACCAGGAGTCCGCGGCGCCTGTGGCCTCTGGGGAGCCTGAGGCGCCCGCGGTGCGACGGCGCCGGGCCACCCGGGGCGCCGTCATCGCCCGCCGCCGTCGCCGCACGCTGGGCCTGAGCCTGCTGACGCTGACCGCGATCGTGGTCACCGCGTCGCACGCCGCGCCGTGGTGGTTCACCGTCCCGCCGGCCGTGCTGCTGGCCGGACACCTCTCCCTGCTGCGCGTCGCCGTCCGCATGGACCAGGCCCGCCGCGAGGAGATGCGTCGCCGGGCCGCGGCGGCCCGCGCGGAGGCGGCCAGGCGTGCCCGCGAGGAGCAGCGGGCGAGGGAGGTCGAGGCCGCCCGTACGGCGGAGGTCATCGAACTCCCCGCCTGGGCCCAGGAAGAGGTCTACGACCAGTACACCGACCGCCGCGCCGTCGGCGACTGATCCCCACAGGCGGCTTCACACCGTCGGGCCACCGTGTTCGATGCCTCGGCATCGTCCCGGTGGCCCGCGAGGTTTTTCGGCGTGGTGCCCTCCGCGGCCCCCTCAGGTGCGCGAGGAGTGCCCAATGTTTGCTAGCCTTACTGCGTCGTTGGGGCTGTGGCGCAGTCCGGTAGCGCACCTCGTTCGCATCGAGGGGGCCAGGGGTTCAAATCCCCTCAGCTCCACGCGGACCTAGGGCCAGTGTGGTTGGCGACGTTTGTCGCCTTCCCCGCTGGTCCTTTGTCATTTTGTCCAGGGGGTGACCCCCTGGAACCCCCCATGTGGGGGGGCTTCGCCCCCCACGCCCCCCGGCCGGTTGCTGTCGGAGGAGGGGATCTTGCCGGATGCTCTGTTCGGGGTCCCGGCTCCTCGGCTGGGTTGGGGTCTAGGGTTTTGTGGCGACTCCGCAGTAGGTCATGACCTCGTGTGGGGTTCTTTGCGGGGTTGGGGTGGGGTGCCAGTCTGGGCAGGGCACGATGCCTGGGGGGATCAGGGTCAGGCTCTCGAAGAACGCTGCTATCTCGCTTTTGCTGCGGCCCTTGATCTCTGTGGGGATGGCGCTCTCGTTGTAGGCCTGGACGGCTGTTCGCGTTGTCGGGGCGTCGGTGCACGCGTGGGTCAGCACCAGGTGGCTGCCCGGGGGTAGGGCGGCCATCAGGCGCCGTACCAGGCCGTAGGCCTCGTCGTCGTCGACGATCAGGTGGACTACGGCGAGGAGCATCAGTGCTATCGGCTTGTCGAAGTCCAGTGTCTTGGCGGCGGCCGCGAGGATCTTCTCGGGTTCCCGAAGGTCGGCGTCGATGTAGTCGGTGGCGCCTTCGGGGGCGCTGGTGAGGAGCGCGCGGGCGTGGGACAGGACCATCGGGTCGTGGTCGACGTACACGATCCGTGACTCGGGGGCGATCCGCTGGGCCACCTCGTGGGTGTTCTCCATGGTGGGCAGGCCGGTGCCGATGTCGAGGTACTGCCGGATGCCCTTCTGCTCGGCGAGGTGGTGCACCGCGCGGTTGAGAAAGTCCCGGTCCGCTCGTGCCGACTCGACGATGCCGGGCACCAGTCGCGCGACCTTGTCGCCGAGCTCGCGATCGACCTGGTAGCAGTCCTTGCCGCCCAGCCAGTAGTTCCACACGCGTGCCGAGTGCGGGCGGTCCATCGCGAGGGCACGGACCGGGGAATCCGCGGAGGGATCGTTGCCCTGACGTTCCATAGGGAACAACCTTCCACAAGGGCATCCCGGTATGGGGGATTTGTCGCGGCCGGTTCGTGACCGGCCGGCCTTCTTGGGGAGACGTGGGTCACATCGCGGGCATGTCACATTCTGGCGCGCCCTCCCGTCAACGAGGTTGTATCCCGAGAACGGCAAGGAGATCACCATGGAAGCCCGTCTCAACCTCTTCGGCAGCCCCGTCGCGACGAAGTTCGGCAAGTACATCAACTCGGCGGGCAAGGTCGTGACCGACTCGACGCTGCCGGCGGCGACGCAGGAGCTGGTGAAGATCCGCGCCAGCCAGATCAACGGTTGCGCCGGCTGCCTCGACATGCACACCAAGGAGGCCGCGCACGCGGGGGAGACCTCCGTGCGCCTCAACCTCGTCGCGGCGTGGAGAGAGGCG
Organism: Actinoallomurus oryzae; assembly: GCF_039541955.1. Classification (NCBI taxonomy): domain Bacteria; kingdom Bacillati; phylum Actinomycetota; class Actinomycetes; order Streptosporangiales; family Thermomonosporaceae; genus Actinoallomurus; species Actinoallomurus oryzae. The sequence continues at coordinate 224,621 of NZ_BAABHF010000010.1, read as the reverse complement.
AAGGTCTTCACCGAGGCCGAGCGGGCCGCCCTGGAGCTCGCCGAGCAGGGCACCCGCCTCGCCGACGCCGCCGGTGGCGTCCCCGATGAGGTCTGGGCGAACGCCGCGAAGCACTACGACGAGGAGCAGCTCGCCGCCCTGGTGGCGCTCATCGCCCTCATCAACGCCTACAACCGGCTGAACGTCATCGTCCAGCAGCCGGCGGGCGACTACCAGCCGGGCCAGTTCGGCTGAGCCGTCCCGGCGCCGCGTCAGGCCGGGCCGGACGTTCGGAGTCCGGCCCGGCCTGACGTCGTCTCGACGGCGGCTTCCCCGGCCTGAGACATCGCGAAGATGCTTTTCATTCCGTGACGGTGGTTATACGGAATGGATAGGGAGGAGCCGTCGGTGAAACTTTCGTCACGAGTTGTTGGGTGTGTTCGTCAGGGGTTTTCTCGGCCCGCACCGAGTGGGTAAGGGCGCGAATCGGCCGGATATGGCCACCGTTTCAGGGATCCTTCTCTTGCCTGCGGATCGAGCAATCGCCTCGGACGTTCTCGATTTCTTTACCTGACCATGGTGGTCAGCGGGCCTGACCACGGGTGTAGGTGTCCGCGGCACCGCGTCAGGTCTGTCGCGCCGGCCGGTGGCGTCCCGAGTCCGCGCAGGTGGGACGCTCGACATCCCTCGACTGCGCCCCTGACCATGCGGTCATTGCTCTCGTCATTCCCGCGTACGGGCGGCGCTCCCGGGCGCGGCGGGGCGGGCGTCGCTCCGGCGCGGCGGCGGAATGAAGCCTCTCGCCTGGTATGCGAAGAATGTCCGGAAGATGGTTTGGTGTCTTATTTTTGTGTTTCCGGAACGTTATACCGGCGGGCGCATTTCGAGTGTTAATCTGCCCGCCAGATCGACCCAAGGGGCGGGTCTCTCTTTGGGTAATACATCCATTGCGCAGCGCAACATTGTTGTGCCGTGCCTGAGCTGAGTCCTTGTCTCGCGTTATTGGGCGATCCTCGACAACGCGATCATCGTCTAAGCCTGATCGATTTAGACTTGTTGGACGGTTGATAAATGACAATTCGGCATGTCTCGGTACCGCTGGGAGCCGTTACCGAGACCCTTTCCGAGCGTGCCCTCTCGTTCGTGCGAAATCCGCTGTTCGGCGGCGACCGTCACGTGCTGCACGGTCCCAACCCGTACCGTCGGATGCTCGCACCGGAGACGTTCGGTGAGATCGACTTCGGCCGCCCGCTGACCGCCCGCGACCGGGTCACGTACCGGTCGCTGGCCGCGCACCGGCTGCTCGGCACGTTCTATGAGTCCGAGACGGTGCTGTTGCCCGAGCAGGGGCTGACCGAACTCCGCGGCGACTTCGAGGAGTTCTACGGCACCGGGCTCCGCCATCTGCGCGAGGCCACCATCTCGGACCTGGAGCGGTTCGCCTTCGACTGTCTCACCGACGAGGTGGACGTCAGCGGGAACTGCACGGTCGACGTCCTCGACGCGTACTTCCAGCACGTGACCGACGAGTCCGAACAGGGCGAGTCGCCGGCGCTGAACGCCATCGCCGCGGCCCGGCGCCCCGAGGTGGCCGCCGACACCTACCTCGTGCAGCTCGCGCTCGACGGACTCACCGAGGCGTCCGCGATGTCGCGCAACCTCGCCGGGGCCTACGGTCCCGAACAGTCGGCGCTGTTCAAGATCTTCATCGATGAGTTCGGCTACGGCGTCTACGACACCAAGCACACGACGATCTTCGCCAAGATGCTCCGCAGCCGCGCCATGGCGACGCATGTGCACGCGTACTGGAACTTCTATCTGGCCGGGCCGCTCGCCACCAACAACTTCTACTACTACCTCTCCCGCGACCACGCGAAGTTCTTCCGCTACGCGGGTGCGGTCACGTACGCGGAGGCCGTCTTCGCGCCGGCGTTCGTGAAGATGATTAAGGTCTACCGCGAGATCTTCGGCGAGGACGTCGACCTGCACTACTGCGACGAGCACGCCCACATCGACGAGCACCACGGGCGCATCACCCGTGAGCAGGTCCTGCTGGCCCTGGCCGAGAAGCACGGGCCGGGCGTGGTGCCCGAGCTCATGCGCGGCATCGCCGAGGCGCGGCTCGTCGGCGGCTGGTTCGAGGAGGACACCGCGGCCCAGATCCGGTGGGCCGACACCATCCCGCGCCACCGCGAACTCGCCGCCGCCGCCCGTACCGGCGAGCCCCGGCCCGTACGCGCGAGCGCGGACGGCCCCTTCGGCACCCGCAGCCACGACGGCGCGGTGGTCCTCACCCTCGACACGGGCGAGGCCGACCTGGTCACCAGCGCGACCGGCGAGCCGGAGCGGCTCGTACGCGGCGACGCCGTGCTGATCCCCGCGGGCCGGGTGTACGGGGTCAAGGCCGTGTCGCCGGAGTGCCGCTACCTGCTGCACCCGGTCGTGGACGAGCCCACGGCATAAGCCCGGGTTTCCCTCACGGGTCACGCCGACCGGCGTGTCCCGATCCGAGCATGCACCCACGCCCGAAGGAGGAGCCGATGAGTCGTGTCGTGGTGATGGACCTGCGCAGGCACAACACCGTGCTGGTGGGGCACAACCGCTACTTCGTGTTCGAGCCGGACGGACGGCCGCTGCTCGTCCACGACCGGTGCCCCCACCGCGGCGGGCCGCTGAGCCTGAGCCGTCAGACCCCGGACGGCCGCCGGCTCGTCTGCCCCTGGCACGGCACCAAGGTCGGCACCGCGGCCGTGAAACGTACCTCCGTGCCGATGGTGCGCAGCGGCGACGAGGCGGTCGTGCTGCTCCCCGACGTGGCGGACGACACGCCGATCACCGTCATCCACAAGCGCATTCTGGCCAACCTGCCGCCGGAGGCCGAGCAGGCGAGGACGGAGCCCTGCCCGGCGCGGGCGGCGGGCGTACACGAGTAGCCGATCGACGATTCGCCGGGTGAACGGCAGAGAAGACGGGTGATCGAAGATGGAAGACGACGTCCAGGCCGGGAGCCTGGTCGACGCCGCCAAGGCTCGGCGGGAGGCCGGGAGACCGAACCTCGAGGGCCTGATCGACTGGGGTCACGCCCTGTACGCGGAGGGCCGGTACGACGAGGCGGCCAAGGCGTTCGAGTTCGTCCTCGACGTGGAGGGCGGCAACTGGCGGGCGCTCATCGGCCGCAACCGGGCGATCCGCCGGAGCGTGCCGCGCTGGCACTGGGAGATGCTCCACGACGAGCTGCGCTCGGAGCTGTACGACAAGGCGATCCGGCACATCGTCTCGCCCGAGCACCTGGTCCTCGACGTCGGCGCCGGCTCCGGGCTGCTGTCGATGATGGCCGCGCGCGCCGGCGCCCGGCAGATCGTCGCCTGTGAGGCCCAGCACCCGGTCGCCGAGGTCGCACGGCGGGTCATCCGCAAGGCCGGGCACGACGACGTGATCACGGTCGTGCCGAAGATGTCCACCCGGATGCGCGTGCCCGAGGACCTGCCCCGCCGCGCCGACGTGCTGGTCACCGAGACGGTCGACTGCGCGCTGCTCGGCGAGGGCATCCTGCCCACGATCGCGCACGCCCGCGAGCACCTGCTCACCGACGACGCGATCATCCTGCCGTGCGGCGGGCGCGTGTTCGCCCAGCTCGTCGAGAGCCCGTCGCTGTACCGCAAGAACCACGTGGGGCAGCTGTACGGTTTCGACTTCACCGAGTTCAACCAGCTGTCCTCGATCGAGTACTTCGACTCGCGGCTCCGCCACCACGAGCACCGCATGCTGTCGGAGCCGATCGAGGTCTTCCGCTTCGACTTCTACCGCGACACCGCCGAGCCACGGCGCGCGGAGTTCGTCGTGCCGCCGTCGGTGGCCGGCACCTGCCACGCGGTCGCGTTCTGGTTCGAGCTCGACCTGGTGCCCGGCCTCAGCCTCACCAACGCCCCGAGCACCCCGAACACCCACTGGAAGCAGGCCGTCCAGTGCCTGCCCGTCCCCATCAGCGTCCAGCCGGACGAACCACTCCTGCTCGACGCCCGGCACGACGGCGTGAACATCCACTTCACCGCCGTCGCCAGCGGCGTACGCACTCTTACGGACGGAGCCGCGGAATGACGCGCGGAATGATGACTGTCACCGGGGTGGACACCGGCCCCATCGAGGCCTACTGCGCGCAGCGCGTCTTCCGGCCGGGGCCGGAGATCTACATCACCGGCAACCCCTACCGCCGGCCGGTCGGCCCGGCCGGCGTGGGCGACCTGGACTTCTCGGTGCCCGCCACGGAGGCGGAGTTCCTCGGGTACCGCCAGCTCATCGCCGGCCGCATCCTGTGCAACGCGTACGAGAGCGACATGATCCTGCTGCCGCCGGGCGGTCTCGCCACGGCCAAGGAGGACTTCGACCTCTTCTACTCCGATGAGGTACGCGGGTTGCGCGACACGATCCGGCCCGGCCTGGAGCGCTACGCGTTCTCCTTCCTCGACGACGCGGTGACCGTGCCGCCCGTACGGACCCTGGAGGAGCTGCAGGCGTACTTCCTCGGCGAGGTCAGCGGCGCGGGCGCGCCCGCCGACCACACCGGGAACAACCCGGCGGTCGACGAGACCGCGCCGGTGAGCGGCACCATGCGCGCGATCACCGAGTGCCGCCACGCGGAGGAGGCGGCCGGGATGCACCTGATCCAGCTCGCCCTCGACGCGCTGACCGAGGCGTCCGCGATGGCGCGCAACCTCGGCGGCTCGTACGGCGTGGAGCAGTCGGAGCTGTTCAAGATCTTCAACGACGAGTTCGGGTACGGGCTCTACCCCGCCAAGCACAGCACGATCTTCAAGGGGATGCTCGCCAGCGTCGGGCTGCGCACGGACCTGCACGCGTACTGGAACTTCTACCTGACCAGCTCGCTCGTCGGCGTGAACTACTTCAACTGGCTCACCGAGGACCACCGCGGCGTCTTCCGCTACATGGCCGCGGTGACCTACCTGGAGTGGCTGTTCGCCCAGGGCTTCGCCGACACCGGTGCCATGCTGCGCGCGGTGTTCGGCGACCGCGTCGACACCAAGTACTGCGACGAGCACGCCCACATCGACGTCCACCACGGCCGGATGACCTACGAGAACCTGCTGCTCGGCTTCGCCCGCGCGCACGGCGACCTGGTCATCCCCGAGCTCGTCCGCGGCATCGAGGACACCAAGCTGCTGCTGCGCCTGGGCGATGAGGACTTCCGCGCGCAGATCCGCTGGGCGGACACGCTGGATGAGCACACCCGCCTGGGCGCCTCCCTGGCCACCTCGACGCGCGACGACGCCGAGGTCCGCAGGCTGCGGCCCGGCGACCCGTTCACCACCCGCGTGTACGACGCCGACCGGGTCATCGAGGTGACCGGCGGCGAGGTCGACGTGCACGCGTGGGCGACCGACCGGCCGCACCGCCTCGGCAGGGGCGACGCGCTGCTCGTACCGCGCGCGCGGCTGCACGGCCTGACCGCCGTCTCCGGGGCGGCCGATGTGGCCGTACGGACCGTCGAAGGGAACCCGGCGTGACGACGAACCCGGTCGGCTCGTACAACGAGTGGGACCCGCTGGAGGAAGTGATCGTCGGGGTCATCGACGGCGCCGCCGTGCCGCCGTGGCACCCCGCGATCGAGGCGACCGTGCCGCCGGAGGCCTGGGAGTTCTACCGCCGGAACGGCGGCGGGGCGTTCCCGGCCGAGCAGGTCGAGGCGGCACGCGAGGAGCTCGACGGGTTCGTCCGGATCCTGGAGGCCGAGGGCGTGACCGTACGCCGCCCGGACCCGGTGGACCAGTCGCGCTCCTTCGGCACCCAGGCGTGGCAGTCCACCGGCGGCTCGTCGCACACGTTCCCGCGCGACATCGCGCTGGTGGCGGGCGAGACGATCGTCGAGGCGACGATGGGCTGGCGGTCGTACTACTTCGCCACCCATCCCTTCCGCACGATCTTCAAGGACTACTTCCGGCGCGGAGCCGGCTGGGTCGCGGCGCCCAAGCCGGAGCTGACCGACGACTCTTTCAACCCGCGATACGCCGAGGCCAAGCCCGCGGGCGGGCCGTCCAAAGACAACCCGTTCCCGCCGGAGACCTCGGTCATCACCGAGTTCGAGCCGATCCTCGACGCCGGCGACTTCATGCGGTTCGGCCGCGACATCCTCGTGCAGCGCAGCCACGTGACGAACCGGTTCGGCATCGAGTGGGTACGCCGGCTGCTCGGCGACCGGTTCCGGGTGCGCGAGGTGGCCTTCGTCGACGACCACCCGATGCACATGAACGCCACGTTCGTCCCGCTGCGGCCGGGCAAGGTGCTCATCAACCCCGAGCGGGTGCCGGAGCCGCCGGAGATGTTCCAGGGCTGGGACATGATCGTCTGCCCTGAGCCGGCCATCCCGGCGGACCAGACCATGTACTTCTGCAGCCGCTGGATCGCGATGAACACGCTGATGCTCGACCAGGAACGGATCTTCGTGGAGGCCCAGGAGACCGAGCTGCTCCGGCTGCTGGAGAAGGAGGGGTTCACGCCCATCCCGGTGCCGTTCCGCACGGTCAACACGTTCGGCGGCGGCTTCCACTGCGCCACCCTCGACGTCCGCCGCCGGGGCGGACCGGAGGACTACTTCACCGGTTAGCCCGGGACTCCCCCCTGCCTTCCAACCCTGATCGAGGTTCGCATGTCACACCGCCCGCCGGCGGGCGACGACCGCCCGCTCCTTCTCCTCGTCGCGAGCAGCTACTGGGTCTACCGTGCCTACATCCTGGAGTCGGTGTCGGCGCGGTACCGGCTGTGGCTGCTGAACCCGGCCCCGCCCACCTGGGAGGACCCCTACATCGTCGGCCACACCGTGGTCGACTGCCTCGACCTGGACAAGCTGACGGCGGCGGCCCGCGAGGTGGCCGACCACCACGAGATCGCCGGCGTCTACTGCTACGACGAGGTCTACGTCGAGACCGCGGCGCACCTGAGCGGCGCGCTGGGGTTCACCACCTTCACCCCGGACGCGGTCGCACGCTGCCGCGACAAGAGCGCGACCCGCGAGGCGCTGCGGAAGGCCGGGCTCCCGCAGCCCGCGTCGAAGGCCGTCTCGTCCCTGGAGCAGGCCCGCGCGTTCGCCGCCGAGATCGGCTATCCGGTCATCCTCAAGCCCCGCAACCTCGGCGGCAGCATGGGCGTCCGCAAGGTCGAGCGGCCGGAGGAGCTCGATGCCGCCTTCGCCCTGACCGACGGGGTCCGGATGGGCCGCATCCGCCAGTTCGAGGACTACGTGATCGTCGAGGAGTTCCTCGACGGCCCGGAGATCTCCGTCGAGTGCGTGCTGCACCAGGGCATCTGCACACCGCTGATCGTGGCGCGCAAGTTCCTGGGGGAGGGCAGGTTCGCGTTCGAGGAGGTCGGCCACGACGTGGACGCGAACGATCCGCTGCTGGGCGACCCGCTGATGCGTGAGACGGCGCGCCGCGCGCACGAGGCGGTCGGGTTCACCGACGGCTACACCCACATCGAGTTCAAGCTCACCGGCGGCGCGATGCACGTCATCGAGATCAACGCCCGGCTCGGCGGCGGGATGATCCCGCACCTCGGCCGGCTGACGTCCGGCGTCGACGCGCCGCTCGCGGCGGCCGACGCCGTCGCGGGCCGGGCCCCGGACGTAACGCACCCCGGGCCGCTCCGCGCCGCGTCGGTCCGGTTCGCCTATCCGCCGTACGACATGGAGATCACCTCGGCGACGGCGCACGAGGAGTTCCTGCGCCCGCCGATCGTCGAGATGCAGGTCGGGACGCAGCCCGGCACGCAGGTACGGCTGCCGCCGCGCGGCCTGGCCCGCAGCGGCTACGTGATCGCGGTCGCGGACACGCTCGCGGAGAGCCGCGCGGCCGTCGTCGGCACCGAGCGGTTCTTCACCTTCACCGGAACCCCGTTGGAGCCGGCGTCATGACCGCGGGGGCGCCGCACCCGACCGTCCTGTCCACGCTGCGGACCATGAGCGGGCCGGTCCGGGTCCTGGTCCTGGGCAACCTGATCAGCAACCTCGCCGCGTTCCTGAACGCGTTCCTGGTGCTGTTCCTGACCGGGCAGGGCTTCAGCGCGGGGGAGAGCGGCGTCGTCCTCATGGCGCTGATGGTCGGGCGGATCTCCGGATCCGCGGTCGGCGGCTCGGTCGCGGACCGGGTCGGCTACCGCTGGGTCGTCACCGGCTCGATGGCCGGGACGGCCGTGCTGACCGCGGCCATCGTGCACGTCCCCAACGTGTGGGTGGGCGCGCTGGTGGCCTGCGGCGCGGGCCTGACCGCGAACGCGTACCGGCCCGCGGCCATGGCGTGGATCGTGGCGGAGACGCCGAAGGACCGGCACGTCATGGTCTTCTCGCTGCTGCGGCTCACGTTCAACGTGGGTTCGACGGTCGGCCCCCTGGGCGCCGCCCTCCTGCTGGCGTACGCCTCCTACGACGCGTTGTTCTACGTCGACGCCGCGACCTCACTGGCCTTCGGCGTCGTCGCCTTCGCCGCGCTCGGGCCCGGCCGCGAGCCGGCCCCCGCGGCGGCCGGGAAGACCGCGAACCAGGAGGAACGCCCCGGCTACGGGCGGGTGCTCGCCGACCGGCGTTTCCTGCTCGTCGTCCTCGGCCTGTTCCTGACCGCGCTCGCCTACATCCAGAGCTCGGCCGCCCTGCCGCTGTTCGTCAAGGGGTCGGGCCACAGCGCGCAGGTGTACGCGACCCTGCTGACCATCAACGGCTTCATGGTGATCGCCTGCGAGGTGCTGCTGTCCAAGTGGACGCAGCGGCTGCCGATCGGCGTCCCCATGGTGGCCGGGATGGCGCTGCTTGGGGTCGGCCACCTCATCTACGCCGGGCCCAGCCCGGTGGCGATGCTCGTGCTCGCGACCGTGGTGTGGACGTTCGGGGAGGTCGTCGCCGCGCCGTCGATGATGGCCTACCCCGGTCTCGTCGCACCGCCCGCCCTGCGCGCCCGCTACATCGGCGCGGCGACGACGCCCCAGCAGGTCGGCTACGCCGTCGGGCCCCTCATCGGTACGGCCGGATGGCACGCCTGGGGCTCCGGCGTGTGGGTGCTCACCGGAGGTTTCGCGCTGGCCGGCGCGGTGTTCGTCGCGGCGGGCGCCGGGCTGCGCCGCCGGCGCGTCGAGCCGGAGCCCGCCGAACCCGCCCTGGCCTCCTCGGCCGACAGCCAGTAAGACGCCCAAGGAAAAGGTGAACGTCATGGACAGACCAGTCGTCGCGATCGTGCAACCCTTCACCTCGGCGGCGATGATCGCGCCGGCGCTGCGGAAGGCGGGCATCAGCCCGGTCGCGGTGATCGACTACGCGGTCCCGGGGTGGGGCTCGCTGTTCTCCTCGCACGTGCCCGGTGACTTCGACGCGATCATCAACCACCACGGCGACCTGGCCGGGACGACCGAACGGCTCCGGGCGCTGGGCCCGATGGCCGTCATCCCCGGCCTCGAGTCGGCGCTGCACCTGGCGCAGGACCTCTCGGACGCGCTGACGCCCGCGTACTCCAACGTTCCCGAGCTGGTGAACGCCCGCCGGCACAAGTACCTCATGCACCAGACCGTCGCCGCCGCGGGACTGCCGATCCCCCGGCAGATCTGCACCAGCGACGCCGGCGAGGTGGCCGCCTGGATCGAGCGCGAGGGCTTGACCGGCCGGGACCTGGTGATCAAGCCGACGAGCAGCGCGGGCACCGTCGGGGTGAGCCGGGCGCCGGGCGGGCGCGGATGGCGCGAGCAGTTCGACGCGCTGCTCGGCACCCGCAACAAGCTCGACGAGGTGGCCGATGAGGTCCTCGTCCAGGAGCAGCTGACCGGCACCGAGTACGCCGTCGACACCGTCAGCCACGACGGACGGCACTCGATCACCGACATCATCCGCTACAAGCGGGTCCCGTTCGGCGAGGGCATCGCGGTCTACGACAGCGTCGAGTGGCTGCCCTACGACCGCGACGCGTACGGTGACCTGATCGACTACGGGCTCGGCGCGCTGGACGCGGTCGGGCTGAAGAACTGGGCCGCGCACACCGAGATCATGATGACGCCCGACGGACCGCGGCTGGTGGAGGTCAACGCCCGCCTCGCGGGCGCCGGCAACCCCGCCGTCACCGAGATCGCCACCGGCGGGAGCCAGGTCACCCGGATCGTGGACGTGTGCCGGGGCCTCGGCGCCGAACTGCCGCCCGGCTACACGCTCCGGCGCAACGTCATGGCGGTGTTCCTGATGTCGCACTCGACGGGGATCGTGCGCAACGCCGAGATCTACGACCAGGCTCGCGAGCTGCCGAGCTACCACTCCCCGGTGCACGTCGTACGGACCGGCGACCACGTGGACGCCAGCACCGACCTGCTCGCCAGCATGACCATGGGCTACATCATCCTCGCGCACGAGAGCAGCGACCAGATCCACGCCGACCGCGAGGCCATCCGGAAGATCGAGAAGGACCTGATCGTCACCCCGGACGCCTGACCACCACCCCCCGACGATGAGGAGCCCACGGATGGTCACCGACAAGTACCTGGACGCCTGCGCGGCGGACGCCGGCCTGCGCGACGTGATGGCGAACGCCGAGTTCCCCGAGGCGTTGTACGCGGCGTGGGGCAAGTACTTCCTGCCGCGTCCGCTGTTCTGCGCCGAGGACCGGATCCGCCGCGCCGCCGCCGACGTCGCCGGCCTGTTCGACCTGATGGTGTCGCTGCCGGACCGGCTCTTCGGCGGCGACGTCCGCAAGTACTGCGCCGCGATCGGCGCCGACGAGCGGCGCACCGAGCTGATGGCCCGGTTCACCGGCGAGCAGCCGCTGTACGGCCGGGCCGACCTCTACGACGACGGCGAGAGCTTCCGCCTGCTGGAGTTCAACGTCGGCAGCGAGCTCGGCGGGGTCGACGTCAGCCAGATCAACCACTCCCTGCTCGCGATGGAGCCGTTCGCGAAGTTCGCGGCGGAACACGGCCTGACGCACGTCGACACCCCGGCGGCCATGGCCCGGCAGTTCGCCGCGGTGACGGGGAAGGAATCGCCCGTCGTCGCGACGGTGGAGGCCGTCGGCGGCATGTCGCCGTACTACGAGTCCCTGCACCGCTCCTTCCAGGAGACCATTCGCGGGTACGGCGTCGAGACGGTGTACGGAGAGCTCGACGACGTACGGGTCGAGGGCGGCCGGGTGTACGTACGGGACCGGCCGATCGACCTCCTCCTGCGCTACTTCTCGGTCAACCAGGTGGCACGCGACCCGCGCAACGACGAGTACGTCGAAGCGGTCACCCGAGCGCACGAAGAGGGCCAGGTCGTCCTGTGGACGCCCCTGAACAGCGCGCTGCTCTCGTTCAAGACCTGCCTGCCGCTGGTCTCCGACCCCGACTTCCGGGCGGACCTGTCGGCGGAGGAGAACGCCCTGATCGACCGCATCCTGCCCTGGACACGGACCCTCACGCCGGAGCTGGCCGACCTCGTACGCGCCGAACGCGACCAGATGATCCTCAAGCCGTTCGCGGGCCTGGCGGGCCAGGGCATCCGCGTCGGCTGGGAGCAGACCGACCGCGAGTGGGCCGAGACGGTCGCCGAGTGCCAGGGCGGCGACCACATCGTCCAGCGCCGCGTCGACCCGGCCTCGGAACCGGTCATGAACCCCGAGACCGGCGAGGTCGAGAACTGGCGGGCCGTCTGGGGCATCTTCGCCTTCCCGGCCGGGTACGGCGGCGTACTCTGCCGCGCCCTGCCGCCCGGCGAGGGCTCGGTCGTCAACCTGCAGAGCAAGGGAGCCAAGGTGGCCTCGGCGTTCCACTACTGAGAAATCTCGGCGCATCCGGCCGCTTGTGAAGGCACCCCGCGGACGGTTAATGGCTTGCGTGCGGTGGCCTGTTTCTGTTGCGGTGGCGCGGTGGACGTCTCCGGAGCCGGGCTGGCTCGCTCTTTCGCCGCCGAGGTCGTCGAGCCCCTTCTCGACCGGGTCTTTCCCGGGCTGTCGTACGCCACGGCACGTCTCGGCTCGGGTTCGGACGTTCTCGGCCTCGACGACACGATGAGCCGTGACCATGACTGGGGTTGCCGCTTGACGCTGCTCGTGGAGGACGGAGCGCCGGTCCCACGGATCATCGAGGTACTCGAGCGAGAGCTGCCCCAGACCTTCCAGGGCCGTCCGGTGAGATTTCCGGTGACGTGGGACGCCGCGCGCAGGCACAACGTGGACACGGCCACGGTCAGGGACTTCGCCGTCGGCAGGCTGGGGGTCGACCCGCTCGGCGGCCTCTCGGCAGTGGACTGGCTCAGCCTCACCGGGCAGAGCGTGCTCGAAGTCACCGCCGGCCCCGTGTTCACCGACCGGACCACCACGCTCGCCCGGTGCCGGCAGGTGCTGCGCTGGTACCCGCCCGACGTCGAGCGGTACGTCCTGGCCGCGGGGTGGAAACGCCTCGCTCAGCAGATGCCGTTCGTGGGACGGACCGCCGAGCGCGGCGACGAGCTGGGCTCTCGCCTCCTTTGCGCCGAATTGGCCGCCGACGTGGTCTCATTGGCCTTCACGCTGTCCCGGCGTTGGCAGCCGTACGCCAAGTGGCGCGGCACGGTCTTCGCGACACTTCCGGTGGCCGCCCGGCTGGATCTGCGGCGGGTGGTGGCGGCGTCCGGCTGGAAGGAACGGGAGCAGGCGCTGGCCGAGGCCGCCGAGGCTCTGCTGGACGTCCAGCGGCAGAGGGGCCTGCCGACGCCCGCGCGCGCCGTCACACCGTTCTGGGACCGGCCGTACCGGACGATCGATGAGGAGGTCGTACGGGGCCTGCTGGCGGAGATCGCCGATCCGGAGATCCGGAGGCTGCCGCCGGCCGGATCGGTCGAACAGTGGGTCGGCTGCGTGGACGTGCTCTCACACGCGGGGCGGAGAGCGTCGCTGCGGGACGTCTACGAACACTGGAATTAGCCGGCGGTCTGCGGCGTCCCCCCAGCGCGCCCGTCGCGGCGTTCGCCGGTTCGGTCGGGGTGACGCGAACAGGCCGAACGCCTGATCGAGCCCCACTTTGGACGGTCAGAACGCCTGTTCGTGAGGGTGGTTCAGCGTGGGGGCCGGGCTATGGGAGGTAGCGCCGGGACGGGCGGCGAGCGCGGGTGTCGGGGCGTCGCAGCCGCAGTGCCCTGGTCAGCCAGGGAATCGCATCGTCGCTGGTTTGTCTGCGCAGCGATAGCCGGCCCGCCACGGTAGTGGTGATCCGCTCGACATCTTCCGGCGAGTAGATCGGGTCGCCGTTACGCAGAATCCACGATGCGACTAATCGGCTGTGGATGACCGGTACGCCCTTCACTTCCTCGACTTTGAGACGCCTCCAGGGTGCCCCGCTCACGGCGAGTATCGCGTGCGTGACGATGTCTTTACCGAGGGCGCCGCGGACGAACCTCGCCATGGTCTGCGCGTGTTTCCGGACCGTCGTGATCGGCGAAACCGGCGGAAATTCGTCTGCGTCGAGGCGATTATCGTCCGGCCAAAGAAGGGGTTGTGCCCGGAAGGTCTCGCTATCGATCAACCAGATCCCGGTCGGCCCGACGAGGATGTGCTCGGCGGTCTCCTTCCCCTCCAGAAGACAGTCATGAAACGCGTAGTAGCCTGCCCGATCCAGCCGGTACAGCGCCCGGACCGTCGTCCGCGCCGCGCGCTTCGATTTGAACATCTCGGTCGCCATCCGATGACGACGCCACACGTAGGTGAACTCCGCCGCCACCGCGAGCGAGCCGATCACCAACCCGTTCCGCCACGAGAGCACAAGCGTGAAGAAAATGAACGGAATGAGGAACACCAGCAGTCGGATCATGACCCGGCGAGGGCGGCGGCGAATCCATCGTGCTTCGTAATACCCCTGCGTCGATTCTCCGGCCGCAGTGGCTCGGTTCTTGCTGTAGATAGATCGTCCAGGCATCGCTGACCTCTTTGCCTGAAATGTCGTTGCTGTACGTATCGCCTAGGCTGTTGGCCAGCATTCCCGTAGAAGCGCGAAGTAAGCATTTGATACCACACGAAGGCGCACGCCGAGAAAGGTGTCGTACCGTAAGATTTTTGTTGCGTACGGTAAGCCTTTTTTATCGGGCGGCCGGCCCTGTCGCGCGTGACGGCCCGGTCATGGTCGGTGACCGTGTCCCCGGTGCCGTAACCCGACCTTCCGCCTGAGGAGCAGGCGGCGAATGGAGCCGTAGTCGCGGTCGAACTTCTCCGCGACCTGGCGGATGCTCCACCCCTGTTCGTAGAGGCGTACGGCGTCGTCCTTCCAGGCGTCCGCGTCCGTACCGCCGGACGCTTCGATGATGGCGTAGATGTCGGCCGCCCGGTAGCGGCGATGACCGCCGGGGGTGGCCTGGGCGGTGAGCCGGCCGGCCCGGGCCCAGCTCGCCAGCGTGGTCGGCCGGACTCCCAGGAGCCGTGCGGCCTCGCTCGGCTTGAGCAGCGTGTCGGGGGCGGGGCGTGCGGGGAACATCGTCAGGTCCTCGGCAGACGTAGTTCGGCCCAGACGAGCTTGCCGCCGTCTTCGCAGCGCTCGGCGGCCCATCGCGCGCAGATGAATTCGACGATGCCGAGGCCGCGTCCGCCGACGTCGTCCTCGCTCGCTTTCCTCGGGGTGGGAAGCATTGGATTGACGTCCCATATCTCGGTGAAGAGGCTCGGTGTCGTCCAGCGCAGCCGGATTCTGATGTTCCCGGTCTCGGCCAGGCCGTGGGTCGCGTAGAAGAGATGCGTTGCCTTTATGGCATTGGTCGTTAATTCCGACATGACCAATTCGGCGTCATCGGCGAACCCGCGGGGCAGGCGCCACTGACGTGCGACATCGATGACGAGCCGCCGCGCGAGCGGCACGGCCTCGGATGTCGCGGCAAGCGCTACCGACTCGGCTTCTTCTACCGGAAAGAACGCCTGTCGAGGCATTCCCATGTGATCACCTCCGAATTGCCACACGCCGCCATATGGCATGTGGCAGGCTCTAGCTGTGGGCCAGTTTGGTACCGCATTCAAGATCAACGCAAGATATTGCGTGTTTTATAGAGAAATTCTAGATTCGGAGGTCTCTCAATGTCCGCGCGCCCCCGTCCGACAATTCGTCTTCGCCGTCTGGCCGGAACCCTCTGTCGCCTTCGCGCGGAGAGGGAACTGAGCCGCGACTACGTCAGCGAGAAGACCGGCATCAACCCCGCGACCTTGTACCGCATCGAGACCGCGAGGGCGCGCCCGCAGGTACGGACGCTCGACGCCCTACTCGCCGTGTACGAGGTGACGGACGACCAGCACGCCGCCCTGATGAAGCTCCTTAGGGACGCCGCCTTCCCGGGCCTGCTCCAGCCGTACACGGACGACCTGCCCGAGGAGTACGGCACCTACATCGAGTTCGAACAGGAGGCCCGCTCCGTCTGGAACTACCAGAGCCTCTACGTCCCCGGCCTGCTCCAGACGGAGGAGTACGCGCGGGCAGTCATCCCCGGCGGGATGCCGTCACTGACCCGAGCCGAGGTCGATCGACGAGTCCAGGCTCGTATTGAGCGCCAAGCGGTGCTCCAGGGTGACGACCCGTTGCGGCTCTGGGCCATCTGCGACGAGGCGGCGCTCCATCGGGCCGTCGGTGGGCCGATGGTGATGCGCGACCAACTTCTCCATCTCATCAATGCGATGGAGTCGCCCCACGTGACGTTTCAGGTGGTCGACTTCGCCGCCGGCGCGCACCCGGGGATGCATGGCTCGTTCGTCGTGATGAACTTCGCGGACGATCCGCAGGTGGTTTATATCGACAGCATGGCAGGTGACCGCTTTCTGGAAGAGGATGCCGAATTGCGCCGATACACTGGCTTTTACGAGCACCTTCGAGCCTTGGCGCTGAACCCGGACGCGACGCGGCGACTGCTGACTCGCGTAGCTGGTCAGTACCAAGCGAGAGGAGAGACAGGCGATGACTGACCTGTCCAAAGCCGAGTGGCAGAAGAGCAGCCGTTCGAGCTCTAACGGCGAGTGCGTCGAGGTCGCGGTGATCGGCGGTGCCGACCGTGACTGAGTGGCGGAAGAGCAGCCGTTCAAGCTCTAACGGCCAGTGTGTCGAGGTCGCGGTGGTCGGCGCCTGAGCCAGTCCCCGGCCACGCGGGGGAACGCCGGGGATCGACCGTCAGGCGACCGTCAGGTTCGCGGGCGTCAGGTCGTCAGGTATGGGCGGTGTGATGAGGCTCCCTGATTCACGATCGTTGGGAGTCCACCGTCATGGCCGCACTGCTCTACCGGCTCGGTGCCTCGGCCTATCGGCGCCGCCGGGCCGTCCTGGTGGCCTGGCTGGCCGCCCTCATCGTCGCCGGGACACTCGCCGCCACCGCCGGCGGCTCGTACGAGGACGACTTCTCGATCCCCGGCTCGCGTGCCCAGCGGGTCCTGGACACCGTCACCGAGCAGTTCCCCGCCTCGTCGGGGGCCACCGCGCAGGTGGTGTTCGTCGCGCCCGCCGGTCACCAGGTCGCCGAGCACGAAGCCGTCATCGAACAGACCCTCGCCGCCGCCACGAAGGCACCGCAGGTGGCCGGGGTGGTGGACCCGTTCACCACGAACACGGTCTCGCCGGACGGTCGCGTCGCCCTGGCGTACGTGCACTACCACGAGAACCGCACCCACCTGGAGAACGGCACCCTCGAAGCGCTGGAGAACGTGTTCCGGCCGGCCCGTGAAGCCGGGCTACGGGTGGAGGCCGGCGGGTCGGCGTACGGCGACGGCTCCGGTGATGACGGCCACGGCGCCGAGGCCGCAGGGTTGCTGATCGCGCTGGTCATCCTCCTCATCACGTTCGGTTCTCTGGTGGCGGCCGGGCTGCCTCTGCTCACCGCGCTGCTCGGGGTGGGCGCGACCGTCGCCGGCCTGGCCACCGTCGCGGGCATGCTGGCCCTGCCGACGACCGCGCCGGCCTTGGCCCTCATGCTGGGGCTGGCGGTCGGCATCGACTATGCGCTGTTCATCGTCGCCCGGCACCGGTCGCAGCTGGCGTCCGGCGTACCCGTGGACGAGTCCGTGGCCCGTGCGATCGGCACGGCCGGCGCCGCGGTGGTCTTCGCCGGCCTCACCGTGGTCATCGCCCTGGCCGGGCTGACCATCGTCCGGATCCCGTTCCTGACCGCGATGGGACTGGCCGCGGCCGCCGCCGTGATCGTCGCGGTGCTGGTGGCGGTCACCCTGATCCCGGCCGTGCTGGGCTTCGCCGGGGAGCGGCTGCGCCCCAAGCCCGGCTCGCGGGCCGTCCGGCGCGAGGCCGCCGACGGCCGGCCCACCATGGGCGCGCGCTGGGTCCGGCTGGTCACCCGCCGACCGCTGGTCACGACGCTCGCCGTCGTCGCGGCGCTCGGCGTCATGGCCCTGCCGGCGGCGGGGTTGCGCCTCGCGCTCACCGACAACGGTTCCGCTCCGGCGGCCAGCACGCAGCGGCAGGCGTACGACCTGACGGCCGCCGCGTTCGGACCGGGCTTCAACGGCCCGCTGCTGGTCCTGGCCGACCTGGCCAACGAAGGCGACAAGCGGGCCGCCGCCACGGCGCTGGCCGAGAGGCTCGGCGCGGTGGACGGGGTGGTCGCCGCCGGACGCCCGCAACTGTCCGCCAACGGCCGGTACGCGCTGCTGACGGTGATCCCCGAGACCGGGCCGCGCGACGAACGTACCGAAAAAGTGGTGACCGGCCTCGAGGCCGCGGGCGGGGAGTCCGCGGGGGTCACCGGCGTGACCGCCATCGGCATCGATATCTCCCAGCTGCTGAGCGCTGAGCTCGTGCCCTATGCCCTGGTCGTCGCGGGTCTGGCCTTTCTGCTGCTGATGGTGGCCTTCCGGTCGCTGGTGGTGCCGCTGAAGGCGACGCTGGGCTTCCTGCTGTCGGTCGGCGCGACGCTGGGCGCGGTGGTCGCGGTGTTCCAGTGGGGCTGGCTCGCCGATCTGATCGGGGTCTCGCGCACCGGGCCCGTGATCAGCTTCATGCCGATCATCCTCATCGCGGTGCTGTTCGGCCTGGCGATGGACTACGAGGTCTTCCTGGTCAGCCGCATGCACGAGGAGTACTCCCACAGCCGCGACCCGCAACGCGCGGTCGGGCAGGGGTTCCGGGCCTCGGCGCGCGTGGTCGCGGCGGCCGCCCTGATCATGACCTCGGTCTTCGCGGGCTTCATCCCGAACGGCGACGCCACGCTGAAGCCCATGGCCTTCGCGCTCGCGGTGGGCGTGCTGCTGGACGCGTTCCTGATCCGGATGACGCTCGTGCCGGCGGTGCTGGCGCTGGCCCGGCACGGCGCCTGGTGGCTGCCGCGGTGGCTCGGCCGGGTGCTGCCGGACCTGGATGTGGAGGGCGCGCGTCTCAGCGGGCGGGCTTCCCTCCTGATGGTGGAATAGAGGACGTGGACCGCATTCTGGTGGTGGACGACGACCCGGGGCTGCGGGAGTTGCTGCTGTCCGCGCTGCGGTTCGCGGGGTTCGAGGTCGAGGCGGCCGGTGACGTGCCGGCCGCACTGGCCGCGATCGAGGCGCGCACGCCGGACGCGATCGTGCTGGACGTGATGCTGCCCGGCACGGACGGCTTCGACCTGCTGCACCTGCTGCGCTCGCGGGACGTCCACGTGCCGGTGATGTTCCTGACCGCCCGCGACGAGCTGGACGACCGGGTGCGCGGGCTGCGCCTGGGCGGCGACGACTACCTCACCAAGCCGTTCAACGTCGTCGAGGTGGCCGCGCGGCTGGAGGCGCTGCTGCGGCGTTCCCGCCGCGTACCGCCGGCGGTGCCGGAGGGAGTGCTGCGCTGCGGCGACCTGGAGATGGATGAGGCCCGGCACGTGGTGACCCGGGGCGGGCGTCCGGTCGAGCTTTCCCCCACCGAGTTCCGGCTGCTGCGCTACCTGCTCGCCAACACCGGGCGGGTGGTCTCCAAGGCGCAGATCCTGGATCACGTCTGGCAGTACGACTTCGGCGGCGACGCGGGCGTGGTCGAGCGTTTCGTCTCCAACCTGCGTCGCAAGATCGACTTCGGTGGGCCGTCGTTGATCCACACCGTACGGGGGTTCGGGTACAGCCTGCGGCCGGTGCGGCGGTGAACCGGTCCTCGCGGTGGCGGCCG
This sequence comes from Actinoallomurus oryzae, assembly GCF_039541955.1. Taxonomy (NCBI): domain Bacteria; kingdom Bacillati; phylum Actinomycetota; class Actinomycetes; order Streptosporangiales; family Thermomonosporaceae; genus Actinoallomurus; species Actinoallomurus oryzae. The sequence goes on along the minus strand of NZ_BAABHF010000010.1, from coordinate 205,559 downwards.
GTCCTCGTCGCGCTGCTCGCCGGCCCGCGAGCCGGCGTGCTCACCGCCAGGCTCCAGAAGGCGTTCGACGCCCAGCGACGGGCCGAGGACCGGTTGCGCAGCTTCGTCGCCGACGCCAGCCATGAGCTGCGCACGCCGCTGGCGACCATGCACGGCTGGATCGACCTGTACGTCCAGGGCGGCCTGCGCGACCCCGACCAGCTCGACCACGCGATGGAACGGATGCAGGCCGAGGTGGGCCGGATGCGGCTGCTCGTCGACGAACTGGCGCTGCTGGCCCGCCTCGACGCGGCCCAGCCGCTGAACCGCGGGCCGGTGGACGTGGTGGCGCTGGCCGGCGAGGTGGTGGACGACGCCCAGGTGGTCAGCGCCGACCGGGCCATCACCCTGCAAGGGGTGGCGCACGCGGTCATCGACGGGGACAGCCCGCGCATCCAGCAGGTGCTGCGCAACCTCGTCGGCAACGCGGTGCAGCACACCCGGCCCGGCACGCCGGTCACGGTGACCGTCGGCTCCCAGGACGGGCAAGTGGCGATCGCGGTACACGACGAGGGTGAGGGGATCGCGCCGGAGCATCTGCCGCACGTCTTCGAGCGTTTCTACCGCGCCGACCCCAGCCGCAGCCGCGACAGCGGTGGCTCGTCGGGTCTGGGTCTGGCCATCGTCGAGGCGATCGTGACCGCGCACGGCGGCACGGTCGGAGTCACCTCGGCGCCCGGGCAGGGCACCACCGTCCAGGTCACCTTCCCGGCAACGGCTCCCTGACCGACCAGGCCGAGGTCGCGGTGGTCGAGGCCTGAGTCAGTCCCAGGCGACGCGCAGGACGGTCGTGGCGGACAGTGGGTTCTCGCCTCGGTGGGTGGCGAGGACGCCTTCTCCTTCTGGAGTGTTGGCGTAGACCGGCTCGCCGGCGGAGATCCAGGTGTTCCACGCCTGCGCGAAGGCCGTGGCCCGGCCGCGGTTCTGGCCCAGCACCGCCGGTACCGCGTGGTAGACGACGCCGTCCGCCCGCGCGGTGCCCGCGAGCCACTCGTGCACCGGAGCGGACCGCAGGACGTACCTCGGCATGACGTAGCGCGGCGCGGCGACGGGGGAGAGCACCTCGTCCAGGGCGAGCGCGAACCGTTCGGAGGTCGCCGTGTCCACGGCGGACAGGGAGAACCGGTAGGTCCCGTCCGGCTCGGCTCGCGCGACCACGCCCTCGGCACCGCGCCGGGAGAGGTCCGCGGCGCGTAGCCCGTCGGCCACGGCGCAGGCGAACCGCAGCAGCGGAGGATCGCCCGCGGCCTCCTCCAGCAGCCGTTCCGCCCGTCGTAGCGCCCGAGTGCGGCGCACGCCCAGGTACGCCCCGGCCGCCAGCAGGGGCAGGCCGAGCAGCACGGCGACCCAGGTCAGCACGGTCAGCAGCAGTACCGCCACACCGCCACCCGCCAGGGCGAGCGCCACGCCGGCGCGCACCGGGCGAGGCGGGGCCGGGGCAGCGCACGCCGCGGCGGGAACGACCGGCGGCGGCTCCGGACGCGCCGTCTCCGCGGAGACCGGCGCGCGAGCCGTACGGGCCGCGCGGACCCGGAGGGTGTGCACGAGTTCGTCGCGGAACCCGGTGCCGAGCCGCCACGCCTCGCGGGTCTCCTCGCGCGCCGAGGACCGCGCGAGCATGGCGGCGTTCACCGCGTCCAGCTCGCCCGGGTCCGGCGGGGCGTACGGGGAGAACGTGGCGTCCACGTGCGCCACCCCGGACACGATCTCCCCGTCCGGCGCGGCGGCCAGGTACCCGCGGTGCTTGCGGACGAACCGCTGCCAGTCCGCCGCGCCCTTGGGGTGACCGTCGGCGACGCAGACGACGCTCCAGACGTTGGCCACCTTCTCCGGCCAGGACGGGTCGAGCCGAAGCGCGCGCCCGCGCGTCTGCACCACCGAGGTCGTGGTGGTGGCCGAGGTCAGGTCGATGAGCGCGTTGACGCCGCGGGCGTCCCAACCCTCGCCGAGCAGGGCGCGCGTGCCGATGAGGATCCGGCAGCGTCCCTCCTCGAAGAACGCCGTGACCAGGCGGACCCAGGTGCGGGCCGACCAGGAGCCGCCGATGACGCACACGCCGCCGTCCTCGGTGAGCGCCAGGTCCGGCCGGTCCGCCCAGGCGAGGAACGCCCGCGCCGTGGCCGGTCCGGCGGCGACCGTACGGCCGGTCACGAGCATCGGCCCGAGCGGGGCGGTGCGTTCGTCGGCCACCAGGTTGGCGAGCACGAGCCAGGCCGAGCCCGCCTCCGGCTCCAGCACTCCGTGCAGCCGGGCGGGCAGCCGCGCCCCGGCGCGCTCGTGGTCGCACAGCACGAGCGCGCGCAGGCGTTCGCCGAGCGCCGCGCCCTCGGCCGCGGCGATCTCCACGGTCGCGTGCGTCTTGGCGGCGCTGCGCGCCAGGACCCGGTCCACCGGCGACCGCGCGGCCCGTACGCCCCGGCGGGTCAGCGTGTACCCGACCGAGGGGAGCGCCCGCCGGATCGCCTCCACCGTGTCCGCGCCGGGCGCGGCGTTGCTCACGTAGTCGTCCAGCAGCGCGACCCAGTCGTCGGCGGACGGCGCGTGCCGGTGCTCCTCGCGCACCCGGGCGCCGGGCGGCAGGCCGAGCAGCCCCGCGTGGTGCATGCGCAGCGCGGCGGCGGCCAGCCGTGGTTCGTCCCTTTCGACGCGTGTCCAGGGGACCGCGTGCGTGTTCGCGGTGAACCGGGCGTCCAGCCAGGTCAGGAAGCCGGTCGAGGTGACCAGGTCGGTCGTGAGCTCGGCGAAGCGCTCAGTCTCGCCCGCGATGTGGTCCGCCTCGACCGCCGTGGGCGGGGTGAGCCAGGCCAGCTCGGCGAACGGCGCGAGGTGGCCCTCGCGGACGAGCGCCGGAGTGGACGCGCCGAGGATCGGCGTGCCGAACAGCGTGTCGACCAGCGCGGCCTCGGTAGGGGAGAGCGACTCCGGCGGGGTTCCGGTCAGGCCGAGGACGATCGCGTCCGGAAGCCGTTCGAGGACCTCGGCGACGAGGCGGCCCCAGACGTCGAGCAGGTGGTGGCACTCGTCGAGCACGAGGGTGAGCGGCCCGGCGGCGGCCAGCCGTTCGATGAGCTCGCGGCCGTTGACGTGCAGCCGCCGCATCGGGCCGCGGGCGCGGCCCTCCTCGTCGGTCTCGGCGTCCGGATCGAAGATCGCCAGCGACTGGTAGGTGAGCACGGTGACGTCCGCGCCGAGGGAACGGTCCGCGTCCGCGGTGGCCGTCGCGGGGGTGAACCGCCGCCAGTGCGCGATCCACTGGTTCTGGATCGCGGTGTTGGGGACCAGAACGACGACCTTCCGCGCCAGGCGCCGGGCGGCCTCCAGGCCGATGAGCGTCTTGCCCGCCCCCGGCGGGAGCACCGCCCACGCACGCCGGCGTCCGCCGGCCCAGGCCGCGTCGAGCCGGTCCAGCGCCGCCGCCTGGTAGGGCCGGAGTTTTCCGGGCCAGTGCGTACGGGAGAAGCCGGCGGTCACGCGGGTCATGATGACAGTCCGCGCCGTATGGCGCGCTCGCCGGTACGGATCCCAGAAAGTGACAAAAACAACCCCGGATCGTCGTAACACCTTCGCGTCCGCCGAGGATGTCGGTATCGGCGTAGATCAGCCGCTCCGGTCACCGTTCGTGTTGGCTCGTTCACCTCGCAATCTGGACGGAGCTTTTACGCGTCCAGTACAGGTTGGGACCTATGCTCCCAGTCCGGGACAGAGGAGTGCGTATGGGGCGAGTCGATTCCCGGGTCAACGATGGCCTGGACGACGAATCCGGTGAGGAGCCGGAAGGCTCCATCTGGCATGCCCTGGGACTGACGATCGCCTCGGCCGTCGTCTGGGGCGTCGCCCACCTGGCGACCGGACGACGGGTCGTCGGCGGGCTCCTCATGGCGCTCCTCGCACTCGTCATCGGCGGCGGCGTCATCGTCGTGCTGGACTTCCGCGAGGAACTCAAGCAGATCGCGGTCCAGAGCGACTGGCTGGCCGGGATCATCGGCGGCATCCTGTTGCTCGCGCTCGTGTGGTCGGCGGTCGTCGTCCGCTCGTACGTGATCGTGCGTCCGAGCGGGATGTCCGTGGTGCCGCGGATGCTCGCCGGCGCGGTGGTGGTCGTCCTCGTCATCGGCGTGTGCACGCCGCTCGTCTGGGCGGCCCGCGACACCTACACCCTCCGCGACACCATCAGCACGATCTTCCACGCCGACGACACCAAGCCGCCGGTCGTCAAGAACGTCGCCGATCCGTGGAAGGACAAGCCGCGCGTCAACATCCTGCTGCTCGGCGGCGACGGCGCGGGAGACCGCGTCGGCGTGCGGACCGACAGCATGACCGTCGCGAGCATCGACACCCACACGGGTGACACGGTGCTGTTCAGCCTGCCCCGCAACCTGCAGTACTTTCCGATCATCCCCCGGCTGCGCAAGCGGTGGCCGAGCGGCTTCACCGGGGTGTCGGCCGGCGACGAGGGGCTGCTGAACGAGCTGTTCCAGGACGCCGAGGACGACAAGTCGCTGATGCCCGGCTACGCCAAGGGCCGCCGTGGCCCCGCGCTGGTCAGCGAGGAGATCTCCTACCTCATCGGCCAGCCCATCGACTACTACGTCCTGGTCAACCTGTTCGGGTTCGCCGACATCATCGACGCGATGGGCGGCGTCAAGGTGCACATCGCCCACGACATCCCGTACGGCGGGCCGGAGGACGGCAGCGCGCCGACCGGTGTGCTGAAGGCCGGCAACCGGAAGCTGAACGGCAAGCAGGCCCTGTGGTTCGGGCGGTCGCGCACCATGAGCAGCGACTTCGTCCGCATGGGCCGGCAGAAGTGCCTGATGAAGGACGTCGCCGAGCAGGCCGACCCGCAGCGGGTGCTGACCAGCTTCCAGAAGCTCGCCAAGGCGGCGAAGAAGACGATCTCCACCGACATTCCGGCGGAGATGCTGCCCGCGCTCATCCGCCTGTCCGGCACGATGAAGCAGGGCGCGCAGGTCACCAGCCTGATGTACGTGCCGCCGCAGTTCCAGAACGTGCGGCCGGACCTGCGGGTGATGCGCCAGGCGGCGGCCAAGGCGATCGCCGAGAGCGAGGCCGCGCGGCGCACGTCGTCCGCCACCCCGGTCACGCCCGGCGCGACCGCCGACCCGAGCACGAGCGCCGGGCCGAGAGTCAGCGCGGACCCGGGCACGAGTGCCGATCCGAGGACGAGTGCCGACCCGAGCAAGAGCGCGAGCCCGAACGCCTCGAAGAGCTCCAGTCAGCACAAGAGCAAGGCCGTCTCGCTGACGGCGGCCTGCGGCTGAGACCGGGCGGCGCTGACGATGCGTCACGTGATGAAGGCGGTGACCGGGCCTTACCGGGCAATCGAGGCAGGTGGGGTCATACGTACGGTACGATCCATCAAACTTCGCCAAGGGTTACTGACCGCTTCCAGTCAATCACTTTGCATACCGCACGGTGTTGCATCGCGCGCTCATCACAGTTGTGACCGGCCACGAGCAGAGGAGCAGGAGACTTCATGGCATCGCGGCAGTACGGAGGACGGGCGGTGAACGGCCGTGAGCCGATCCCGGTCGCCGGGCTCTGGCGCGCCCTGGGACTCACTGTCGCCTCGGCCGTCGTCTGGGGGATAGCGCACATCTGGGCGGGCCGCCGCGCGGTGGGCTTCACCCTCATGGGACTTCTCGCCGTCCTCGTCTTCGGGACGGTGACGGCGGCCCTGGCCTTCCAGGAGAAGCTCAAGCAGATGGTGGTCCAGGACACCTGGCTGAACGTCATCATCGCGGGCATCCTCATCCTGGCCGTCGCGTGGGCGGTGATCGTGATCCGCTCGTTCCAGGTGGTGCGGCCGCCGGGGCTGCCGACGGCGATGCGGATCACCTCCGGCACCCTCGTCGTGATCATGGCGCTGATGGTCTGCACGCCCCTGGTGTACGCGGCGAACGCGACGTACGTGCTGCGTGACACGCTGTCGAGCATCTTCGCCGGCGACGGCAACACCGCCGTCAACGCGTCCGACCCCTGGAAGAACAAGCCGCGGATCAACGTGCTGCTGCTCGGTGGCGACGGCGGCGCCGACCGCACCGGCATCCGCACCGACAGCATGACGGTCGCGAGCATCGACACCAAGACCGGCAACACCGTGCTGCTCAGCCTGCCCCGCAGCCTGCAGAAGTTCCCGGTGCCGCCGAAGATGCAGAAGCTGTGGCCCTACGGCTACACCGGCGACGCCCCGAACCCCCAGCACCCCGGCGGCGAGGGCCTGCTGAACGAGCTGTACATCCAGGGCGAGCGGCATCCCGAGCTCGAGCCCGGATACAAGAAGGGCCAGCGCGGCCCGCACCTGGTCGAGGACGCCATCGGCTACCTCACCGGCCTGAAGATCGACTACTACGTGCTCGTCAACCTCAACGGGTTCAAGGACATCGTCAACGCCATCGGCGGCGTCACGGTGCACGTCGAGAAGCGCCTGCCGATCGGCGGCGAGATCGTCAACGGCGTCCAGACGAAGCAGCCGACGGGCTACCTCCCGGCCGGCACCCATCACCTCAACGGCACGCAGGCCCTGTGGTACGGCCGCTCCCGCGACGCGGACGACGACTTCCACCGGATGGACCGGCAGAAGTGCCTGATGAAGGACATCGCGGACCAGGCCGACCCGCAGAAGGTGGTCACCCACTTCCAGAAGCTGGCCAAGGCCGCCAAGAGCACGATCTCCACCAACATCCCGGTGGCGCTCCTGCCCGCTCTGGTGAAGCTGTCCGGCACGGTCAAGAAGGGTGCCGACATCCAGAGCATGCCGTACAACCCGGGCAAGATCCCGGGATTCCACGTCTATGAGCCGAGCCTGAGGGTCATGCGCGCGGCGGCGGCGAAGGCCATCGCCAACAGCACGAAACCCGCGACGGCGACACCGGCGAGCTCCCCGAGCGCGAGCACGTCCGCCAAGACCAGGCACACCGGCGCCGGCGCCTCGCCCTCGCACAAGTCCTCCTCGGGCGGCGCGACGTCGCTGAAGAACGCCTGCGGCTGACGCCCGGTACGGACGGCCGCCGACACGGTCCCCGGCCGGGCCACCGCCGGACCGGGGGCAGAATGACCGGATGACCGGAAACCCCCCGGCAGAGGGCCGTCCCCTGCGGCGCCGTGTGCTGGTCACGATCGTCGGCGTCGCCGCGTCGGCGGTCGTGCTGTTCGCGCTGCCGCTCGCGGTCGTGTTGCAGCGGCTGTACCGCGACGAGGCGATCGTCTCACTCGAACGCGACGCCACCCGCATCTCGGCCGAGGTCCCCGACACCATCGCGCGCGACCCCCGGCCGGTGCCGATCGTGACCCGCATGTCGCGGCGCCTGAGCGTCGGCGTCTACACCCTGGACGGGCGGCGCGTCACCGGCCGCGGGCCGGAGCACTCGCCCGTCGCCGGGAACGCGGACGACGGCCACGTCCACGAAGCGGTCGAGCACGGGCTGCTGACCGTCTCCGCGCCGGTGCCCTCCGACGAGTCCATCGTCGCGGTGATCCGGGTCGCGACGCCGTACGAGCGCATCTCGGCGCGGGTCGAACGGGCGTGGCTGCTGATGGCGGCCCTGGCGCTCCTCGTGGTCGGGCTGGCGGCCGTGGTCGCGCGGCGGCAGGCGGTCCGCCTCGCCGCGCCGCTCGAACGCCTCACGCGGGACGCGCAGGCCCTGGGCGGCGGCGACTTCTCCATCCGGGCCAGGACGGTCGGGGTACGGGAGGCCGACGCCGCGAGCCGTGCCCTGGAGGCGACCGCCCGGCGGCTCGGCGACGTGCTCGACCGCGAGCGCGCCTTCAGCGCCCACGTCTCCCACCAGCTGCGCACCCCGCTGACCGGCCTGCTCCTGGGTCTGGAGGCGGGCCTGGCCGAGGACGACCCCCGGGCGGTGATCCGTACCGCGCTGGAGCGCGGCGAGCACCTGCAGGAGATCATCGAGGACCTGGTCCGGCTGTCGCGCGGCAGCGTGGGCGACCGCGGCGTGCTGGACGTGCCGGCCCTGCTGAGCGAGGTCCGGTCCCGTACGGACGTGACCGTGCGAGTGCCGGACGAGCTGCCGGAGGTGCGGGCCTCACTCGCGGCCGTACGCCAGATCCTGCACGTCCTGCTGGACAACGCCGTCACGCACGGCCGGCCGCCGATCACGGTGTCCGCGACCGACCTCGGGTCCGGTCTGGCGATCGACGTCACCGACGACGGCCCGGGCGTTCCCGACGGCGCGGACGTCTTCCGCGCGCCGGCGGACGGGCACGGCATCGGGCTGGCGCTTGCCCGTTCCTTGGCCGAAGCGGAGGGCGGCCGCCTGATCCTGCGGCGGTCTTCGCCCCCCACGTTTAGCCTGCTTTTGCCTGCGGGCGGATACGGTAGCCGCCATCAGTCACCGTCCTGATCGCTCATCTCTCCCCGTCCGCGTCGCGTTCGTAGCGGTAGCCGCGCCCGCGGAGAGTCGTGATCTGCGCGTATGTCCCGAGCTTCCGGCGGAGTGTGGAGACGTGCACGTCGAGCGTCTTTGTCGGGCCGAACCAGTTCTCGTCCCAGACCTCGTCCATGAGCTGTTCGCGGGTGACCACCTCGCCCGCGCGGGTCACCAGCGCCGCCAGCAGGTCGAACTCCTTCGGCCGCAGGAGCACCTCGGCGTCACCGGCGTGCACCCGGCGCGCGGGGAGGTCCACGCGGACCCGGCCCACCGAGACGACCGAATCGCCCGGCGCCGCGCCCTGGCGGCGCAGGTGGGCGCGGATCCGCGCGACCAGCTCGGTGAGCCGGAACGGTTTGGTGAGGTAGTCGTCGGCCCCGGCGTCGAGGGCGACCACGACCTCGAACTCCTCGGTACGGGCGGTGAGCACGACGATCACGGTCTGCGGCAGGTCGGCGCGCAGGCGGCGGCACAGCTCGACGCCCTCGATGTCGGGCAGGCCGAGGTCGAGCAGGATCAGATCCGGCGGATGGTCGAGGGCGTCGGCCACCGCGGCCCCGCCGGTCGTGGCGAGGCCGGCCTCATAGCCGTTCGCGGACAGGGCCTTGAACAACTCGGCCCCGATGACGGAGTCGTCCTCCACGATCAGGATGCGTTCACGCGGCACACCCCAGATCCTAAGGATCCCCTCAAGGTGATCATTCGTTGAGTCGGTTACGTACTTGTCCGAGAAAAGTGTTCGTTCTCTGGAAGTTCGAGGGGTTTCCTCCATGACAGACGTCAGCGTGATCGTCATCGTGTACAACGATGCCGATCGGCTGCCGACCGCCGTGCGCTCCGCGCTCGGCCAGTCCCACCGTGACGTCGAGGTGGTGATCGTCGACGACGCCAGCACTGACCGGACCCCGGTGGTCGCCGACGAGCTCGCGATGACCGAGGACCGTGTACGGGTGATCCACCGGGCGGAGAACTCCGGTGGCTGCGGGCAGCCGCGCAATGACGGCATCGCCGCGGCGCGCGGCACGTACCTGATGTTCCTCGACAGCGACGACACGCTCGATCGTCACGCCTGCCGCAACCTGGTCGCCGCCGCCGAGGAGCACGAGGCCGAACTCGTCTCCGGCTGCTGCTGGCGCGTCTACCCCGACAAGGGCGAGGAGCGCGTCTGGTATCGCGGCGTCTACCGCGAGCGTGGAGTGTACGCCTCGGTGCGGGAGTATCCCGAGCTGCTCTACGACACGCTGTCCACCAACAAGCTCTACCGGCGCGACTTCCTCGACCGCGAGGGCCTGCGGTTCGTCGAACGCCTCCACTACGAGGACCTGCTGTTCAGCACGCAGGCGTACCTGGCCGCCCGGAAGATCGCCATCATCCCGCACCGCGTCTACAACTGGATGATCTACGAGAAGGCCGAGACGCTCTCGATCACCAACCAGCGGGCCGAGCTGCGCAACTTCTCCGACCGGCTGGAGATCTTCCGGCGCATCGACGCGGTGTACGCCCGGTACGGGGCCGGCGACCTGAAGCTGTCCAAGGACGTGAAGTTCCTCAACCACGACCTGCTGCTGTACGTCCGGGGCCTGCGCAGCCGCGACGACGACTACCGCGAGGCGTTCCTCGCCCTGGCCCGCGCGTACATGGCCACGATCGACCCGCGTGCGTACGAAGAGGCCCACGAGCTCCAGGCGATCATCGGCTTCATGGTCGCCCAGGGCGACTACGAGGGGGCCGTGAGCGCGGCGGACTACGTCGGCAAGGGCAAGACCGGCAAGCCCCGGCTGACCACGCCGCTGGTCGAGCGCGACGGACGGATCTACTGGTCCGGCGACCACCTCGACACCGAGCAGGGGCGCCGGATCCTCGACGTCACCGAGCTCGGCATCCACTCGCTGCCGCTCAAGTCGCTGAACCCGGGCGGAAAAGTCACCGAGATGACGCGCGACGGGCACACGCTCCGGCTCGCCGGAGACGTCGTCAACCCGCTGAACCGGATCGGCGCCGGCGTCCCGCTCAGCGCGCGGCTGGAGTTCCGCGACCGCAGCCGGACCGGCCGGTTCTTCGCCGTGCCCGCGGAGGTGACGCACGCGGACGGGCGGCTGCGCTGGAGGGCCGAGGTCGTGCCGGGCCGCGACGTGCGGCCGCTCGGCTTCCTCGACCAGAGCTGGGGCCTGCGGCTCCGACTCAGGGCCGGCGACGACGAGCTGTTCATCCGGCTGTTCGCGAGCGACCCGATGGAGATGTCGGTGCCGGTACGGCCGCGCCTGACCCGTCTCGCGGGCGACCACTTCGAGGCGTACGTCCCCGAGAACGGGGAGATGGCCTTCCGCCTCGTCGCGTACGGCTGGGCCGGCCGGGTCACCATCGCCGCGCTCCGCCGGTTCGCCGCCACCGGCCGCGGGCGCCGGTGGTGGACCGCGCTGCTGCGCGCCGAACGACGCTGGCGTGAGGTCTTCACCCGCCGGAAGACCAAGATCGCCGTCTACAACCGGCTGTTCGTCCGGCTGCCGATCCGGCGCGACACGATCGTCTTCGAGAGCCACCTCGGCAAGCAGTACTCCGACAACCCCAAGTACATCTACGAGGAGCTGCGCCGGTCCGGTGCGAAGTTCACCGCGATCTGGTCCTACGCCAAGAGCCCGGCCGGCTTCCCGAAGGACGCCAAGCTCGTCCGCCGCGGCTCCTGGCAGTACTACCTGGCGCTCGCGCGGGCCGGTCACTGGGTGGACAACCAGGGCTTTCCCCGGGACGCCGTCAAACGCCCCCAGACGACCTACATCCAGACCTGGCACGGCTCGGCGTACAAGCGGATGGGGTTCGACGACCCGGAACTCAAGCGCGGCAGCAAGACCCGGCGGGCGCGCTTCCAACAGGCGATCGACCGCTACGACGCCTTCCTGATCCGCTCCGAGCACGACGCGCGGACCCTCGCCAAGGGCCTCGGCGTGCGCGCCGAGCTGATCCGCAGCGGCTACCCGCGCAACGACGCCCTGGTCAACGGGGGTGACACGGCCGAGCTGGCCGAGCGGCTGAAGCTGACCGGCGACGAGCGCACGGTCGTGCTGTACGCGCCGACGTTCCGCGCCGGGGCGGGCGGCAAGGCGCAAAAACGGTTCGAGCCGCCGTTCGACCTGGAGGAGTTCGCCGAGGAGCTCGGCGAGACGCACGTGCTCCTGGTCCGCCCGCACTACCTCAACACCGCGGTCGTGCCGCCGAGCCTGCGCGGTGTGGTCCGCGACGTCGGCGCGGTGCACGACGTCACCTCGCTGCTGCTGCTCTCCGACGCCCTTGTCACCGACTATTCGTCGCTGATGTTCGACTACGCCCTGCTCGACCGCCCCACGGTGTTCTTCGCCCCCGACCTGGAGGACTACGTCCGCTCCCGCGGCACCTACTTCGACCTGCGGAAAGAGGGGCCCGGTCCGGTGCTGAGCGATCCGGACGAGCTGTTCGCCGCGCTCGCCGACCTGCCCGGCCTCACCGCGCGCTACGCCGGGAAACGGCGTGAATTCGTCGAGCGCTACGGGGAATACGACCGGGGTACCGCCGCCAAGCAGGTCGTCGACCGCTTCTTCACGAGGGACCCGAATGCGTGACATCTTCATCGTCTGCAACAACCACGAAGAGCTCGGCGGCCTGCAGCGATGGGTCCACCACGTCGGCGGGCTGTTCGCCGCCCGCGGCCACCGCGTGCACGTGATCGGCGTGACGCACGCCGCCGAGCGGCACGACTACGGCCGCGACCTGCCGTACGAGCTGAGCGTCCTGCACGACACCCCGCCGCCGTCCCGGAGCGGCGGATGGCTGCGCGCGATGCGCTTCCGCTCGGTGCAGCGGCACGGAGCGGCCAAGCTGAGCCGTCTGTTCCGCGCCGCCCGGCCGGGCGGCGTCATCATCGCCGCGCAGGTGTGGGCGATGGAATGGGTCGCGCTCGCCGACACGGCCGGCATGCCGGTCATCGGCATGAGCCACGAGTCCTACCAGGCGACCAAGGCCTCCTCGCGGTACCAGCGGGTCAAGCGCTACTTCACCGACGTGAACCGGTTCCTCGTGCTCAGCACCGAGGACGCCGACTCATGGGCCCGCGACCACATGTCCAACGCCGACTTCATGCCGAACCCGCTCCACGTCAGCCCGTCGGTCCTGCCGGACCTGTCGCGGCCCGTGGTCGAACTGCTCGGCCGGCTGTCCTTCGAGAAGGGACAGGACATGATGCTGGAGGCGTGGGCCGAGGTGACCGGGGCCTTCCCGGACTGGCGGCTGCGCCTGTACGGCTCCGGGCCCGACGAGGAGGTTCTGCGCCGCCAGGCGTCCGACCTCGGCGTCGACAAGACCGTGGAGTTCGCCGGGGCGACCGCCGACGTCGAGGCCGCGCTGAACGAAGCGTCGATCTTCGCCCTGTCTTCGCGCATGGAGGGCTTCCCGATGTCGGTGATGGAGGCGATGGCGTACGGCCTGCCGACCGTGGCGTTCGACTGCGCGCCGGGCGTCCGCGAACTCATCACGCACGAGGCCGACGGGCTGCTCGTACGGCCGGGCAACACCACGGAGTTCGCCGAACAGCTCGCCCGTCTGATGAGCGACGAGGACCTGCGGGCCAAGCTCGGCAGCCGGGCGCGTACCTCGGTGCGCCGGTTCTCCGCCGACATGGTCACCGACCGCTGGGAGCGGATGTTCGAACTGGTCGACCAGTGATCAGGACCAGGGAGCCTTGAGCCGGGGCCGTGGGCGGGTGCGCTCCCACGTGCACGGCCGGGCCGGCGCCTGCTCCTCGGCGGCGCGGATCGCCAGGCTCGTCAGGCTGATCAGGAGGGCGCCCGCCGTGTCGGTGTCGAGCAGCACGGTCACCCAGTCGTCGCCGGGCCGCACGACGACCTGGCCGCTCTCGACGAGCACCGTGTCCAGGCGTTCGACGAAGCCGCGGGACAGGCGGAGATCGGCCTCCTCGCCCGTGTGCAGGTGGAGGATCTCGCCGCCGCGGAAGTTGAAGCTCCGGCCGGTGCCGCAGGAGGGACGGCCGGCCGCGAGGCCGGGCCATGTCACCAGTTGCGCGGCCACTCGCTCGGCCGCGCTGCGGGTCTTCGCTGAGCCCGTCACGGCACCAGCATCCCGTGTCGCGGTCATTCTCCATAAGAGTCCGCATCCCAATTGTTATGAGTGCACTCGGCCGTTTTTCGCTTCTTGGTAACCGTGGCGACGACCGTCCGTGGGCGGTCGACCGGAATGCGGCCTTCGGCCCGGCCGGTACGGTGGATGGGTGATCTCTCGTGGTGATGTGGAGACGGCTCGGACGCGGATCGGTTCCCGGGTGTTGCGGACGCCGGTACTCCGGCTCGACCGGCTGTGGCTGAAACTGGAGCAGCTCCAGCACACGGGTTCGTTCAAGACGCGCGGCGCCTTCAACCAGGTTCTCGCGGCGGTCGAGGCGGGCGGTCTCCCGGAGGCGGGAGTGATCGCGGCGTCGGGCGGCAACGCGGGCCTGGCCTTCGCCTACGCCGCCCGCGAGCTGGGCGCGCGGGCGGAGGTGTTCGTGCCGGAGACCGCGCCGGCGGTGAAGGTCGCCCGGCTGCGCGCGCTCGGCGCCTCCGTACACCAGGTCGGGTGCGAGTACGCCGAAGCCTACGAGGCCGCGACCAAGCGCGTGGCCGACACGGGAGCCCTGTTCGGCCACCCCTACGACCAGCCGGAGGTCTGCGCGGGCCAGGGCACGCTGGCCCTGGAGCTGGAGGAACAGGCCGGCGGCGTCGACACCGTGCTGGTCGCGGTCGGCGGGGGCGGGCTGATGGCCGGCATCGCGGCGGCGCTGGAGGGCCGGTCGCACGTGGTCGCGGTGGAGCCGGAGGGCTGCCCGACGTTCCACGCCGCACTGGCGGCGGGCCGGCCGGTCGACGCGCCGGTGGGAGGCGTGGCCGCCGACTCCCTGGGCGCCCGCCGCGTGGGCGAGATCCCGTACGCGGTCGCCCGCCGCACCGGCGTGGAGTCGGTGCTGGTGAGCGACGCGGACGTGATCGCCGCCCGGCAAGCTCTGTGGCAGGACCACCACCTCGTGGTCGAACACGGCACCGCCGCCGCCTACGCCGCCCTCCTGACGGGCGCCTACACCCCGTCCGAGGGAGAACGCGTCGCCGTCATCTGCTGCGGCGCCAACACCGACCCGACCGATCTCGCCTGATCATCGTCACTGTTGGTCGATCACCTTTCACTCCGGGTAGGACTTGATAGCGTGAGTACCACGTAAGGTCGTCTCCGTGGAGGAGAGCTGATGACGGCGGCGCCTATGCCCGAGATGCCCCCAACGCCAGAAAAGCGGCCATGGTTCGTGCCTCCAGCAGAGGGTTTCACGGCTGAGGATCTCGATCACATTCCGGAATTGCCCCGTCACACAGAGCTGATCGATGGCAGCCTTGTCTTCGTGAGCCCCCAGGCCAACTTCCACACGATGGTGATCTCCCTGCTGGAGAGCGTGCTTCGCGGGCTGGCCCCCGGGCATCTGCGAGTTCGCCGGGAGATGACCGTCACACTGGGGAAGCGTCAGCGTCCCGAGCCGGACCTGGTCGTGGTCCGGGCCGAGGAGGCCCTCGACACGACGAAGACCAGTTTCCAGCCCTCCGATGTCGTGCTCGCGGTCGAGGTCGTCTCGCCGGACTCGGAGGTCAGGGACCGAGAACGGAAACCGCAGCTCTACGCGGCTGCGGGGATAGCCCATTTCTGGAGAGTGGAGAACGCGGAGGGCCGGCCTACCATCTACGTGTACGAGCTTGACCCGGCGAACAACGCGTACTCGCTTACCGGCATTCACCACGACCTGCTGAAGCTGACGGTTCCGTTCGATATCGACATCGATCTCACGCAGATGGACCGTATCTAGAGCCAGTCGCGCTTTTTGAAGACGGTGTACAGGGCCACGGCGGTGGCGATGAGGATGGCGAGGCTGACCACGAAGCCCCACTGCTTGTCGTAGCCCGGGAACGGGACGTTCTGGCCGTAGAAACCCGTCACGGCCGTGGGGACCGCGATGACGGCGGCCCAGCCCGTCAGCTTCTTCATCACCTGGTTCAAATGGTTGCCCTGCAGCGCGATGCGGGTCTCCTGCAGGCTCGTGACGACGTCGCGCAGGCTCTCGGTCCACTCCGTGGCGCGCAGCACGTGGTCGTACACGTCCTGGAAGTACGGCGTCATCGGGTCCGGCACCACGTGCAGGTCGCGGCGGAGCAGGGTGTTGACGACCTCGCGCATCGGCAGGACCACGCGCCGCAGCTTGGTCAGGCTCTTGCGCAGGCGGAAGCCGCGGTGCTGGGTCTCCCGGGTGGGCATCTCGTCGCCGAACAGGCGCTCCTCCAGGTCGTCGATCGCGCCGTCCAGCGCCTGGACGGCCGCGAAGTGCCCGTCGACGATCAGGTCGATCAGCCCGTGCAGGAGGTACGCCACGCCGTACCCGGCCAGGTCGGGGGAGGAGTCCCACTGCCGGAGCAGCGCGTCGAGGTCGAACTCCTCATCGCCCCGTACGGTCACCAGCGCGCGCTCGGTGACGAACGCCGAGATCTCGTGGGTGGCCAGCTCGCCGGTCTCCTCGCTCAGCCGAACGTCGTAGGCGTTGAAGAACAGGTGGCCTTCGTACCGGTCGAGCTTCGGTCGTTCGTGCTTGCTGAGGGCGTCCTCGATCGCGAGCGGGTCCAGGCCGAACTCCTGGCTGATGACCTCCAGGCCGCCCTCGTCCGGCTCGCACAGGTCCAGCCACACGACGGTGTCCGGCTCGGCCAGGTAGTCGCTGATCCGAGCGGCGGGGAAGTTCTCCTTCTCGAGCCTCCCGCCGCGCCACACGCGGGTGCGGGCGTTCAGATCCACGAGTCGAACCACATGCGGCTGTGCCATGCGTCGTAGGGCAGGATCTGGCCGGTGAGGATGGGATACAGGAAGTAGAAGTTGGCCAGCACGAGCAGGACGTACGCCCCGCAGGCGGCCGCGCCGAACACCCGTCTCATCGGCATCGTGTCGGCCGGGCCGATGAGCATGCCCATGACCAGCACGATCGACAGCACCATGAACGGCAGCATCGGGGTGGCGTAGAACAGGAACATCGTCCGGTGGCCGAAGCCGAAGTAGAACCACGGCAGCCAGCCGGCCAGGAAGCCCGCGACCGTCGCGCCGGCCCGCCAGTCGCGCTGCACCAGCCACCAGCCGGTGATGACCAGCAGGGTGATGATCGAGATCCACCAGATCGCCGGGGTGCCGATGCCGAGCACCTCGCGCGAGCACTTGCTCGCGCCGCAGCCCGTCGGCTCGTTGTAGTAGAACGCCACCGGCCGCTTGAGGAACATCCAGTTCCACGGCCACGACTGGTAGTCGTGCTTGACCGTGAGCGTCGTGTGGAAGTGCCACATCTGCTGGTGGTAGTCCCACAGGCGCGGCATCGCCTGGAAGAACGCGGTGATCGGGTTGCCGGACACCCGGCCGCGGCCCCAGCCGCCCGCGTTGAAGATCCAGCCGCTCCACCAGGCGAGGTACGTGACGCCGCTCACCACCACCAGCGACACGAACGCCGGCACCGCGTCGAGCAGGAACCCCCCGGCGTACGGCTGGCGGATCCCGGCGGCGCGCCGCGCGCCGATGTCCCAGATCAGGACCATGATGCCGAACGCCGCGATGTAGTAGATCCCGGTCCACTTGGTCGCCACGGCCGTGCCCAGGCAGAGCCCGGCGGCCAGGCGCCACCAGTGCATGACGAACGGGCCCAGCTCGCTCTCGTTGCCGGTCTCCATGACCTTGGCCGCGAGCGCCGCGCGGGTGCGGTCGCGATCGATGACCAGGCACGCGAACCCGGCCAGGATCCAGAACATCACGAAGATGTCCAGGATCGCGGTGCGGCTGGTGACCAGCTGCATGCCGTCCAGTGCGAGCAGGAGGCCGGCCGCCGTGCCGAGCAGGGTGGAGCGCGTCATCCGGCGCGCGACCCGGGCCAGGATCAGCACCGACAGCGTGCCGATCACCGCCGAGGCGAACCGCCAGCCGAAGGGGTTCATGCCGAACATCCACTCGCCGATGGCGATCAGCCACTTGCCGGCGGGCGGGTGGGCGACGAAGCTGCCGCCGTTCGCCCAGATGTCGAGGTTCGGCGGGTACTGGAGCAGCAGGCTGTCGGCGTTCTTGACCGTGTTGTGCTCGTACCCGAACTTCAGCAGCGCGTACGCGTCTTTGGCGTAGTAGGTCTCATCGAAGATCACCGCGCGCGGCTTGCTGAGGTCGTAGAACCGCAGCACGCCGGCGAACAGCGTCACGAGCAGCGGGCCGAGCCACCCCATCAGCCTGCTGCCCGGAATCGCCGACGCCATCCACTGGCGCAGCGATGGCGGGCGCCCGTCGCGCTGGGACCGAGAAGCGGGTTCGAGTCCTGTCATCGCCACCACCCCGACATCGTACGGGGGGATACCGGGCCGATTGTGCACTTCGAACTGCCTGCCCTCACGAGATCGTCACGGCCCGGCGGTCTCCGAGGTGCGAGACGGTGACACCGGGGTCGAAGATGGGTGCTGTGGGAACATCTGGGACGCTGACGCTGGCCGCCGCGCCGATCGGCCGCGCGGAGGACGCATCCGAACGCCTCCGCGGCGCGCTGGGCGCGGCCGACATCATCGCCGCGGAGGACACGCGCCGTCTGCGGCGCCTCACCGCCGACCTGGGTGTCACCACCGCCGCGCGGATCGTGTCGTACTACGACGCGAACGAACGCGCCCGCGCCGCCGAACTGGTCGAGGAGCTGCGCGAGGGCCGCGACGTGCTGGTCATCACCGATGCCGGCCTGCCGGGGGTCTCCGACCCGGGCTACCGGCTCGTCACCGCCGCGATCGAGGCCGAGGTGCCGGTCACCGTCCTGCCCGGGCCGTCCGCGGTGACGACCGCGCTGGTCATCTCGGGGCTGCCCAGCGATCGCTTCTGCTTCGAGGGCTTCCTGCCGCGCAAGGCGGGGGAGCGCGCGTCGCGGCTGGCCGCGCTGGCCGACGAGCCGCGCACGATGGTCTTCTTCGAGGCGCCGCACCGGCTGACCGCGGCGCTGGAGGCGATGGCGGGCGCGCTGGGCGCCGACCGGCCCGCCGCCGTGTGCCGCGAGCTGACCAAGACGTACGAAGAGGTGCGCCGCGGGCCGCTGGGCGAGCTGGCCGCGTGGTCCTCCGGCGGTGTGCGCGGTGAGATCACGATCGTCGTCGGAGGCGCGCCCGAGCGTTCCGGTCCGGCGGACCTGGCCGCACTGGCGGACGAGGTCGAGCGGCGCGTCACCGATGGCGCGGCCAGAAAAGACGCGATTGGCGAGGTTGCACGAGAACATCGTGTACCAAAAAGGGACCTTTATGACGCAGTTATTGCACGAAAAACCAGGCGATGACGATTATTTGACGTAATCTTTACGCAGCTCAGGGCCCCTCAAACAAGACTTAATGGGGAAAACTCGTGGCGGGACGTAATCCGATGGTTTCGCCCGGGGGTGACGGGAAAATGTACGAATCCATGATCTCGCACGAGACGTGGAAGTACGAGTGCCTCGGCTGCCTGCACGAGTGGCAGAAGGAGTTCGAGGTCGGACGCTCCTCAGACGGCCATGGCGGGGAGGTCGTCGTCTACCACCACCTGAGCCAGCGCTGCACCTCACCGTGGGCGGAGCCGGTGTGCCCGTCCTGCGGAAGCTACGACGTCAAGATCCTGCCCACCGGGTGGACCGTCGTCGCGCCGATTCCCCGCCAGCGGAGCACCGAGCTGGAGATGATCTTCCGGCTCCGCCGCCTTCACGCCTACTAGAAGTCGCTGAAAGGCGGCTCAGGACGCCGTGACCGCGTTCTGAGCGGCCGGCTTCCCCGGCTCCTCCGGTTCGCCGGAGGAGCCGTTGGTCTTCTCGGACGCGCGCCCGCGCCACCACAGGAGCCGCGTCAGCTTCTCGCGCGGCTCGCGGGAGAAGGTGATCGCGGCGGCGACGCACGCGAGCGGCACCGTCGGCAGCACGTAGCGGTAGTCGAACTCGGCGGTGGCCGGCGGCACCAGCAGGAGCCCGGTCGCGAGGATCCAGGGCAGGAACGCCTCGCCGCCCCAGCGCCGCCACAGCGGGACCAGCCCGGCCAGGCCGACGATGAGGATGCCGCCGAGCACCGTGCCGGGCATGTGCGCCACGTCCTGGTAGGTGCGGATGCCCGTGGCGTACGGCGTGATGATGCGGGTGCGCGCGTTGCCGTCCTCGTACCGGTGCGCCTCCGACGAGGCCGTCTGGTCACGGCTCATCCGCCAGGTCGGCAGGGCCGCGGACTTCTTGCCGAACTCATACATCTGGTAGGTGGCCTTGTCGGGGAAGACCGACCGGTGCCACTTGAAGGTGTAGAGGAAGTCCTTCATCACGACCACGGCATAGTCGAACGGCTGGGCCATGATGGCGCGCTTGGCGAAGTCGCCGGCGAGCTTGTTCTGGTAGTCGGTGAACCGCGCGGCCGGCACCCGGTGGAACGGGGAGTTGCGGTCCCAGATGGCGTCCTGGGAGAAGGTCAGCGGTGTGTGGGAGGTCCGGCTGTCCTTGCAGAGCGGGTACTCCGAGACCGGCGGCTTGATCTTGTTGCAGTCGGCGAACTCCGTGACCCGGGCGTACAGGAAGACGCCGCTGCTGGTCGTCATGCCCGGCTTGCCGTACCAGGCCCAGAACCAGCCGGCGTACGCGCCGAGCGGCAGCGCGCACATGACGACCGTCGCGACGAGGACGCGCCAGTTGAAGCGGCGCATCAGGAAGTACACGACGATGGCGATCAGCACCGGCTCGCCGACGGTGCGGGTCAGCGTGGCGAGCCCGACCAGCAGCCCGACCACTCCCGCGACCTTCCAGGTGATCGCCTTCCCGTGCCAGAGGACGATCGTCGCCGCGCACAGGATCATGAACTCGAACGGGATGTCGGACAGGATCAGGTGCTCGAGCTGGATCTGGTAGCCGTCGTACAGCAGCGGCACGGTCGCCAGGGACGCGCCCCAGCTCGGCAGGCCGAACTTCCGGCGCAGCAGCGCGTAGATCATCACCGCGCCGGCCAGCCCCATCAGGTGCTGGAGCCCGGCCACCAGGGCGAAGCTGTGGAACGGCTTGAGCGCCCACAGCAGGAACGAGTAGCCGTCCGGCCGGATCGGGTGCGGGTAGGGGGCCATCGCGACGTGCAGGTAGTCGAACGAGTCGTTGAACCACGACGCGGGCCGGTAGCCCAGCATGGCGAGCGCGCGCAGGAAGGCGCCGCCGGCGAGCACGGCGGTGAACGTCTTGTGACGCCGGACGAGCGAGAGCAGGAACGGGAGCACACCGAATGAGACCAACCCGACACGGCGGGCGCGCCCTTTCTCCGGCGCGGCCTCCTCTTCCGTAACGGCCTCAACCGCTTTGACCTGCGGCTTTTCATCCGCGGACCCGTCAGGTGACGTGTCAGGCGGCGCGCCTGTCACGGCGGATTCCCCGCTCTGTTCTCCCGCGGTAGTCAAGTCGGACCGACCTCTCTGGACAGCACAGCCCTTATCCTGTATCCCCAGCCTGCCGTCAGCAGGGTGCTTCATGTGAAGTCAAAGGTTGCGGCTTTGCAACACGCAGCCGCTCGCCGGCGGGCATCATGGGTAACACACGCCACTTGTCGGAACAATGACGAGGTTAGTCGAAACCCCCGAAGCTTGGTTGCGGAGGGGTAATGGAGGACGCGACGTGGAACTCTCCGTGGTGATGCCTTGCCTGAACGAGGCGGAGACCGTAGAGACATGCGTGCGGAAGGCCCTCGGATTCTTCGCTGAGCACGGCGTCGACGGCGAGGTCGTCATCGCCGACAACGGCAGCACCGACGGCAGCCAGCAGCTCGCCCGCGAGGCGGGTGCCCGCGTCGTGCCGGTGACCTCCAAGGGCTACGGCAACGCCCTGATGGGCGGCATCCGCGCGGCCCGCGGCACCTACGTCGTCATGGGCGACGCCGACGACTCCTACGACTTCACCTCGCTCATGCCGTTCCTGACCGAGCTGCGGGACGGCGCCGACCTCGTCATGGGCAACCGCTTCAAGGGCGGCATCGCGCCCGGTGCCATGCCGCCGCTGCACAAGTACCTCGGCAACCCGGTGCTCAGCTTCGTCGGCCGGCTGTTCTTCCGCAGCAAGATCGGCGACTTCCACTGCGGGCTGCGCGCGTTCCGCCGCGACTCGATCCTGCGGCTGGGCCTGCAGACCGGCGGCATGGAGTTCGCCAGCGAGATGGTGGTCCGCTGCACGCTCGCCAAGTACGACGTCCGCGAGGTCCCCACCACGCTCTCGCCCGACGGCCGCTCCCGCGCCCCGCACCTCAGCACCTGGCGCGACGGCTGGCGTCACCTGCGCTTCCTCATGCTCTACAGCCCGCGCTGGCTGTTCCTGATCCCCGGCCTGCTGCTGATGACGCTCGGGCTCATCGGCGGCGTCGCGCTGTCCACCGGCCCCGTCCGGGTCGGCGACATCGCCTTCGACGTCGACACCCTCGTCGGGGCCTCCGCGATGCTGGTGATCGGCTTCCAGGCGGTGCTGTTCGCGCTGCTGACCAAGGTGTACGCCATGGAGGAGGGTTTCCTTCCCCATGACCGGCGGGTGCAGCGCGTCGTCGACTCCTGGAGCCTCGAACGCGGCCTCGTCGTCGGCGGTCTGCTCGCGCTCGCCGGCCTCGTCGGGCTGGTGGCCTCGCTGGTGCACTGGCAGGGCCACAGCTTCGGCGAGCTGAACCCGCGCGACTCGCTCCGCATCGTCGTGCCCGCCGCGACCGCGCTCATCATGAGCTTCCAGATGATCTTCGCGTCGCTGTTCGTCAGCATCCTCGGGATCCGCCGCCGCTCCCACCCGCCGGTCACCGACCCGGCCGAGGAGGCCGCCGACGTCGTGGACGCCGCGGTCGTCAAGGTCGCGGGCGAGGCGAAGACCCTCAAGCTCAAGGAGGTCGACGCGCCCGCGGACGAGGACGCCGCCGCCGACGAGGAGAGCAAGGACCCGGCCGAGACCGCCTGACGACGGTTCGCGAGAAGGCCCCGGCGTTCGCCGGGGCCTTTTCTCGTTCGCGTGCCGTCTCGGTGTAATCGGCGTTCCGGCCGGAGGGAGTACTTCGCGTCAGCCACCGACGACCCCGAAGGACGCAGGCGTGAACGACCCCGCCGAACGATTCACGGCCCTGTACGACCGGCATTACCGGAGCGTGCTCGGCTACGCGCTGCTGCGAGCCGGCCAGGACGCCGCCGAGGACGTGGTCAGCGAGGTCTTCCTGGTCGCCTGGCGGCGGCTGGACGACCTGCCCGACCCGCCGCTGCCGTGGCTGCTCGGAGTGGCGCGCAACCTGTTGCACAAGCAGTACGACGCCGGCCGCCGCCGGCAGGCGCTCGCCGACCGGATCGCCTCGGCGACCACGGCGGACGACCTGGCCGGCCCCGACGTGGCCGAAGGCATCGTGGACCGCACCACCGTCCGCGCCGCGCTGTCGGCGCTGGGGGAACGGGACGTCGAGACGATCGTCCTGGCCACGTGGTACGACCTGGCGCCCCGCGACGCCGCCCGCGTCATGGGCTGCTCCACCACGACCTTCGCCGTACGGCTGCACCGGGCCCGCAAACGCCTCTCCCGCGCCCTGCGCACGTCACCGGCCGCCCCGGCCCGTACGGCACTGATCCAGCAGAGGGCCCGATGAACCCCGACGAGACCGGCCACGACAGAGGAGCCGAGATGACCTTCACCGACCCGATGACGATCCTCACCGACCACGTCGGCACGCTGGCCGAAGACGGCTACCGGCGCCGCCGCGACGCGGACCTGGCCCGCATCACGGCCGCCGGGCGCGCGCCGGCCCGGGCCGACCACCGGATCCTTCCCGCCCAACGCCGTCGCACCCGGCCCATCCTGGCGGGCGTGGCCGTGGCCGCCGCCGCGGCGGTGACCGCCGGCGTCCTCGCCCTGCCCGGCGACACGCCCCGGCACGGCCGGGCGACGCCACCTGTCTCCACGCCGCTGGACGCCCGGTCGGTGTTGCTGGCCGGAGCCGAGTACGCCGCGAAGCAGCCGGCGACGGCGCACGGGGCCTACTGGTACTCCCAGATCCGCGACGTGGAGCGGGCCCGGCAGCGCCGAAAGGGCGTCAAGGGCCACGGCACGCTCGCCAACGGGGCGCCGAGGAGCGGACCCTACTTCCCCTTCCACGCGTACGTCAGCATCACCTGGGAGAACTGGGACCCGTACCAGCAGGGCCGGCCCTCGCGGACGGTGGATCGGGACATCCAGACCCGGTTCGCCACCCCGGCGGACAAGGCCGCCTGGCAGCGGGCGGGGTCACCGTCGCTGACCGACATGAAGCCCTTCTCCGCCGACTCCCACACGGACGACGATCCCTACCTCGAGCTGGGGCCCAAGGGCACCACAATGGCCGGCCTGGCGAAACTGCCCACCACCGCCGCTGGACTCCGGCGCATGGTCCAGGCGGACCGGAACCGCAGGATCGCCGAACTGCGGAAGTACCACGCGCAGAGCCAGGAGCTCTCGCTGACCGAGGACATCCTGGACGCCGGCGTCGCGGTCATCAACGCGCCCGCGCCCCCGAAGGCGCGCGCGGCGGCGTACCGCATGCTCGCCGCCCAGAAGGGCATCCGCGGCATCGGCCCGGCCCGCGACGGGCTCGGCCGGTCCGGTGTGGCACTGGCCGTCCGTATCGAGGAACACACGCTGCACGGCATTCAGCGGAGCGAGGAACATCTGATCATCGACCCCGGCTCCGCCCGGATCCTGGCGTTCGAGTACTACCCGATCGGCGCGGACGGCACGGTCGCGAGCGAGCCCGACCACTCCACGCTGATGATCACCGACGGCTGGACCGACCGCATCGGCGTGCCCTCCCACGACTGATCGCCCGGTGCCGGCATAGCGACGCCACCTCGGAAGCGTCAAAAAGGGAGAACCGGACGGGACGGACCGGCCAAGTACAGATGTGAGCACAGCGAGCATGAACGGTGGTTCCGATGCTGAAGAACCTGTTGGAGCAGATCGCGGTACTCCTCGGTCCCGACCCGGACCTGCACTCGGGGGACGACAGCCACGCGCTCGGCGACGAGGACGGCGAGGAGTGGTGAACCCGTCGTTCACGACGGACTTCACGATGGACGACGTGCGGACCCGCACGTACAAGGCGCGCGACGCGTGGTGGACCGTGTTCCTGGTCGATCCCCTGGCCGGGCGGCTCGTGCGGTTCACCGCGAACCGCACGTCGCTGACCCCGGACCAGGTGTCGCTCGGCGCGCTGCTGCTGGGCCTGGGCGCCGCGGGCTGCTTCTGGAAGGCCGGGCCGTGGCTGATCGCCGGCGCAATCCTGTACCACCTGAGCTTCGTGCTCGACTGCGTGGACGGCAAGCTCGCCCGGCTGACCGGCACCGGCACCGTCTTCGGCGGCTGGCTGGACTATGTGTTCGACCGCATCCGCGTGCTCGCCTGCGCCGTCGCCCTGACCGCCGGGCAGTACGCGGCCACCGGCCGGCCGGTCTACCTCGGCCTGGGCATCGCGATCGTCTTCCTCGACATGCTCCGCTATCTCGACGCCCTGAAGGTGGCGGCCGTGCGCCGGGAGATGAACGGCCGGCTGCGCGACGCCGTCCCCGCGGACGGGCCCGAGCGGGTCGCGGTCGACCTCCAGCGGGGTTTCCGGCAGCGGTTCTCCTGGTACCTGCGGGTACGCGACTGGCTGCTGCGCCACCGGGTCCGTACGCACCTGGTCAGCGGCATCGAGTTCCAGATGGCCGTGTTCATCGTCGGCCCGCTCTGTCATGCGATCATCCCGGTGACCGTGGTGGCCGGGGCGCTGATGCTGGTCTTCGAGGTGGGCATCGTCTACAAGCTGTGGCTGTCGTCGAAGGACTTCACCCGGGCGCTCGGCGAGGCCGAGACCTCGCGGTCGCCGGTGTGAGGGCGCGCCCGGTCGCCGGTCGGCGGATATCGTGCTGATACATCGGGGCAGGGCCTCTAGGCTTAGGGCATGTCCAGCCGTCACATCCTGACCGCGCCCGCCTGGCCGTACGCCAACGGGCCCCGCCACATCGGGCACGTCTCCGGTTTCGCGCTGCCCTGCGACATGTTCAGCCGCTACCAGCGGATGGCGGGCAACCAGGTCCTGATGGTCAGCGGCACCGACGAGCACGGCACGCCGATCCAGGTCCAGGCCGACAACGAGGGCGTGACCGCCCGCGAGCTCGCCGACCGCTACAACAAGGTGATCGGCCAGGACCTCCACGGCCTCGGCATGTCCTACGACCTGTTCACCCGGACGACGACGCGCAACCACTACGCCGTCGCCCAGGAGATCTTCAAGGGGCTCCACGCCAACGGCTACGTCTTCGAGAAAACGACGATGGGCGCGATCTCCCCCTCCACCGGCCGCACCCTCCCGGACCGCTACATCGAGGGCACCTGTCCGATCTGCGGCTACGACGGGGCGCGCGGCGACCAGTGCGACAACTGCGGCAACCAGCTCGACCCGGTCGACCTGATCAACCCCCGCAGCCGCATCAACGGCGAAAAGCCGGAGTTCGTGGAGACCGAGCACTTCTTCCTCGACCTGCCCGCGTTCTCCGAGACACTCGGGTCGTGGCTGCAGAGCAAGGAGGGGCTCTGGCGGCCGAACGTCTACAAGTTCACCCGCAACCTCCTCGACGACATGCAGCCCCGCCCGATCAGCCGTGACCTCGACTGGGGCGTGCCGGTGCCGCTGCCGGGCTGGATCGACCGGCCCGACAAGCGGCTGTACGTCTGGTTCGACGCGGTGATCGGCTATCTGTCGGCCTCGGTCGAGTGGGCCCGGCGCTCCGGAGACCCGGACGCCTGGCGCGCCTGGTGGCAGGACCCCGACGCCCGGTCGTACTACTTCATGGGCAAGGACAACATCGTCTTCCACTCGGAGATCTGGCCGGCGATGCTGCTGGGCTACAACGGCGAGGGCGACAAGGGCGGTGAGCCGGGCTCCCTGGGCCGCCTCAACCTGCCCTCCGAGGTGGTCTCCTCGGAGTTCCTGACCATGGAGGGGCGCAAGTTCTCCTCCTCGCGGCAGGTCGTGATCTACGTGCGCGACTTCCTCGAGCGGTACGACGTCGACGCCCTGCGCTACTACATCGCGGTGGCCGGCCCGGAGAACCAGGACACCGACTTCACCTGGTCGGAGTTCGTCCGGCGCAACAACGACGAGCTCGTCGCCGCCTGGGGCAACCTGGTCAACCGGTCGATCTCGTTCGCGGCCAAGAACATCGGCGAGATCCCGGCCGCCGGCGAGCTGACCGAGGCCGACCGCACCATCCTGCAGCGCTCGCGCGCGGCGTTCGACGCGGTGGGCGCGGAGCTGAACCGCTCGCGGTTCAAGAACGCCGTCAACGAGACCATGCGCACCGTGGCGGAGGCCAACAAGTACCTGTCCGAGCAGGCGCCGTGGAAGCTCCGCAGCGAAGACCCGGAGCGGATGAAGACCATCCTCCACGTCGCGCTGCAGCTCGTGGACGACGCCAAGTCGCTGCTGACGCCGTTCCTGCCGAAGTCCTCGGACAAGGTGTACAAGATGCTCGGCGGCGAGGGCGACTGGAGCGGCATGCCGGAGCTGCGCGAGGTCGACGAGGACGGTGGCCCGGGCTACCAGGTGCTGACCGGCACGTACGACACGGCCGCGCGCTGGGAGTCCCGGCCGATCACGCCGGGTGTCCCGCTGGCGCCGCCGAAACCGCTCTTCACCAAGCTGGACCCCTCGGTCGTGGACGAGGAGCTGGCCCGGCTCGAGCAGTCGTGAGCGGCTCGGCCCGCTCGGTCGGCACGGAGGCTCGGCAGGCGGAGGAGGCCTCGTGAGCCGCGGCGACTCGCGGGAGGCGGCACCGCCGCCTCCCGAGCCGCTGCCGGCCGAGGTGTTCGACAGCCACTGCCACCTCGACATCCTCAAGACGCCGGTCCCGGAGGTCGTCGCGGCGGGTCAGGCCGTCGGGATCCGCCGGGCCGTGACCGTCGGGTACGACCTGGCGTCCTCGCGCTGGTGCGCCGAGGCGGCCGAGGCCCACGACGACGTCTACGCGGCGGTCGCGATCCACCCCAACGACGCGGGCGACGCCACCGACGAGGTGCTCGAGGAGATCGCCTCCCTCGCCGCGCTGCCGCACGTCCGCGCGGTCGGGGAGACCGGGCTCGACTACTACCGTGACTGGGCCGACCCCGGCGACCAGCACCGGTCCTTCCGCGCGCACATCGACATCGCCAAGCGCACCGGCACGGCGCTGGTCATCCACGACCGCGACGCCCACGACGACGTCCTGCGCATCCTGGCCGAGGAGGGCCCGCCGGAGCAGGTCGTCTTCCACTGCTTCTCCGGCGATCGCGAGATGGCCAAGGTCTGCGCCGACCGCGGCTACGTCATGAGCTTCGCCGGCAACGTCACGTTCAAGAACGCCGGTGACCTGCGCGAGGCCGCGGAGGTCGCGCCGCCGGAGCTGCTGCTGGTCGAGACCGACGCGCCGTACCTCACGCCGGTGCCCCACCGCGGCCGGCCGAACGCGCCGTACCTCGTGCCGCTGACCGCCCGCTGCCTCGCCGAGGTCAAGGGCATCGACCTGGCCGAGCTGTGCGAGACCATCAGCCGCAACGGCGAGCGGGTGTTCGGGCCCTGGTGACCCGGCGTCTACCTGCTCCTAGCTACTCCGGCGGTCGAGCGATCAGATGGCGGCGAGGTCGACGAGCACGTATCCGCCGTCCGTCACCGTGTAGTAGAGCGGGTTGCCCGGCTCCTGCGGACGCACCCATGTGCTGGGGAGTTTCTTCTCGGAGGTGACGCCGAGATCACCGATGCGGCCCGTCTCCAGGTCGTACACGGCGATGGTCCCCCCGGCAGGACTGGTGATCACGAACCTGTCCAGGGAGGGCGGCACCGCGGACATCGACTCGACGTCCGGGATCGCGTGGCGTCCGCTGCCGTCGCGGCGCTGGGCTTCGGTGACGAAGTTCTTCTGTCCCACGCACCAGGTCGGTCCGCAGTGCCATGCGGCACGGTCGGTGAGACGTGCCGACCGGGTCTCGCCGGTCTTGACGTTCTTGGCGGTCGCGAACCGGACGCCGGCGGCGGTGCCGAGCGAGTCGCGGGGCGAGCCGACCCACGGCCACTGGAGGATGTACTCCGAGCCGGTACCCCCGACCAGCCGGGCGTCGCCGCCCGCGATGGGGGCGCGGTAGACGCCGGGGCTGCGGACGAGTGACCAGTAGACGTTCCCGCCGTCGATGGCGAGGTGGTCCGGTGTGGACGTGCCCGTCCGGGCGACCCGGTGCGCCTTACCGCCCGTGAGCGGCGCGGCCCACACCTCGCCGCCGTAGTGGCCGGCGATCGCCCAGGCGACGTACCCGTCGCCGGTCGTGAAGTAGGACGCGAACATCTGCGTCTTCGGCGGCGTGACGACCGTCGTGATCTGCCTCGCCGTGTGCTTGTGCAGGTCGTAGGCGTAGAGGGCGTCGGCCTTCTCGAAGGAGGACTCGGTGCTGACGAGCAGCGTGTGATCGTCGAGGAAGGTCAGCGGATGGTACGCGTGCCCGTTCGGCAGCTTCTTGGACAGCCGGTGGATCGCCTGGGGCCAGACCTTCTCCATCGGCGGCACGGCGGTCTTCTTCAGGCGGTGCAGCGCGGGTGAGGCCCCCGCCTTGGCGGTGCCGGGCGCGTGCGTGCCGGTCAGCAGCGCACGGCCGCCGACCGTGGCGCCCCCGATGGCGATGGCCACGGCGGCGGCGGCCATCGCCACGCGCGGATAGGCGCGGGTTCGCCGCGCGGGACGTGCCTCCAGGCCGATGCCCGGCGGGGCCTTCGGGGCGCGGTCGGCGGCCTCGGCGAACGTGCGCCGCAGGGCCTGCTCCAGTTCCTCGGTCATCGCAGACTCCCGTTCGTCACGGACGGACGCCAGGTCGTCCGTAGCTTGTCCAGGGCACGCGACGCCTGGCTGCGTACGGTGCCGCGGGAGATGCCGAGCACCTCGGCGATCTCGTTGTCGCTGAGCGACTCGTAGTAGCGAAGGACCAGCACGGCCCGTTGCTTCGGCGGCAGGCCGGAGAGCGCCCGCCACAGGCCGCCGTCGCCGTCGGCCCGCGCCAGCGCCGTGTCGTCGTAGGCCCGCTCGGGCGGCTCGGGCATCAGGCGTTCGCGGCGGCGTTTCCGCCAGATGCTGATGTGCAGCCGGGCCATGGTCGTGCGTACATATCCCTCCGGCTCGCGCTTGTTGACGACGCCGGGCCAGGCGGCGCGTACGCGTACCAGCGCCTCCTGCAGCAGGTCGGCGGCGTCGTGCGGGTCGCCGGTCAGCACGTAGGCGTAGCGCATCAACGCGTCGGCGCGGGATCCGACGAACTCTTCGAAGCTCAGTGCTCCATTCAAGGCACCCTCCTCAGGTACGGGGACGGGCCCGGCGCCGGAACTGTTGCACGTACGGGACACTGGGGGTGTGGGTGAACGACTACTCGGGCCGGCGGACGTCCGCGCGCTCGCCGCCGACCTGGGCATCCGCCCGACCAAGACGCTCGGCCAGAACTTCGTCATCGACGCGAACACGGTGCGGCGCATCGTCCGCGACGCCGAGGTCGGCGCCGAAGACGTGGTCCTGGAGGTGGGGCCCGGCCTCGGCTCGCTGACCCTGGCCCTGCTGCCCGAGGCCCGCCGCGTCATTGCGGTCGAGGTGGACGAGGTGCTCGCGGGGCGGCTGCCGCGGACCGTGGCCGAGTTCGCGCCGTCGCTCGCCGACCGCCTGTCGGTGGTCACCGGCGACGCGTTGCGCGTGACCGAGCTGCCCGAACCCCCGACCGCTCTCGTGGCGAACCTGCCGTACAACGTGGCCGTGCCCGTCGTCCTGCACCTGCTCGGGGCGTTCCCGACGCTGCGGCACGGGCTGGTCATGGTCCAGGCCGAGGTCGCCGACCGGCTCACGGCCGGCCCGGGCGGCAAGGTGTACGGGGTGCCGTCGGTGAAGATGGCCTGGTACGCCGAGACGCGCCGGGCGGGCAACGTCGGGCGGGCCGTGTTCTGGCCGGTGCCGAACGTTGACTCGGGCCTGGTCGCCTTCACCCGGCGCGAGCCGCCGGAGGGGGTCCCCCGTACGGAGGTGTTCGCGGTGGTGGACGCGGCCTTCGCGCAGCGCCGCAAGACCCTGCGGGCGGCCCTGGCCGGGTGGGCGGGCTCGGCCGCCGCGGCGGAGCGAATCCTGCGCGCCGCCGACGTCGACCCGGGCGCGCGCGGAGAGTCGCTCGACGTCGCGGCCTTCACCCGGATCGCCGGACGGCGACGAGCATCCCCTAGCATTCCGTGACCGTGACCACTGTTCGCGTACCCGCCAAGGTCAACCTTCAGCTCGGCGTCGGCCCGGTCCGTGACGACGGCTACCACGACCTCGTCAACGTCTTCCACGCCGTCTCGCTGTTCGACGAGGTCACCGCCACCCCGGCCGCCACGTTGACGATCACTGTGGAGGGTCCGGCGGGCGTTCCCGTCGGCCCGGACAACCTGGCCGTACGGGCCGCACGGCTCCTCGCCTCGCACGCCGGCGTCGAACCCCGGGTCGCCCTGCACATCCGCAAGGACATCCCGGTCGCCGGCGGAATGGCCGGCGGCAGCGCCGACGCGGCGGCGGCCCTGGTGGCGTGTGACGCCCTGTGGGGGACGGGCATGAGCCGGGAGACCCTCCTGGAGCTGGGCGCGCGGATCGGCAGCGATGTGCCGTTCGCCCTGCTCGGCGGTACGGCCGTGGGGCTGGGCCGGGGCGAGCGGCTGACCCCGGTCGAGGCGGTGGGGGAGTTCCACTGGGTGTTCGGGTACGCGGACGGCGGCCTGTCGACGCCGGCGGTGTACGCCGAATGCGACCGCCTGCGGACCGATGCGCCGGCCGCGTGGCCGGTGGTGTCGGACGATCTGATGGCCGCGTTGAAGACGGGCGATCCTCTGGCGCTCGGGCGAGCGCTCACCAACGACCTGCAGCCCGCGGCCCTGAGCCTGCGCCCGTCGCTCGCCGCCGCGCTGGCCGCGGGCGTGGAGAGCGGTGCGGTGGGCTCCCTGGTGTCGGGCTCGGGCCCGACGTGCGCCTTCCTGGCCTCGTCGTCCGCGCACGCCGCGGCCTTGGGGAAGACCCTGTCGGGCACGGGCCGCTTCTCCGCCGTCCGCCAGGCTCGGGGCCCTGTGTCAGGTGCTGTTTTGATCTAATTCGGACGACCGATAAGTGGCTCTTTGCTGTCTTTCGGTACTGAGCGTCACGGAACGGTAAAGTTGGTCAAGCGGCACCTGGACTCTGTGTGTCGAGCTTTGTAAAGTCTTGGGGGCTTTACACGGGGGTGTGCGGCCTTGGCGCGTTGTGCGCGTTTGAGGGGAAGTGCGATGTCGCCTGTCGATCAGGGACCCGTACCACTGGGCCCGTACCGCGAATGGCCCGGACTTGACGCGTCCGCCCACGCCAAGATGGATCGTCACCAAGTGCGAGCCATCGCCGAGCGTCTGACCTCCCACTTGGAGGACATGCTGACGGTGGACGAGCACCTGAAGCCGGCGAGCAAGGCGGCGTACGGCGCCTGGGACGCCGCCCAGGCGTTCTACCCGAGCGTCCAGTCGGGCCACGACACACTCGTGGACCAGCACAGCCGCTTCCTGCACGCTGTGCTCGACATGATTAAAAAGCTGCATGCCTCGGCCCACATGTACGACGCGACCGAGGCCGACCTCGAACGGCGAATCGCCGCCGTCGACAAGCGCCTGCACGCCGTGCCGACCACCGACCTGTTCCAGCACGGCTCGCCGGCCTCCCCGCCACCGACCGCGTCTCCGAACTCGCTGAACCCGGACGCGAGGGACTGAGATGGTCGACTCCTATGTCTCCCCGATGCGATCCATGGCCCCGACGGGGTCGCCGTCGCAGTACACCGACCCCAAGAGCATCGACGCCCTGCTGAAGTCCAGCGACCCCGAGGCGGTCGCTGCCTCGGGCCGCGGCTACCAGAAGTTCGCCGAGGCGTACGAGAAGATCGCCGGCGTCCTGCTCGACATGCGAACGGATCTCCACGACGCGTGGGCTGGCAAGGACGCGGCTGCCGCCCAGTCACAGCTGCGAGAGATGTGGTCCACCGCCGGGGCGGTCCGCGAGGCCGCGAAGACGTTCGGCGTGACGATCGAGCGTCACGGCTCGGAGCACCTGGCCTGGTACAAGTACAACAAGCCCCCGTCCAAGTCACTGTCAGAAGCGCAAAGCTGGATGACCGGAGCCAACGAACGCGTCGCCCAGGCGTGGGGCTCCCTACCCCAGGACCTGTCCACAACCCTCCCGCCCGGTCAGCACGATCTGAGGCGCAGGCCGGCGAGCGACGAACCGTCGAGCGGCACTTACGACGCGAGTGGCAGTGACGCCACGCCGGAGGGTCTGACCGACGGTGGCGACTCGGGACATCACCATTCGTCGACCGAGCCCGATGTCGTCGGCGGCGACGGCACCGGACTCGGGACGAACCTCGCCGGATCCACACCGTCGACCATGGTCGGTGGCGACAACGGGCTGGACGGCGGGCCACTCCTGGGCGTGCCTGGCGGAGTAAGGGGATCGTCGCCATCAGGCGTTGGAACGTCAGGGCTCGGACTGATATCGCCTGGTGGTGTTCTTGGGGAAGGGGCTGGCGTCGGCGGTGCCGGGAGGGTGAGCGGGGCGGTAAGAGCTCAGGCGGTCGCCGAAGCACAGTCGGCCGAGGCGGCCGCCGAGGCTCCTGCCATGGGCTCGGTGGTGGGCGCCGGCGCTGCGAGAGAGGAACGAGAGCGTACTCGGCGGTCGTGGCTCGCCGAAGAGGAAGAGGTCTGGACGGACGGCGTCGAGTTCGCGCCCGGCCTGATCGAAGGCGACCCGGTCGTCGCTCAGGAGGAGGCCGAGCCGGTCGACGCTCCTGTGGAGATCGACCTTTCCGCCGACAGCGACGTGATCAGCGAGATCCTCGCCGGACTGGACGCCGATACGAGTGCCGAATCCGCCGACTCCGAAGTGAAGGACGTCTCAACGCAGATCAGCGAGCTCCGAGTCCAACTGGCCAGACTCGAGCGGCAGCGTGACGCCGAACGCGGCCTGTCCGTGGTCGGTGACGAGGATCCCGCCGGTGACTGGCCCGGGGGAGACGACGCTTGAGACGGGTCGTCCATACCTTCGCGGTGATGATGACGCTGTTGACGTTCGCCCATCCGGCCGACGCCGCGACGACGCCACACCCGCGCTCGGACGAGTGGTGGTTCTCGGTCTGGGGTGTCGAGAGTGACGTCTGGCCGGTGACGAGGGGCGCCGGCGTAACGGTCGCCGTTCTCGACTCGGGAGTGAACGCCGCCCTTCCAGAGCTGTCCGGGGCCGTCGTCAAGGGCACGGACACCACTGGGGAGAGGACCGACGGACGCCGTGACCTCGACGATCACGATGGCGGTCACGGCACCGCGATGGCGGCACTGATCGTCGGCCAGGGCGGAGGCAGGACGGGCTTCGTTGGCATAGCGCCGGAGGCGAAGATCCTGCCGATCCACGACACCTCCCGGCTCGGTGACCGAAACGGCGCCTTCGAGTCCTACGCCAAGGCGATCCGCTTCGCCACCGACTATGGCGCCAAGGTCATCAACATGTCGCAAGGGATCACGTCGGCGGCGATGGAAGGTCACTGCGACTCAGGCGTCCAGGACGCGATTTCGTACGCGGCCGACCACGACGTGGTCGTGGTGGCGAGTGCGGGCAACAACGGTGACACGTCGAACTGGCCGCAGCTACCGGGATCGTGCGCCGGTGTGCTGGCGGTCGGGGCGATCGATCCGGAGCTGCGGCCGTGGAAGGGAACGCAACGGCAGCCGTACGTTGCCGTGTCGGCTCCCGGAGCCAAGATCCCCAGCATTGGGAAGAAGGGCGAACTCTTTCCGGACGGGGAGGGAACGAGCGCCTCGGCCGCGTTGACATCCGGCGCCGTCGCGCTCATCCGGTCGAGGAACCCGCAGATGCCCGCGCGCACGGTGGTGCAGCGCCTCATCGCGACCGCACGACCGCTGGGCGGACCGGGGTGGAACGACCAGACCGGCTACGGGGCCATCCAGATCACCAGCGCGATGAACCCGGAGCGCCATCCGGTACCGGCGAGTGCCCCGAACCCGGTGTACGCCGCGCTGGACAAGTGGCGCAGCACCCGTTATGGCACTCCCGCGCAACCAACGCCGGTGTCGTCGGCGCAGAAACAAGGGCAGAGCGGTTCCACGGGGCTGCCGCTCGTCCTTGGCGGCGTCGGAACCATCGTTTTGGTGGTGCTCATCGGCGTCGTGATCTCCCGCCGCCGTGGCCGCGGTTCCACATCAGGGAAAGCGTCCCGCGGTCTCTAGACGAAAGGCAAGTTGGCAGATGTCCTTCTCGAATCCGTCCCCACCATTCGACTCCAGCGAGAGCGAGGTGACGGACGCTACGCTCGCCGACGAGCTCGAGGCCCGGCGGAAGCTTACGGAAGGGGTCGCCTACGTCTACGTGCCGACTCAGCCGGGGGAGACCACGAATGGCCCGCAAGCAGTGAGGTTCGAACTGCGGCGACTCTCAGATGGGAACGCAGGGCTTCCGGTCTTCACCGCACCTGAACTGCTGATCGCCCAGCTGGGGGAGTTCCAGCCGTGGAAGAGGATCGCAGTGCTGGATCTGCTGATCCAGGTTTCCGCGGCACACGTCCCGGTCGCCGTGAATCCTGTCGTAGGAGATGATGCGGATCGCTGGACCGCGGCCGACATCGAAGCGTGGAAGCGGGACGGCCGGTGAGCGGGTACGACGTCGTCTTCGACGACCTGCTGAAGGCATCAGCCGAGTTCTCCCGGCAAGGGGAGGCGTATGCCAACCTGATGCCGCACAAGCCCGCCTGCCCGGCCGGGGGCGACGACACGATCGACAAGATGCTCAATGTGACGCTTCAAGCGCTCTACGAGATGCACACGGTTCTCGCGCAGGCGGTGAGCGCTCATGCCGAAAAGCTCGACTACACGCACCGTAACTATCGGAAGACCGAAGGTAACCTGTTCGACTATCTGACGAAGGTTCCTCCGCCGACCTACTAGGAAGGACCTGGTGTGGCGAAAGCTCCATCCTCCCTGGCTCCATTCTCGTACAACTGGGTCGGCGGCGACATTCGTGGCCTGTCCAGGCTTGCCGGGACGCTTTACGGGTTCGCCGACCAAGCCGCGGAACCCGCGAACACGCTGCAGGGTACTGTCGACCGTTTGGTGTCGGAGAGCGGTGACAACGCGTGGAAAGGGTCGGCGGCGGACAACTTCAAGATGGACTTCGGGCAAGACATCGTCGATGTGAGGTGGATGAACGGGCGGACGGTCGCGGTGGGCGACGCGGTCGACGGGCTCGCGGTTACCCTCGCCAAGATCGAGTCTTGGCTTGAGAGCCAGGCCGAACAGGGCGTCCGTGCGGGATATGTCACCTTGGACGGCGCCGGGAAGATGACCCTTCCCAAGGGCACCTCTGATCCACGCGTGCAAAGGTTCCTGCAGCAGTTCAACCAATCCCGGGAACAGGCGCTGATCGCGGCCAAGGCGGCGCGGAAGGTGGCGGCGAAGAAGCTGGCTGCCGAATACTCCACCTTGTCCAACGGGTTGATGAACTACAAGACGAACCACCGAAACCTGCTGTCGAAGAACGAGCTCGCCGCGCTGGACTCCAACTTGAGGCAGCTGCGCCAGGGGTTCCAGGACGCCAACCACCTGCTCGACTCGACGAGCCGGCCGGGTGCGCACGAGAAGGCCTTGCTCAAGGACGCGGTCATGACGGCCACTACGATCATCGGTGGCACCGCCGGAGCCGTCGTGGGTACGTTCGTCGAGCCCGGAGGCGGAACGATCGCCGGCGCTGGCATCGGCGGACTGATCGGGCAGGGAGCCGGCTCGATGCTCGGATCCATATTCGATTAGGCCGCGGGATCTACCCCGACGCGTCGATTCGTCCACCGATGGAGGATGCCGTGGTCATCGCCTACGTAGTGCTGGGTATTCCAATTTTTTTCTTCGCGATCGTTGTCTTGTTCGACATCGGGCGCTGGAGTTCCATCAAGGGGGCCGTCTCCACACCTTGGCGGCTGGCCCTTGGGCTGTTGTGGCTCGCCACCGCATGCGGCCTTTTCGTCGCAGCCGCTCTCAACGAGATCAGCCTCTACGTATGGATACCCGGCGTCGTCGCCGCGATCATCTTTTTCTATCTACTGAGCAAGGTACGCCAGAGCACCGGCGCACGGTAGGACGCGTCCGGTGGTCGGCAACCAGTGGCCGAACCGATGGACCATGGGCGCGAGGGGCTACAAGGAGATCGAAATCGGGTATTCGTCCGTCCCACAGACCGACTTCGACTTCGTGAACGCACTCATCCAGGCCGCGAACACCATCGGTGCACCACGGAGTGACGGTGAGAGGAGTTCGGTGACCATCGGCGGATAGCGTGTCCGGCCACGGCGGCTCCGTACCTTCGCGGAAAGCCTGCGGAGCCGCCGTGGCCGGAGACTCCGCCCGCGCCAGGTGCGACAGCAGTGCCGCGACGTGCGTGGGGCACCCGGTTCATCCACAGGACCACCTCGGCGTTGCCTGGCGCCCGGTGCGGGCGGATAGCCTTACTGGCGTTGTGAATCTCATCAATGTCGAAGGTCTGAGCAAGGCGTACGGACCGGTTCCGCTGCTCGATGGCGTCTCGCTCGGGGTCGCGGCGGGGGACCGGGTCGGCATCGTCGGCCGTAACGGTGACGGCAAGTCCACGTTGATGTCCCTGCTGGCCGGCCACACCGAGCCGGACGACGGGCGCGTGACGCGTGCGCGCGGCGCGCGGATCGGCTACCTCGCCCAGCGGGACGCGTTTCCCGACGGTGCGACGGTGCGTTCCGTCGTGTTCGGCGATCGGGCGGAGCACGACTGGGCGGGTGACGCGCGGGCCCGTGACATCCTCGCCGGTCTGCTGTCCGATGTGCCGCTCGACGCTCCCGTGGCGGGCATGTCCGGCGGCGAGCGGCGGCGGATCGCGCTCGCGGCGCTGCTGGTCCCCGAGACCGACCTTCTCATGCTGGACGAGCCGACCAACCACCTCGACATCGAGGCGATCGCCTGGCTCGCCGGCCACCTGAAGGACCGCACGCTCGTCGTGGTCACCCACGATCGCTGGTTCCTCGACGAGGTGACCGACCGCACGTGGGAGGTGGCCGACGGGCAGGTCCACCGCTACGAGGGCGGCTACTCCGCGTACGTCCTGGCCAAGGCCGAGCGTGCCCGGCTCGCCGCCGCCGCCGAGGAAAAGCGGCAGAACCTTTTGCGCAAGGAGCTGGCCTGGCTCCGGCGCGGTCCCCAGGCGCGCTCGTCCAAGCCCAAGTTCCGGGTCGAGGCCGCGAACGCCCTCATCGCCGACGAGCCGCCGCCGCGCGACAGCGTGGAGCTCGTACGGTTCGCCACGGCGCGGCTCGGCAAGACCGTGTACGACGTGGAGGACGTGACGGTCCAGGTCGGCGACCGCACGCTCTTCGAGCACCTGACCTGGCAGCTCGGCCCCGGTGACCGCATCGGGCTCGTCGGGGTGAACGGCAGCGGAAAGACCACGCTGCTCCGGCTGCTCGAAGGGTCCGTACGCCCGCGGGCGGGCCGGGTGGTGACCGGCAAGACCGTACGCCTCGCGCACCTGTCACAGGAGCTGGGTGAGCTCGATCCCTCGCGCCGCGTGCTGGAGACGGTCGAGGAGATCAAACGGCGCCTCACGGTCGGCAAGAAGGAGTTCTCCGCCGGCCAGATGCTCGAACGCTTCGGCTTCCGCGGCGACGCCCAGTGGACACCGGTCGGCGACCTGTCGGGCGGCGAGCGCCGGCGCCTGCAACTGCTCCGCCTGCTCATGGGCGAGCCGAACGTCCTGCTCCTCGACGAGCCGACCAACGACCTCGACATCGAGACGCTCACCGAGCTGGAGGACCTGCTCGACGGATGGCCCGGGTCGCTGGTCCTCGTCAGCCACGACCGTTACTTCCTTGAGCGGGTCAGCGACCATGTCGTCGCCCTCCTCGGCGACGGCGGCCTGAAGATGCTGCCCGGCGGCGTGGACGAATACCTCGACCGCCGCCGCCGTACACCGCCACCGCCGCCGCCCGCGCGCCCGGCCGAGCCACCCAAGCCGACCGTCTCCAAGAACGCCTGGCAGACGAAGAAGGACCTCGACCGCCTCGAACGCCGCATCTCCCGGCTGAGCGAACGAGAGGCCGAGCTCCACGACCTGATGGCACAGCACGCCACCGACCACGAGAAACTCCTCACCCTCGACACGGACCTGCGCACCGTCCGCACCGAACGCGAGGAGCTGGAAGAACAGTGGCTCGAACTCGCGGAGAACGCCTGACCACCGGCCCGCGTCAGGGGCCCGTCTGATCGCCCGCTGTTGTGTGAGCCTGGCGCGCGGGCGGGCGTTTCCGCGCGTGTTCGGGTTTTCGTGTCGTGGTGGGTGCTGTGGCTCGGACTCACGGAGAACGTGTGATCGCAGTCCCGCATAGGGGTCTGTCTGATTGCCCCCGCAATTCTGCGGTGCGGCGTGCGCGGGGCCTTCTCGCGTGCTCGACCATCTGCGCCGCCGCAGGCGCCGCCTGGTCGAACGCACGCTGCGCTGTGGCGGCGATGGTCGCCGTCCAGGCGCGGTGAGCCCTCGGCGTCGCGGGGGAGCTCTCGCCGTTGGCGGGGGGCTCTCGGGCGTCGCGGGGGAGCTCTCAGCGTCGGTGGGGAGCTCTCCGCCTCGGTGGGGAGCCCTCGGCGTTGGCGGGGAACCCTCGGCGTCACCGCCGTCGGTCGCTGGGCGGACCCGGGCCGATCGCCTCCTCCGCCCTGCCGACCCGAGCGGCGCTCAACACTCAGCCCCTGACAGCTCGCCCGCCCTGCGTCGTCCTGAACGCCGCTCGCCCCGTACGGAAACTTTGAGAGGGACCTCCCCGCCGCTCGGGTTGTCCACAGGCGCGCGCACGGTCTATCTCATCCGTCCCCCTCACGCCATGATGTCGTCGTGACCATCTGGCTGGAGAAGTTCACCGCGCAGGGCGACGGGCCGCGGCTCGCCGTCAAGGACGCCATCGACGTCGCCGGGTCGCCGACGACGTTGGCATGCCCGGTCATCAGCGAGCAGGCCGTGGCCGCGGAGCACGATGCTCCCGTCGTCGCGACCGCTCGCCGGCAGGGGGCTCGGATCGTCGGCAAGACCAACCTCACCGAGCTATGCCGCGCCGCCGACGGCGTCAACCCCTGGACCGGGACTCCGGAGAATCCCCTCGACGCCGACCGCGTGCCCGGCGGTTCGTCCAGCGGTTCCGCGGTCGCGGTCGCGTTGGGCGAGGCCGATGTCGCGTTCGGCACTGACACGGGCGGATCCGTCCGTGTGCCGGCCGCCTGCTGCGGTGTCGCCGGGCTCAAGACCACGCGCGGCCGGGTGCCGGTCGACGGCGTGTTCCCGCTGGCCCCGACGCTCGACTCGGTCGGCCCGCTCGGGCCCGACGTCGCCGCGCTGACGCTCGGCATGACGCTGATGGAGCCGGGCTTCGCTTCCGGCTCGTTCGACGCCGGGGCGATGATCGGACGGCTGCGTCCGGCGGGCACGCCCGTCGCCCCCGAGCTCGACGCCGCCGTCGACGCCGCGCTGGGCGCCGCCGGGCTCGTCTTCGCCGATGAGCCGGTCGACTGCTGGCCCGCCGCCCTCGACGCCGGAAACAGACTGATCCTCGGCGAGGGCTTCCGCGCACACCGGAGCCTCCTCGCATACCCCGACCGGATGAGCGAGCGGATCCGCCGCCGCATCGAGCGCGGCGAGCGGATCACCGATGGCATGCTCGACGAGGCTTACGCCACGAAAGAGACGCTGCGGGAGTTCCTCGACAAGCTCTTCGAACGCTATCCGCTGCTCGCCCTGCCCACGATCACCCAGCCCCCACCCCGCCTCGGTGCCGAACGCGACGTCGACCTCACCGCGCTGACCCTCCCCTTCAACCTGTCCGGCGATCCGGCCCTGTCCCTGCCGATCCCCGTCAAGGGCTCCCCGCTGCCAGGCTCCCTCCAACTCGTGGCCCCGGCGAACGAAGAGGGACGCCTACTCGCCGCCGCCACGCTCATCGAAGCCGCGCTGCAGTGATCCGTTCGGGGGGTGCGGCTGTGGTTTCGGTGAGTGATGCGGGGTGTCTGCTTGCTGCTGCCGTGGTCGTCGAAGCCGCGCTGTGGTGATCCGTTCGCGGGCTGCGGCTTGTGGTTTCGGCGAGTGATGTGGGGTGTCTGCTTGGCTGCTGCCGTCCTCATCAAAGCTGCCCTACGGTGATCCGCTCGCGCGCTGCCTTGGGGTGTCCATGCGGATGTTAGGAGGGGCCAAAGAGGAGATACGCCAGGCGGGAAGCCGCGGTGGTGAGCCGCTGACCGGGGACGTTAGGGGACACCAACTGTGCGAGGTGATGCCGCGCTGACACGCACGGTCCGGACATTCGGCCTTGGGGCGATGTGCGAGAGCGGGAAACTATCGGGTCATCGCGGAGACGGCGTGGTTTGGAAGCTGTCGGGTAGTTGCTGCTGGATGGGAACGTCGGGAGCGAGCCGAGGATGCTTGCTGAGTGGGTGGTGTTGGGCTGATGCGCATCCCGGGCGTTTGGTCTTGGGGGTTGTCGTGAGAGGGGATCATCGGGTTATCGCGGGTGGCGTGGGGAGTGGCCGATGTCTGGATGGCGCCGGGTGGTTGCCGCTGGGCGGGAAGATCAGGGGCAGTTTGCTGAGTGAGGCGGCGTTGGGCTGATGCCTACTGTTCGGACGTTCGGTCATGGGACGGCATCGCAGGAGGAGATCGCCGGGTTGCTGCGGGGTGCCGGTGTGGAACTGGTGGTCGATGTCCGTACGGCGCCGGGCAGTCGTCGCAACCCGCACGTCGCCCGGGCGTCGCTGGAGTCCTGGCTGCCCGCGGACGGCATCGGCTACCGATGGGACAAGCGCCTCGGCGGGTTTCGGCGGCCTCCGCCCGACTCGCCGGACATCTTCTGGCGGGAGGAGATGTTCCGCGGTTACGCGGCGCACATGCGTACGCCGGAGTTCTCCGCCGCGATCGACGCGTTGCTCGGCTTCACGGGCGAGCAGGCGGTGATGTGCAGCGAGTCCGTCTGGTGGCGCTGTCACCGCCGGATGATCGCCGACTTCCTCGTTCTGGCCCGCGGCGTCCCGGTCGAGCATCTGATGCACGACGGCCGTCTCACCCGCCACGAACCGGCCCCCGGCGCACGCCTCCGCGACGACGGCCTGATCGTCTACGACGGCGGCCAGGAGCCCTTGCTGTAACGCGCGAGTCTAGATCTCCGCCCCGTGGGCGGGCTGCAAGCCGCTAAGAGGCGATGCGCGTCGCCAGGAACGACGCACGTGTCAGGCCGACGATGCGCAGCGGACGGTCGAGGGCCGACTCCGGCGCTGCGAGTTCCCGGTCGATGGCCTCGGCGATCGTGGGGTCGGCCGCCGCACCGGCCGGACCACACCGTAGGAGGGCCGCCGCGGCCGCCGTCCGTACCTCGCGATGCTCCGACTCGGCGCACAGCCGGGAGAACACCGCCGATGGCGGGTCCGCGCGCCCCTCGACGACGCGTGCGGCGGCGACCACCAGGCTCGCCAGGGCCTCCACCTCGGTCTCCTTCTCGATCCGCGCCATCAGCTCGGACAGCGGGTCGGCGCCGTCGTCGGGCCGCGCGTCCGGTACCTCCGACAGCAGCAGCGCCGACGCGGCGCGGACGGCCGGGTCGTCGTCGTCCATCAGCACGTACAGCGCCGGCACGCACTGCTCCAGGGCCGTACGGGTGTGCTCGGCCCAGCGCCGGGACTCTTCGTCCGCGCAGGCCGGTCCCAGGGCGATCCGTGTGAACTCTCCCATCAGGTTCAGCAACGGCCACCGGACGGGGATGTCCTCCTCACCGACCAGCATCAGAAGGCACGGAACGGCGGCGACGGTCGCCGAGAAGACTCGGCCTCGCCCGTACAGCACCGCCCGCAGGTCGGCGAGAACGGCCTCCGCGGACGCGTCGTCGTCCGCTTCGACGACCGCGAGGAGCAGGTCGGGAACGGCGCCGGCCGGGCCCGTCGCGCATTCGAGCTCGTCCCAGTCGAACCGGTGGACGGCCGCGGTCAGGTCCCGCCGCGGCCACAGGCGATCGATGTCGAGACGCAGGACGGCGCTGCCGGTCGGACCGCCGACGGTCATCGTCCCCTCCGGATCCAGGCTCAGCGCCGCGATGCCGGCCCCCAGCTCCAGAGTCGCGTCGATGCCCGAACCGACGTCCCACAGCCGTACGCTGCCGGTGCTCCAGGCCGCGGCGATCGCCGGGCCGGTCTCCAGACGTTCGGCGCTGACCCCGACCACCTCTCCGCCGTGGCGGCCGAGCGCAGCAGGGCCCCAGCCGTCGTCAGGCAGCCAGAGGTTGACGAGTCCACCGGAGTCGCCGCTCACCACGGTGACGCCGAGGCCCTCGAAACGCCGGGTGGTGATGGCGGTCACGGGCGCGTCGTGCGCCGCGCGGCTGAGCCGACCCGCCTCGTGACCCCCTGCCGAAGCATCGCC
Source organism: Actinoallomurus oryzae (assembly GCF_039541955.1). Taxonomy (NCBI): domain Bacteria; kingdom Bacillati; phylum Actinomycetota; class Actinomycetes; order Streptosporangiales; family Thermomonosporaceae; genus Actinoallomurus; species Actinoallomurus oryzae. The sequence continues at coordinate 162,504 of NZ_BAABHF010000010.1, read as the reverse complement.
GTCCGCGGAGACGCCATCGGTGGTGTTCCCGGTGCCGGCGGCGTCCTCGGCCTCGGTGGTGCCGTCGGCTTCGGCGGTCTTCTCGGTTCCCGTGGTGTCGCCGGTTCCGGCCGTGCTCTCGGCTCCAGCGGCGGACTCGGGTTGGGCGGTGACCTCGGGTTCGGCGGTGTCCTCGGGGCGGGAGGTCGGCCACAGGTGCACGCCGCCGGCCTGGTCGCCGGCGGTCACGCCCGCGCCGGGCTCCTCGGCCCACACTGTGAGACCGTCCGGCCGTTCCGTGCCGAGGATCTCGGCGGGAGGTACGGCAGCCGCCTCGGCGGGCGGGTAGGGCGTGTCGGAGACGCTTTCGACGGTCCACCGTCCGTCGCGGTCGGTGGTGCCGGCCTTCAGGGACAGCGGCGGGGGATCGGCCCGAGGTGACTCGATCTCCTCGCTCCAGTCCACCCCGAGCGTACGGGCGACCCCCTCCAGGGCCGCACGGCTCCGGGCGTGCACGACGAACCCGAAGTCGGCGTAGCCTTCTCCATCCAGATAGACGATCGCGTCGGGCGCTCCGTAGACGACCGTCCGGTTGCCCAGCTCGCGCCAGGGCAGCAGGCCCATGGCCGGGAAGTTCTGCTGGACTCGCCGTTCGACGTCGGGCTCGGCCTCGTACAGGCGCACCGTCCAGCCGTAGTACGAGGGCAGCCGCATCAGTGCCAGCTGAAGGAAGAACTCCGAGACCGACCCGGACTGCGGCACCCAGCCTTCCCCGGTGCTGACCATGACTCTCGGGTCGGCCTGACCGGCCTCGGCGGCGAGATAACCCCACTCGTTGCAGTACTCGTACTCCGCCTTGAACACGCACACCCGGTGATCGGCGCCCGGCCCGACGAACGGACTGTCCGGCGGCAGCCCGTCCGAGACGCCGTAGCCCGTCGGATCCGGCCGTACGGTCGGCGGCCACACCGGATTCGTCCAGTACAGCCGGGGCCGGTAGGTGAAGGAGTTGAACGGCAGGTCCCACCACTCGTCCAGGGCCGCCGGAATCGGGAGGGTCAGGTCGACATCGGCGAAGGTTTCCTCTTCCTCGCCGGTCGACTCCTCCTTGAGACGGCGGACGTACGCCCGGTGCTCGTCCTCCGACCAGCGCGGCCAGCGGGGCTCTCCGCCGGGCGGCTCGTACCCCCACTCCTCCTGGAACGCGCGGAGCAACTCCCAGCGCGGGCCGGTGTCCGCCAGATGCGCGGCGAACTCCTCGGGCGACATGCGGTCGCGGTCCTCCCACCGGGGCATGACCTGCCGCAACCGCTCGGCGAACCGTCCGTAATCGATCACATCTGACACAGCGGTCAGCGTAGGACACCGCAGCACCAAGCCGATGTCACCGCTCCCGGCCGCTCGAAAGGCGACCCTTCTGACGTCCAGGGACGGTGTCGAAGGGGCGCGGCGTGAACGCGGCAGGTCGGGGGCGTGCGGTGGTCGAAGGGGATCCGTCTCGTCGGGGGTCATGGGGGCGCGATCGGCCGGCGTGCGGTGGCGGTCGGAAGGGGTCCGTCGGCTGCTAACCCGTGGGGTCGGTGTCGAAGGGGACGAGGAGTGAACGCAGCAGGTCGGCGAGTGTGCGGCGGTCGTCGGCGGTGAGGGAGCCGAGCAGGTCGCGTTCGCGGTCGATCAGGTCGGCGAAGGCGGCGTCGACGCGGGTGCGGCCGGCGTCGGTCAGGCGTACGAGGACGCCGCGTTTGTCCTGGGGGTCGGGGTTGCGGCTGACCAGGCCGGCGCTCTGCAGCCGGTCGATCCGGTTGGTCATCGTGCCCGACGTGACGAGCGTGGCGCGCAGGAGGCGGCCGGGGCTCAGTTCGTACGGTGGGCCGGCGCGGCGCAGGGCGGTCAGGACGTCGAACTCCCACGATTCCATGTCATGCGCGGCGAACACGGCCCGGCGCGCACGGTCGAGGTGGCGGGCGAGCCGCGACACCCGGCTGAGGACGTGCAGGGGCTCGGTGTCGAGGTCTGGCCGCTCCGTGCGCCAGGCCGCGACCAGGCGATCGACCTCGTCCTCCATGGTCGATCAGCTTACCTGTCTTGACATCGAGATATCTAGCCGCCATGCTTTATCTCGATGTCAAGAGATATTTGGAACCCTCAGCAGTATCGGGCCTACTCCTCTCACCGGGCCCGGCCCTTCTACGAGCTGCTCGCCCGGGTGGACATCGAGGACCCGGCGTACGTGGTGGACCTGGGCTGTGGCCCCGGCGAGCGTACGGCCGAGCTGGCCGCCCGATGGCCGGACGCCGTCGTCGAGGGCGTCGACAGCTCCGAGCAGATGATCGCCGAGGCCCGGCGCCTGCCGCTCGACCACCTTCAGCCGCCGCCCGGCGGCGAGGCGCCCGGGGGATCGCTGGCGTTCTCGGTCGGGGACATCGCCGCGTGGGCGCCGTCGCGGCCGGTCGACGTGATCTTCTCCAACGCGGCCTTCCAGTGGGTGCCCGGACACCAGGACATGCTCCCGCGCTGGGTCGCGGCGCTGGCGCCCGGCGGGCGGCTGGCGTTCAGCATGCCCGGGAACTTCGACCAGGACAGCCACCGCATCCTGCGGGAGTTGTGCGAGACGCCGCGCTGGCGCAACCAGCTGGCCAAAGTCAACCGGCACAACATCGTCAGCGAGCCCGCGGAGTACTTCCGGCTGCTCAGCGACCTCGGGTGCGAGGTCGACGCGTGGGAGACGACCTATCTTCAGATTTTGCACGGGGACGATCCGGTGCTCGAATGGATGAAGGGCACGGCCCTGCGACCGGCGTTCGACGTGCTGTCGCGCGAGGAGGAGCGCGAGGAGTTCGTCGCCGAACTGTCGGCCCTGCTGCGTAAGGCGTACCCACCCGGCCCGCACGGCACGATCTTCCCCTTCCGCCGGATCTTCGTCGTCGCGTCCGCGCCCCCGGCCCACGAAGAACCGGCCCGATGACCCTGCTCGGCCTCCACCACGTGCAACTCGCCGCGCCGCCGGGAACCGAGCCGGCCATGCGGGAGTTCTACGCCGGAGTGCTCGGGCTCGCCGAACTGCCCAAGCCGCCGGCGCTGGCCGCCCGGGGCGGCGTGTGGTTCGGGGCGCCCGGCATCGAGATCCACATCGGCGTCGAGGAGGACTTCCGGCCGGCCCGCAAGGCCCACCCCGGCATCCTCGTACGGGACCTCGACGTCATGGCCGGGCGGCTCCGGGCGGCAGGCCGCGAGGTGCGGCCCGACGACCTGCTGCCCGGGTACCGGCGCTTCTACGTCGACGACCCGGTCGGCAACCGGCTGGAGCTACTTGAGCCGATCACCGGCCCGCGCGGCGAGCATCTCCCAGTCGGCCAGCACGTCGAGGAGAAGGCCGAGCACGCGACGTAACTCCTCGACGTGGTCGGTCTTGCGGCCGGCGCGCTCGAAGGCACCGGCGTCGAGGGCGAGGACCGCGTCCTCGAGGCTCTCGGTGAACCGTTTCGCGCGGGAGTCCGCCGCGTCGTCGTGTGCCTGGCGGGCCCGCTGCCCATCGACGAAACGGTCCATCTCCGCCCGGCCGAGGGGTCGCCGACCGGGACCGGGGTCGCCGTGCCACATGTGCCGTCCTCTCCCTGGAATTCATGCGTCGCACGATAGGGGGAGGGTGTGACAGTACGGCTACGCTGAGTCAGGCGGTGCCCGGCTCGGGGCTCGCCCGGCGGGCGGCGCGGGCCGACTCCTTGGCCTCCTTCGCCGCTTCTTTCGCCGCCTCCTTGGCCTTGGCCTTGAGGTCCTTCTGGCGGGCCTTGTGATCGGTGGTCAGGTACGGCTTGGGCTCCAGCCCGGACAGGCCGTTCCACGCGAGGTTGACCAGGTGGGCGGCGACCTCGTCGCGCTTGGGCTTGCGCACGTCCAGCCAGTACGTCCCGGTCATGGCGACCATGCCGATGAGGGCCTGGGCATAGAGGGGCGCGGCCTTCGGGTCGTACCCCTTGTCCTTGAACTCGTCGCCGAGAATGTGCTCGACCTGGTTCGCGATGTCGCTCAGCAGGCTGGCGAACGTGCCCGTCGCCGACGCCGCGTGCGAGTCGCGGACGAGGATGCGGAAGCCCTGGCTGCTGTCCTCGATGTACTCCAGCAGGGCCAGCGCGGCCCGCTCGATCTTCTGCCGCGGGTGTCCGCCGACGAGCGCCTTGGTGACCGTGTCGAGGAGGTGCGCCATCTCGCGGTCGACCACGACGGCGTAGAGGCCCTCCTTGCCGCCGAAGTGCTCGTACACGATGGGTTTGGAGACTCCGGCCACGGTGGCGATCTCCTCGATGGAGGTGCCGTCGAAGCCGTGTTCGGCGAAGAGGGTCCGGCCTATGTCGAGCAGTTGCTCCCGTCGCTCTTTGCCCGTCATGCGTTTGCGACGGGCCTTGGGGGGTTCGCTCACATCATCAATTGTGACGGTCACGCTTTCTCCTGGCCTGGCGGCTCGGGGGCGGGAGAACCGCCGGCGGTGCCGTACAGTCTGGGGGATTTACAAGGAGTGCCCTGCTCACCGGGATGCCGGAGCACCTTACGCGTGCGCCGGGCGGCCGTAACCGGCCGCCCGCCGCGGAGTCGGGTTGGTTGGTCGGCTACTTACGATATCCGCTTGTTGGCGAGCCGTTCCGGGTTCGGCCACCGCACGTCCCAGACCCAGCCGAGCTTCTCGAAGAGCCAGATCGTACGGGCGCTGCTGTCGAGCTGGCCGGGAAGCACCCCGTGCCGGGCACAGGTCGGGTCGGCGTGGTGCAGGTTGTGCCACGACTCGCCGAACGACGGGATGGCCAGCCACCAGACGTTGCGGGACTTGTCGCGCGCCTCGAACTCCTCTTCGCCCATGGCGTGGCAGATGGAGTTGATGGACCACGTGACGTGGTGGAGAAGGCTGACCCGTACGAGCGCGCCCCAGAAGAAGCCGGTCAGGGCGCCCCACCAGGACATGGTCAGCAGGCCGCCGAGCGCGGCGGGCAGCAGCAGCGAGATGGCCACCAGGCCGGGGAAGAAACGGCTGATCCGCCGCATGTCCTTGTCGGCCACCAGGTCGGGGCAGAACTTGGTCGGCGACGTACGGCGGCTGTCGAACAGCCAGCCCATGTGGGCCCAGATCAGGCCCTTGGTGAGGGCGCGCCAGTCGTTGCCGAAGCGCCACGGCGAGTGCGGGTCGTTCTCCTGGTCGGAGTACTTGTGGTGGCGCCGGTGCACGGCCACCCAGTCGATCACGCTCATCTCGATGGACAGGCCACCGGCGATGGCCATGGCGATGCGCAGCGGGCGCTTCGCCTTGAACGAACCGTGCGTGAAGTGCCGGTGGTAGCCGACGGTGACTCCGAGGCCGGAGACGCCGTACATCACGAACATGATCGCCAGATCGGTCCAGCCGAGCCCCCAGCCCCACGCGAACGGCACGGCCGCCACCACGGCGAGAAGCGGGACCGCGATGAAGACGCCCATGAGGACCTTCTCAAACGTGCCCTTGGGGTCGGGTTCGATTTCGGGTCTGGCCTGCGGCCTAACGGTGGCGGACGGTGTTCCTACCGGGGCTATGGTCATGCGGGTTCCTCCTGCCAGCTGAGAACTTACGGCTACGCAACCGTAACCTACGGGGCCGTAGGTTAAGCAAGATGCCCCGTGGAATTAGGTCAAACCTGTCGCGTTGGTCACACAGCGGTTACCGAGTGGCAAGATCGTCCTTATCGGACGTGGCGCCGCCTTAATCCGTCCTGGGTGGGGCCGATGGCCGGTATCGTGGACGATCGACCGTGGGGCCTCGGACGCCGGAGTGCCCCGGACGGTCCGGCGTGGTGTAATCGGCAACACGGAGGGTTTTGGTCCCTTTGTTCCTGGTTCGAGTCCAGGCGCCGGAGCTGATGGTGATGTCTGTCAGGTCCCCATGTCGACCCGTACGGGGAGGCAGTCGAGCCTGATCCGCCGTGTCGACGCGAGTTCGCCGACGCGGCGCACCGCCTCACCCAACGAGACACGCGACACGACGCCCACCAGGCAGCCACCGCTTCCGGACCCGGTGATCTTGACGCCGTCGAAGCCTGCCGAGAGGGCGATGTCACGGATCGCCTCGATCGCCGGAGTCGACATGTCCTGCAGGTCGCGCATTGCCGCGTGAGCCTGGTTCATGATCGTCCCGAGTCCCGGCCAGTCGCGTGACCGGATGGCGGTCCAGGCGCCCTCGGTCAGCTGATCGACGATCTCGCAGTAACGCGCCTGCCGGGGATCGCGCGCGAGGTCGCGCTCCCGTACGCGCGCGAGGTGCTTACCGCTGTCCTTGCGTGACCGGGAGTCGAAGACGGCCATCCCGAGGCCGGCGACCTGCGCGGCGTCGGTGATGTGCTCGACGACGGCGGGCGGCCGGCGCTCGCGCGTCCCCTGGAGCCGGACGATGCCTCGGCGCGCGATCGCGACCTGGTCCATGCCGCCGCCCCGCGTGACCCGCCGCTCGGCCTCGTAGGCCACCTCGACGGCGCGTTCGTCAGAGAGGGCCGGGCCGTGGAGACGGGCGTGGTACAGACGGGCGGCGCACAGCGCGACCGCCGACGACGAGCCGAGCCCGGCCGCCAGCGGAGCGTCCTGAGCCACCCGTACGCGGGGGCGCGGGGCGTCCGGATCACCGCCGACGAGCGACCACACATGGTCGAGGATGCGCTCGTCGAAGAACTCCGCGCCCGCGGTCTCCGTGAGCGTCACGGAGACGCGTTGATCGATGGCGGCCGCGATACACCGGTACCCCAGCCAGTCCAGATCCTCTCCGCACAGGCAGACGCGCACGGGTGAGCGTGATGGGTCGTCGCTGAGCAGCGGAACCTCCAGTGTGACACCGTCCGGAATCGCGTTAGATGAACCAGTCGGCCGGTCCGCCGGGGCTCTCGGCGGCCAGGGGGATCCCGTCGAGGACCAGGCGGTTCGCGTCATGGCGGGCACAGTGGAAGCGGCAGGCGCGTCGCGGGTCCACGGCCGTGAAGTCCGCGGCGTCCCACACGTCGCGCAGGGGCGCGGACTGCACGTCGCCGAGCCGGAAGCCGGGCTTTCCGCGGTGGTAGGCGCAGACGAACACGCCGCTCGGAGTGATCGTCGTGCGCAGCTGCGTCGTGGGGCACGTGGAATAGCCCTTGTCCTGGTCGGGGCGGCCGGCCAGCAGCGCGGTCAGGCTCGACGACCGGAGGACGCGCACGGGGGTTCCCGCGGTGCGTTCCCCGGCGTGTCGCAGCCGCCGGTCGATCAGGTCCACCGTGGCGGCGTCGACCTCCGCGATCGAGTGATCGTCGGCGAGCTCCGCCTTGAACTCGACGTAGTCGCAGCCCAGATCCACCGCGAGCGACGCGGCGCCGGGAATCTCCTCGACGTTCGACACGGGGGATCCCGGCCGGGGCGTGAAGACGACGTAGGAGATGCCGACCTTGAGCGTGTCATGGCCGGTCGCCAGGCGGATGTTCGCCAGGACCTTGGCGAACTTGTTGACGCCTCGGTGGCCGGGCCGGACGGCGCCGTACGTCTCGGGGGTCGCGGCGTCGAGGGAGACGCGCAGCCAGGACAGTGATCCGCGCAGGACATCGAGATGGCGGTCCAGGAGCGTGCCGTTCGTGACGAGCCCGACGGCCACGCCGGCGCGCGACAGGCGTTCGGCGACCGCGGCGGTGGCCGGGTGCATCAGGGGCTCTCCGCCGCCGATGAGCACCACCGCGCGGACGTCCATGGCCACCAGCTCGTCCGCCAGCCGTTCGAGGCGGTCGGTGGTGAACCGGGCCTGGCCCAGCAGGTCTCCGCTGATGCATCCCGGGCAGGCGAGATCACAGAAGCTGGTCGGGTCGAGGTCGACCGCGATCGGCGCGGAGGTCCTCTCGCCACGTGTCAGGGGGGCGGCGCGGCGGCGTACCTCGGGCTGGGTCAGCTTGTGAGCCAGAGCCAATTCGTCCCGGGGTGTCACCGGTGACCTGGCCCGCTGCGTTCGGCGAGACATCGCGATCCGCCTATGAATCGAGTGTTTGGGGCAAATATGGCTGACCTTGCGGAACGCGTCAAGGATCCGAAATCGGCATCGCCTTCTGTGGCATTCGAGGATTACGGCCGGGTTCGATCGGAGCTAGGATTGTCCGCCGTCTGCTCGGGCCGGGGGGCGCTTATTCATCCCGGTCCCGTGATCAGCGAGAATGGGGTCGATTCATGGTCAACGCGATTTCGGCGATCATCTCGCTGGTCGCCGGATGGTACGGCCGTGACCTGCTGCAGTTCGTCCGTACGCTGTGGGCGCGGGGCACGGTGGCGCGTCGCCGGCGCCTGTTCGAGGACAAGCGCTCCGTGGCACTCGACTGGACGATCCAATACTATCGCGATCACGGCGACGAAGAATTCCTGTTCCAGCTGCCCAGCGGACGACGGATCGCTTACCTGAGCAGACCGTCATGGCGTTTTCCGGAACTCAACGGCCGGACGCTGAACTTCATGCTCAACCACGACCGGTCCGACGCTCCGCTGGACCGAAAAGAGATCGCGCGCCGGCGTCGGCTCGGGCAGAAAATCTGGAACGGCGACGTCTATTTTCTGGACACCGGCATCGGGGAAGGCGAGAACTTCGTTCGCCTGAGGGTCCGGCTGGGGGGTTACTTCCAGTATCTGACGTTGTCCGGGTTGCTGTACCACGAGGCGCTGAAGTGCGCGCGGTCGCCGCGTCATCAGCCCAAGCACCGGGACCGGCTGGTGAGCACGCTCGCGCGTACGCAGAGCGGCCTGGCGCGGGCGCAACTGCTCGGGTTCGGCGTCGCCATGGTCTTCGCGACGCCCACCGGATGGAAGATCCTCGTACAGCAGCGTGCCCACGAGGCGGGGGTCGCCGGCGGTCTGCAAGCGGTGATACCGGCGTACGTCATCGAACCGATCCTCGACCGTGAGGCCGGCTACTTCGATCCGTTCCGTGACTTCCTGCGGGAGATCTCTGAGGAGCTCTACTCGGATCGGCACCAGGAGAATCCCGAACGCCTGCACCCCGACTGGTTCTACGAGCTGGACTCCATCCAGAAGATCATCCAGTTGAAGGGCGAGGGCCGGTTCCTGTTCGAGGTGCTGGGCTTCGGCTTCGACGCCCTGACCGCGGAGCTGCACTTCGCCGCGATCGCCGTGGTCACCGATCAGAGCTTCGCCGAGCACGAGCTGCGGAAGATGAACCGCAACTGGGAGGCGACGGGCGTGCGGCTGGTCGATGTCGCCTCCGAGGAGATGACCCGGGTCATCGAGTCCGAGGGGACATATCCGACGAGCGCCTTCGTCTTCGCCTGCGCGCGTGAGTGGCTGACCGCCCACGGTGCGCTCGATGCCTCCGCGGCCGGTGTGGCGCCGGGGATTCCAGAGCCGGAGACGACTTCCGCGCCGGTCACGGGTCAGGCGCCGCCGCCCGGTTCTTCGTGACCGGGAGGGTGGCGCCCGGACCCCCAACCTGCGTGTCGGCCATCGTCCCGGCGGTATTCTTCGGATGTCGGGCAGGTGACGGCGGAGCTACCTCGCTGCCGTCCGTGGGTCGCCTGACCCCGCGGAACGACTCTGACGGGGACCGGCTCTCTGCCTCGACGCGTACCCGTCCGCGATGCCGAAGGGCCTCCATACGTGAGCGCGATCCGTCCGGCTGCTGTCATCGTCATGGCCGCAGGCGAGGGCACGAGAATGAAGTCCCGCAAGGTGCCGAAGGTCCTGCATGAGCTAGGCGGTCGCACCATGGTGGGCCACGTCCTGGCGGCATCGGTCGAGCTTCGGCCGGAACTGCTGCTGGTCGTCGTCGGCCATGACCGGGAGAAGGTGATCGCGCACCTGGAGGCGGACTGGCCCGACGCCCGGCCGGTGGTCCAGGAGCAGCAGAACGGCACCGGCCACGCCGTGCGCATGGCGCTGGAGGCCGTCGGCTCGATCGACGGCACGGTGCTCGTGCTCAACGGCGACGCCCCCCTCCTGCGCGGGTCCGTACTCCACGAGCTGCTGGCGGTGCACGAGGGTGAAGGCAACGCCGCGACGATCCTGACCGCCGACATGCCCGATCCGACCGGCTACGGGCGCATGATCCGTGCCGATGACGGCTCGGTGAGCGCGATCGTCGAGGAGAAGGACGCCGACGCCGGCCAGCGGGCCATCACCGAGATCAACGTCGGCATGTACGCCTTCGACGGCGCCCTGCTCGGCGCCGCGCTCAAGCAGGTGACCACCGACAACGCGAAGGGCGAGGAGTACCTCACCGACGTCGTCACCATCCTCCGCGACTCGGGTCACCGTGTCGGCGGCGCGCTGGACCGTCACTGGCTCGGCCCCCTCGGGGTCAACGACCGGGTGCAGCTCGCCGAGGCCCGGAGGCTGCTCAACGACCGCGTCCTGGAGGCGCACATGCGCCAGGGCGTCACGGTCGTCGACCCGCTGTCCACCTGGGTCGACGTCCAGGTGACGATCGAGCCGGACGCGGTGATCGAGCCGGGCACCCAGCTGCGCGGCGCCACGCACGTCGCGGCGGGGGCGCGAGTGGGCCCCGGCTGCACCCTCACCGACACCACGGTCGGCGAGGACGCCGTCGTCGCGAACGCCGTCTGCGAACGCGCCGAGATCGGTCCGGAGGTCAGCGTCGGACCGTTCGCGTACCTGCGGCCCGGCACGAAGCTCGCCCGCGGCGCCAAGGCGGGCACGTACGTCGAGATGAAGAACGCCGTGGTGGGTGAGGGCACGAAGGTGCCGCACCTGACGTACGTCGGCGACGCCGAGATCGGCGCGGGCTCCAACATCGGCGCGGCCTGCGTCTTCGTCAACTACGACGGCGTCGAGAAGCGCAAGAGCGTCGTCGGCGACCACGTGAAAGTGGGCAGCGACAACATGCTCGTCGCGCCGGTGCGCATCGGCGACGGCGCCTACACCGCCGCCGGTTCGGTGATCACCGGTGACGTTCCCCCCGGCGCGATGGCGGTCGCCCGGGCCCGCCAGCGCAACGTCGAGGGGTGGGTCGAGCGCAAGCGGCCGGGTACTCCGGCCGCGGAGGCCGCGAGACGCGCGCAAGAACGAGCAGAGCAAGGAGACTGACCCCGTGACCGGCATCAAAACGACGGGTGAGAAGAAGCTGATGCTCTTCTCCGGCCGCGCCTACCCCGAGCTGGCCGAGGAGGTGGCCGAGGCGCTCGGCGTCGAGCCGACCCCCACGTCGGCGTACGACTTCGCGAACGGCGAGACGTTCGTCCGCTTCAACGAGTCGGTCCGCGGGTCCGACGCGTTCGTCCTGCAGAGCCACACCGCGCCGATCAACCAGTGGATCATGGAACAGCTGATCATGGTGGACGCGCTGAAGCGCGCGTCGGCCAAGCGGATCACCGTGGTCGCCCCGTTCTTCGGCTACGCCCGGCAGGACAAGAAGCACCGCGGCCGTGAGCCGATCTCCGCGCGGCTGATGGCGGACCTGTTCAAGACCGCGGGCGCCGACCGGCTGATGGCGGTCGACCTGCACACCGCGCAGATCCAGGGCTTCTTCGACGGCCCGGTGGACCACCTGTTCGCGCTGCCACTGCTCACCGCCTACATCAAGGAGAAGCTCGACACCGACGGGGTGTCCGTCGTGGCGCCCGACGCCGGGCGGGTGCGCGTGGCCGAGCGCTGGAGCGACGAGCTCGGCGGCTGTCCGATGGCGATCATCCACAAGCGCCGCGACCCCGACGTGGCCAACGAGGTCAAGGTCTTCGACGTCGTCGGCGAGGTCGAGGGCCGTACGTGCGTGGTCGTCGACGACATGATCGACACCGGCGGCACGATCGTGAAGGCGTCCGAGGCGCTGTTCGAGGAGGGCGCGGCCCGCGTGGTCGTCGCCGCCACGCACGGTGTGCTGTCCGGCCCGGCGGTGGACAAGCTGAAGAACTCCCGGATCTCCGAGGTGGTCCTCACCAACACGCTGCCGATCCCGGACAACAAGCGGTTCGACAAGCTCACGGTGCTCTCGATCGCCCCGCTGATCGCCCGAGCGATCAACGAGGTGTTCAGCGACGGGTCCGTGACCAGCCTCTTCGGCGGCCACAGCTGACAACGATCGCCTCCCGGCACGAATGGGAAGGACGATCGGCTAGACTTGGTTGACCGTGTGCGTCCGACGCTGTGTCGCGCGGCCGACCAGACCCGGTCCGCTGCCGCTCGGAGCACCGACATTTCGACTGATCCCGTCGACGTAGCACTGACTAGCTTGATCCAACGAGGAGTTTTGCCGTGTCCGAGGTACGCATCGCCGCCGAGCCCCGCACCGAGTTCGGCAAGGGCCCCGCGCGGCGCACTCGCAGGGCCGGCAAGGTGCCCGCCGTCTTGTACGGCCACGGCACCGACCCCCGTCACATCACGCTGCCGGGCCACGAGCTGATGCTCGCGCTGAAGACCCCGAACGCGCTGCTGCGCCTCCAGGGGCTCGACGGCGGCGACGAGCTGGCTCTGCCCAAGGACGTCCAGCGTGACCCTCTGAAGGGCTTCCTGGAGCATGTCGACCTGCTCGTCGTCAAGCGCGGCGAGAAGGTCACCGTCGAGGTGCCGGTCCAGGTGACCGGTGAGGTCGCGCCGGACGGCATGCTCGACCAGCAGCTCGTCCAGGTGTCACTCGAGGCCGAGGCCACCCACATCCCGCAGGCGATCGAGGTCAACGTCGAGGGCATGGCCATCGGCGACCAGCTGCTCGCCAAGGACCTCCCGCTCCCGAGCGGCGCGACGCTCGACGCCGAGGAGGACACGCTCGTCCTCCACGTCATCGCCGCGCCGACCGCCGCGCAGCGGGAGGCCGAGCTCGGCGAGGGCGAGGCGGCCGAGGGCGGCGCCGAGGGCGAGAGCGCTGCCGAGGCCACGCCCGAGGGCGGCGAGGAGTAAGAGCCCCCGGGGGTTCTCAGGCTCACGAGTGCGACGGGCGCCTCTCCGGGGGCGCCTTTCGCGTTTTCACCTGCGGAGGAACGATGGCCTCGGACGAGCCGTGGCTCGTGGTCGGGCTGGGCAACCCCGGCCCCGGCTACGCCGGCAACCGGCACAACGCCGGCTTCATGGTGCTCGACGTCCTGGCCGGCACGGCCGGCGGCCGGTTCAAGTCCCACCGCGCGCGTGCCGACGTCGTCGAAGGACGGCTCGCCGGCCACCGGGTGGTGCTCGCCAAGCCACGGTCGTACATGAACGAGTCCGGCGGACCGGTCAAGGCCCTCTGCGACTTCTACAAGATCCCGCTTGAGCGGCTCGTCATCGTCCACGACGAACTCGACATCCCGTACGGGACGCTGCGCCTGAAGCGGGGCGGCGGCGACAACGGCCACAACGGCCTGCGCTCGATCACCAAGAGCATGGGCGGGCGTGACTATCTGCGCGTGCGGTTCGGCATCGGACGGCCTCCGGGCCGGATGGACGCCGCGGCGTTCGTCCTGCGCGACTTTTCCGCCGCCGAGCGCAAGGAACTGGACCTCAACGCCGAGCGAGCCGCGGATGCCGTCGAGGCGCTCATCACGCAGGGCCTGGAGCGGGCGCAGAACACCTTCCACGGCGAACCCTGAGGTCCGGCGGGACTGAGGTGGCCGAAGGTGGCGATGTCCCCTCCAGCGGCAGGGGCGAACTCTAGGATATGTGCCACACCGAGGACGAACTCGTGAACCTCAGGTGGCTAACGAGCGTCATGCATCAGTATCAGGCGAAAGTGACGTTCGGCGAGGGGTGAAATGGCGGTCGTCGAAGAGGCGCGGCCAAGGGCTCGGCCCATGGGCGGTAGCAGGGAACAGGTCGCGGCTTGGACATCGCGCTATGCGCGGCAGGCCTTCGGCCTCGACTTCGTCGCCGCGCTGCTCGGAGGCTTGATCGCCTTCATGATCCGGTTCCGCTTCTCCTCCTTCGGCGACCCGTGGAGCACCCCCTACATCGAACTCAGCTTCGCCCTCCCGTTCCTGTGGACCGGCGCGCTCGCCCTGGCCCGGGGCTACGAACAGCCGATGTTCGGCGTGGGGCCGGAGGAGTTCCGCCGGATCCTGCAGTCCGGCTTCGCCCTGACCGCGAGCGTCGCCATCCTCGCGTACGCCACGAAGACCGAGGTGGCGCGCGGCTACGTGATCGCGGCGCTGCCCCTCACCACCGGCTTCGACCTGTACGGCCGCTACCAGCTGCGCAAGCGGCTGCACCGGCGGCGCAAGGCCGGCGAGTACATGCGACGCGTCGTGGTCGTCGGCCACCGGGCCGCCGTCGCCGACCTGATCCGCCAGCTCCGGCGCGAGCCCTTCCACGGTATGGAGATCGCCGCCGCGTGCCTGCCGGCGATGCTCACCACGGGCGATGACGCCGTCACCGAGGTCGAGGGCGTGCCGGTCGCCGGTGACTTCACCCAGGTCGCGGCCGTGGTCGAACGCATCCACGCCTGTACGGTCGCCGTGCTGGCCTGCCCCGAGCTCGACGGCGTGGCGCTGCGCAGGCTCGCCTGGCAGCTCGAGAAGGACGCCGTCGACCTCGTCGTGGCGCCCGCGCTGATGGAGGTCGCCGGCCCGCGCACCTCGATCCGCCCGGTGGCGGGCCTGCCGCTCCTGCACGTGGAGCACCCCGAGCTGTCCGGCGGGCGCCGCCTGGCCAAGAGCGCCTTCGACCGCGTCGGCGCGGGTCTCGCGCTCATCTTCCTGTGTCCCGTGCTGGCCTGCATCGCGGTCGCGATCCGCCTTGACAGCAAGGGCCCGGCGCTGTTCCGGCAGGTGCGGGTCGGCCGTGACGGCCGTGAGTTCACGGTGTTGAAGTTCCGCACGATGGTTCCCGACGCCGAGCGCCGCAAGGCCGCCCTGGTGCAGTACAACGACCACGACGGCGTCCTTTTCAAGATCAGAAACGACCCGCGGATCACCCGTACGGGCGGCTGGCTGCGCCGCTATTCCCTCGACGAGCTGCCCCAGCTGATCAACGTGCTGCGCGGTGACATGTCGCTCGTGGGCCCCCGCCCTCCGCTTCCCGATGAGGTCGCCCAGTATGGTGACGACGTACGCCGCCGGCTCGTCGTACGCCCGGGCATGACCGGTCTGTGGCAGGTGAGCGGGCGCTCTGATCTATCGTGGGAGGAATCGGTCCGCCTGGACCTGCGTTATGTCGAGAACTGGTCCCTCACCCTCGACTTGCAGATCCTGTGGAAGACCTGGTCCGCGGTGGCCCGAGGCTCCGGCGCCTACTGACGTAGAGAGAAGTACGTGACGCACGACGATCATGCCCTCGCCCGTGATCTCGCGACCGAGGCGGGTGCGCTGCTGCTCCGGCTGCGCGCCGACCGCGGTTTCGGTGACCTCAAGGCCCTGCGCGACGCCGGTGACCGCGAGTCCCACGTCTACCTGACCGAAGCGCTCGCGCGACAGCGCCCCGGCGACTCCGTGCTCAGCGAGGAGGGCAAGGACGAGCTGTCGCGCCTCGACGCGGAAAGAGTGTGGATCGTCGACCCGCTCGACGGCACGCGGGAGTACGCCGAGGAGGGGCGCGGAGACTGGGCGGTCCACGTCGCGCTCTGGCAGCGTGACGAGGGCGCGGCCGGCGGGCTCGCGGCGGGCGCGGTCGCACTTCCCTCGCAGGGCCGTACGCTCTCGACCGCCGAGCCCTTCGAGCTTCCGAGCGTCGACACCGGGCACATCCGGGTGGCGGTGAGCCGCAGCCGGCCGCCGGAGTTCACCACGCGCCTCGCCGAGCACCTCGACGCCGAGGTCGAACTGGTGCCGCTCGGATCGGCCGGAGCGAAGGTCGCGGCGGTGCTGCTCGGCGACGTCGACGCCTACGTCCACGCCGGCGGACAGTACGAATGGGACTCCGCCGCCCCGGTCGCCGTCGCTCACGCGGTCGGCGCCCACGCCTCGCGGATCGACGGGTCACCGCTGACCTACAACCAAGAGGACACCAACCTGCCAGATATTCTGGTCTGCCACCCGGAACTGGCGCCAACGCTGCTCGCCGGCATCCGGGCGGTCCTGTAACGAACCGACCCGGGAGTGTTAACGCGATGCAGCGCAGCACAGCTGACGCCCGTGACTATCGGACGTCCCAGCTCGACGTACTCGAAGCGGAGTCGATCCACATCTTCCGCGAGGTCGCGGCCGAGTTCGAACGACCCGTCCTGCTCTTCTCCGGAGGCAAGGACAGCGTCGTCATGCTGCGCCTCGCCGAGAAGGCCTTCTGGCCGGCCCGCATCCCCTTCCCGCTGATGCACGTCGACACCGGCCACAACTTCCCTGAGGTCATCGAGTTCCGCGACCGCCGGGTGAGCGAACTCGGCATCCGCATCGTCATCGCCTCGGTGCAGGAGTCGATCGACAAGGGCCGCGTCGTGGAGGAGACCGGACGCCGGGCGAGCCGCAACCGCCTGCAGACCACGACACTGCTGGACGCCATCGAGGAGCACCGCTTCGACGCCGCGTTCGGCGGCGCCCGGCGCGACGAGGAGAAGGCCCGCGCCAAAGAACGCGTCTTCTCCTTCCGCGACGACTTCGGCCAGTGGGACCCCAAGAACCAGCGGCCCGAGCTGTGGAGCCTGTACAACACCCGCATCCGCCAAGGTGAGCACATCCGGGTGTTCCCGCTGTCCAACTGGACCGAGCTGGACATCTGGGACTACATCAAGCGCGAGGAGCTGGAGATCCCCTCCATCTACTTCGCCCACACCCGCACGGTGTTCGAACGCGACGGCATGCTCCTCGCCGACAGCCCGTACTCCAATCGCGGCGACGACGAGCCGCCCTTCGAGGCCATGGTCCGCTACCGCACGGTCGGCGACATGAGCTGCACCGGTGCCGTCGAGTCGACCGCGACCGGCCTCGACGAGGTGATCACCGAGATCGCCGCGACGCGGATCACCGAGCGCGGCCAGACCCGCGCCGACGACCGCACGAGCGAGGCCGCCATGGAGGACCGCAAGCGCGAGGGGTACTTCTAACCATGAGCATGGACCGATCCCGACGAGCGAGCGCAGTGTGCGGCGCCGCGGAGCAAGCCGGACGCGGAGCGAGTGAGGAGCGGTTGAGGGACCAATGAGCATGGACCGATCCCGACGAGCGAGCGCAGTGTGCGGCGCCGCGGAGCAAGCCGGACGCGGAGCGAGTGAGGAGCGGTTGAGGGACCAATGAGCATGGACATTCTTCGGCTCGCCACCGCGGGGTCGGTGGACGACGGCAAGTCGACGCTCATCGGGCGGTTGCTGTACGACTCCAAGTCGATCTTCGAGGACCAGATCGAGGCGGTCGAGCGCAGCAGCCGCGACCGCGGCGAGGAGTACACCAACCTCGCGCTGCTCACCGACGGCCTGCGCGCCGAGCGCGAGCAGGGCATCACGATCGACGTGGCGTACCGCTACTTCGCCACGCCGCGGCGGAAGTTCATCATCGCCGACACTCCGGGGCACATCCAGTACACCCGGAACATGGTGACCGGCGCGTCAACGGCCGACCTGGCGATCATCCTGATCGACGCACGGAAGGGCCTGCTGGAGCAGTCGCGGCGCCACGCGTTCCTCACCACGCTGCTGCGCGTCCCGCACCTGGTGCTCGCGGTCAACAAGATGGATCTGATCGACTACGACCAGGAGACCTTCGAGCGGATCAAGGACGAGTTCACCTCGTTCGCGGCCAAGCTGTCGGTCGGCGACCTGACGTTCATCCCGATCTCCGCGCTGCACGGCGACAACGTGGTCGAGCGGTCGGCGAACACCCCGTGGTACGACGGGCCGTCGCTGCTGCACCACCTGGAGAACCTCCACATCGCCTCCGACCGCAACCTGATCGACGTGCGGTTCCCGGTGCAGTACGTCATCCGCCCCCAGGCCTCCACCGACCCCGAGCTGCACGACTACCGCGGGTACGCCGGGCAGGTCGCGGGCGGCGTGCTCAAGCCGGGCGACGAGGTCATGCACCTGCCGTCGGGGCTGACCACGCGGATCAAGCGGATCGACACCGCGGGCGGCCCGATCGACGAGGCCTACCCGCCGATGTCGGTGACGCTGCTGCTCGAGGACGACATCGACATCTCCCGCGGCGACATGATCTGCCGGCCGCACAACAAGCCGCAGGTCACGCAGGACGTCGACGCGATGATCTGCTGGATGTCCGACGAGCGGACCCTGACGCCGCGGAGCAAGCTCGTCATCAAGCACACGACCCGTACGGCCCGGGTGATGGTGCGCGACCTGCACTACCGGCTCGACGTGAACACCCTGCACCGGCACGAGGACGCCGAGCGCCTGGAGCTCAACGAGATCGGCCGGGTGACGCTGCGGGTCACCCAGCCGCTGTTCGCCGACGCGTACGGCCGCAACCGCGACACCGGCGGTTTCATCCTGATCGACGAGGCGACGAACGCGACCGTCGCCGCCGGCATGATCATGGAGAGCCGCTGACCGCGCGCTGAGCGGTCAACCAGGCCCGGACCTGCCATGACCATGCGGCACGCTGAAACGCGGCCGCCTCGGTTCCGCCATCGGCCAGGTCCGGGCCGAACACTCTCCGGCGATCACTGACGTCGCCGTACCAGCAGCTCGTGCAGCAGGTGCGCCCTGCACTGCGCCTGGGACTGCTTCGGGAGGGCGACCGGCTGCCCACGGTCAAGGAGGTCGTCGCCCAGCTGGCGATCAACCCGAACACCGTGCTCAAGGCCTGCCGGGAGCTGGAACCCCAGGGGCTGGTGGCCCCGCGCCCGGGCATCGGGACGTTCGTGACCCGGACGCTCACCGACTCGACGCTCGCCGCACTCGGACCGCTCCGTCGAGACCTGCGAGACGATCGACGCCTCCGGGCACGTCGTGCGGCGCATCAGCGTGCCCGCGGAAACCTGCACGCCCGTGGCGTCCCCCGAAAGGGGTGGCCACCCGCTGCCCCAGTCGCCCACGGCTACGCGGTGGTCGGCATCGACCAGACGTACGAGAGCCTCGCCACGGCCTTCCCCGACGGCCGGTCACCACGTGCGTCGCCTGCGAGGCCGGCAAGGGCGAGGAGTTCAGCCAGAAACTGATGCGGACGCGGGCGGCCGACGTGTCGCTCGACGAACTGATCGGGCCGCATCCGAAGTGGAAGGGCTCCGCGCTGATCGACCCGTCCCGGATCGCCATGGCGGGCCACTCCGTGGGAGGCGCGGGCGCCGTCGAGGCCCTGCTGACGGACTCGCGCGTACGAAGCTCGTAACCGGATGGCGGCGCTGGCTCGTGGTGTCCGGCGCGGAGCACGCGTCCCTCACCAATGATCTGCTGCGGGTCGAGCAGCTCGGCGTTCACCACAACCCCGACCTGTCGGGAGCCCGTGCCCTGGAGGCCGCCCGCGCCTACGTCGGCGCGTTCTTCGACCGGCATCTGCGGCACCAGCCGCAGCCGCTGCTGGACAGGCCGTCGTCGCGCCATCCCGAGGTCAAGATCTGCCCCCGGCCGCGAAGACCTGCGGGTAGCGGGAACACACGTCCCCGGAGACCGCTCGGTCCGATCCGCCGCGGACGTCTACACGCGGCCGGGCGGGAAGCCTCCGGTGGCGATCGGGCCCCATGACTCGATGGTGATGCGGATCAGCGACTTGTTCTGGCGGTGCATCGCCTGGCGGTATTCGTCCCAGTCGGGGTGTTCGCCGGCGATGCACCGGTAGTACTCGACGAAGTCGTCCTCGGCCTCGGGCATGTCGAGCACCTCGGCACGGCCGTCGACCTGGACGTACGGACCGTTCCAGTCGTCGGACAGCACGCAGATGGAGACCCGCTCGTCGCGGCGGGCGTTGCGGGCCTTGGCGCGTTCGGGGTAGGTGGAGACGAGGATGCGGCCCTCACCGTCGACCCCGCAGGACACCGGGGACAGCTGCGGGCGCCCGCTGGAGCGGGTCGTGGCGAGCAGTCCGTGGTGGCGCGGGCGGAGGAAGTCGAGCAGCGCGTCGCGGTCGACCCGGTCAGCGGTCGCGATCTTCGGGGACATCGAACCTCACCTCCGCCGGGTGACCGGCGGTCGACATCGTGGGACGTTTCGATCCTTCCACGCCGTCGCCGCGCCCGGATCCGCGGGTGCGCGGCGCCGCGACGTGACGGACCAGGGCGAGTACGGCGAGCAGCGCGGCGAGCCCGCAGACGCCCCACCATCCGAACCGGCCGTACGCGCGGGCGCCGAGCCAGGAGCCCACGCTGCCGCCGAGGTAGGCGCAGGTCATGTACGCCGTGTTGACCCTGCTCCTGGCCTCGGGCCGCAGGGCGTAGTTCCGTACCTGGTTGGCGACCATCCCGGACTGCATGGCGACGTCGAGCAGCAGTGAGCCCAGCACGAGTGCCGTGAGGCCGGCCGTCCCGCCCCGGGCGCCGCCCGCGAGGACGAGAGCCGAGACGATGACGCCGACCATGCACACGAGGTTGACCGCGTCGGGCCCGTGGCGGTCGGCCAGGCGTCCCGCGATCGGCGTGCAGACCATGGTCCCGGCGTTGACCAGGGCGAGCGCTCCGACCGCCCGGATGCTCAGGCCGTACGCCGGGCCGGTCAGCAGGAGCGCGACGCCGGTCCAGACGGCCGAGAACCCGGCGAAGATCGTGGCCTGGTAGAAGCAGGACCGGCGGAGCTCCGGCTCGTCGCGCAACAGGCGCAGCGACGCGGACAGGAGCGCCGGGTACCGCTGCCCCGACGGCGGGGACGTCCGCGGCAGCGTCCGGGCGAGGACCGCCGCAAGGGTCAGGGAGAGCGCGGCGGCCAGCAGGTACGGGGCCCGCCAGCCCAGCCACTCGCCCAGCGCCCCGCCCATCGTGCGGGAGAGCAGCATGCCGCCGATGGAGCCGCTCAGGAGGGTGCCGCTGACCACTCCGCGTCGGTCCTCGGGTACCAGTCCGGCGGCCATCGGACCGATGATCGGGGCCACCACCGTCGCGAGGCCGATGAGAGCACTCGCGCCGGCGAGTGGGGGAAGGGCGGGCGCGGCGCTCGCGCCGAGCAGTCCCGTCCCGGTGAGGCCGAGCAGGGCGACGACCAGGCCGCGGTGGGGGAGCCGGTCGCCGAGCGGGACGAGCAGGAAGATCCCGGCCGCGTAGCCGAACTGCGTCGCGGTCACGACCAGAGCGGCCGAGCCGGCGCCGATGTGCAGGCCGGCGGCGACCGACGGGCTGATCGCCTGCGGGAAGTAGATGTTGCCGACGGCCACTCCGCAGGTGAGGGCCAGGAGCAGGATCATGCGGCGGCTCGGCCGGACCTCCGCGAGGTCCTCGTCCGGCACGGCCGCCGGACGTCGATCGGTAACGGTCATGGAGCGAAGTCCACGGCACCGGCGTCCCGCCGCCAATCGATGTAGCGTATGACTTAATGATCAGCTTTGTGCTGGGCGTCGAGGACCTCGCCGACACCCGGTTCGCCCTCTCACCCCTGCACGAGACCGTGCTCAGCCTCCGCGTGCTCCGCGATCCGAGCCTGTCCGCGCTGCACCTGCCCTGGCGGCGGTCCGTCCTCGGCCGGATCGGCGCGCTCGACACCGAGCTGCTGATGTCCCTGGTCGGCCCGCGCCGCACCCTGCCCGACTTCCTCACCCCGCGACCGGTCACCTTCGCCGCGGCGTTCGAGGACGAACTGGCCGTCGTCCGCCGGACCGGCCCTGGCCTGGTCCGCCGCGACCTGCTCGCCGCACACGCGCCGGATCCGGTCCCCGCCGCCCTGCGCGAGGTTACGGCCGGTGAGGAGCGCGTCGCCGGGCTCTGCGACGCCATCTGCGACCTCGTCCAGCGGTACTGGGAACTCGCCGTCGAGCCCGCCTGGCCGCGGATGCGGCTCGTGCTGGAGGCCGACATGACCTACCGTGCGCGGCGACTGGCCCTCGGCGGCGCGCGGCTGCTGTTCGCCGACATGCACCCGAACCTGCGCTGGGACGACGGAGTGCTGCACATCGACAAGATGATCAGCCGGCACCGGGTCACGGCCGCGGGACGGGGACTGCTGCTGGTGCCGTCCGTCTTCTCCCACAAGCCCGCGCCGCCGGTGAGCCCCGAGGAGCCGCCGATGCTGGCCTATCCCAGCCGCGGGGTGGCGACGCTGTGGGCCACGCCCCCTCCCGCCGACGCGACAGCTCTCGCCTCGCTCATCGGCAGGCCGAGGGCGCGGCTGCTCGGGCTGCTCGAAGAACCGCTGCCCACGGTGGAGATCGCCCGTCGCCTCCGCGTCACCCCGAGCGCCGTGTCCCAGCACCTGCGCGTGCTGTACGCCACGGGCCTGGTCACCCGGGCCCGCGACGGACGGCAGGTCCTGTACCGCCGTAGCGAACTCGGCGACCGGCTGACCACCCGGTGACGATCGCCACCGGGCGGTCATGGAGATCAGCGCAGCGAGCGGAAGAGGGTGCGCAGGTCCCCGGCGAGGAGCGCGGGCTCCTCCATCGGCATGAAGTGGCCGCCCACGGTCGGGCCCCGCCACTGCCGCAGGTCGGCGTAGCCACGCTCGGCCAACGACCGCGGCATGTCACGGAAGACCGGCTCGGCGCTCATCGTCACTCCGGTGGGCACCGTGACGACCGGCCGGGCGGGCGTGGCGAACCAGTCGTAATACTGGCGGAACGACGAGCCGATGGTGCCGGTCGCCCAGTACAGCGTGAGGACGGTCAGGAGGTCGTCGCGGTCGAACCGGCTGTCCAGGTCGCCGCCGCAGTCGCTCCAGTCGCGGTACTTGTCCACGATCCAGGCGGCCAGCCCGGCGGGGGAGTCCTGCAGCGCCGCCGCGATCGTGTCCGGACGGGTGCACATGATCTCGCTGTAGCCGCGGTCCTTCTCGTCGAAGGCGTCCAGGGCCTCCGCCCACGCGCGTTCGGCGTCGGTGAGGTCGTCCTGGTCCGCCGGCGCGCTGGGATGGATGAGATGGATCCCGACGACACTCTCGGGATGGAGGGCAGCGAGCCAGTTCGTCACGCCGCCGCCGATGTCGCCGCCGAAGGCGCCGTACCGGGCGTACCCGAGTTCCTCGGTCATCAGCCGGTGCCAGGTCTCCGCCGTCGTCTGACGGGTCATGAGCCCTCCTCCGTCGGGAGGAGTGACCACAGGGGCATGTCTTTTGATTCCCTCGCTCCGCTCGGTCATGGGACGACCTGGCGGCAGGTCGGAGAACAGGAAGCCGGGCAGCGAGGGGATGACCACGTCGAACGCGTCGGCCGGGTCGCCGCCGAAGCGTGCCGGGTCGGTCAGCAGCGGCACGAGCGGCAGCATCTCCACGAAGCTGCTCGGCCAGCCGTGCGTCAGGATCAGCGGCAGCGCGGGCCGCCCGCCCGCCGCGCGTACGTGCACGAAGTGGATGCGCTGCCCGCCGAGGTCGGCCCGGTGGTGCGGCAGGCGGTTGAGCTCCTCCTCGGCCTTGCGCCAGTCGAAGCCGTCGGCCCAGTGCTCCAGCAGCGATCGCAGGTAGTCCGGGTCGGTGCCCGCGGCCCACGGCTCGGGGCTGGACGCAGGAGTGAAGCGTGTACGGCGAATGCGGTCACGCAGATCCGCGAGCACGTCATCGGAGACGTCGACGCGGAAGGGAGAGACGGACATGAGTCCTCGAATCCTCAGGATCGGAGGGCGTCTCCCCGGCGGTCGTCAGCGGGTGGAGGCGACGAGGAGGAACGCCCGGATGTCACGAACGGCGAGCATCGGGCCACCTCCTCTCCTCAGCGCGGGCTGACGCGCTCATCATGCCATGAACCCGTGATGGGCCGCGAACCGCGATCGGTCCGCGGCCCCGAGGCCTGTGCCGGCCGGTCAGATCGCCGCGGGGGCGTCCGGGCCCGGGCCCCCGGAGGAACCCTGCTTGCGGCGCCACAGGAGGAACCCGCCGATGGCCAGGACGAGCACGACGACGACGCCGACGATGCCGTAGAGCACGCCGTTGCCGCCGGAGTCCTTCTTGGCCGCGGCGACCGGCGTGGTGCTGGGCTGGTCGGTCGCGCCACCGGCCGATGCGTCCGTGCTGGGCTGCGCGACGGCCTTCTTGCGCGGGTTGACGGTCGGGTGCTTGCCGCTCATGAGATCCAGGAAGGTCAGCACCTCGGACTTGGGGTTGCCCGCCTTCCTGGCGCGGGAGAGCAGGCCGTTGACCTTTGAGCTCGGCAGGGCGTTGGAGAAGGCCTGCAGGCGCGTGCCGGTGAGGATGAGGTAGGTGCGGTTCGGCTCCTGCCTCAGCCGGCTGATCACCGGCGCGGTGGAGGTGCCGGCGGGCAGGACGACGACGCCCGCGCGGCCCGCGCTCTCGATGGCGGCGCGCAGCTTGTCGAGGTCGGCGTCGGACTTGAGATAGGACGCGCTGGAGTCGACGTAGTAGCCGTCCTCGGAGACGGATTCCGCGACGAGCTCGGGATCGATGCTCACCGCGTGGGCGGGTACGGCGTGCCAGCCCGCGAGGAGCAGAAGAGCGGCCGCCAGCACGGCGGGCAACAGGGCGCGGCGTACGCGGATGTCCATAGGGGGGTCAACTCCTGGTCGATTCTGCGGCAGAGAATGAGCTTAGCGATGCTCGGGCCCGTAAGGACGTGAGGAGCCGAAACCCGCCGCCGCACGGATACGCTGAGCGGACCCCGGCGCCGCGCCGCGGGCGGGGCGATCAGCATGACGATCCTTGGAGACTTCTCAATGGCGGGCAGAACCGGTCCTCGCGTCCTGTTCATCGGCGGGCTGGGGCGCAGCGGCTCCACGCTCCTCGAACGGATCCTGTGCGAGCTGCCGGGCGTCTGCGGGATCGGGGAGATCGTCCATCTGTGGCAGCGCGGGCTGGTCGACGACGAGCGATGCGGTTGCGGCGCGCCGTTCTCCCAATGCGAGTTCTGGCGACGTGTCGGGGACGCCGCCTTCGGTGGCTGGCCGAAGATGGACATCGCGGCGTTCCAGGCGCTGAAGGACTCGGTCGACCGCACCCGTTTCGTTCCCCTGCTGGCCGGGCCGGCTCTCGGCGCCGGACTGCGGCGGCGGGTCGCCGACCACGACGACGTGTACCGGCGCCTGTACGAGGCCGTCCAGGACGTGAGCGGGTGTGACGTCGTGGTGGACTCGAGCAAGCACGTCTCCCTCGCCTCCTGCCTGCGCTGGTCCGAGGCGATCGATCTGCGTGTCCTGCACGTCGTACGCGACGCGCGCGCGGTCGCGTACTCATGGTCCAAGACCGTCGCCCGGCCGGAGGCGGTCGACGGCTCCGCCGAGGGCGCGTACATGGCCCGCTGGTCCGCCGGGAAGACCGCTCTGCACTGGGACGCGCAGAACCTCGGGTTCGGGGCGCTCGCCCGGCGGGGCGTTCCGACACTCCGCGTGCGCTATGAGGACTTCATGCGCGCGCCCGCCGAGACCGTACGCGAGATCGCGGTCTTCGCCGGGCTGGAGCCGACGGTTCCGCTGCCCTTCGACGGGGACGTGGCCGTGCGCCTCAGCCCGAACCACCAGGTGGCCGGCAACCCCATGAGGTTCCGCACCGGCCGGGTCGAGCTGCGCGCGGACGAGGCGTGGCGGACGCGGCTGAACGGCACCCGGCGGCGGCTGGTGACCGGTCTGACCCTGCCCCTGCTCGCCCGCTACGGCTACTTCACCGGCGACGCCGGCCGCGCTCGCACGTGACGCACCGACCGCCTGCGGAGCCCGACGGTGACCAGGCCGGCCAGGACGGTCGCCGCCGCGACCGCGGCCAGCACGTACGCCGACCGTGAGCGCCGGCGCCGGGCCGGGCAGTCGCCGATGTCGCAGGCCGACCGCGCGGAGAACACCGGGGCCGCCGCCATCGCCCGCCAGGCGGACTGCGCCCCGGCCGACGTGCGGTTGTCGAAGTCGCACGTCGTGCCGGCCATCAGCTTGGTGAACCGATCGTCCCAGTGCAGGACCGCGCGGTACTGCCGGTAGGCGGGGGTGGCGAGCAGGCGGGTCAGGTTCTGCATCCACTCGCCCTTGTGGTCCGGCCGGGCCCGGTCCTCCACCGTGCCCCATTCGAGCAGCATGAGGCCCTTGCCCGGGTGCCGGAGGCCGAACCTCCGCTGGGGTTCGAGCAGCTCCGCGGGGCCCTGCCACGCGCCGGACGATGAGTGGCAGGTGTTCCAGTTGTAGGTGTCGGCGCCGATGTCGTCGACGTAGGCGTCACCCGGGTAGTAGGTGTCCGCGCGGGTCAGGCCGTTGCCCGCGCTCGCGCCGAAGGCCGGGCCGGTCAGCGTCCACACGTAGCGGGCGTTGCGCACTCCGGCGGCGCGATAGGTGCCGACGAGATGACGCCAGGCCGCGATGAAGTCGGCCGGCGTGCCCATCGGGCGGGAGGTCTTGGCGTCGGGCTCGTGGTTGAAGACCACGTAGACGACCGCGCGGAACCGCTTGATCTGGGCCGCCTGCCGGAGCATGTCCTTCTGCAGCGGGCTGCCCCGCCGCGCGGAGGCGATGTCGCGCCAGCTGATCAGCGCGCCGTTCGTACGCCGCGACTTGATCGACAGGAACACGACATGGCCGGTCTTCTTGGCCCACTGCTGGTCGGCGGTGAAGAGCGGCTCGCCCCAGCGCCGGAACACGCGCATGCCCGTCAGGTGATGGCCCGCCTCCTGCTCCCGCTGCTGGACCTCCTGCCGCGTCTGCGCGACGGTGCCCAGGATGAGGCGGTGGCCACCGGCCGGAGGTGTCGCGACCATGTTGCCGGCGAGCACCACCAGGGCGACCGCCGACCTCATGCCCGCACGGGAGCGGGCGGGCGCGGTGCGGTGTGCCGGCGGCGTGGCCGCGAACGGCTTGGATCAGGCATTGTCGGCTACCCCCTGATGACGCCGGCGTCCCGGTATGAGTGCGGCGAACGCGGTGAGCGCGAGACGGTCGCGCTGCGCCCACAGTAGCCCGGCGTAGCAGCCGGCTCCCAGGACCAGGCCCACCAGCGTGGCGGGCGTGCCGAACGCCAGCCGGACCGACATCGGGAGCACGCCGAAGCAGACCAGCGCGGAGGAGACGGCCAGGCCGAGGCCGGCCCCGGCCGGAGTCATCCCGAAGAGCCGGGACACCTGCGCCAGCATCAGGAGATTGCGGACCGCCAGCGCGGCGGCCCAGGCGATCGCCGCACCGGTGATGCCGAGCCAGGGGATGAGCAGGGCGTTCAGCGCCAGATCGACGACGAGGGCGGCGGCGCTGTTGACGAGGCTCAATCCGCTGCGCCCGGCCATCAGCAGCAGGACGTCGACCGGGCCGGTCGCCGTGGCGAGCAGCATGGCCAGCGCGAGGATGACCGTCGAGGACTGCCCGGCACCGGAGTAACCCGACCCGAACAGCGACAGGTAGATCGGGGCCGCGGCCGCCACCGAGAGATGGACCGGCCAGGTGAGCGCGACCGTCCACGTCGTGCAGCCGGCGAAGACCCGGGCCGTGGCCTCCCGGTCCTCCAGGGCGATCAGCCGGCTGACCGTGGGCTGCATGGCCTGCTGCACGGCCTGGGTGCCGAGCTGCCCGATCACCATGAACCGGGTGGCCGCGGTGTAGATCGCGGCGTCGCGCGGGGACGCGAGCGCGGCGATGAGCACGATGTCGGCACGTTGCAGCGCCGTCTGACAGATCTGCGCGACCGCCCGCGGAGCGGTGTAGCGCCAGAACTGCCGCGCCAGCGCCCGGGTGTCGGCCGGACCGCGCCGCAGGCGGGCCGCGATGCGCCGGTACCAGACCACGGCGACGACCAGCCCGACCAGGTACGGAAGCGCCCAGGCGAGCGCGAGGCCGACCGGGTCGGTGGTGAACAGGGACGCGACCAGCACCCCGCCGACCTGCGCCACCTGACGGAAGATCTTCTCGATCGCCACGGTGGGCCGCATCGTGCCGTGGGCGCGGGTCGCGGCGAGCACGGCGTCGTGCGCGGCGGCGATCGGCAGGAAGACCGCCAGGACGCGCAGCATCGGCACGATCCGGCCGCCGCCGAGCGCGTCGGCCAGCGCCGGAGCGGACAGGGTCAGCGCGAGACCCGCCACACAGGCCACGGCCACGACGGGCACGAGCGCGACGGGCACCGTGCGCCGCGCCGACCCGTGGTCGTCGAGCGCGATCTGCCGCGGCACCCAGCGCAGCAGGCCGACGTCGCTGCCCAGCCCGGCGACGGCGTTCAAGATGATGAACAGCGAGTTGGCCGCGAAGAACGTACCGGCGATCTTCTGCGGGTAGGCGTGCGCGACCGCGAAGACCAGCGCGAAGCCCATGACGCCGGCGGACACCGCACCGGCCAGGTTGAGCGCGCCGCCCCGGGCGAGACGGGACAGATGGGGTTCGGCGGTCATCGGGGCGGCCGCGTACCAGAACGGGTCGTCATGCCTCGATGGCCTTGTGTACGGCGGTCTCGGTGGAGTCGGAGGAGTCGGCCGGCTCCTGGGGCGGCTCGGAGCCGGAGAACCGCGACCAGTCCGGTGAGGTGGAGGTGGTGCTCGTGTTTCCGGCCGTCGGCACGCCCTGCCTGCGGTCGGGCTCGCGTGGGCCGACCGGAGTGCCGGGGCCGACCGGGGCGCCCGGACCGACGGGGGTGCCGGGGGCGCCGGGGGCGCCGGGACGGTATTCGGGCTCACGCCTGGTGACCGCGGTGCCCGGACCGTCGGCGCGGTGCGAGGACGGCGGCCGGGACGGGCGGTCTCCCGTGACGGAGCGGCGGGCGCGGGAGTCTTCGACCACGGTGCCGATCACGACGGCGCCCGCACGCTCGGCCTCGGTGTAGGCCTGCTCGATGTCGGCGCGCGTGGTCTGGCCGAGCGTGACGACGATGAGGACGGCATCGGCCAGCGTGCACAGCGCCTGTGCGTTCGCGTCGTGCACGCTCGGCGCGTTGATCAGGATGTACTCGGCCTTGTCGCGCAGGAGGCGTACGGTCTCGCGCATGCGCGGGCCGCTGAAGCGTTCGGCGGCGGCGCCGGCGCCCGGCCCGCGGGGCAGGAGCCGCAGCTGGGAGTCGGCGTGCACGAGGAGCTGCGTCGGGTCGGTGCCGCGCATCAGCACGTCGGACAGGCCCTTGGACTGGCCGAGCCCGAACAGGGCCGACGGGCTGGTCTCGGAGAAGCTCGCGTCGACCATGATGGTCGCCGACCCGGCGTGCGCGAGCGCGACGGCCAGGTTGGAGCTGGTCAGCGTCGCCGAGGCCGCCGGGGTCGCGCTGGTGACCAGCAGGGTGACCGGGCGGTCCTGAACGGACGCGACGACGGCGGCGCGGAGGCGGCGGTACGCCTCGCCGGCCCGGCTCTTCGGCGCGGTGACGAGCACCAGTCCGCCCGCGGAGGAGACCGTGCTGAGCACCGGCACGCCGAGGCGCTGCACCGTACGGACGTCGCGCAGCCGCCGGTCGGAACGCTCGAGGGCGAGCGCGATGAGCAGGCCGGCGAACAGGCCGACGGCGAGCCCGGCACCGCCGAACGTCGCGGCGCGCGTGGTGAGGGAGCCGGTCGGCGGCTGGGCCGGAGTGATGACCGAACCCGGGTTGACCGGCGTCGCGGCGATGTCGTTGTTCTGCTCGTCGATGACGCCGAGCTGGTTGTTGTACGCGTTGATCCGCTGCTGGAGGTAGTTCTTCTGGGACGCGGGCGCGGTGGACAGCCGCTTGGTGGTCGCGGAGAGCTCCTGCTGGACCTTCTTCTCCTGCTCGCGGAGCTTGGCGGACTTGTCGTTCAGCAGGCTCTGCGCCCGCTGGGAGCGGTAGGTGAGGTAGCCGTTGGCGAACGCCTGGGCGCCGTCGCGCGCGGCGGTGGCGCTGGAGGCGGTGTAGGTGATCTGCAGGACCTGGGTGTTCGGCGGGACGGTCACCGCCACCTTCGAGCGGTCGCCGGCGCGGAACTTCTGCCGCACCACCTTCTCGACCGCGTCCGCCTGGACCAGCGCGGCCTCCGACTGGAGGTTCGTCAGGTCGTCGCCCCGGCCGTTGGTGGAGTAGGGGTTTCCGTCGAGCGGGCTGACGAGGACGGTCGCGGTCGCCTGGGCGCTGGCCGGCAGCAGCAGGCCGCCCGCCACTCCGACCACGGTGGTGGCTGCCGCCAGTGAACAGATGAGCCGGAGGTGGCGACGCGCCACCCCCGTCAATCGGCCTTGTGCATCCTGATCAGCCGCCATCCGCCGGTCTCCCTCGAAGTACGCCCCTGCCCAGGGTCATGCGCTCGCCACGACACTATCCTCAGTTCCCAAATCGGTCGTCAGCTCTTGAGGTTCCATTTACATTGATCGGCATGTCGGGAGATCAGGCGCACCGGGAGCACGCCCTTCTCGTGGCCTCCAGCGGTGGTCACCTTGCCCAGTTGTTGGCTCTTCGCCCATGGTGGCACGAGCGCGAGCGCACGTGGGTCACGTTCGGCACCGAGGACGCCCGGTCACAGCTGGACGGCGAGAACGCGGTGTGGGCGTACCACCCGACGACCCGCAACGTCCGCAACCTGGTGCGCAACTTCGCCCTCGCCGTCCGCGTCATGCGCCGCGAGAGGCCGCACGTCGTCGTCTCCACCGGGGCGGCCGTCGCGTTCCCGTTCTTCCTGGTGGCCAAGGTGATGCGCGTGCCGACGGTCTACATCGAGGTGTACGACCGGCTCGACTCCCCGACGCTCACCGGTAGGCTCTGCCGTCCCATCACCGACCTGTTCTGCGTGCAATGGGAAGAACAGACCCGCTTCTACCCCCGTGCGCAGGTCATCGGGAGCCTTTTGTGAGTTCGCTGGTCTTCGTCTCCGTCGGCACCGACCACCATCCCTTCGACCGGCTCATCCGCTGGGTGGACGCCTGGCTGCCCGAGGGCGTGCAGTGCGTCGTGCAGCACGGCACCTCGGCTCCGCCCCGGCGCGCCGAGGGCGTCGCCTACCTCGACCACGCCGCGCTCACCTCGCTGCTGGACGAGGCGGCCGTGGTCGTCTGCCACGGCGGGCCGACCACCATCACCGAGAGCCGCCGCCACGGCCGCCGCCCGATCGTCGTCCCCCGCGACCCGGCCCTGGGCGAGCACGTGGACGACCACCAGCAGCGCTTCTGCGCGCGCATGGCGGCCAAGGGTCTCATCAGCACGGCGGCCGACGAGGACGCCTTCCGCGGGCTCGTCGATCACGCGCTCGCCGCGCCGGACGACTACGCGGTGGTGGCCGACGGCGGTGACGTCGCCGAGTCGGTCGCGCGGTTCGGCGGCCTCGTCGCCGACCTGCTCGCCGGGCGGCGCTGACGCTCAGCGCTGACGCTCAGCGCCGAAGCTCAGATGCCACGGCCGGTGGCGTGCGCGAGCCGCAGCACCCGGTCGGCGCTGAGCACGCGCAGCGAGACCGCCAGCGCGAGGTAGGCCCGGCGCTCCCGCCAGGAGCCCCGCAGCGTGCGCAGCGCCCACGTACGCGCCTCGGACCGCTCGCCCAGCGCGGCGTGCGCGAAGGCGATCTGGCCTTGCACCCGGGCGAGGCCGCGCGGGTCGTCGGCGAAGGCCGGGTGCTTGCGCAGCAGGTACTGCAGCGCGTCGCTGATCGTGCGCCACTTGCGGTTGAAGTGCGACGTCCGGCCCCACAGGACGGTGACGAGCGGCTCGGCCACGACGGCGATGGGCCCGGCCGCCGCGGCCCGCAGCATCCAGTCGTAGTCCTCGCCGTAGCTGCCGGGGATGTCCTCGTCCACGAGGCCGATCTTGCCGAGGAACGCCGCGCGGCGGACGACCACGGTGGACGGGTGCGCCTCCATCACGCGGCGGCGCAGCAGCTCGGCGTACGTGACGTCCTCCGGGCGCGGCACCCTCGTGATGGTCTTGTCGCCGTAGCTGACGTGGATGCCCGACACCACGACGTCGGCGCCGGTCGCGGCCAGCCGCTCCGCCTGGAGCCGCAGCTTGGCCGGCAGCCACGCGTCATCGTCGTCGCAGAAGGCCAGCAGTTCTCCCGAGGACGCCGCCGCACCGGCGTTGCGTGCCCCGGCGAGCCCCTGAGTGCGGTCGTTGCGGACCACCACGACCGGGCGCCGCGGATTCTCCCGCGCGAGCGCGGTGTCCGGTTCGGCCTGGTCGAAGACGACGACGCACTCGACCGGTCCCGGGTAGTCCTGTACGCGTACCGCCTCGATCGCCTTGGCGAGCAGCTGCGGCCGGTCATGCGTGGCGATGATCACCGAAACGGACGGGTGCTCGGCAGTCACAAGTCCTCCTTCGTCGGTGAAGTGGCCGGGCGCGCGTGTTGTTCGCTTCGCTCGCTCACGACGACGACTCCTTCTGATGAGTGATCACGATGCCGCGCGGTGGGGCGCCGGCGCTGACCAGGTGAGAGATGGCCGCGATGAGCGGCCGGTCGGTGACCAGCTTCAGGGCGACGGTCACGAGCGTCAGGTCCGAGAGCGCGGCCAGGGTGACCGCCTCGGCGGTGTCGAGCGGAGGCCCGGAGATCACCACCACTCCCTTGCCGTGGTGGGCGCGCTCGACCGCCTGGGCCAGGCCGCGGTCACCATCGTTGATCGCCAGCGCCACGACGCGGAACGACCCCAGGCCGTCGTCGGGTTCGGCCGGCGGCTCGTGGCCGGGGTAGATCGGCGGCTGCCCGTCCGCGACCCGCAGCAGGGTGGTGGGCGCGCCGCCGTGCGCGAACGCGGCGGCCACGCTGACCGCGACGGCGTCGGCGGTGCCGCCGGGCATGCCGGTGACCAGCACGGTGCGGGCGTCTTCGGCGAAGGCCAGATTGCGCAACCGCCGCCCGGAGTCGGCGAGGTCCTCCCGGCCGGTGTCGCTCAGCACCGGCACCGGGATACGCCGTCGCACGTCGCGGGCGTACCGCAGCCGGCGGGGCCGCCGGTCGCGGACCAGCCCGATGGCGAGCCCGGCGAGCAGCCCGGTGCCCATGCCCGAGGTGCGGTTGACGTCCGAGCCGGGGTCATCGGGCCGGGACGGCTTGTCGGCCGCCCGGACCACCTGGGCGAACACGTCGTCGAAGGCCAGTTGTTTCTGCGCGTCCAGGATCTGGCGCTGCATGGCCTGGCGGCGCGTGCGGACCGTGATGCGGGTCAGCGCGGTCGGATCCTGGGGCAGCGCCTTCAGCTCGGCCTTCAGGAGGGCGACGCGCCGGTTGACCTCCTGCCGGTTGCGGGTCTGGTACTGGCCGATGACGCGGTTCCGCACCTTGACGAAGGTGCGGCCGACCACCCGGGCGCCCTGCCGCGCGTTGCCGGGCCGGTTCGCGCGGACGCCGATGATGAGGACGCGGGAGTACGGCGCGGCGGAGACGGTCACGCGCTCGGCGAGCCGATCGGTCGGGATCTTGAAGCCGGAGACGTGTCTGAGCTGCTCCAGCACTGTTCCGGAGGTCGCGAGCTGCGCCTCCGTGTCCATCGTCTCCAGGGTGGGTGCCTGGTCGACGGTCGCGAACGGCCCGGCGGCCAGCGGCGGCAGGCCGGACTCCACCGCGATCGGCGGGCACAGCACCTCCACCGTCGAGGTGTAGGTGTGCTGCACGGTGGCGGACCGCACCATGCCGAGAACCCCGCCGAGCGCGACGGTGGCGAGCAGCACCGGCCACTGCCGGCGCAGGAAGCCCCAGTAGCGGCCCAGCCGTACCTCGTCCGGCGGGGTCTCGTCGGGCGGGGCGATGGCCGCCGGGTCGTACTCGCCGATCGGCGGCCTTTTCGACGCGCTTGGCGACGGCGTGGTCAGCGACGCCACGGCGGGACCTCGCCCAGCAGGGCCGCCAGCCTTTCGTCGTGCGGCGCGAAGTGTTCGGTGAGGCGAGTGCGCAGCGCGTCGGGCAGCGATGAGCCGGGACGGGCGTTGTGGCGCTCGAAGGCGTCCGGCCGCCAGCGCGGCAGGCCCAGAAAGTCGACCACCGCGTCGTAGTGGGGTTCGGGCTCGGCGAAGAAGTCCTCGGCGAAGGTCACGTGGACCCGGTCGCGCCCGAACAGGCGGTACAGCACCTCGAGCTGGTCGGCGTAGCGGCCGCGGTCGAGGTAGGAATGGTGCCGGTGGCTATGGCTCAGGTAGTGCGGCTCGGACCGGATCCGCTCCACCTCGCCGGCCAGGCGCTCCTCTTCGAGCGCGAGCGCCCGCTCGAACGAGGGCTCGGTCTCGAACCCGCGCGCCAGCTCGTGCTTGTGCGCGGAGTAGGCACGCTCGACCGGGTCGCGCAGCAGCACGAGCAGTTTCACGCCGGGCAGGTCCGCGGCGATCCGCTCGGGCGCCAGCGGGTGGTGCATGTAGTAGCCGGCCGACTCGAACGCGAGCCGGTCGCCGCGGCGCAGCGGGAAGTGCCCGCGATACCAGGGCAGTCCGCGGGCGTAGTGCACGTCGAAGAAGTGCACGCCCTTGTGGAAGTTGGGCTGTGCGACGCCCGGGTGCGCGGCGAGCGCGCGGAACAGCGAGGTGGTGCCGCCGCGCTGCGTGCCGACGAGGAGGAAGTCGGGGAGCATGCGCGCGCCCGCGCTGAGCCGGCCCGCGGTGCGGGTGACCGCGCGCCCGCTCTCCTTCACCCACTGCGGGGCGTCGCGTCGCGAGATCAAGCGGTCCTCCCGGCGTTGGAGTGGAGCAGGTCGAGGAGCTTGGCCGCTCGGGGCCGCAGCGGCTCACCCAGCGCGCCCTGCGCGTCACCAAGGTAGCGGCGGGCCAGCTCCAGAAGGTACAGCTCGACGGTGATCGCGGCGGCCCGTCCGCGCATGCCATACGGCGCGAGGAGCTCCGGGTCCGGCCAGGTGTCGTACCCGCCGCCCGTCTGGAGCCGGTAGTGCGCGTAGTCGAGCCCGGCCGGCACGTCCGGGTCGTAGCGCTCCCAGTCCCACAGCTGGACCCGGCCGCGGTGCCAGGCCATGTTCCACGGAGCCCAGTCGCCGTGCCAGGCGCCGAACTCCAGCTCGTCCGCGCCGTACGCCGCGCCGATGCGTTCGACCACCTCGGCCAGCCGTTCGCGCTGGCGCGTGTCTTCGAGCGGCAGGTCGCCGAAACGGCGCCAGAAGGCCGTGGAGGCCAGGGGCACGCGGCGGGTCGCGCCGGTCAGCTCGCGCATCGCCGCGACCGGCGCCCGGCGCCGCGACCGGAACGACACCGCGCCGGTGGGCAGCGGGCTCAACACCAGCAGCCGCAGGCCGCGCCAGTCGCCGTGGTGCAGCACCCGCGGGACCCGCAGACCGGAGAACGACCGCTCGGCGAGCCGGGCGAGGGCGGCGGCCTCGGCCGCGACCAGCTCGCGCGCGGTCGCGGTGTCGCCGACCTTGACGAACGCCACCGGCTCGCCGTCCGGAGTGATCGCGTGCAGGATCGGCTTGCGGTTGGCGCGGGCGGAGCCGAGCCCGACGCTGACCACCACGCGCCGCGACAGCAACTCGCTCAGCCGATCCTCGATCGACTCTCCGGCTCCGGTGACGTGCAGCCGGTGCCGCAGAGTGCGGTCGGCGAGCCCGGCGCGCACCCCTGTGGCGGTCAGGGCGCGGACGACCCGCTGCGGCGCGCCGAGGTCGTGGCTGTAGCGCCGCAGCGCGCTCGCGGCGGCGGCGGGCAGCCCGGCGGGCAGGAGCAGCCGGGGCCGTTCGGCACTGGGCAGGAAGGCGAACTCGCGGAGCGCCGGCGTGCCGCCTCCGGAGCGGACCTCGGCGTCCGGCCACAGCGCGGCGACCGCGTCCGTCCAGGCCGTCACGCGTCCGCCTCGCGCCGGGCACGCCACATCAGCGCGACCGCGATCATCACCGTGTACAGCGGGACCTCCACCAGGTCGTAGATGAACAGGAACAGCCCGAACGCCAGCAGCACGCAGCAGCCGGCGACGCCGTACGCCGACCGTTCGCGCCAGTGCCGGGCGAAGCGGGTGAGGAAGAAGGCACCGAACGCCACCGTGCCGACGACGCCGTTGGCGAACAGCAGCAGCCAGAGGTGGCCCTGGGTGCCGAGCGGGGGCGCGCCGCAGGCCTTGCAGCCCGGCCGGTCGCCGCCGGTGAGGGAGCTGAGGTTGCCCTGGACCTGGCGCGTCGTGCCGAAGCCGACGATCGGCGAGCCGGTCAGCGCGCTGCGGACGCTCTGCTCGGCCAGGAGGGTGCGGCGGTTGTTGCTGTGCGGGTTGTGGATCCGCGCCTCGATCATGCCCGGCAGCGGAGAGACCGCGAACACGAGACCACCGACGACGAGGCCGGCCACCGCCAGCCGCAGCGCCCGCCGGCCGCCCCGGGCGACCATCTTCAGCCCGGAGAAGCAGGCGATGACGCCGAGCGAGATCCACAGGCCGCGGTCGAGGGAGTAGACCACCGGCCACAGGGAGGCGAGGAGGATGACGATGCCGGCGATCCGGCGCTTCGTGCCGGCCCGCCAGACCCAGGTGATGACGAAGAACGGCAGGAAGAAGGCGTACGCGGCGCCCCAGGTGTTGGCGTAGGCGAAGGGCGCCATCGGCCGCGCCTGCTCGTACCCGAGGATGGTGTCGACCTCGGCGGTCTTCGGATGGATCGCGTCGAGCAGGAAGGTGTTCTTGGTGTGCAGCACCATCTCCAGCGGAGAGGTGAGCTGCAGGTGCGGCGCGAACGTGCCGAGCAGCCCGCCCGCGGTCGTGACGATGAACATGTAGCCGAGCAGCCGCCCCACCCGGTCGGCGGGGAGTTCGTCGTCGCTGAGGTTGGCGACGTACAGCAGGACGATCGTCGCGGCGACGTACCAGGCGATGCGCCAGGCGAAGGCGAGCAGGCGGCCCATGCTCCCGCCCGGCACCGCGCCGGGGGCGTCGGCCCACAGCACACCGACGCCGATCACCACCCAGACGAGGAAGAGCAGCCAGGCGCCGAACCCGCGCGGGACCAGCAGGCGAGAACGCCTCTTGTAGAGGTAGACGCCCATGGGCACGCTCATGATCAGGAAGATCAGCATGCCGAGGCCGAGCAGCCACCAGACCGGGAAACCGAGGAAGATCACGGCCAGTGGCCAGCCGGGCCGGGCCCGCAACACGGCCGGCCGCGCCGTCACCCGTGCCGGAACGACCCTTGTTGTGCCCACCCTGGAACCCTGTTCTCATGTCGCCTGCGGAAGTCAGAGACTAACCCGCGGCGGCCCGTGCTCAGCGCCGTACGTTGAACTCCGGTCGCTTGCCGAGTTTCTTGAAGGCTCGCAGGGCCGAGGTCGAGGCGTCGATGCTGGTGTCACCGCCGTTCGGCATGTTCACCGCGTGCCTGGTGTCGTAGTAGGCCAGGGCCTTGATCCGGGGATACTTCGCGAACTGCTGTCCGACGGTCTGGTAGAACGCGGCCTTGCGCGCCGGGTCGCCCAGCACGGCCCACTCCGACAGCATCAGGGGTTTGCCGGGCAGGTACCGCTCGGCGTAGTCGTAAAAGCCCGGGAAGCCGAGTTCCTCCTGCGTCGCGGCGACCTTGTTCACCAGGTGGGAGAAGTCCTCGATGTTCGTCTTGGCGAACGGGTCGTAGCCGATCCAGTCGACGTAGGAGTCGCCCGGGTACAGGTCCTTGAACCAGGGCTTGGCCATGTAGCCGGTGTAGCCCATGAACACGACGGTGAAGAGGGCGTTGCGCGTCCCGTCGGCCCGGAACTTCTTGACGACATGCTGGAACATCGCGCGGTAGTCGGCCGCGGTGTAGCCGGAGTTCGGCTGGGTCTTGACCTCTTCCTCCGGCTCGTGGTGGATGACGAGCCAGAACTTCTTCCTGAAGTGGGCCTTGAGGTAGGACGCCTCACGGGCGATCTGCGCGTCGGCCGCGCCGTTCGCCACCTGCCGCCACGTCTTGCCCGCGTCGGGCTTCCAGTTCAGGACGAGCATGCGCCGCGCGCCCTTCTCGCGGGTCAGCGCGATCTCCTGCGCGGTGGGGAAGAGCTGGGAGCCGGAGTGGTAGCCGTGGTAGATGTCCACGGACCGGCCGATCTGCTGCTCGAACTGGTGCACCACGGGGGTCGGGTCCTGCCGTGCGCCGACCTCCGGGGTGACGCCCCACCAGGCGCCGCAGGAGGGAACGAGGTCGGCCGACACGGTGCACTTCTTCGGCTTGGCGGACGCGCTGCCGCTCCGCTCCGACAGCGGTGGAGCCTCGTCGTCGGCGCCGGCCGCGCACGCCGTGAGCGACGCCGCCGTGAGCAAGGCCAGAAAGGCGCGACCGGCGGAGCTCGCGGTCCTACGTCTGTCCATGGCAGCGCACTATAACCAGCGTGGCCACGAAGCGTGGGAAAGGGTGCGTAACGGATATCCGAGACGGGACGGTGACCTTAGCGCCGGGGATTGACCGGTGTTTTCCCCATTACTCTGCTTGAGCACGAGAACAACTCCCGAACTCGGCCATCCCCCGCTCGGCCGTGTGAGGGGCGCGCGGAACAGGAGAGAGCCACGTGCGCCTTCGCAGTCTCATCGCAAGCGGGGCCGGCCTGCTACTGGCCGCCGGCCTGGTCACCACGACAGGTGGGCCGCCCGCACGAGCGGACGGCCAGCCCGCCGAAATCGTCAGCGCCGACCCGGCCGACTTCACCCCGAACCTCCTCGACGGTGACGTCCAGTCGGTCGTGCAGATCGGCGACCGCATCTTCATCGGCGGCAACTTCACCCAGGTGGAGGAGGCCGGCTCGTCGACGGTGATCGACCGCAGCCGGGTGCTCGCCTTCAACGCGACCACCGGAAAGATCGACCCGGACTTCAAGCCGTCCGTCGACGGCGAGGTGAGCGTGCTCCTGCCCTCCGCCGACGGCCGGTCGATCTATCTGGGCGGCCTGTTCAACACCATCGACGGCGTCGCGCACAAGTCGCTGGCCCGCCTCGACGTGAACACCGGCCAGGCCGACACCGGCTTCACCCCGAACCTCGACGCCCGGGTCAAGGACCTGCGGCTGGCCGGCGGGCGGCTGTGGGTGGCCGGCAACTTCGACCTCGTCGACGGCGCCACGCAACTCGCGCTCGCCACGTTGAACCCCGACACGGGCCGCCGCGACACCTACCAGAGCCTGGCGTTCGCCGGCACGCAGGCCGGCGGCACCACGAACGTCATGAAGATGGACGTCACCCCGGACGGCTCCAAGCTGATCGCGGTGGGCAACTTCACCTCCGTCGGCGGCCAGCCGCGGCCGCAGATCGTCATGCTCGACCTGACCGGCTCCACGGCGCGGCTGGCCGACTGGCAGACGAGCAAGTACGCCGCGGCGTGCTCGTCGTCGTTCGACACCTACATGCGTGACATCGACGTCTCTCCGGACGGGAAATTCTTCGTCGTCTCCACCACCGGGGCGGCGCACGGCACGTCCACGATGTGCGACACGCAGGCCCGCTGGGAGACCGCGGCCACCGGCACGAGCCTCCTGCCCACCTGGACGAACTGGACGGGCGGCGACACGACGTACGCGGTGGAGGTCACCGAGTCCGCGGTGTACTACGGCGGTCACGGCCGCTGGACCAACAACCCGTTCGGCAGCGACTCGGCCGGCCCGGGCGCGATCGCGCGCGAGGGCATCACCGCGCTGGACCCGGCGAGCGGCATGCCGTTCCAGTGGAACCCCGGCCGTACCCGCGGGGTCGGCGTGTTCGACCTGCTGGCGACGTCACAGGGCCTGTGGATGGCCAGCGACACCGACGAGACCGGCGGGGAGACCCACCAGAAGCTGGCGCTGTTCCCGACCGCGGGCGGCGAGAAACTGCCGGTGCTGAGCACCGGCACGCTGCCGGGCGAGATCTACTCGGGCGGGTCGCCAAGCCAGAACTTCCTGCGGCACCGCTCCTTCGACGGCACCACCGCGGGCGCCGTCACGAGCGATGGCACCGGCGGGATCGACTGGCGCACCGTACGCGGCGCCTTCATGATCAACGACAACCTCTACACGGGTTTCTCGGACGGTACGGTCACCCGGCGCACGTACGACGGCTCGGCGTTCGGCTCCGCCCACACCATCGACCTGTCCGACCAGATCGTCGCCGACACCGCCTGGCACACCGCGGTGAAGTCGATCAAGGGCATGTTCTTCGCGAACGGCCGGATCTACTACACACGGGGCACGTCGGCGCTGTACTACCGCGGCTTCAACCCCGAGAGCGACGCCGTCTCGGCCATGGAGATCACCGCGAGCGGCAACCTGTCCGGTGTCGACTGGAGCACCGTCGGCGGCATGTTCACCGCCGGAGGCAAGCTCTACTACGTCAGCACGGCGGACGGGAAGCTGCGGAGCCTGGACTTCACCGGCGGGGTGCCCTCCGGCACTCCCACGGTCGTGGACGGCGGCGACTGGCGCGGCCAGGGCGTCTTCCTGTACGCGGGCAAGCCCAACAGCCCGCCGGCCGCGACGTTCACCTCCGACTGCGACCACCTCGCCTGCTCCTTCGACGGCTCGGGATCCTCCGACCCGGACGGTTCCGTCGCGTCGTACTCCTGGGACTTCGGCGACGGCTCCACCGGCACGGGCGCGACGCCGCAGCACACGTACGCCGCGGCGGGCACCTACACGGTCAAGCTGACCGTCACCGATGACCGCGGCGGCACGGACACGGCGTCGCAGCAGGTGCAGACGAACGCCGCGAGCATCGACTACGTCGGCACGGACGCCTACAACGCCAACACGACGAACGCGACGGTGACGGTCCCGTCGTCGGTGCAGGCCGGAGACGGGCTGCTGCTCGCCTTCACCGACAACGACGCGACCAAGACCGTCACGCCGCCGTCCGGCTGGCAGCAGGTCGGCACCCAGACCGTCGGCACGGCCGTCTCGACGATCTGGCAGAAGGTCGCCACGGCGAGCGACGCCGGGCAGACGGTGTCGGTCGGCCTGAGCGACTACGCGAAGGCCACCCTGCGCGTCCTCGCCTACCGGGGCACGAACACGACCGCGCCGGTGGCGGTCGCGGCCAACGCCGTCGACTCGGCGACCACGACGTCGCACACCTCGCCGACGGCGACCGTGTCGGCGGCGGGAAGCTGGGTGGTGACGTACTGGTCGGACAAGTCGTCGGCGACGACGGCGTGGACGGCGCCGAACGGCGTGACGAGCCGCGGCGACTCCATCGGCTCCGGCAGCGGCAGGGTGACGTCGCTGACCGCCGACAGCGGCGGAACGGTGCCGACGGGCACGTACGGCGGCCTGACCGCGACGACGGACGCGGCCAGCAAGGCGGTCACCTGGACGATCGTCCTGGCGCCCGGCCAGTGATCGGCTAGTCCGACCGGCGGGGCCGGGCGGTGGAGCACCTCCACCGCCCGGCCCCGCCGCATATCCGGGTGACGGCCGCGAAAACGATCCACCGGATCCGGGAACCGCCCGCGGGAGATCGGCCGAGTAGGAGTGACCGTACCCCGCGCCGAGAGGAACCCCATGGACGGACGCTCGTCCCCCCGCCCAGCCCGTCGCCGGGTGATGCCGTGACCGAGCCACTTTCCGACCGCGCGCTCATCGAACGGTCACTCGGCGAACCCGAGTGCTTCGCCGCGCTGTTCGACCGGCACTCCGTGGAGATCTTCCGCTATCTGGCACGCCGGCTGGGGCCGGACGTCGCCGAGGACGCGACGGCGGAGACGTTCCTCACGGCGTTCCGCAAACGCGACCGGTTCTCCGCCGAACGCGACGACGCGCGGCCGTGGCTGTACGGCATCGCGACGAGGACCATCGGCGAGCACCGCCGGGCCGAGGCGCGGCGCCGGCGGGCGTTCGGGCGCCTCGACACCACGACCGCGACCGAGCCGTTCGAGGAGCCGGCGGCCGTGAGGGTGAGCGCCCAGCGGCTCGGCGGGCGACTGGCCGGGATGCTCGGCCGGCTGTCCGCCGGCGAACGTGACCTGCTGTTGCTGATCGCCTGGGCGGACCTGACGTACGAGGAGGCGGCCGAGGCGCTGGGCGTGCCGGTCGGCACCGTGCGCTCACGGTTGCACCGCGCCCGGCGGAAGGCGCGCACGGCTCTCGGCGGCACCGATCCGCTGACGATCACCGAGGAGTCACCGGCATGAGGGGCGAGGACATGGACGAACTCGAACTGCTGCGCACGGCACGCCCCGACGTGCCGTCGTATCCGGACGCGGCGCGGGAGAAGGCTCGCGCCGCGCTGATCGCCGCCGCCGATCCGGGCCCCCGGCGCCGGGCGGTGCCCGCCATCCGGCGGCCGTGGGGTCTGGCGGGCGTCGCGGCCGGCCTGGTCGTCGCGGTCGTCGCGGCCGCCGTCGTCCGGCAGGCCGTCACGCACGATGGGGTGGGTCCCCCGCCGCGGCCGGGACCGGCCGCGCCCGTCAACGCCGCTCAGGTGCTGTCTCTCGCGGCGGACACCGTCGAGACGCGGGCGGCGGTCCGCCCGAGCCCCCGGCAGTGGGCCTACGTCAAGAGGATGAGCTACTCCAGCATGGACCGCATCGGGGCAGGCAGCGTGCCGGTCGCGGGTGGCGGCAGGGCGATGGTCACGGAGGTCTGGACTCGCTTCGATGGCACCCGCGAGGCGTACCGGGGCGACAACATGGTCGACGACGACCGCCACCGGCTGCACCTGGCGAACCTCGACCACGACGCGGACGAGACGACACCGATCGAGGACTACGAGCGGCTCGCCGCCCTGCCCACCGATCCCGGCAAGCTGGTGAAGAAGCTCTGCCCGCACGAACCGCCCACCGCGGACCACACCGGGTGCGTCTTCACGAACGCCGACAAGCTGCTGCGCAACGTGGCGCTACCGCCGAGGCTGCAGGCCGCGTTCTACCGGGTGCTGGCGAGGCTTCCGCACGTCGTCGTCCGGCGTGACGTGGTCGACCTGGCCGGACGGCACGTCCTCTCGGTGGCCGAGGCCTATCCCCGGGACTTCCAGAGCGAGCAGATCCTCCTCGACCCGCGCACGTATGAGTACCGGGGCGAACGGCTGGTCTGGACGGTGAACCCGAACGAGGCCCCGCCCGGTGCTGGGCGGACCGCTCCGCCGGTGCTCGTGTCGCCCACGGGCGCCCGGGCGCGGCAGGAGTACAGCGAGACCATTCAACTGGCCGCGGGGATCGTGGACCGCGCCGGCGTACCCCCGAAGTCCTGAAACCGCCCGGCAACGCGCCGACGCCGCCGGACCCGATGACAGGGTCCGGCGGCGTCGGCGGTGTTTCGGAAGAAACGTTACGACAGCGGGAACTCCCCGATGCGGCCGTGGTACTCGTGGCCCAGCTCGTCGGTGTCGCTGCCGACGTACAGGCCGCTGGAGGTGGCGACGAGGGTCTCGACGCCGTGGCCGCGGGTGCGGGTCGGGTTCCAGGACAGGGCCTTGCCGCCGGTCGGGTTCAGCGCCGCGATGCCCGGGCGGGACACGGCGCCGGGGCCGGCGCTGTCGTGACCCTGCGGGTTGTCCATCCAGCGCTGGTGGCCGCCGACGTAGACCGCCTTGCCGGTCACCGAGACGGACAGGAGCGTGTCGCCGCCGGTCCAGTTCACCCAGGTCGGGTTCTGGCCCGCGCCGGTCTTG
Source organism: Actinoallomurus oryzae (assembly GCF_039541955.1). NCBI lineage: Bacteria > Bacillati > Actinomycetota > Actinomycetes > Streptosporangiales > Thermomonosporaceae > Actinoallomurus > Actinoallomurus oryzae. The sequence continues at coordinate 119,293 of NZ_BAABHF010000010.1, read as the reverse complement.
TTGGTCTCCCAGCGGGCCGCCGAGTCGCACAGCTGGGTGGTGCCGTGCGGCGCGCCGGTGGTGACGACCACGAAGTAGGAGCCGTCGGGGGCGAAGTCGATGCCCCGCATGTAGGTGTCGAAGGAGGAGCTGCACGGCGTGGCGTAGCGCTCCGTCGCCCAGGAGGACAGCGTCGGCGTGCCCGAGGTGTTGATCATCGCGATCTGGTAGCGGCGCTTGCCGGCGACCTGGGTGAAGGTGCCGTCGATGACCAGGTGCTTGTCGGCCGGGTCGACCGCCAGCCGGTAGACCTTCAGCGCGCCCGAGCGCGGCGTCGTGACGGACAGGTTGAGGCCGGTGTCCTTGCCGGTCGTGGCGTCCACCCGGGCGAGGGGCGAGTGCGCCTTGCCGGCGAGCTTGGTGAACTCACCACCGATGTAGAGGTGGCTGCCGCGGCGGACCATCGTGAAGACGAGCCCGTGACCGACGCGCGCGTTGAAGCCCGAGACGGCCTTGCCGGTGGTGACGCTCAGCCGGGTCAGCGAGCCGAGACCGACACCGTTGGTGTTGGTGAACGAGCCGCCGACGTACACGGTGCTCGACGTACCCGGCTGCAGGGCGTAGACGGTGCCGTCGACCTTCGGCACGAACTTCGTGTCGACCTTTCCGGTCTTGGCGTCGAAGGCGAAGATGTTGTGCCGCGCGATGGTCGTGCTCGACCCGGCGTTCTTGACGTGGTCGAAGTTGCCCGCGACGACGACCTTCGAGCCCACGACGGCGATGGCGCGCACCGTACCGTCGGTGACGTTCGGCGTCGTGTTGACCGGGTTCTGCGACACAACCGCGCTCTGCGCGATATCGGCCTGGGCCGCGGGAACGGCGGCCCCTGCGGTGACGGCTGCAGTGGCTATCGCCACACTGAGCACGCGTCGGCGCATGGTTTTGCTCCCATTTTTCTTCACCCGTGAACCGAGCTTGTCTATCACAGGCCTCTGGCGGGGATCTGTGGCTCGGTGATGATCGAGACACCATTGTTGCCGTTGATCGCCACTCTTGCCGGGAAGTACGGGAAATAGCCCGCGATGGGGCGCATGCCCGGCTGAAATCAGCCGCGCTGGCGGTCGAAGATCTCGATCGGACGCAGGCCGTGGGCGGCCCGCAGCAGCATCCACACGACCGCCGCGCCGACCAGCACGGCGAGGAGGATCCACAGCATCGCCGCGTTGCCGACGCCGAACATCTTCAGCGCCGACGCCAGCAGCACGAAGGCCAGGACACGCCGGATCAGCCCGCCCGGCGCGCGTGCGGAGATCAGCGAGCCGATGATCACCCCGGGGATCGATCCGGCCAGCAGCGCGACGGTGACCGCCAGGTGGAAGTCGCCGAACAGGATGTGCCCGAGCGCGGCGGCCCACACCAGCGGTACCGCCTGCAGCAGGTCGGTGCCGACGAGGTGGTTGGCCTTCAGTGTGGGGTAGAGCGCGAGCAGCGTCACGATGATGAGCGAGCCGGAGCCGACCGAGGTCATGCCCACGCTCAGGCCGCCGACGACCCCGACGATCACCGTGGGCACCGGCCGTACGGCGATGACGGGCGGCGGCTCCGAGGCCGGTGAGCCGGGAGCGGCCGTACGGCGGTCGGCGCGGTTGGAGGCCCGGTCCTTCATCGCGAGGTACCCGCGGATGGCGAGGCCGGCGGCGGCCATGAGAAGGGCCGCGCCCATCGCCTTGCCGATCACGTCCTGCACCCCGCTGCCGTCGCCGAGGGCGCGGGCGATGAGCACGCCGCAGAAGGCGGAGGGCACCGAGCCCGCGCAGAGCCAGCCGACGAGGCGGAGGTTGACGGTGCCGTGACGCAGGTGCACCAGGCTGCCCACCGGCTTCATGATCGCCGCGGCGACGAGGTCGCTGGAGACCGCGGTGAGCGGCGGAACGCCGAAGAGCACGGTGAGCATCGGCGTCATCAGGGCACCGCCGCCCATGCCGGTCAGGCCGACGATGACCGACACGAGCAGCGCCCCCGCTGCCATCGTGAAGTCGAAGTGCATCTGTATGTCCTACCGGCAAACTAGGCAACTCGCCCCAGCGTACCTTCCAATGGACATAAACCACCAGAGTGGTGGTAAATGGGCTTGGTCAGCCGGTGCGGACCCAGCCTTCGGCGACGAGGTGGTCGAAGACACGCGTCACGGCGTCGTGCGGGGACAGCTCGGACGTGTCGATCGTCAGATCCGCGTCATCGGGCGCTTCGTACGGGTCGGAGATGCCGGTGAACTCCGGGATGACGCCGGCCCGCGCCTTGGCGTACAGGCCCTTGCGGTCACGGCGCTCGCACTCCGCCAGCGGCGTGGACACGTGGACGAGGACGAAGTCGCCGGCCGCCTCGACCATGCGGCGCACCTCCGCGCGGGTGGCGGCGTACGGGGCGATCGGGGCGCAGACGGCCACGCCGCCGTGGCGGGTGATCTCGGCCGCGACGTAGCCGATGCGCCGGATGTTCAGGTCGCGGTCCTCGCGGGAGAACGTCAGGCCGGCCGACAGCAGCCGGCGGACGATGTCGCCGTCGAGCAGCGTCACCGTACGGCCGCCACGCTCGACCAGCATGTCGGACAGGCCGCGCGCGAGCGTCGACTTGCCCGAGCCGGACAGGCCCGTGAAGAACACCGTGACGCCCCGCCGATGCCGCGGCGGGTGGGCGCGCCGCAGCTCCTCGGCCACGGCGGGCGTGGTGAACCACTCGGGGATCTCCTCGCCGCGGTCGAGCAGGTCGGCGAGCTCCTCCTCGGTCGGCTCGTCGCGTACGTGGTCGGGCTCGATCTTGGCGGTCGGCCGCCACACCTCCAGGCTCTCGTCGAACGCCCACGGCTCCGGCGCGGCGAGCGTCAGCGGCGCCGCCTCCTCGTCCGCGGCGGTGAACGACGGCGCGAACAGGTGCGTCGCGCCGTACGCGGCGGCGACGTGCGCGGTGAGCAGCAGGTCGCGTCCGCGTCGTTCGGCCAGCGGCACGGGCACGACCAGCGTGTCGCCCGGCAGCTCGCGGCGCACGCTCAGCACCGCGCGCACGAGCGCGTCGTTGCCGCCCTCGCCCAGGAGCGGCAGGACGAGGACCCGCGCGCCGAGCTTCTCGGCGAGCTGGCGCAGCTGCCCGAGCTGGCGCCGGTGCAGCGGGGTGCGGGTCGCGATGGCCAGAGTCGCGGCGTCCGCCAGCTCCAGGCGCACCTCGTCCGGCGGCATGCGGAGCCCGCGGAACGGGCCGTGCTCGGGCGTGCGCAGCGGCGTGACGGGCCCGGCCATGCGCCACCCCGAGAAGGCGGGGTCGCGCGGCGGGTCGGCGTCGGCGAGGCCGTCCGGCGCGGGCGCGGGGTCCTTCCACGCCTCGGCCGCGGTCAGGACCGCGAGCGGCACGCCTTCGGGGTCGGTGAGGATCAGGCGTTCTTCCTTCACCAGGTCCTCGGGAACGGTCAGCGTGACCGGCACCGGCCAGCGCGTGCCGTCCGACAGCCGCCCGGCCGCCGCGACGGTCGCCGCGTCGACCGCGCCCAGGAATCCGGTGAGCGGCCGGAACGCGCCGTTCAGCAGGAGCTCGAGGTCGGCCAGCTCGGCCGGACCCGGCGTGAGAGTCGGCAGATCGCGCAGCTCGCCGGTTTCGGTGGTCAACGCGGACTCCGATCGTGTCTAGACCCCTGACCATTGCACTGTACGCGCTGCACGAGACACCTCAGATGATGCGGGCGAAGCGGTTTTCCGGTTTGCGGATCACCATGGTCACCTCACTGTAGGCCGAGGTCAGCCGACCGCGGCCGAGCAACGCCACGACACGGAACACGATGCCCATCAGGCGTCCGAATCCGGTGACGGTGTCGCGCGAGGTGATCTCCTCGGCGATGACCAGCCCGCGCATCATGCAGTACCAGCGCATGCCCTCCAGCGAGGCGACCCGGTCGTACACGGCCGGCGGCGGCTGCTCCTGGTGCCACATCAGGTGCCGCAGCCAGTGCGGCAGCCGCCGGTCGAGGTAGCCGAAGGCGCCTCGGCGGTCGCGGAACCGCACGACCATCAGCCCGCCCGGCTTCAGCGCGGCGACGAAGCGGTCGAGCACCAGCTCCGCGTGCGCGATCCGCTCGATCAGGTGCGACGCGCGGACCACGTCGTACACGCGCGGCGGCATCGGAACGGTGCGCAGGTCGCCCAGCTGCCAGCTGTCGAGGTCGCGCCGCGCCTCGGTGTGCGCCCGCAGCGGCGGCAGGTCGTCGTCCACGCCGGTTATCACGCACTCATGGGCGGCGAGCTCGATCTCGTGCGCCCATCCGCAGCCGGCGTCGAGGATCGCGAGCCGCTGCATGGGCCTCTCGTAGGCATACTCCCGGACTCGTGCTGGGAACAGGCCACCGTCGTGAATCGGCGGTGTTCGCAGGTCGGTCACAACTCCGGAGAGTAGTCGCCCGCATCCGTGTCGTGCTCGCAATCGACTTTGTCCGTGTGGTGCGTTTCGTCTTACCGCTCCTCGCGGGGAGGCTCCACTGTGGTATCCGGGGGCGCGTAGGCTGGGTACCCCGGGGGCGGCAATGGCTCCGGGTGTTTCGCGCTGCCTTCCTCTGTGAGCTCATGACCCTTTCCGGACTGCTCGACGTCGCCTCGGCCGACCCTGCCCTCGTGGCGGCGGTCTCCGGCCATGACCCGTGGCTCGATCTCGTCGCGCCGCCCGCGCTGCGGCCGCTTCTCGGCGCCGCGTTCGCCCGCGAACCCGGCCGCACCGTGCTGATGGTCACCGCCACCGAGCGCGAGGCCGAGGACCTCACCGCCGCGCTGACGAGCCTGCTCGACCCCGCCGACGTCGCGGCGTTCCCCGCGTGGGAGACGCTGCCGCACGAGCGCCTGTCGCCGCGCTCGGACACCGTCGGCCAGCGCCTCGCCGTGCTGCGGCGGCTGGCGCACGGCGACCCGGACGACCCCGCGGCGGGTCCGCTGCGCGTCGTGGTCGCCCCGGTCCGCGCCGTGCTGCAGCCGATCGTCTCCGGCCTCGGCGACCTGGAGCCCGTACGCCTGCGCGCCCAGGACGAGGTGGAGCTCGACGACGTCGTGCGCCGCCTGGTCCAGGCCGGCTACAACCGGGTCGACCTGGTGGAGAAGCGCGGCGAGATCGCGGTGCGCGGCGGCATCCTCGACGTCTTCCCGCCCACCGAAGAACACCCGCTGCGCGTGGAGTTCTGGGGCGACCAGGTCGAGGAGATCCGCTACTTCAAGGCCGCCGACCAGCGCTCGCTGGAGGTCTCGCAGGACGGCCTGTGGGCGCCGCCGTGCCGTGAGCTGCCGTTGACCGAGTCCGTGCGCGAGCGTGCCAAGGACCTGGCGCGCGAGCACCCGGCGCTGGCCGACGTGCTCGACCAGATCGCCGACGGCTCGGCGGTCGAGGGCATGGAGGCCTTCGCGCCCGTGCTCGCCGACCACATGGAACTGCTGCTCGACGTGCTGCCGGACGCCTCCTGGGTGGTCGTCTGCGACCCCGAGCGCATCCGCACGCGGGCCGCGGAGCTGGTCAGCACCGGCCAGGAGTTCCTCGAGGCGTCGTGGGTCAACGCCGCCGCGGGCGGCGAGGCGCCGATCGACCTCGGCGAGGCCGCCTACCGCACGCTGGAGGAGGTCCACGGCCACGCCGCCGAGCTGGGCCTTCCCTGGCGGACCATCACGCCGTTCGCGAGCGGGGTGGGGGTGGGAGCCGAAGGTGGGGTCGGAGATGACGCGCCGACAACCCGGCGGGAGTACTCCGATGCCACGGGAGAGCTGACCGAGGTCACCGAGGTGAGCGGCGAGCCCGACACCGACGCGCTGCGCGTCGGCGCGCGCGCCGCCGAGTCCTACCGCGGCGACACCCAGCGCGTGATGGCCGACGTGAAGGGCTGGATCCACGACGGCTGGCGCGTCGTGCTCGTCACCGAGGGCCACGGCCCGGCCGAGCGCCTCGCCGAGGTCGTGCGCGAGGAGGGCCTCGGCGCCAGGGTCGCCGACCTGGACGGCCCGCCGGAGCCCGCGCTCGTGAACGTCGCCTGCGGCCGCCTCGACCACGGCTTCGTCTGGGACGCCGTGCGCCTCGCGGTGCTCACCGAGACCGACCTGTCCGGGCAGAAGTCCTCCACCAAGGACATGCGCCGCATGCCGTCGCGCCGCCGCGGCGGCATCGACCCGCTGAGGCTCACTCCCGGCGACTACATCGTGCACGAGCAGCACGGCGTCGGCCGCTACGTCGAGATGGCGAGCCGTACGGTCCAGGGCGCCACGCGCGAGTACCTCATCATCGAGTACGCCAAGGGCGACCGGCTGTTCGTGCCGACCGACCAGCTCGAGGAGGTCACCCGCTACGTCGGCGGCGAGGCGCCCAGCCTGCACCGGCTCGGCGGCGCCGACTGGCAGAAGCAGAAGGGCCGCGCCCGCAAGGCGGTGCGCCAGATCGCGGGCGAGCTGATCCGCCTCTACTCCGCCCGGCAGGCCTCGCCGGGCCACGCGTTCGCGGCCGACACGCCGTGGCAGCGCGAGCTGGAGGACGCCTTCCCGTACGTCGAGACGCCCGACCAGCTCGGCGCGATCGACGAGGTCAAGTCCGACATGGAAAAGCCGGTGCCGATGGACCGGCTGATCTGCGGCGACGTCGGCTACGGCAAGACCGAGATCGCGGTGCGCGCGGCGTTCAAGGCGATCCAGGACGGCCGGCAGGTCGCGGTCCTGGTGCCGACGACGCTGCTGGTGCAGCAGCACCTGTCGACGTTCTCCGAGCGCTTCGCGGCGTTCCCGGTGAACATCAAGCCGATCAGCCGGTTCCAGACCGCCGGGGAGGTCGCCGAGACGCTGCGCGGTCTCGCCGACGGCACCGTCGACCTGGTCATCGGCACGCACCGGCTGCTGTCGCCCGAGACCCGGTTCAAGGAGCTGGGCCTGGTCATCATCGACGAGGAGCAGCGGTTCGGCGTCGAGCACAAAGAACGCCTCAAGGAGATGCGCACCCAGGTCGACGTCCTGGCCATGTCGGCCACGCCGATCCCGCGCAGCCTGGAGATGGGCCTGTCCGGCATCCGCGAGATGTCGACGATCCTCACCCCGCCCGAGGAGCGGCACCCGGTCCTGACGTTCGTCGGCCCGTACGACGACAAGCAGATCGCCGCCGCGATCCGCCGCGAGCTGCTCCGCGAGGGTCAGGTCTTCTTCGTCCACAACCGCGTGCGCTCGATCGACAAGGTGGCCAAGCACCTCGCCGAGCTGGTGCCCGAGGCCCGGGTCGGCGTCGCGCACGGCCAGATGAACGAGCACCAGCTCGAGAAGATCATGGTCGACTTCTGGGAGAAGGAGTACGACGTCCTGGTCGCCACGACGATCGTGGAGAGCGGGCTGGACATCCCGAACGCCAACACGCTGATCGTCGACCGGGCCGACATGTACGGCCTGTCGCAGCTCCACCAGCTGCGCGGCCGGGTCGGGCGCGGGCGCGAGCGCGCGTACGCCTACTTCCTGTACCCGCCCGAGGCGCCGCTCACCGAGACCGCGCACGAGCGGCTGGCCACGATCGCCCAGCACACCGAGATGGGCGCGGGCATGTTCGTGGCCATGAAGGACCTGGAGATCCGGGGCTCGGGCAACGTGCTCGGCGCCGAGCAGTCCGGCCACATCGCGGGCGTCGGTTTCGACCTGTACGTCCGGATGGTCGGCGAGGCCGTGCGCGAGCTGCGCGAGGACGGTCCGGCCGAGACGCCCGAGGTCAAGGTCGAGCTGCCGGTCGACGCGCACATCCCGCACGAGTACGTCCCGGGGGAGCGGCTGCGGCTGGAGGCGTACCGGCGCATCGCGGGCGTCCAGGACGGTTCGGAGCTCGAACCCGTGCGCGAGGAGCTCGCCGACCGCTTCGGCCCGCTGCCGGTGCCGGTGCTGAACCTCCTGGAGGTCGCGCGGTTCCGTGCCCTCGCGCGCCGGGCCGGGCTGACGGACGTCACCCTGCAGGGCAACCACATCCGGTTCTCGCCCGTGCAGCTGCCCGACTCGCGCCGCGTCCGGCTGCAACGACTCTACCCCAAGAGCATCGTCAAGGCCGCGACCAATACGCTGCTGGTGCCGACCCCCAAGACGGCTCCGCTGGGCGGCCGTCCGCTGCGCGACCAGGAGCTGCTGAAATGGGCCACCGACCTCGTCGAGGCACTGTTCCTCCCCGAGCCGGTGGCACAGTGAGACAGGTTCTCCGTGAGCCACGAAACGAGAAGGACACTGTGTTCCGTAAGTCGCTGAAGGCCGCCGTCTGCGTACTGGCCGCCGGTACCGCCCTGGCCGCGTGCGGCCCCGTACAGCCAGGTGCCGCCGCCATCATCGGCCATGGCCGCATCACCGTCTCCAAGGTCGAGTCCACCGCGGACCAGTGGACCAAGGAGCTGCCGAACTACCCCCAGGTGGGCCAGATCGTCGCGCAGGCCCGGGAGGCGCAGAAACAGCAGCCGGAGCAGCAGGCGGCGCAGCAGGGCCCCTACGATCCGTCCTCGCCGCAGCGCAGCGCGCTGTACCAGCTCATCGAGATCCGCGCGTGGGACCAGGTCGCCCGCGAACAGCACGTGTCCGTCTCACCGGGCCAGGTGGACGCCTTCATCGCGTCCAAGGGCGGCCGGTCGAGCCTCGACGCGTTCGTCGTGGCCCAGGGGCTGCCGACCTCCTACGACCTGGACTACGGGCGGAGCCTGCTGATCCAGCGGACGATGATGCAGCGGTACGGGATCAACCCCGACCAGCCCGTCGACCAGCAGCAGGGACAGCAGGTGCTGCAGCGGATCATGGGCGACTACACGAACGCCAAGCGGCACCTCGCCATCACGGTGAACCCGCGCTTCGGCGAGTTCGACGACAAGACCATGTCGCTCGGCCAGGTCTGCCCCCGCCTGTCCAGCCCGGACTCCGGCACCCCCGACAGTGCGGCCGCCGGTGAGGTCAAGTGCCGGCTCTGACCTTCCTCGCCTCCTCGCCGCGCGTCGCGCCGGGGCAGCTGACCTGGCCGGCGTGGCACACGCTGCGTACGGCCGACCGGGTCCTGACCGGCTCGGCCGAGCACCCGCAGCTGCCGTACATCGCCGCGGCCGGGATCGAGATCGAGGTGACCGACCCGGACGCCACGTCCCTCGTGCGGGCGGCGTCGGACGCCGCGGTCGTGTGGCTGGCCGCCGAAGACGGCGACGAGGCCCTGATGCGCGCCGTCGGCACGGCCCTGATCGGCATGGACGACCCGCCCGAGGTCGAGGTCGTGCACGGCGCGTACGACCTGCCGGGCGCGCGCTTCCTCGACCTGATCACGGTGATGGCGACGCTGCGCCGCGAGTGCCCGTGGGACCGCGAGCAGACGCACGCCTCCCTCGCGCCGTACCTGCTCGAAGAGGCGTACGAGGTCGTCGACACGATCGAGAGCGGCGACCTCGAGGCGCTCCGCGAGGAGCTCGGCGACGTGCTCATGCAGGTCGCCTTCCACGCGGAGGTGTCCGAGGACTTCACCGTCGACGACGTGGCCGAGGGCATCGTGGACAAGCTGGTCCGCCGCCATCCGCACGTGTTCGGGGACGTCACGGTCGCCGACGCCGACGAGGTCAACGCCAACTGGGACAAGATCAAGTCGGTCGAGCGCGGAGAGGACGCGTCGATCTTCCACGGCGTGCCGATGGGCCAGCCCGCGCTGTCGCTCGCGGCCAAGCTCCAGCGGCGCGCCGCCAAGGCGGGCGCCCCGAAGGAGCTGTTCTCCGACGAGGGGACCGGCGCCGAGCTGTTCGCCCTGGTCAACCGGTTGCGCGAGGAGGGCCGCGACCCGGAGGCCGAGCTTCGCGCCGCCGCGAGGCGCTTCCACGACCGCGTCCGCGACTGGGAGGACGCGGACGACGAGGCGTAGCGCGGCAACCGCCGCCGTCAGCGCTCGGGCCGGGTGGGATGCGGCTCGGCGGGGACCATACCGGCCATCGCGTTCGTGATGGCCCAGCGTTCGTGGTCCCGCCAGGCGCCGTCGATGAACAGCAGCTCGGGCGAGTAGCCCTCGTTGCGGAAACCGGCCCGGCGGACCAGCCGGATCGAGGCGTGGTTCTCCGGCTGGATCTGGGCCTCCAACCGGTGCAGCCGGAGCCGTTCGAAGGCGTGACGCATCACCAGGTCGAGCCCCTCGGACATGTATCCCCGGCCGGTGGACGGGGCGAACGCCGCGTAGCCGAGCGACGCGGACTGGAAGCGCCCGCGGATGATGCTGTTGATGTTGATCAGGCCCGCGATGGCCCCGGTGTCACGCCGGCAGACGAGCAGCGACTCCTCGTCCGGCCCTTCGTAGCGCGTGACGTAGGCGTGGAACGCCGGAGGAGCGGCGGGCAGCGACATCCACGGACGGTGCAGGTCCGTACTGGCGGCCACCAGGGCGAGGAACTCGTGCTCGTCGCCGGCGGTGAGCGGGCGCAGGATCACCCGGTGATCGTTCTGGGCCATCCGAGCAGCGTATCGGCGCGGAACGCCAGGAGCCTCTCAGAGCGCCGGTAACCGACGAAACGCCGTCCAAGGTTTCCGGTTACCATACGTGTGGGGATGACCGCGGATTGTGGGGGCGAAAACGGGAGATACGCTCGCCAGGCTTCGCGATCTGGCGACCGTCGGCTTCATCGCGGGCATGCTGACGGCGGCGTTGCTGCTCCCGTACGCCCTGATGAGCGGGCTGAGCGTGCGCGCGGCCAACCGCGGGTTCCAGGGGCTGCCCGCCGACCTGGTGACGCCGGCGCTGCCGCAGAGCTCGGTGATCCTCGCGGCCGACGGCAGCAAGCTCGCCACGTTCTACTACGAGAACCGCGTCGAGGTGCCGCTCGCCCAGATCGCCCCCGTCATGCGCAAGGCGATCGTGGCGATCGAGGACAGCCGCTTCTACGAGCACGGTGCGCTCGACGTCAAGGGCACCCTGCGCGCGGTCATCGCCAACCTGCGGGCCGGTGAGGTCATCCAGGGCGGGTCGACGCTCAGCCAGCAGTACATCAAGAACGCCCTCGCCGAGATGGCCGACAACGCGCGGGAGCGCCGGAGCGCGCTGGAGCCGACCGCCGGCCGCAAGCTGCGCGAGCTGCGCTACGCGGTCGGGCTGGAAAAGAGGTTCACCAAGGACCAGATCCTGGAGAAGTACCTCAACATCGCCTACTTCGGCGACGGCGCGTACGGGGTCGAGGCGGCGGCCCGGCACTACTTCGGCGAGCACGCGGCGGACCTCACGCTCGACCAGGCCGCGATGCTCGCCGGGATCGTGCGCTCGCCCACGGTCTACAACCCCCACCTGCACCCCAAGCACGGCCGGCAGCGGCGCGACCTCGTGCTGAACCGCATGCTCCAGCTCAAGGTGATCACGCCGGCGGAGGCCGCGACGGCCCGCGCCCGGCCGGTCAAGCTCAAGATCACCAAGACGCCGAACGGCTGCGTGACCAGTTCGGCGCCGTTCTTCTGCGACTACGTGCAGCGGGAGATCCTCGGCAACCCGGTCTTCGGTAAGACCCTGCGACAGCGCAAGGCCCTGCTGCAGCGCGGCGGCCTGGAGATCCACACCACGCTCGACCCCACGATGCAAAAGGCCGCCCAGCACGCCGTGGACCGGCACGTGCCGCCGAAGAACTCCTCCGGCAAGGCCGCCGCCGAGGTCCTCGTCCGGCCCGGCACGGGCGAGATCACCGCGATGGCGATCGACCGCAAGCTCGGCGACAGCAGCAAGCGCGGCATGATGTGGGTCAACCTCGCGGCCGACTCCGACCACGGCTCCAGTCTCGGCATGCAGGCGGGCTCGACGTTCAAGGTGTTCACGCTGGCCGAGGCGTTCCGGCAGGACATGGCGTTCGGCGACAAGCTGTTCGCCCCCAAGGAGTTCGTGCCGACCGGCTTCCGCAACTGCGCCGGCCACCGCGTCGGCGACTCGACCGCGCTCGGCAACGCCGGAGACGGCGAGGGCGGCCGTGACTTCACGCTCGTCACCGGCACCTGGCACTCGGTGAACACCTTCTTCCTCGAACTCGAACGCAAGGTCGGCCTGTGCGAGACGTACAAGATGGCCACGCGCCTCGGCATGCGCAAGGCCACCGGCGGCAAGCTCGAGCAGTACCCGTCCTTCACCCTCGGCTTCAACACCGTCTCGCCGGTGCGGCTGGCGGCGGCGTACGCGGCGTTCGGCGCGCGCGGCCGGTACTGCTCGCCGATCGCCATCACCAGCATCACCTCGCCGAAGGGACCGGTGAAGGTCCCGAGCGCGAAGTGTCACCAGGCGATCGACCGGGACGTCGCCGACGCGGTCAACCACGTGCTCAGCGGAGTGCTGACCAAGGGCACCGCCAAGGGCAACGAGATCGGCCGGCCGGCGGCGGGCAAGACCGGCACGGTGGACAACTTCTCCTCGGCCTGGTTCGCCGGGTACACGCCCGACATGGCGAGCGCGGTGTGGGTCGGCGACCCGCGCGGCGGCTACAAACACCCGCTGCGCGACGTCTGTCTCGGCGAGGGCTGCTTCGCGCAGGTGTACGGCGCGGACGTCCCGGCGCCGATCTGGCGCGACACGATGACCGAGGCGCTGCGGGACGTGCCCGAGCACGGCTTCAGCCCGCCGAGCGGCGGTTTCTTCCGCAAGGGGAGCGGCGAGGAAGAGGAAGAAAAGGACAAAAAGGACAAGGAGAAGGGTGACGCGAAGGCCGGCGACAAACCGGGGCACGACGACGAACCGGGGCACGGCGACGATCGCGACGAGGGGTCGCCGTTCCTCGACTGGCTTCTCCAGGCTTGGCGCCCGTAAGAGTTCGGGTCCAAGTCGCTTAGCGATTCTTGCGGATTTCCCGGCGAAACTGCTGTTAGGCGTGCTTTGAGGTGTCCCGCTGCGGTTGATGGGATTTTTTGTTAGGCCAGCGAGATCTACGAAGACAACTTTCGACGTACTCTGTCCGGGTGTCGTCAGGGGTGGCCCCGCAGCACCGCACCCTCCGCATCGTCTGCCGCCTCGCAGGCACGGGGGTGGTCGCCGGTGTGCTGGCGGCCCTGATCGCTTTCTCCACGCTCGGCATGCTCGGCGTGAGCGCCCGCGACGGCGCGGACTGGTTCCAGTCCGTGCCCGCCGACATCCGCACCCCGCCGGTGCCGCAGCGGTCGGTCATCCTCGCCGCGGACGGCTCGAAGATCGCCACCTTCTACTACGAGAACCGCGTCGACGTCCCGCTGGACAAGGTCGCGCCGGTCATGCGCAAGGCGATCCTGGCCATCGAGGACAACCGCTTCTACGAGCACGGCGGCCTCGACGTCAAGGGCACGCTCCGCGCCCTGGTCAGCAACGTCGCCGCCGGCGAGGTCACCCAGGGCGGCTCGGGCATCACCCAGCAGTACGTCAAGAACCTCCTGGTCGAGACGGCGACCAGTGAAGAGCAGCGGGACGAGGCCCGCGCCACGACCCCCGCGCGCAAGCTCCGGGAGCTGCGCCTCGCGGTCGCGATGGAGAAGCGCTACACCAAGGACCAGATCCTGGAGCGGTACCTCAACATCGCCTACTTCGGCGACGGTGCGTACGGCATCGAGGCCGCCGCCCGGCACTACTTCGGCCGGTCCGCCGCGACGCTCACCCTGGCGCAGGCGGCGCTGTTGGCCGGCGTCGTGCGCTACCCGTACGCCTACGACCCGACGGTGCACCCCAAGACGGCCGTCGAGCGCCGTGACACGGTGCTGGCGCGGATGGCCCAGCTCCACTGGGCGAGCAAGGCGGACGTGTCGGCCGCCGAGAGCACGCCGCTGAACCTCGACATCACCTCGACGCCGAACGGCTGTGTGGAGAGCTCGGCGCCCTTCTTCTGCGACTACGTCCAGCGGGAGATCCTCACCAACCCGATCTTCGGGGCGACGGCCGACGCGCGGAAGCTGCTCCTGCAGCGCGGCGGCCTGACGATCCACACCACCCTGGACCCGAAGATGCAGCGGGCCGCCCAGCGCGCGGTGGACCACTATGTGCCGCAGAAGAACTCCAGCCACAAGGCGGCCGCGGAGGTCCTGGTCGAGCCCGGCACCGGCGCGGTCAAGGCGATGGCCGTCGACCGCGCCCTCGGACCGTCGGAGAAGGTCGGCAAGACCTGGGTCAACTTCGCCGCCGACGGCGACCACGGCACGAGCCTGGGCATGCAGGCGGGGTCGACGTTCAAGGTGTTCACGCTCGCCGCCGCCCTCGACCAGGGCATGGCCTTCGGCCACCGGCTGTACGCCCCCGAGCGCTACGCGCCCACCGGCCTGCGCGACTGCGACGGCAAGTACGCCGGGTCGAACACGCCGCTGAGCAACGCCGCCGACGGCGAGGGCGGCCGCTCGTTCAGCCTGGTCACGGGCACGTGGAACTCGGTCAACACCTTCTTCCTCAACCTGGAGAAGCAGGTCGGGCTCTGCGACACGGTGAAGATGGCCGAACGGCTCGGCATGCGCCGCGCCGACGGCAAGCCGCTCGAGCAGGTCGCCTCCTTCACCCTCGGCGCCAACACGGTCTCTCCGCTGCGGCTCGCGGCGGCGTACGCGGCGTTCGCCGCCCGCGGCCGCTACTGCGAGCCGGTCGTGCTGTCCAAGATCACCGACCGGAACGGCCACGAGCTGAAGGTCCCGGACGCCAAGTGCCGCCAGGCCATCCGCAAGGGCGTCGCCGACGGGGTCAACCACATCCTGCGCGGCGTGCTCACGCAGGGCACCGCAGCCGGCATGGGCATCGGCCGCCCGGCCGCCGGCAAGACCGGCACGGTCGACGACTACTCCTCGGCCTGGTTCGCCGGCTACACACCGGACCTGGCGAGCGCCGTCTGGGTCGGCGACCCGCGCGGAGGCTACGCGCACCCGCTGCGCAACGTGTGCCTGGCCGGACGCTGCTACGGCGAGGTGTTCGGCTCCGACATCCCGGCCCCGATCTGGCGGCAGACGATGCTGGGCGCGCTCAAGGGCGTGCCCGCGCACAACTTCCACAGCCCGCCGAGCGAGTACTACCGGGAGGGCTCGGGCGAGGACTTCGTCTCGGTGCCGAGCGTGGTCGGCATGAGCGCCTCGGCCGCACGGGCGAGGCTGGCGGCGGCCGGCTTCGGCGTGGTGACGGGCTCCAGCGTGTCGTCGGGGTACTCGCGGGGCACCGTGGCGAGCCAGAGCCCGGGCGGCGGCGCCCGCGTCGAACCGGGGACGACGGTCGTCATCCACCTCAGCCGGGGTGTGCCGAGCGTCCCGCACCCGCCGGGCAATCCGCCCGGCGGCCCGCCCACGGGCGGCCCGCCGACCATCCCGCCGCCGACGTTCCCGCCGATCGGCGACACGGCGCCGCGTGGGCTCGTGGTCCGCGACGCCGGGTAACCGGCTCAGCTCGACTCGAGGCCGCGCCGCGCGCGCAGGGTGCGGTCGGCCGCGGAGAAGAGCCGGTCGATCACAATGCCGATCACCAGGATGATGATCATGGTGGCGATCATGTCGGGCGCGTCGATGTTCTCCCGCGCGTACTCCAGCCGTACGCCGAGCGACGCGTGATGGCCGATGATGACCAGCAGCTCACCGGCCATCAGGCTGCGCCAGGCGAACGCCCAGCCCTGCTTGAGACCGGTCACGAACGCCGGCAGCGACGCGGGCAGGATCAGGTGCCGGTACAGCGCGACGCCGCGCAGCCCGAGGATCTTGCCCGCCCGCAGCAGGATCGGCGGCGTGTAGTCCACCCCGGCGATCAGGCCGTTGGCGATCGAGGGCGCGGCACCGATCACGATGACGAACAGGATGGCGCTCTCGCTGAGCTGGAACAGCAGGATGGCGAGCGGGAACCACGCGATCGACGGCATGGTCTGCAGCCCGGTGATCAGCGAGCCGAATGCCACCCGCAGGAACCGCACGCGCGAGACGACGGCGCCGAGGACCGCGCCGACGAGGATCGCCAGCGCGAAACCCATCACGGCGCGGCGCATGGTCAGCCCGAGCCCGGACCAGAACGCGCCCTCACTCAGGTCCTTCCCGAGCTGGGGGAAGACGTCGCCCGGACCGGGCAGCACGTACGTCGGCTTCCAGCCGCTCAGCACGACGATCTCCCAGATGACGATCGCGATGGCGACCGCGGCCAGGACCGGCCAGGTCGACGCCCACGCGCGGCGCACCACGCCGTGCTGGGACCTGGCCGCCATCTCCAGGGCGTCCAGCCCGGCGATCTGGCGTTCGAGGCCGTTCGCGGCCGGATCGGGGGTGTCGATCACATCGGTGTCACGCGCCATGGCGTCCGACCTCCTCGCGCAGCCGGTCGGTGATCTTGGCGGCGAGGGAGGCGACCTCGCCGGAGTCGGTGCGCCGGGGCCGGTCGAGCGGCACCGGGAACTCCTCGACGACCCTGCCGGGCCGGCTGGACAGCAGCACGACCCGGTCGCCAAGACGCACCGCCTCCCGTACGTTGTGCGTCACGAACAGGACCGTCAGCGAGCGCTCGGACCAGATCCGCTCCAGCTCGTCGTGCAGCAGGTCGCGGGTCATCGCGTCGAGCGCGGCGAACGGCTCGTCCATGAGCAGCACGTCGCTCTCCTGCGCGAGCGCCCGCGCGATCGCCACGCGCTGGCGCATGCCTCCGGACAGCTCGTGCGGCCGCTTCCCGCCGAAGCCGCCGAGGTGCACGACCTCCAGCAGCTCGGCGGTCCGCGCCCGGCGCTCGGCTTTGGGACTGCGTTGATTCCTGGGCGCGCCTCCGGCACGACCGCGCGTACGGAGAGCCAGCTCGATGTTGCCGTTCACGGTCAGCCACGGGAACAGCGCGGGCTCCTGGAACATCAGCCCGACCCGCGCGCCGCCGACGTCCACCGAGCCGAGCGTCGGCCGGTCCAGGTTCGCGATGATCGACAGCAGCGTGCTCTTGCCGCAGCCGGAGGCGCCGAGGATGGAGACGAACTCCCCGCGCGCCACGGTCAGCGACACCTTGTCGAGCGCGAGCAGCGCGCCCCGGCCCGTGCCGTACGCCTTGGAGACCCGCTCGATCGTGACCGCCGGAACGGTCGTACTCCCCGCTTCGATGATCATGAGCCCTCCTCCGTCGGGGGAGTGCCCAGGACGCTGTGTTCGCCGGTTCGCTCGCTCATGAACTGCTCACCGCCGGTTCTCCCTTGGCCTTCAGCACCTCGTTCAGCGGGCCGAGGTCGAAGATGCCCTTCAGATCGACGTGGTCGAGCAGGCCGACCTGCTCGGCGTGCTGCGCGCTGCCGTTCAGCGACGACGCGATCGGGTCGTCGGTGAAGGTGACGTTCTTGAACGTGGAGTCCAGAACCTCCTGCTTGAGCGGCTTGCCGGTGAGGGCCTGCAACTCGGCGTTGGCCGCCTTCTCGGCGTCGGGCTTGTTGGAGTTGATGTAGTCGGTGGACTCGACCTGGGCCTGCAGCAGCTTCTTGACCAGGTCGGGGTGTTCCTTCTGGAACTCGGTCCGCACGATCAGCAGGGTGACCACGAACTTGCCGCCCGGCCACAGCGAGGTC
Organism: Actinoallomurus oryzae; assembly: GCF_039541955.1. NCBI lineage: Bacteria > Bacillati > Actinomycetota > Actinomycetes > Streptosporangiales > Thermomonosporaceae > Actinoallomurus > Actinoallomurus oryzae. The sequence continues at coordinate 101,829 of NZ_BAABHF010000010.1, read as the reverse complement.
TCGTCGACGAGCTTCTTGCCCTTGCCCTCCAGGATCATCCGGGAGGCGTACGGCTCGGGCACCCACGCCCCGTCGATCTGGTTCTGTTCGAAGGACTGGAGGGTCTGGGAGTTGTCCTGCGGCATGATGTGGACGTCACCGCCGCCGTTCTTGTCCGTCCTGAGCCCCTGCTGCTTGAGCCAGTAGCGCAGCGCGACGTCCTGGGTGTTGCCGAGCTGGGGCGTGGCGATCTTCTTGCCGCGCAGGTCGGCGGCCGACTTGATGCCCGGCTTGACGATGAGGGAGGCGCCGCCGCTGGCCGCGCCGGCGATGACCTTGACGGCCTGGCCGTGTGACTTGGCATACGCGTTGATGGCCGGGTTCGGCCCGACGTACGTGGCGTCGACGGCACCGGAGAAGACGGCCTCGGTGGCCGCCGGTCCCGCGTTGAACGTCAGCGTCTTGGGCGCCTTGCCCAGGTACTTGGTGTAGAAGCCCTTCTGCACGCCGACGAGCGCGGTGGCGTGGGTGATGTTGGGGAAGAACCCGAGCCGCACCTGGGTGTCGTCGCCGCCGGAGGACTTGCCGGAGCCGCCACACGCAGCGAGCAGCCCGGTACCGGCGAGGACGGCGAGGCCGAGGGCGGCGAACCGCGATTTCATCGCAACTCCCTATTACCTATAGAACATATATGAATGGTCGCCTAAGTAGACAAGGATCCAGAAGTCTCCGTCAAGTCCGTGAGAGCGTGATGTAACCGGCTGACCACCGAAGACGACCCGGCGGTGAGGCGACGCGTTCCGGTACTCGGCGGCGGTGATTCGGAAACAGGGGTGGCGTTGCATCGTCGCCCTACCCGGGACGGCTAGGCTCGGGGGGCGAAACGTCTCGTAGTGATCACAAGGAGATCAAGTGTCGTCGATCGACGTCGTCCAGGCTCGGGAGATCCTCGACTCCCGTGGTAACCCCACCGTCGAGGTCGAGGTTCTGCTCGACGACGGCTGCGATGCTCGCGCCGCGGTGCCGAGCGGAGCCTCGACCGGCCAGTTCGAGGCCGTCGAGCTGCGCGACGGCGGTGAGCGCTACAACGGCAAGGGCGTGGAGAGGGCCGTTCTCGGCGTGAAGGACGAGATCGCGCCGGAGCTCCTCGGCTACGACGCCGACGACCAGCGCATCATCGACCAGAAGCTGATCGATCTCGACGGCACGCCGGACAAGTCCCGGCTGGGGGCCAACGCCATTCTCGGCGTGAGCCTCGCGGTGGCCAAGGCGGCGGCCAGGACGGCCGACCTGCCGCTGTTCCGCTACGTCGGCGGCCCGAACGCCCACCTGCTGCCCGTGCCGATGATGAACATCCTCAACGGCGGTGCCCACGCGGACACCAACGTCGACATCCAGGAGTTCATGATCGCCCCGATCGGCGCGCCGACCTTCAGCGACGCCGTCCGCTGGGGCGCGGAGACCTACCACGCGCTCAAGTCGGTGCTCAAGGGCCGCGGCCTGGCCACCGGCCTCGGCGACGAGGGCGGCTTCGCCCCCGAGCTGCCGAGCAACCGCGACGCCCTCGACCTCATCCTGGAGGCGATCAAGAGCGCCGGCTTCCGTCCGGGCGCCGACATCGCGCTCGCGCTCGACGTGGCCGCGACCGAGTTCCACACCGACGGCGTCTACGACTTCGAGGGTGCCAAGCGCTCGGCCGAGGAGATGGCCGCCTACTACGGCGAGCTGCTCGAGGCGTACCCGCTGGTCTCCATCGAGGACCCGCTGTCGGAAGAGGACTGGGCGGGCTGGAAGGCCCTCACCGACGCCGTGGGCGAAAAGGTGCAGATCGTGGGCGACGACCTGTTCGTCACCAACCCCGAGCGGCTCCAGCGCGGCATCGACGCCGGCTCGGCCAACGCGCTGCTGGTCAAGGTGAACCAGATCGGCACGCTCACCGAGACGCTCGACGCCGTGTCGCTGGCCCACAACAACGGTTTCCGCTGCATGATGAGCCACCGTTCGGGCGAGACCGAGGACACCACGATCGCCGACCTGGCCGTCGCGACCAACTGCGGGCAGATCAAGACCGGCGCGCCCGCGCGCAGCGACCGGGTGGCCAAGTACAACCAGCTGCTCCGCATCGAGGAGCTGCTCGACGACGCGGCCCGTTACGCCGGCGCCGCCGCCTTCCCGCGGTTCCGCTGGTCGTAGGCGACGGTGGCCGAGGCGAAGCGCAGGCCGGCGGACTCCGACGCGGTCGACGCCAGGGAGCTGCGGCGCGCCCACCTCACGGGGCGCGCCGCGATCCTGGCCGTGGTGGCCTGCGCGATCGCGCTCAGCCTGGCCTACCCGGTCCGGGAGTACATCGCGCAGCGCCGCGAGATCGCTCAGCTCCGCGTGCAGCAGCGGCAGGCGCAGCAGCAGGTCGAACAGCTCGCGGCGCAGAAGAAGCGGCTCGGCGACGAGTCCTACGTACGGCGTGAGGCCCGGCGCCGCCTGCACATGTGCGATCCCGGCGCCAAGTGCTACGTGGTCGTCGGTGGCGACGACGGCGGTGGGCAGAGCGCCGCGAAGAAGTCACCGGAGCCGACGCCGCCGTGGTACGTGACGCTGTGGCGTTCGGTGGACGCGGCCGACCAGCACCGGTGACCCGATAACCTGGCACAACATCGGCGAAACCAGGCATCTACCGCGGGCCTGATCGGTCCCGTCGGCCATGGACCAGATGGTGTGATCGTGGCCACGCGGCTCGGCGGAGAGGACGTCAGGCGAGGCTCGAAGGGAAATCGGTGATCGACGAACGCGACGCGGCGGCCGTCGCGGCTCAGCTCGGCCGCGAGCCGCGCGGGCTGCGCGCGGTGGCGCATCGCTGTCCCTGCGGGTTGCCCGACGTGGTGGAGACCGCGCCGCGCCTGCCCGACGGCACGCCGTTCCCCACGCTCTACTACCTCACCTGTCCGAAAGCGGCCTCGGCCATCGGCACGCTTGAGGCGAGCGGGATGATGAGGGAGATGACGGACCGGCTGGCCTCCGATCCGGAGCTGGCCGCCGCGTACGCCGCCGCCCACGACGACTACCAGACGCGCCGCGACGCCGCCGCGAGCGCCGAGGAAATAGAGCCACTACCAGCGGGAACGCAGAGCGCCGGCGGTATGCCGACCCGGGTCAAGTGCCTGCACGCGCTGGTGGCGCACGAGCTCGCGGTGCCGGGGGCGAACCCCTTCGGCGCCGAGGCGCTGCGTGAGCTCCCGGACTGGTGGCGAGCCGGGAGTTGTGTCAATGTCGAACAGACTTCACAGACCACCTGTCAACCAAGTCAGGAAGCCGTCATGATCGCTGGTGCGACGAGCACCGAGGACAGGACGCCCCCCGAGGAGCCGAGCGAATGAGCGCCGCCACACGCGTCGCCGCCATCGACTGCGGCACCAACTCCGTCCGCCTTCTCATCGCCGACATCTCCGATGAGCTGGTGGAGATCGAACGCCGGATGGAGATCGTCCGGCTCGGCCAGGGCGTCGACAGCACCGGGCGGCTCGCGCCGGAGGCGCTCGAGCGCACCTTCACCGCGATGCGCGGCTACGCCAAGCTCATCGCCGGGCACGGCGCCGAGCGCGTACGCGTCGTGGCCACCAGTGCCACCCGCGACGCCGCCAACCGCGACGACTTCGTCCGGGGCGTCGTCGAGATCTTCGGTGTCGAGCCCGAGGTGATCAGCGGCGAGGAGGAGGCGCAGCTCTCCTTCACGGGCGCCACCAAGGACCTGGCGGCCCTGCGTCCCATGCGCCCGTACCTCGTCGTGGACATCGGCGGCGGCTCGACCGAGTTCGTACTCGGCACCACCGAGGTGGAGGCGTCGCGGTCGGTCGACATCGGCTGCGTCCGCATGACCGAGCGCCACCTGTGCTCCGATCCGCCGTCGCCCGAACAGCTCGCGGCGGCCGTCGCCGACATCGACGCGGCCCTCGCCGCCGTACGCACGGGTGAGAGCACCCGCGACGAGGCCGCCGCCCTGGCCGGCGAGGCGGCCCCCGCGGAGGCCGACCTCGTGGACGCGGGCGGTGGCATGCCGCTGCCTCCGCCCCCGCCGGCGCCGCCGCTCGTCCCGCCGGTCCCGGTCGACCGCGCCCGCACGCTCGTCGGGCTCGCGGGTTCGGTGACGACCGTCGCCGGCATCGCCCTGGACCTCCCGGCGTACGACTCCGAGCGGATCCACCTGTCGCGCGTGAAGGCGCGCCAGGTCCACGACGTGACCCGCATGCTGCTGCACTCGACCCGCGACGAGCGCGCCACGATCGGCGTCATGCATCCGGGCCGGGTCGACGTCATCGGCGCGGGCGCGCTGATCCTCGACCGGATCATGCGGGAGTACGGCTTCAACGACGTGGTCGTGAGCGAACACGACATCCTCGACGGCATCGCCTGGTCGCTGGTCTGAGCCGGCATGGGTGACCGGGTCAACGCACCGTTCGTGCCGCCGGGGACCGGGTGGCCGGGCGACCCGGCGCGGGCGGACACCCCGGTGGCCACCGACCCCGCGTCCGTACGCTCGCTCGCCGCGGAGGCGCCGTCCCTGGACGAGCTGGTGGCCCGGCAGTCGGTCTGCCGGGCGTGCCCGCGCCTCGTCGCGTGGCGCGAACAGGTCGCGGTCGAACGCCGCCGCGCGTACGCGGACGAGGAGTACTGGGGCCGGCCCGTCCCGGGCTGGGGCGACCCGTCCCCGCGCGTCATGATCGTCGGCCTGGCCCCCGCCGCCCACGGCGGAAACCGGACGGGCCGGATCTTCACCGGTGACCGGAGCGGCGACTGGCTGTTCGCCTCCCTGCATCGCGTCGGCCTGGCGAGCCAGGCGACGAGTACGCGCGCCGACGACGGTCAGCGGCTCCTCGGCGCCCGCGTCGTCGCACCGGTGCGCTGCGCGCCCCCGGCCAACAAGCCGACACCGGCCGAGCGCGCCACGTGCGCTCCGTGGCTGGCGAGGGAGCTGAGGTTCGTCGCGGGCGACGTCCGGGCGATCGTCGTGCTGGGCGGATACGGCTGGCAGGCGCTGTGGCCGGCGCTGAAGGAGGCGGGCTATGGCACGCCCGCCCGGCGCCCGGCGTTCGGCCACGGGGCGGAGGTCGAGCTCACGTCCCCGGCCGGCGGAACGACCCTGCTGATCGGCTGCTACCACCCGAGCCAGCAGAACACCTTCACGGGCCGCGTCACCGAAGCGATGCTGGACACGGTCCTGACCCGCGCCCGCACGTACGCCGGCCTACCGGGCCCCGAAGGGGCCTGAGCCGAGGACTCGCAGCAGACGTTGGTGACGGTTCCGCTGATCAGTACGGTGTCGACTCCACGCTCTTCCAGCAATTCTGGAAGAGGGCCGGGGAAGAAGGCACTGGCCGTGGTCTTCTCGACCAGCACGTCACCGGGACAGGCCGTCAGCTTCAGGCCACAGCCGCTGGGAGAGAGGACCCGTTCCACCGGAGGTGCGGTAGGTCTCGGCCACCTCCGGACCGAAGAACTCATCGCGTACCGGCGTCCGTTGCCCGGCCGCGGGCAGGACCCAGGCGACCGTCCCGCCCGCCGCTCGGAGGGCGTCGGCGAGGCGGTCGATGTCGGGCACGATGCCGCGGCAGTAGGGGTTGCCGGACACGAAGAACGGCACCATGTCGATGACCACCAGCGCGGTGCGAGCCGGAGCAAGGTGGGTGAACGCGAACCTGCGGCCACGGCGAGCCTCGTGCCGGGCGTACTCCCGAGGATCGATCCACCGCTGGTGTCGCCGTACCTCGGTCTCCGGCGGCACGGCTTCCTCCGGTGTCCGCGACTCGTACGCGAAAGGCGGGGCGGCGGCCAGGAAAGCCCCCGCTTCCCCTGGACGCGCGCCCTGCCCGTCGCTCGTTGATCTCTTCCTCCTTCTATGACGCAGCCGCGGGCGGTGTGGTTCGAAGGTGACTGGTTTCACAGGGACCCCTCTGCCCAGGGACCCTTCCGCGGAGTACCGTGAAGACGGAGATCGTGAAAGTTTTCACAAGCTAACGGTCGAATTTCGGGAAGGGCCATGGGTACCGGATCGAATATGTCCAAACACGTGCTCATCGTCGGTGGCGGCTACGTCGGCATGTACACCGCGCTGCGCCTGCGGAAGAAGATGCGCCGGCAGCTCAAGAGCGGCGAGCTCAAGATCACCATGGTCGCGCCGCAGTCCTACATGACCTACCAGCCGTTCCTGCCCGAGGCGGCGGCCGGCAACCTCGAACCCCGGCACGTGGTGGTGTCGCTGCGGCGCGTGCTGCCCGGCGTGACGATCCTCAACGGCCGCGTGACCCAGATCGACCACGCCGGCCGCAGGGCGACCGTCGAGGTCGTGGAGCGTGCCGATGCCGAGCCGTACGAAATCCGTACGATCGACTACGACACCCTGGTGTTCTGCCCGGGGTCGATCTCGCGGACCCTGCCCATTCCGGGCCTGGCCGAGTGCGGTATCGGCTTCAAGACCGTGGCCGAGGCGATCTATCTGCGCAACCACGTGCTGCGGCAGCTCGACATCGCCGCCTCCTCGACGCATCCCGAGTCGCGCCGGCAGGCGCTCACCTTCGTCTTCGTCGGTGGGGGATACGCCGGTGTGGAGGCGCTCGCCGAGCTGGAGGACATGGCGCGGGACGCCTGCCAGTACTACTCCGACCTCGATGCCGACTCCATGCGCTGGGTGCTGGTCGAGGCCAGCGACAAGATCCTGCCCGAGGTCGGCGAGGACATGGGCAAATGGACCGTCGAGGCCCTGCGCCGCAGAGGAATCGAGGTGCGGCTCCAAACGCTGCTCAAGTCCGCCGAGAATCGCGAGATCGTCCTCAGCGACGGCGAGAGGTTCGGCGCGGGCACTCTGGTATGGACCGCCGGCGTCAAGCCGAACCCACTTGTCAAGAAGACGGATCTGCCACTGGATGACAAGGACCGGGTCAAGGCCACGGCCGAACTGACCGTGGACGGCGTCGAAGGCGCCTTCACCGCAGGCGATATCGCGGCGGTGCCCGATCTCACCAAACCCGGGCAGTTCTGCGCGCCGAACGCCCAGCATGCGGTGCGTCAGGCAAAGGTTTTGGGGGAGAACGTCGCCAACGCGCTGCGTGGCCGAGAACTAAAGGCCTACAAACACGCCTATGCCGGATCGGTGGCCAGTCTCGGACTGCACAAGGGGGTTGCGCAGATCTACGGTCTCAAGCTAAGAGGCCTGCTCGCCTGGTTCATGCACCGGACCTACCACCTGTCCCGGCTGCCGACCCTGAACCGCAAGGCCCGGGTCACCGCGGACTGGACGCTCGCTCTGTTCTTCAGCCGTGAGGTCGTTTCGCTGGGCACGCTGCAACGCCCGCGCGAGGAGTTCGAGCTGGCCACGAAGAAATACTGAGTGGTATTCGGTCTGATTTACGGCGGCAATAATAGGAATTCTTGACTGCATTTAGCCTGTGGACCGCTATTGGCGCTCCCCCGGTATGATTGCGGGCGCCCCCGTGGCCCAACAGGCAGAGGCAGACTCCCTAAAAGAGTTGTTCGTGTCGGTTCGACTCCGACCGGGGGCACCGGTCATTGACAGGAGTTGAGCACTGCTTCGACCTATTTCGTCCAGCTCGTCCTGACGGGGCCTTGATGTTCCGTACGTCGGGGACGGCGGTAAGTGACGACCGGAACACCCCACGTGGGACCCGGCCTTGACGGCGAAACGCCCCCGCGCACCACGCGGGGGCGTCACATCGCGGGTCGTCAGCCGTGGACGTCGGGGCCGGCGCGCGTGATCTCCACACGGATCAGCACGCGGCGTTCGCGCTCCATGGCCGCGCGGTAGTCGTTCCAGTCCGGATGCTCACCGGAGATCATCCGGTAGTAGTCGATGAGGGGCTCCATGGCCTCAGGCAGGCGTACGATCTCCGCCTCGCCGTCGATCTGGACCCACTCACCGAAGAATGCGTCGCTGATCAGGCAGAGCGTCACATGAGGGTCGCGGAGCAGGTTACGGGTCTTGGCCGCGGTTTCTCGGGTACTGACGATCAGGCGTCCGGCGTCGTCGACCGCGCACAGGACGGGTGACGTCTGCGGGCGGCCGTCCGCATGGCGCGTGACCATGATCGCCCGATGGTGTTCACGGGCGAAGTCGCGCGCCCGGCTCGGATCCACGAAGCGGTGCTAGTAGCGAGCGGCCCGCCGGTGTAGCTCGTGCTCGTGCACGAGGGCGACGGCATAGCCATGGGAGAGGCCATGCTCGTCCGCGAGCCAGTTGACCCTCTCCTCACATCGGATGAACGAGGGGCCGTCATCTATGGCTTGGAACCACTCGGGGAGGTCACGACCTGTGACTTTCGGGATGCGTGCGATGAGATTCTTGTGCGTCTCCGGTGAGTGGTTCAAGGACATAGGCACCTCCTGGCTGGGCGTGCATCTTGTTGACGACTTTGCAACAGCGATGCCCATCGCACAACCCCCCTGGGGCGACCTTTCTGTCACGGCACGTAGATCATAGGTCACGGACAGTGCATGATTCATTACGAACCGCTAACGCCTCTGTTGCGAGAAGCTTAACGACGCGGGTCTGCGCCCCTCGGAAGGGCGGACGCAGACCCGCGTACGGAGCGTACGGACGGACGCTCTCAGCTGAGGCGCTCGAACACCATGGCCATGCCCTGGCCGCCGCCGACGCACATGGTCTCCAGCCCGAGCGTCTTGTCGCGGCTTTGCAATCCGTTGAGGAGGGTGCCGGTGATGCGGGCACCGGTCATGCCGAACGGGTGGCCGACCGCGATGGCGCCACCGTGGACGTTGAGCTTGTCGAGGTCGACACCGAGCTGGCGGTAGGAGGGGATCACCTGGGCGGCGAACGCCTCATTGATCTCCACGAGTTCGATGTCGTCGATCGTGAGGCCGGCGAGCTTCAGGGCCCGGCGTGACGCCTCGACCGGCCCGAGTCCCATGATCTCCGGGGACAGCGCGGAGACGCCCGAGGAGACGATGCGGGCGATCGGCGTCAGGCCCAGCTCGGCCGCCTTGGTGTCGCTCATCACGACCACGGCGGCGGCACCGTCGTTCAGCGGGCAGCAGTTGCCAGCGGTGACCGTGCCGTCCGGCCGGAACGAGGGCTTGAGCTGCGCGACCTTCTCCAGGGTCGTGCCGGGTCGCGGGCCGTCGTCCTTGGAGACCACGGTGCCGTCGGGCAGCTCGACCGGGGTGATCTCGCGGGCGAAGAAGCCGTCCTCGATCGCCTTCTCGGCGTTGTTCTGCGAGCGGACGCCGAACTCGTCCTGCTCGGCCCGGCTGATGCCGTGCAGCTCGGCGACGTTCTCGGCGGTCTGTCCCATCGCGATGTAGACGTCGGGGACCTGGCCGTCCTCGCGGGGGTCCTGCCAGGCGTCCACGCCGCCCTCCGCGCGCTTGGCCGTACGGGCCTGCGCCTCGGCGAACACGGGGTTCTGGGTGTCGGGCAGGCCGTCGCTGCTGCCCTTGGCGAACCGGCTCACCATCTCGACGCCGGCCGAGACGATCACATCGGCCTCGCCCGACTTGATCGCGTGGAAGGCCATCCGCGTGGTCTGGAGCGAGGACGAGCAGTAGCGGGTGACCGTCGCGCCCGGGACGTGGTCGTAGCCGAGCAGCACGGCCACGACGCGCGCCATGTTGTAGCCCTGCTCGCCGCCCGGCAGCCCACACCCGAGGAGCAGGTCGTCGATGTCGGCCGGGTCCAGCTCGGGCACCTTGTCCAGTGCCGCGCGCACGATGCGGGCGGTGAGATCGTCGGGGCGTAGCTCCTTCAGCGAGCCCTTGAACGCTCGTCCGATCGGGGAACGAGCGGTCGCGACGATGACAGCCTCAGGCATTACGGGTCTCCCTCATCTCGGCCTCGCGTCGGCCTCGTGGGCGTGCGTGGGCGTGCGTGGGTGTGCGCCCGACTCGCAGGTTACTGCGTGGAGGACCCGATTCCTACTGGGGGGTAGCAAAGCTATTGGTACATTCCGGGGCTCGTCCCGTTGCCGTCGTGCACGCCGTGCAGGCCGCCGCGCTCGTCGCGCCACACGCGCCAGCCGTCGACCGCCCCGGTGTACCAGCTCGGCGGCACGGCCTTCGCCGCGTCGAGCCGGTGGCCGTTCTTCAGGTCGTACGGGCAGAGCGCGGCGATGGGGTAGAAGCCCTCCTGGCCGGTGATCTTGAGCGGGGCCGGTGTCGTGGTGCAGAACGACCAGGCGCGCGCGTGCCCGCCGACCGCCTTGCCGGTGCGCAGGTCGTACATGAGGCTGGGCTGGTCGTGCGCCAGGAAGCCGACGGCCGACAGGTCGTCGGGGAAGGCGAGCCACCAGTTGGCCTTGGGCGTGCCGGACGTGGTGAGGCGGGTCACCGACCGGCCGGTGCGGGCGTCGAGCGCGGTGAAGCCGCCGTAGCGGTCGTGGTCGTCGACCTCGCGGGTGATCAGCGAGACCGCGGGGTTGGCGCTGGGGTAGACCCGCAGCAGCCGCTTGCGCACCCACAGCTGCTTTCCGTCGGTCAGCCGCAGGGAGAAGAACCCGAACGAGGAGAGCGGGCCGTTCGCCCGCGTCTGGTAGGGCGCGAGGTAGCCGATGAGCGTGTCGCCCACGGCGCCGAACGCCCAGCCGCCGGAGAGGTTCGCCCCGCGGCCGAGGGCGTTCTCGACCGGGAACGCCCAGATCTCCTTGCCGGTGGCGAGGTCGTGCGCCTCGACCGTCGGGTGCGCCGACATGCGGAACAGCACCACGCGGCCCGGGCCCGCCCACTCGACCTCGGCCACGCCCGGCATGTGCCAGGCCGGCTTGCCGGTCTCGGGGCTCAGGACGGTGAAGGCGGCCGACTTGCGCGCGGTCTCCTCGGAGGCGCAGAGCATCGTGCCGCACCGGGCCGGGCCGAAGGTGGTGCCGACCGTGCGCGTCCAGCGCTGGGCCCCGGTGCGCGCGTCGCGGCCCACCAGGGCCACGCCCCGGCCCTGCGCCTCGACGCTCACGACGACGATGTGCCCGGCGGTGCCGGCGATGGCCGGGGGAGCGACGCCCATCGCGGCCGGCCGGCCGGAGATCACGGCCGGCCGCGCCCACAGCCGCTTTCCGCTGCGCACGTCGCTGACGACGGTCTCCAGGTGCCCGTCCGGGCGCAGGGCGGTGGCCGCGGTGAACCCCGACCCGATCACGGACCGGCTGACCGCGTCGACCGCGGTGTCGTTCCAGGCCGGCCGGTCGGCCGCGGCCTGAGTCTCGGACGAGCCGCCGCAGGCGGCCGCGCCGAGCAGGACCATGGCGGTCTGTGCCGGAATGAGAGCGGAGAGTAGTCGTCGATGCCGCACCACGGCCGGGCCTCCTTCGGGATGAACGACGGTCGAGGCTAGCAGCGAGGAGTGACGGTTCGCAGACGGAACGTGATGATGAAGGGGTGGGGTACCTTCTGAGCAGAACCGTTGTGGAACGACAAGGACGTCGCTCGTGGATGTGCACAACTCCCTGACCGAGCTCATGGGAAACACCCCTCTGGTCCGGCTCGGCAAGGTCGCGGCCGGGGCGCGGGCCCAGGTGCTCGCCAAGGTCGAATACTTCAATCCGGGCGGCTCGGTGAAAGACCGCATCGCCGTCCGCATGATCGAGGCGGCGGAGGCCTCCGGGGCGCTGCGCCCGGGGGGCACGATCGTCGAGCCCACCTCGGGTAACACCGGTGTCGGCCTGGCCATCGTCGCCCAGGAGAAGGGCTACCGCTGCGTGTTCGTCTGCCCCGACAAGGTGGCCGGCGACAAGATCTCGGTGCTGCGGGCGTACGGCGCGGAGGTCGTCGTGTGCCCGTCGGCGGTCGCGCCCGAGCACCCGGAGTCGTACTACTCCGTCTCCGACCGCCTCGCCGCGGAGATCCCGGGCGGGTGGAAGCCCGACCAGTACGCCAACCCGAACAACCCGCGGTCCCACTACGAGACGACCGGGCCGGAGATCTGGCACCAGACCGAGGGCCGGATCACGCACTTCGTCGCGGGCATCGGCACCGGCGGCACGATCACCGGCACGGGCCGCTACCTCAAGGAGATCTCGAACGGCCGCGTCAAGATCATCGGCGCCGACCCCGAGGGATCGGTCTACTCCGGCGGCAGCGGGCGGCCGTACCTCGTCGAGGGCGTCGGCGAGGACATCTGGCCCGAGACGTACGACCGGGGCATCTGCGACCAGGTCGTCGCGGTGAGCGACAAGGACTCGTTCACGATGACGCGGCGGCTCGCCCGCGAGGAGGCGCTGCTGGTCGGCGGGTCGTGCGGCCTCGCGGTGGTGGCGGCGCTCCGCGTCGCCGCCGAGGCCGGCCCGGACGACGTCGTCGTCGTGCTGCTGCCCGACGGCGGCCGCGGCTACCTGTCCAAGATCTTCAACGACGACTGGATGGCCGACTACGGCTTCCTCAGCTCCGACACCGAGGAGCCGCGCATCGCGGACGTGCTGTCCCGCAAGGGCACCGGGCTGCCGGAGTTCGTGCACGTCCATCCGCACGAGTCGGTCGGCACCGCCGTCGCGATCCTGCGCGAGTACGACGTGTCGCAGCTGCCGGTCATGAAGGAGGAGCCGCCGGTGATGGCGGCCGAGGTCGTCGGCTCGGTGGGTGAGCGCGACCTGCTGGCGGCCCTGGTCACCGGCCAGGCCACCGCCGACGACCCGCTCAGCGAGCACATGGCGGCGCCGCTGCCGATGGTGGGCTCCGGCGAGCCGGTGAGCGAGGCGGTGGGCGTCCTGGAGAAGGCCGGCGCGGCCGTCGTCCTCGTGGACGGCAAGCCCGCCGGGATGATCACCCGCCAGGACCTCCTCGGCTTCCTCGCGGGCGGCTGACGCCGAGGGCTATCGTGCGCCGGACCCGGCCAGGTCGGCGAGTACGCCGATGGTGCGGTCCTGTTCCTCGACGCTGCCGAAGGGCGAGGCGATGAACTCCGTGACGCCGGCGTCGGCGAGCCGCCGCACGTCGCGGGCGACGTCATCCTCGTCCCCGACGATGACGACGTCCTGGGGACCGGCCGCTCCTTCGCGGTCCAGCACCGCGCGGTACTCCGGCACCTGGCCGGCCAGGGCGTACTGTTCGGCGATGCGCTCGCGGACGGCGGCCTCGCCGTTCGTCACGCACACGATCAGGCCCGCGACCACCCGAGGAACGGGGCGGCCGGCCGTCTCGGCGGCCTTGGTGATCAAGGGAACGATGTGGTCGCCGAGGCTCCTGGGGCCGGTCATCCAGGTCACGGTGCCGTCGGCGAGTTCCCCGGCGAGGCGCAGCATCGCCGGGCCCAGGGCCGCGACCAGCACCGGCGGAGGCTCGGCATCCGGCACCGTCACCGAGCCCACGGCCGTCAGCGTCTCGCCCCGGTGGGTCACGCTCTCGCCGCGCAACAGCGGGCGCAGGACCGACAGGTACTCCCGCATGCGGCGCGCGGGCCGGTCGGCGGGCAGGCCGAACATCTCCTGGACCATCATGGCGACGCCCGCGCCGACGCCGAGGGTGAGCCGGCCACCGGTCGCCGCCTGGACGCTCAGCGCCTGACCCGCCAGCACCAGCGGGTGGCGCTGGGGGATGGGGACCACCGCCGTGCCCAGGCCGATCCCGGGCACCGCGGCACCCGCCACGGCGAGAGCGGTCAGGGCGTCCCAGCCGAACGCCTGCGCCGCCCAGGCGGTGCCGAAGCCGGCGTCGGCGGCCGCCCGTACCTGGCCGGTGAGTTGTTCCAGAGTCGAGGGGCCCCGTGTGTCGCCCACGACGAGTCCTATCCGCATCCTTCGTCCTTCGGGTCGTCTTCGGTGCACTGACCGGAGAAGTTCTCCGCTTATGTCCGGCTAAGATATGGAGAACTTCTCCACTTGGCAACACGGGGGCGTACGGATGAGCACCGGCAGGGCGGACCGACCTCAGCCCCCTCGGCGGCGGATGCGCGCCGACGCCCGGGACAACCGCGAACGCGTTCTGCGGACCGCCAAGGCGGTCTTCACCGAGTACGGCGCGGAGGCGTCCCTCAACAAGATCGCCCAACGCGCCGGCGTCGGGGCCGGGACGCTCTACCGGCACTTCCCGACGTTCGAGGCGCTCCTGGTAGCGATCATCAGCGACGACGTCGAAGCGCTCTGCGCCGAGGGGCGCGACCTGCTGACGCACCCCTCCCCGGACGAGGCTTTGCAGGCCTGGTTGCGGGCCGTGGCCGTACACGCGACCGCGATGCGCGGACTGGTCGCGACGCAGATGGCCGGTCAGCCCACACCGGAGGCCGGCGCGGGCCTGGCCGCATGTCACGACGCGATTCGCGCCACCGGATCCGCGCTGCTCACCCGTGCCGAACGCGCCGGCACCGCGCCCGGGGGCATCGACATCGGCGATCTACTCAAACTCGTCAACGCCGCCGCCTGGGCCAGCGAACAGACGCCGGAAGACGACGACCTCCTGGACCGGTTGCTCATCTTGATCAACAGCAACCTGCGTCGGAGATCCGAGGAAGGCGCCGTACGGCCGGAGTGAGACGAGGGCCACGTGGCTTCGTACAGGCCCCGGACATGAGAAACGCCCGGCGGCGCGTGTCGCGCCACCGGGCGTTCCCTATCTATCTGAACGCCGGCCCGGCCGGGCCGGTCGGGTTAGCTGGGCCGTCCCGCCAGTTCGTACGGCTCCGCCGCCGGCGGGCCGGGCTTCTTGGCCCGGTCGGCGTGGCCGGGCCACCAGGCGGCGTGCCCGATCAGCGCGGTGACCGCGGGGACGAAGAACGTCGAGACGACGAACGCCGACAGCAGGATGCCGATCGCCACGCCGAACCCGATCTGGGCCAGGAACGACATCGGCGACAGCACCAACACGGCGAACGTGCCCGCGAGGATGACCCCGGCCGCCGCCACGGTCGGCCCGGCGTGCTGGATGCCCACCGCCGCCGCGCGCCGTGGCTCGTGGCCCTCGCGCGCCTCCTCACGGAGTCGCGCGATCATCAGGATGTTGTAGTCGGTCCCGATGGCCAGCACGAACAAGTACAAGATCATGGGCATCTGGAACATCAGTCCCTCTTTGCCCTCCGCGCCCTGGAACAGGGCCACGGTCGCGCCGAGCGTCGCGGTGAAGCCGAGCAGCACCGCGATCACCAGGTACACCGGGGCGACCAGCGCGCGCAGCAGCAGCGCCAGGATGATCGCGATCAGTGCCACCGCCACCGGCAGGATCACCGACAGGTCGCGGGTGTTGATCTTGTTGATGTCGGCGAAGACGGCCGTCGTGCCGCCGACCAGCGCCTTCGTGCCGGGTGGCGCGTTCTGGTGGACGGTGTCCCTCAGGGGCCCCTTCACCAGGTCGATGGCCTCGTTGGAGTTGGGGTTGAGCTTGAGGATGACAGGGATCTTGGCGACGGTCTTGTCCGGGCTGAGCTCGGCCTGCCCGGCCTGGCCGTAGCCGCTGGCGTTGATCTTCTGCCGGAACTGCTCCAGCGCCTGCTGGTCGAGCGGCCCGCTGCCCTGGACGTACACCTGGGTCGGGTCCGTGAGGCCCGGCGGAAGGCTGCTGCGCAGGTCCTTCAGGGCCTTGGCCGACTCGGTGTTCTGCGGCTGGCCGGAGCTGAAGTCGTAGTCGGCCTTGAAGCCGATCGCCGCCGCGGCGAGGGCGAGCAGGACGATGCCGGAGGCGACCGCGGTCACCAGCGGGCGGCGGCCGACGGCGTTGCCCAGGCGCGTGTACACGCTGGCCTTGGGCTCCTTCTTCCACGACTTCGACGGCCAGAAGACCGCCCGGCCGAGGAGCGACACGACCGCCGGCACCACCGTGAGCGCGGTGATGAGCATGACGCCGACCGCGATGGCGAGCTGCGGGCCGAGGGAGCCGAAGGACTTGAACTTGGCGAGCAGCAGCACGAGGAACGCGATGATGACCGCGCCCGCGGCCGAAGCGATGGCCTCACCGACGCGCTCGACCGTGACCATCATCGCCGTCTTCTTGTCCTCGCCGAGGCGCAGGCGCTCCCGGTAGCGGAACAGCAGGAACAGGATGTAGTCGGTGCCGATGCCGTACAGCACGATCAGGATGAGCTGTTCGAAGCTCGCGTCGAACTTCAGGTCGAACGCCTTGCCGATGATCGCCGAGACCGCGTTCGAGACCTGTAGGACGAAGGCGATCACGATGATCGGCAACAGTGCGGCGATCGGGGCGCGGAAGATGATGATGATCAGTGTGACGATCAGGACGATCGTCGCGATGCCGATCAGCGCCAGGGTCTTGTTGTCGGAGTCGGCGTTGTCGATGTTGCTGGAGACGTTGCCGCTGATCCCGTAGTGCAGGCCGGTGCCCTTGAACTCCTGGGTGGCGGCGACGCGGATCTTCTTGATCGCGGCTTCGTTCTTCTTCTCCAGCTTCTGGTCACTGAAGTTGGCCGGCAACGGGATCATGACCACCTGGATGCGGTGGTTGGCCGAGAGCGACTGCTTGCTCGTCGCGACCGCGGTGATCCCCGGGATGTGCTTGTCCTGGAGCGTCTTCGCGATCTGGCCGATCTTCTGCTGGTCGGTGGAGCTCAGGGCCTGCCCGTCGCTCCGCTTCACGACCATGAGTTCGTTGCTGACCTTCTGGCTGCCGCTGGGAAAGGCGCGGTCGGCCAGCTTTCCGGCCTGGACCGACTCGTACTTCGAGGGCAGGAAGTCTTGCTGGTCAGAGTGAGTGTCGAGCTTCGGTGCGAGCACGACGGCGACGGCCGCGGCGACCAGCCATGCCACGATCGTCCACCATGGGTGCCGTACGACAGTACGCCCCAGCCATCCGAACACGGGTGGCTCCCCTTCATCTGATGTCTGTTTGTCCCTAAGAAGGTAATGGCGCCTCACACCGGTCACCTCCCCTCTTGAGGCGATTTCGGCACTCGTCCCTGTGGTGGAGAAGTCTCATCCCTGGGTATGGCTCCCCTTTGGTACGTCTGCGCCAGACGAGGCACTAGCCTCACCTGCATGGACGGTTTCAACGACGTGACCGGCTTCGAGACACTCGCCATTCACGCCGGCCAGGAGCCCGATCCCGCCACGGGAGCGGTGGTCCCGCCGATATATCAGGTATCCACCTACAAGCAGGACGGCATCGGAGGTCTGCGCGGCGGCTACGAGTACAGCCGCACCGCCAACCCGACTCGCGCTGCGCTCGAGGAGTGCCTCGCCGCGCTGGAGGGCGGGGTGCGGGGCCTGGCGTTCGCCTCCGGGATGGCCGCCGAGGACACGCTCCTGCGTACGGTCTGTAAGCCCGGTGACCACGTCGTCATCCCCAACGACGCGTACGGGGGCACGTACCGGCTGATCTCCAAGGTCCTCAAGCCGTGGGGGCTGGAGTACGACCCGGTGCCGGTGGCGAGCGTCGACGGCGTACGCGCCGCGGTGCGGCCCGACACCAAGGTCATCTGGGTGGAGACGCCCACGAACCCGCTGCTCGGCATCGCCGACATCGCGGCGCTCGCGCAGGTCGCCCACGAGGCGGGCGCCCTCCTGGTGGTGGACAACACGTTCGCCTCGCCGTACCTCCAGCGACCGCTGGCGCTCGGTGCGGACGTGGTCGTGCACTCGACCACCAAGTACCTCGGCGGGCACTCCGACGTGGTCGGCGGCGCGCTGGTCGTGGCCGACCTCGAACTGGGTTCGCGACTGGCCTTCCACCAGAACTCCATGGGCAGCGTCGGCGGCCCGTTCGACGCCTGGCTGACCCTGCGCGGAATCAAGACGCTCGGCGTGCGCATGGACCGGCACTGCGCCAACGCCGTGCGTATCGCCGAGTTCCTCCGGCGGCATCCGAAGGTCTCGTCGGTGCGCTACCCCGGCCTGCCCGACCACCCGGGCCACGAGGTGGCGGCCAAGCAGATGCGGGCGTTCGGCGGCATGGTGTCGTTCCAGCTCGCCGAGGGCGAGGAGGCCGCCGTACGGGTCTGCGAGAACACCCGGCTGTTCATCCTGGGGGAGTCGCTCGGCGGGGTCGAGTCGCTGATCGAGCACCCGGCCCGTATGACGCACGCCTCGGCGGCCGGGTCGCCGCTGGAGGTGCCGGCCGACCTCGTACGCCTCTCGGTGGGCATCGAGGACGCCGACGACCTGCTCGCCGATTTGGAACGTGCCCTGGGTTGAAGCCGGCTCCGCCGCCCGGCGCGATGGCAGGGAGACGTCGGCCGCCCGGCATCGTGACGTGCCGGGCGGCCGGCGACGCCGGTCCGTCGGCGTGGTGGTCAGGTCACGGGATCTCGGCCTCGGTCCACGCTCGCCGGAGGATCTCCTCGGCGGTCTCGTCCGGCGTCTGGGCGGAGGTGTCCAGCCAGAGGCCGAGGCGCGGTGTACGGGTGCGGAGCCCGTCGTCGAGAAGATCGATCGTCCACTGGTCGTAGGCGTTCT
Source organism: Actinoallomurus oryzae (assembly GCF_039541955.1). Lineage (NCBI taxonomy): Bacteria > Bacillati > Actinomycetota > Actinomycetes > Streptosporangiales > Thermomonosporaceae > Actinoallomurus > Actinoallomurus oryzae. The sequence goes on along the minus strand of NZ_BAABHF010000010.1, from coordinate 83,515 downwards.
TGCCTCGGGCGGCCTCCCGAGCGGCGATCGCCTCGGGCCGAGGTGCGAGGACGACGACGAGCAGTGGTCGCTGCCGGATCATGTGGATCATCTCGGTGAGGTGGTCGCCGATGACGACGTCCTGGGCGATGACCGTGAACCCTTCCCGGAAGTACTCATCGCAGGCCGACGCCGTCAATCGGTGGCGCAGCCGTAGTTGCCGCACCGCCTCGTCGGAGGGGTCGGGTGTCATGTCGGCCCGTCCATTGACCACCATTCGGCGGAACACGTCTCCTCGGACGTGCACTGACCGCGGCAGCCGCTCGGCAAGCACCTGCGCGACGGTTGATTTCCCGGCCGCCTGGATCCCGGTGATGAGGATGACGGCCTGGGACGGCGCCGAGGTCACGACCTGCTCTCCTCCGCCGATCGACTTTCCGGCCGTCCGGGTCAGCCGTGCCAGACCATCAGCACGAGGATGACGATCCAGATCAGCGCGACGACGCCGGAGATGGTGGCGATGCGGCCGGTCTCGACCTTGGCGGCCTCGGCGGCGGGTTTGGGCTTCGGCGCCGGCTCCGGTTTCGGCTCGGGCGTTTCGGCCTTCTCCGCGCCGGTCGGGACGTCGGCGCCGGCCACGGGCTTGTCGGTCGGCGCGGTGACCGCGGCCGTGTCGGCGGGCCGTGCCGCCTCCGCCTGCACCGCGCGGTGCTCGGCGGCGGCGACCTCGATCTTGTGGATGGCCTTGCGCTGGTCACGCTCGACGATGAACAGCAGCACGAACGCCACGATGAACAACGTCATCGAGGCCGACAGCCACATCTGATCGAACTTGCCGTGCGCCAGCAGCGCGCCGAACAGGAAGATGCCGAGCGTGAGCAGCCCGTAGATGCGGGTCATGCGGTTCAGGTTGCGTACGACCGACGCCTCACCGCGCCGGATGTGGCGCGGGGTGGCCATCGTCGCGGCCGTTATCGGCCCGAGTGCGAAGATCGCGAAGCCGATGTGCAGGATCATGAGCAAGCGATCACCACTGGACATGGCACGACCCTAGCGCCCGCCCGAGGTGGCGGCCAGTGCACCCGTACGTCACGCTGCGTGAGACCACCGGCCGGCCCTCACCGGCCGGACATGTGTCTCCGGCTCGCGTTGGAGCACGCTCCAGCTTCCAGGGTCGACGACCGTGAAGTCCTGCGGCCCAGGTGGCGCTTCGGTGACAGCCCCGCCCTCCGCCACTGAGCCGGACCGCGTCACCCACCCGAGGTCGCCGGGGTCACCAGGTGCTCGGGGCGGTCGATCCAGATCTGCCGGCCCTCCGGTGAGACCGTCAGGCCGAGCCGGTCGTAGGCCGGGCGTCCCATCCCGAGCCACCGCAGGTACGCCTGCTCGGCCTCGTCCCACAGCCGCCGCGCGCCCTGCTGGCGTACGAGGAACTCCTCCTGGCCGGGAACGTGGTCGACCGACGCCCACGCGCCGTCGTCACCGGACTCGACCAGCCACAGCGTGCACGCGTCCGCCTCGCCGTAAGACAGATGGGTCCGTACGCCGGGAACGGCGGCGGCGAGGAACAGGTCGGCCACCGCGTCGGTGCGCAGCCGCCGGGGGTCCAGCCGCGTCACCGACTCGGCCAGGCCCTCCGCCGGCAGGTCGGACAGTGACCGCCAGGGGACGCGCTGACCCCGCAGCGGCATGTAGCCCGCGAAGCCGGGGAACGCCCCGACCGCCGTACCGTCGCCGAGAACGTGCAGCCGGGCGAGCCACCCGAACCCCCAGCCCGGCGCGAACGGCAGCACGATGACGCCGCCGGGCCTCGTCTGCTCCACCCAGGTGTACGGGATGTCGGTGACGCCGGCGGCGACGTGCACGCGGTCGAACGGCGCGGCCTCCGGCAGCCCCAGCGTCCCGTCACCGACGAACAGGCGCGGCGCGTGGCCCGCGCCGGAGAGGTTCTTCGCCGCGATCTCGGACACCGTCGGATCGATGTCGATGGAGGCGACGTTTCCCGCTCCGACCCGGTACGACAGGAGCGCCGCCGTCCATCCCGTACCGGTGCCGACCTCCAGGACCCGGTTGTGGTCCTCGGGGGAGAGGTGGCTGAGGAACTCGGCGACCGTACCCGGCGCCGAGCAGGAACTCGACGGCTCACCGAACTCCGCGACGTCGGCCGTGCCGTCGGCTCTCTGCGTGATGATCGCGGCGTCGGAGTAGACGGTGTCCCACCAGGTGCCGGGATCGATGGCCCGGTCGATGAGAAAGCCCTGATCCGGGCCGTTCGGCGCGGCCCACGCCCGCTCGGGCACGAACAGGTGGCGAGGCACCGCGTGGAACGCCGCCCGCCACGCCGGATCCAGCAGATCGCCGTCGGCGGTCAGCCGATCACAGAGCCGGTCGATCCGGGAACCGAGATCGTCGGGGCTCATCGGCCCGCCTGCCCCATCGGAACCTCCCAGAAGGTAGGGGAGCAGTGGACAGCAGGCTAAGACAAGGGGTCAAGGCGTCTCTGTAACCACCCGGCCACGCTCCGGTGGCAGGCGCGTCGCTCCCCAATGCCCAGATCACCCATACATGGACACGATGTCTCGTATCTGCTACGTTTCTGGACACGGTGCTCTGAAACTCGGGCGCCGATCATCTCTGGGTGTGTGCTGATGCCCGGGCAAGGGCAAGAGGAGGTCGCGTAGATGCGCGTGTTCGTAACGGGAGCCAGCGGCTGGATCGGATCCGCCATCGTCGACGAGTTGATGACCGCGGGCCATGAGGCCGTCGGCCTCGCCCGGTCGGAGCGGTCCGCGCGGTCACTGGCGGCGAAGGGCGCGGGCGTGCTCCGCGGGGATCTGGACGATCTCGGCTCCCTGCGCCGAGGGGCGGCCGACGCGGACGCGGTCGTCCACATGGCCAACAAGCACGACTGGGGCAACCCGGCGGAGTCGGACCGCGCCGAGCGGGCCGCGGTCGAGACCCTGGCCACGGCGCTGGTCGGCACCGACCGTCCGTTCGTGGTCGCGGCGCCCCTCTCCGGTCTCGTCGAGGGGAGGCCCGCGGTGGAGTCGGACGTTTCGCCGGCCGTGGGCCCGGACTCGAACCGGGGCGGCAGTGAGAACCTCGCGCTGGACCATGTCGACCAAGGCGTCCGTACCATCGTCAGCCGGTTCGCGCCGAGCGTGCACGGCGCCGGCGACTGGGGGTTCGTCAACTTCCTGGTCGGCGCCGCCCGCAAGCAGGGCGTCTCCGGCTACATCGGCGACGGCTCCGCGACCTGGTCGGCGGTGCACCGTTCGGACGCGGCCCGGCTCATCCGGCTCGGACTTGAGCGGGCTCCGGCCGGGACACGGCTGCACGTGACCGCCGAGGAGGCCATCACGACCAAGGCGATCGCGGAGGCCATCGGCCGGTACCTCGACATTCCGGTCGTCTCGATCGACCCGGAGGACGCCGACGCCCACTTCGGGTTCGTCGGGAGCTTCTTCGCCAAGACGATGACCGCGTCGAGTGAGATCACCCGCTCGACACTGTCCTGGACCCCGACCGGGCCGACGCTGGCCGAGGACATCGAGACCGGCGCGTACGCCACCGCCTGAGCCGAGTGGAGGAAACGCTATGCCAGAGTTCTCCCGCGCCGGCCGAGACGGCGACGTTCTGGCCGTGGTCGTCCAGAACGGGCCGGCGGTCGAGTTCTTCGACGCCGTCTCCGACCGGTGCGTCGGTACGGTGCGAACCCTCGCCGAACCCCATGAGCTGTGCTTCGACCCGGCCCAGCGCCTGCTGTGGTGCACGATGACGTACCGGTCGGGCTTCTACCACGCCAACAGCGGAAGGCGCACCGAGCTGACCGTGATCGACCCCGACACGCGCCGCATCGTCGAGGTCGTGGACCTCGCCCCGGAACACGCGCCGCACGGCCTCGCGCTGGACGCCGCACGCGGTCGCCTCTACGTCAGCGTGGAGGGCTCCGGGGCACGGTCCGGCGGTGTCGTGGTCATCGACACGCGGACCCGCCGGCCGGTGGGCAGGATCGACACGGACGCGCCCGGCTCGCACTGGGTCGCCATCGACGCGGCCGGAAGAACCGGCTACGTCGCCAACAAAGAGGCGCCCTTCGTGTCGGTGCTCGACCTCGAACGGGAGACCCTCACCGCGAAGGTCGAGGTGCCGGGCAGCGAGGGAGTCGCCGTCTCCGCCGACGGTGCCCGCGCCTTCGTCGCCGCGCCCTACAACGGCTCGTACGCCGCGGCCGAGGACCGGCCGACCCCCGGGATCAAGGTCATCGACACGCGGACGGCGTCCGTCGTCGACACCCTGCCCACCCGGAACCCCGTCATGCCCGTGCACCTGACCTCGACCGGGAAACTCCTCGTGGGCGAGGTGGCGGTCGAGCCGGAGCCGGCGCCGGGAGCCGTACGCATGGCGCCGGGCCGCCTCACGGTCTTCTCCGCCGGTACCCACGAGCAGTCGGGTGAGCTCGAGGTGGGACTCTGCCCGCTGACCATCACCTCGTCTCCCGACGGCCGGATCGCTTACGTGGCCTCCTACGCCTCGTCCGTCGTCGACATCGTCGACCTGGAGACGCTGGACCGCCTGGCCCGGCTGGACCGCCCCGAATTCGGCGAGACCGGTGCCCACGGTCTGGCCTACATCCCGGGTCCGGCCTGAACGACCCGTGCCCGGCGGACCGCCGCCGCTCAGGTGGTTCCGGTGATCTCGCCGGCTCGGACCTCGTGGAGGAACGCCTCGGCGAGCTCGCGGGCGACGAGCTGATCGGGATCCCGTCCGCTGAGGATCCAGAAGAACGTGGGCCCGACCAGGAGAGCGGTGGCCTGATCGACGGCGCGTGAGTCGGCGTCCGGGCGGAGCACCCGCTCCACGACGGCTCGCGCGCTCTCCCCGAGGATGTCCTTGGCCGCGAGAAGGCCGGCGACGGCCGGGTCGTGCTGCGCCTCGCCGATGAGCGCGCGGTAGGCGGCCCCGGCCGGCGAGTGCGCGAGGAAGCGGGCGAGCGCCTCCAGGTAGGCCACCAGATCGTCGACCGGGTGGTCGGAGAGGGGCAGGGCGAGCTCCTCCTCCGCATCGCCGGCGCTGGCCTCGAGGAGGATCTCCGCCTTGGTGGACCACCATCGGTAGACCGTCTGCCGGGAAACGCGCGCCCGCTCGGCGATGGATTTCATCGTCATACCGGCATAGCCGACCTCGAGCAGCAGGTCATCGGCGGCGTGCAGGACGGCCATGCGGGCTTGTTCGCTGCGGGGGCGCCCGCCCCGACCGTGCTCCTTCATGTCCGGCACTATACAAGGACACACTGTCTCGTAACCTGAGAGATCAGTGGCCGCCCCGGCGTACGCGGAGGTAGTCGCGGACCACGTACTCGCCCAGGCGCTCCGGGGTCGGAGCGAAGACCCGGCCGCCGTTGCGCCGGGCGACCTCCTCGACGAAGGAGACCAGGCGTTCGTCGTCGGCCAGCATGAAGATGTTGAGCGTCGCCCGGCGGCGGGTCATCTTGTCGACCTCGGCCAGGGTGAGCTCCAACGTCTCCGGTGACGGCGGCCAGTCGAACGACGAGCGGCCGTCGCGGAGCAGGTGCGCGGTCGGCTCGCCGTCGGTGATCACCAGAATGATCGGGTCGTGTTCGGGGTGCTTGTCGATGTGGCGACCGGCGATCATCAGGGCGTGGTGGAGGTTCGTGCCCTGCACCATGTCCCAGTCGAGCCCGGCCAGCTCGGTCGGGTGCAACTCGCGGGCGTAGTTGGAGAAGCCGACGATCTGCACGGCGTCCTGCGGGTACTTGGTGGCCACCAGCGTGTGCAGGGCGAGGGCGGTCTGCTTGGCCGACCCCCACGTGCCCCGCAGCGCCATGGAGTAGGACAGGTCGACCAGCAGGCACACCGCCGCCGCCGTACGGCGCTCGGTCTCCAGCACCTCGAAGTCGTCCACCTCCAGCCGTACGCGGGGCCGCTCCGAGGTCGCCACCGTTCCGCCCCGGCGCAGGGCGTTCGACAGCGTGCGGATGACGTCGATGGGCTGTTCGTCGCCGGACCGCCACGGGCGGCTGGCGCCGGTCAGCTCGCCCGCCTGCCCCGCGTCGACCTGGTCGTGGTCGCCCTTGCGCGAGGTTTCGAGCTGGGCGAACACCCGCCGCAGCGCCGTCTCGCCCAGCCTGCGCACCGCCTTGGGCGTGAGGTCCAGAGACCCGCCCCGGCGCTTGAGATACCCCTGGCGTTCGAGCTCGGCCTCGATGCGGCGCAGCTCGGCCAGGTCGTCCACGGCCTGGCGGCCCAGCGCCCGGCGTACGGCCTCCTCGTCGATGTCGTCCATCCGCGCGCCCGGATAGTCCTGCCGCAGCGCGCCCTCCAGCTCGGCGAGGTCGGCCAGCTCTTCCAGCGCGGTGGTGGCGTCGCCCATCGACATCGGGTCATCGCCGTTCATCCGCTCCGAGCCGGTCCAGTCCAGGTCGGGCCGCCGATGCCGCAGCGCCGAGCCGAGCCGGGCCATCTCCTCGGCCAGCCCGGCGTCCTCCAGCGCCTGGGCCATGAGCCCGGCCAGCTCTTCCCGCTGCTCGGGCGTGAGCGAGGCGAGCAGCCGCTCGGTCGCGGCGGCGCGCCGGGCCAGGGAGTCGACCAGTTCTTCCAGGTTGCGGGGGTTGTCGGGGAAGAAGTCCCCGTACTCCCGCATGAAGGCGTCGAAGTCCTCCTGCGTGTGCCGGCCGCGCGCGTCCTTCTCGAGCATGTCGTTGAGCGCGGACATCATGTTCTTGACCCGTTCCATGGCGGCCGGGTCGGGGTTGGTCATCGCCTGCTTCATGCCGCGGAACTGCGCATCCAGCACGTCGCGCCGCAGCAGGTCCTTCAGCTCCTCGAACGTCTGCCGCGCCTCCGGCGAACGCCACTGATAGGGCGACAGGCGGCGTACGGCCTGCGCGGTGTCCTCCGGCAGCGTGTCGAGCTCGGCCTCGCGCAGCCGCGCGTCGTCGCTCGGGTCGGGGAACAGTGCGGCGCGCTCCTGTCCGACCGCCCGGTCGAGCAGGGCGCGCGCCTCTTCGAGCGTGCCGTCGAGGCGCCCGCTGCCGCGCAGCTGCCGCCGCCGGGAGCGCACCTGGCGCAGCAGGTCGTCCAGGCCGCGCCGCCGCCGTTCGCCGGGCAGCCCGCGGCGCAGCAGCTCGCGCAGCGCCTCGGCCGGCCCGGTGCCCTCCAGCATGGAGTCGCCCATGGCGTCGATGGCCTCGCGGATGTCGTACGGAGGCGCGAGGGGATCAGGTCCGTCGTGGTAGGGCCCGTACCGGAATCCGGACACGGTGACCTTCTTTCCTCGTGACGAAACTCAGGTGCGGTACGTGGACGTGCCGTCCGCGACGTCCTTGGACAGCCGCCGCATGAGGTAGAGCCCTTCGAGGGCGAACTCCAGCGCCGCCGCCGCGTGTCCGGGCGACTCGCCCTCCATGCCGAGGCTGTCGAGGATCCGCGACAGGCCGGTGACCGGGCCGATGCGGTGCAGCAGCTCCGCGGCCGGCACGAGCTCGCCGGCGTCGACGGTGGCGCCACGGTCGAACCGGTCGAGCAGGCCGGTCAGGTCGGCCGAGCCGAGCATGCGCCGCCAGGCCTCGGCGGTGGCGCGGCGCAGCAGGTGCGCCAGCACCTCCTCCTCGCGGCCCTCCTCGCTGACCTCGAACTCCACCTTGCCGAGCAGGGTCGGCACGATCGAGGGCAGGTCGCAGACCCGCGCCACCGGCTGGTCCTCGTTCGCGACGGCACCGCGGCGCAGCGCCGAGGCGGCGACGGTCTCGGTGGCCGCGATGGAGAACCGCGCGGACACGCCGGAGCGGGTGTCCACGGCCGGCGACTCGCGTACGAGCCGGGTGAACCGGGCGATGACCTCCATCAGGTGGACCGGTACGGCGGCGGTGACCTGGGCCTCCTGGCCGATCAGCACCAGCTCGTCGTCGAGGTCGAGCGGGTAGTGGGTGCGGATCTCGGCGCCGAAGCGGTCCTTCAGCGGCGTGATGATGCGGCCCCGGTTGGTGTAGTCCTCGGGGTTGGCGCTGGCCACGAGCAGGACGTCGAGCGGCAGCCGCAGGGCGTACCCGCGGATCTGCACGTCGCGTTCCTCCAGCACGTTGAGCAGCGACACCTGGATCCGTTCGGCCAGGTCGGGCAGCTCGTTGACGCAGAAGATCCCGCGGTTGGTGCGGGGCACGAGCCCGTAGTGGACGGTCTCCGGGTCGCCGAGCGTACGGCCCTCGGCGACCTTGATCGGGTCGATGTCGCCCACGAGGTCGCCGACGCTGGTGTCGGGGGTGGCGAGCTTCTCGCCGTACCGGTCGTCGCGGTGCTTCCAGTCGATCGCCAGGTCGTCGCCGTGCTCGTCGAGCAGTCGGCGGCAGCGTACGCACACCGGGGCGTACGGATGATCGTTGATCTCGCAGCCCGCGACGATCGGCGTCCACTCGTCCAGGAGGCCGCCGAGCGTGCGGATCAGCCGGGACTTGCCCTGGCCGCGCTCGCCCAGGAGGACGAGGTCGTGCCCGGCGATCAGGGCGCGTTCGAGGTGGGGCAGGACGGTGTCGTCGAATCCGACGATGCCCGGAAAACGTGGCTCGCCGGTGCGGAGGCGGGCAAGGAGGTTGTCGCGTATCTCGGTCTTCACCGGCCGGTGGACATGACCACTGGCGCGGAGCTCACGAAGTGTCGTCGGTCGCGTGTTCACTGTCCTCTATCGCTATCTCAATGGTGGCCGGTCAAGGGCGCGCTCACGTGTCGCCGCCCCCGGTCTCGCTCGCCGTACTCCCGCGCGTGCTCGTGCTCCGTTCGACACTATGCCCGGATTTTCGGATCCGCATCCGCAGAGCCGTTGGCGACACGGCGGGTTGAGAGTCGTCAAGACCGGGTAGGGGAACCCGCTGACCTTAATCGGACGGCCCGGAAGGGGCCCGCCGCTGGGCCGGGAAACCTCCACACATTGTGGTAGACCGTAAGGAATCGGACGTGTTGATGGGGGGCGAGGCAGTGGCGCGGTTCGGCGACGGTCTGGCCGTCGGACCCGACCTTGTGGCGGCCGCGGACTCCGCGGTGGCGCAGGCACGCCTGCCTCTCGACGGCCCGCCCGATCTGGTCTTCGTGTTCGTGTGCGCGCAGGCCCCGGACGCCGTCGAGCGGGCCGCGCGGCGGGCGATGGAGGTCGCCGGCACCCCCAACGTGATCGGCTGCGGCGCTCCCGGCGTGATCGGCGGCAACCACGGCGTCGAGGACTCCAGCGCGGTCAGCGCGTGGGCGGCGCGGCTGCCCGAGGCGCGCATCGAGCCGTTCCGGCTGGAGACCCTGAAGTTCCCCGGCGAAGAGTCGGACGGCGCACAGCGCCTCGCCGTGGTCGGCATGCCCCAGACCAGGGACGACGACGTCGTCGCCGTTCTGCTCGCCGACCCCTACAGCTTCCCGGTGGACGCCTTCGTCGAGCGGTCCGGTGAGGTCCTGCCGGGCCTGCCGATCGTCGGCGGCCTGGCCACCGGCCAGGGCGGCCGCGGCTCCGCGCGGCTCTTCGCCGACGGCGAGATCGTCGACACGGGCGCGGTCGGCGTGCTGCTCGGCGGTTCGGTCATGACCGCGACGCTGGTCAGCCAGGGCGCCCGGCCGGTCGGCCCGCCGATGGCCGTCACCCAGGCCGAGGACAACGTCCTGTACGAGCTGGCGGGCACCCCCGCGCTGACCAAGCTCGAGGAGGTCGTGGCCGAGCTCCCGGACAAAGAACGCTCGATGATCGAGGGCGGGCTGCTGATCGGCATCGCGATGGACGAGTACGCCGAGCAGCATGAGCGCGGCGACTTCCTGGTCCGCGGGGTGATCGGCGCCGACCCCGAGGCGGGGGCCCTCGCCACCGGCGACGTGATCGAGGTCGGCCGTACGGTGCGCTTCCAGGTGCGCGACGCCGGCGCGGCCGACGAGGACCTCACCCTCATGCTCGGCGATCTCGGCCTCGCGCCGGTCGAGGGAGCGCTGCTGTTCTCCTGTACGGGCCGGGGCCGGGCGATGTTCCCCAACTCCGACCACGACGTGCGCCTGGTGCGCGGCATGCTCGGCACCTCGGGGATCGGCGGATTCTTCGCCGCCGGCGAGATCGGGCCGGTGTCGGGCCACAACCACGTGCACGGATTCAGCGCCTCCATCCTGGCCTTCGGGCCGGAGGCGGGGAAGGGGGCCCGATGACGTGGGCCACCGGACCACCCGCCGGACCGTGACCTCGAAGGAGCGGTACCGGCTCGGTTAGGGGAGCGGCGGAAAATGGAAGACGGCGGCGGTGCACCGGCGAACGCCTCGGTTCTCGCGATCGACATCGGTGGCACCAAGATGGCCGCCGCGCTGGTCGAACCCGGCGGCCGGGTCGGCGCCTACGAGCGCATCGTCACGCCCCGGCCACCCCACGTCGACGCCGACGGGCTGTGGCGCACCCTCCTGGCCCTGATCGACAAGCTGCCGGCCAAGCGGCTCGCCGGCGTCGGAGTGGGCTGCGGCGGGCCGATGTGGTGGCCGTCGGGCGAGGTCTCCCCGCTCAACATGCCCGCGTGGCGGGCCTTCCCGCTGCGCGAGCGGCTCGTCGACCGCTTCCCCGGCCTGCCGGTCCGGGTGCACAACGACGCCGTCGCGGTCACCGTCGGCGAGCACTGGCGCGGCGCCGGACGGGGCCGGCCCAACGTTCTGGGCATGGTCGTGTCCACCGGCGTGGGCGGCGGCCTCATCCTGGGCGACCGGCTCATCGACGGCGCGAGCGGCAACGCCGGGCACATCGGGCACGTGATCGTCGACCCGGACGGTCCGCCCTGCGAGTGCGGCGGGCGGGGCTGCCTGGAGGCGATCGCCCGCGGCCCCGGGCTGTCGGCCTGGGCGCGCGAACAGGGCTGGACCGGCGAGACCGGCAAGGAACTCGCCCACGACGCCGCCCGCGGGCACCCGGTCGCCGTCCGCGCGATGAACCGCGCGGGCTGGGCGCTGGGCGTGGCGATCGCCTCGGCCACCCACCTGTGCGACCTCGACGTCGTCGCGGTCGGCGGAGGCCTGTCGCAGGCGGGGCCGCTGCTGTTCCGCCCGCTGGAGGACACCTTCCGCGCCCACGCCCGCATGGACTTCGCCCGCGAGGTGCGGGTGGTCCCGGCGGCGCTGGGGCAGATGGCGGGCCTGGTCGGCGCGGCGGCGTTCATCTTCGGCGGCGAACGCTACTGGACCCGCGACTGACCGGCGGTGACCGACCGGCGGCGGCGACCGGCGGCATGAATTTTCCATGATCTTCGTCGGCGTGTGAACCGACGACCTGAGGTAACGGTCCCACCAATAACCGGAAAATCTATGGCGAACTCTGGCTAACCCCCGCAAGCCGGCGCGCCAGTTCATGTTGGGACTGACACATGCAGGATGCCGTACGGGCACCGTACGACGACCCGGTGGGGGAACACCCGGACGCCGACCGGCACACCGTCACGCCGAACCGGATCGTGCTCGCTCCGACCAGCACGGAGTCGTTCTGGCTGCTGCGCCTCTACCGGAAACTCATGCCGCGGTCGCTGCGGGCGCGCGTGGCGCGCCGGGTGTCGCCGGAGGCGCGTAACCGGTTCCTCCTGAAGGCCTCCGCGGGCGGCCCGCTGCGCCGGCTCGCGGACCGCCGCACGACCCTGTGGTACCACCTGCGCCACCGGCGGCTGCTGGCCCCGGCCGAGCGGGGGCTGGCCCGCACCCGCGGCCGGGTGCGGCTGGCCGAGATCCGCGCCGGCCTCACACCGGTGTCCGTCCGCCGGGAGACGCTGGACCTGGTGTGCGCGAGCCTGACGGCGGCCGGCGTGCCGTTCTTCTGCCTGCGCCCGCTCGACGACCGCCAGTCGGCCGTCGGCGTGGCGGCCACCGACCGTGAGCGCGCGGTGCGCGCGCTGGCCCGCGCCTGCGCGGAGGCCGGGGCGTACGTGGGCGACGACGGCCGCTACGGGTTCGGCGACCGGGCGTGGCGTAGCGTCGCCGGTGCGCCGGTCCTGCGGATCGTCCGTTACTACAGCACCCCGGACGGGCGGCTCGTGGTCGGCGAGGAGCACGGCTGCGCCGTGGAGTTCTGGACCCGGGAGGAGGACGACCTGGTCGCGCCGCGGCCCAACCGCGTCGCCGAGCGCCTCCCGGCGGACGGGCGCACGGTGCGGGTCCCCGAGGCGTGCCTGACCACCCTGTCTCCCCACGGCGAGCCGTACGGCGACTACCCCACGCGACACGAGTTCACCGCCCGGCTGGTGGAGGACGTGACCTTCCCCATCGACGTCGTCTACACCTGGGTCGACGGCGCGGACGAGGCGTGGCGGGCCCGGCGCGACGCGGCGCTCGAGGCGGTCGGCGTCGCGCGGCTCAACCGGCAGGCGGCCAACGACGCCCGCTACATCAGCCGCGACGAACTGCGGTACTCCCTGCGCGGCGTCGCCGCGTACGCGCCGTGGGTCCGCCACATCTGGATCGTGACGGACGGCCAGGTGCCGCCCTGGCTCGACGTGGACCACCCGAAGGTGACGGTGGTCGACCACCGCGACCTCTTCGGTGACCGCGGCGTCCTGCCGACGTTCAACTCGCACGCGATCGAGTCGCAGCTCCACCACATCGACGGGCTGGCCGAGCACTTCCTGTACTTCAACGACGACTTCTTCCTCGGCCGCCCGGTGCGGCCCGCGCAGTTCTTCCAGGCCAACGGCGTCAGCCGGTTCTTCACCTCGAAGGCGCAGGTGGCACTCGGCGACCGGTCCGTGGCGGACCTGCCGGTGCTGGCCGCGGGCAAGAACAACCGGCGGCTGATCGAGGAGGCCTTCGGGCCGGTGCTCACCCAGAAGATGAAGCACGTCCCGTACGCCCTGCGGCGCAGCGTGCTCGCCGAGATCGAGCAGCGGTTCGCCAAGGAGGCCGCCGAGACGGCGCGGCACCAGTTCCGCCACCCCGACGACATCGCGATCCCCTCGTCGCTGCACCACTACTACGCGTTCCTCACCGGGCGCGCCGCGCCGGGGCACATCAACTACTCCTACACCGACCTGGCCGCCCGCGAGACGCCGTACCGGCTGCGCCGGATGCTGTCGCTGCGGCGGTTCGACGTGTTCTGCCTGAACGACACCGACTCCGACGCGGTGACGCAGGCACGGCAGCTGGAGCTCATGAGCTGGTTCCTCGACGCCTACTTCCCGGTGCCGAGCCCGTACGAGAAGGGGCCGCGATGATCTCTGCGCGGCCGCGCCGACCTGCGAGCGAGCATCCGTGATGCGGGCGTGGTTAACTCTGGACCATGAGTCCCGCCGTCGGCATCGATGACATCCGCGCGGCCCGCGAGCTGCTGCGGGACGTCACCGTCAACACGCCGATCCTCGGGTCCCGGTCACTGTCGGCGAAGATCGGCGGCCCTGTCCACCTGAAGTGTGAGAACCTCCAGCGCGCCGGGTCCTTCAAGTCCCGCGGCGCGTACGTGCGCATCGCGCGTCTCTCCGACGAAGAACGGTCACGAGGCGTCGTCGCGGCGAGCGCCGGCAACCACGCGCAGGGCGTCGCGCTCGCCGCCAAGCTGCTCGGCAGCAGGGCGGTCGTCTTCATGCCGGCCGGCGCCCCGCTGCCCAAGGTCGTGGCCACCCGCGCGTACGGGGCCGAGGTCGTGTTCGAGCGCCCCGGCGTGGACGCCTGCCTCGCCGCGGCGAACGCCTACGCCGAGAAGACCGGCGCGGTCTTCATCCACCCGTTCGACCACCCCGACGTGGTCGCGGGTCAGGGCACGCTCGGCCTGGAGATCCTCGAACAGTGCCCCGACGTCCGCACCATCCTCGTGGGCGTCGGGGGCGGCGGGCTGATCGCCGGGATCGCGGCCGCCGTCAAGGCGGTGCGCCCGGACGTCCGCGTGGTCGGCGTGCAGGCCGAGCGCGCCGCGGCCTTCCCGCCCTCGCTCGCCGCCGGCCGCCCCGTCATGGTCGAGCCCGCCGCGACCATGGCCGACGGCATCTCCGTCGGCCGTCCCGGCGACCTCACCTTCGAGATGGTCTCCAAGCTCGTCGACTCGGTGGTGACGGTCTCGGAGGAGTCGCTGTCCGCCGCGATGGTCAACTGCCTCGAACGGTCCAAGCAGGTCGTCGAGCCGGCCGGCGCCGTGGGCGTCGCCGCGCTGCTGGACCGGCCGCAGGAGTTCGAGGCCCCGGTCGTCACGGTGCTGTCCGGCGGCAACATCGACCCGGTGCTGCTGTCGAAGGTGCTCCGCCACGGGCTCGCGTCGGCCGGACGCTACCTGGTGTTCCGCGCGCGGCTGCGCGACCATCCGGGCGCCCTGGTGGACCTGCTGTCCGAACTGGCCGAGATGGAGGTCAACGTCCTCGACGTCGTCCACGAGCGGGTGGCCGCCCGGCTCAACGTCGACGAGGCGGAGGTGCTGCTGCACCTGGAGACCCGAGGTCCCGAGCACTGCGACGAGGTGCTCGGCCGGCTCCGCAAAGAGGGCTACACCCTGAGCTTCAACTGAGCCGGGTCTCCAGGCACCTGACGCCGTCGGCGAAGGCGCGTCAGTGGTGGTGGCCGTGCCGCCCGAGGGTCTCCACGGGGGTCGCGCCGGGACGGGTCCACTGCGGCGCGGGGCGGCTGGTCGGGCCCCAGGTGGCGTTCCCGTCCGCGTCCGAGCGCCAGTACCAGCACGCGTGGCGCCCCTCGGGCCAGCCCTCGGGCTTGTCCTCCCACGCCTCGCCGCGGCCGTAGGGCGTCATGTCGAGCAGGGCGAAAGACCCGTCGGCCGGCTCGTTGCCACGGCCCGTCGTGGAGTAGGTGAGGAACGCGCGGTCGCCGTCGCGCAGGAAGCAGGTGATGTACCCCATTTCTCCGCCGACCGGCGCGTCCACGTCGCGCACGGAGTACCAGGGCTGGGTGTAGCCCATGAACTCGACGTAGGAGGCCACCTCCTCCCACCGACCCGTGGTCACGATGGCGAACGAGACGCCGCGGGCGTTGAGGTAGACGGCGTCCTTGAGATGCCAGGCCATCTTGGTGCAGCCCTCGCACTGCCCCTGGTGCGGCGCGCCGTCGTGCCACATGTGCTTGTAGACCACGAGCTCGTCGCGGCCCTGGAACAGGTCCAGGAACGGGACGGAGCCGTCGGGGCCGACGATCTCGACCGTCCCGTCGAACTCCACCATCGGCAGCCGGCGGCGGGCCGCGGCGATGGCGTCGCCCTCGCGGGTGTGGGCCTTCTCGCGGACCAGAAGCTCGTCCCGGGCCGCCTGCCAGGTGGCCAGGTCGACCACGGGCGGGCGGCCGGGCAGCGCGGTGGTCGGGTCGTCCGGCGTGGTCGTCATGGTGTCCTCCGTGGTGTCTCGTGCCGGGTGGCGCCGTAGCACTTCTTACGACGGTCACCGGAACAGACTCGCGACCCGCCCGGAACTCATCGCGGCACGGGCGATTTCTTCGACGGGCACCACCGTCTTGCTGACGGCTTCGCGCTCTCAGACGAGATGGCGCCCCAGGAAGGGCATCTGCGCCGGAAGCATGCGGCGGCGGAACACCGCGTCGTGGCATCCGGGGTAGATGCCGCCGGTGACCTCGGCGGTCCTGGCGGCGCGGAGCCGGTCCAGCAGGGTTTTGGCCGGGATCGAGAGCGGGTCGTCCCGGCCGCAGGTCACCGAGACCGGAATTCGCGCGACCGACCTGGAGAACGCGACGGCGTCATCGCGTGAGATGGCGGGCGACGTCGCCACCACCACGGCGACGCGATCGGGTCCCAGCGCGGATGCGAGGCTCAGCACGCCGTGGCCGCCGATCGACCAGCCGAGCAGCCCGATACGGCCGGTGGAGAGTCCCTGGTCGTGCAGAAAGGGCACCAGAGACTCGGTGATCACCGGCGACGGCTCGCCGGTGGCGTCGGCCCAGTCGTCGATCGCGGCGACGGCGAACGGAGGAACCCCGCTCTGGACGGCCGCGGCGAGGTAGTAGTGGATGCCGTAGACGTCGAAGGGCGTCCGGGCGTTCCCGTTCGAGCCGTGCAGCATCACCACCACCGGGAGGTGCTTGGCCGCGCCGGGCGGGAAACCGACCACGGCGGACGTCATCTGTCCTCTCGCGGAGAAACGCAGCTCGCGTACGGGCCCGGGCGTCACCTTGGGCAGCGGAGGCATCGAGCCGCATTTCCCGAGATAGGGCGCCAGCCGATAACGGCCCGGAAGAATGTCCGACTGCACCAGCGGATAGGCACATCCCGCGGCGGCCACGGCCGCCGCTCCCGCGATGAGGACATGACGGCGAGAAACGGCGGACATCCGGCGAATGTAGCGTGATCGTCCCCGCCTGCACCGGCCGGTTCGAGGACTCGTGCACGTCGTGCGGTCAGACGCTCCAGCCGCTGTCGGTGACCGGGCGCGGCTGGGCCGGGGGCGGCTCGACGGGGCGGCCCTCGTACTGGGTCGACAGGACGATGTGGGAGTTCATCTCGCCGTGTTCGCCCAGGCGTTCGAGTAGTCCCTCCAGGTGCTGCATGGACGCGACCCGGACGCGGAGCATCGAACAGGCGGTGCCGCCCAGCTTGTGTATCTCGGTGACCTCCGGAAACTCCTCGGCCGTCGTCGTCTTGAGCAGGCAGCTGCCCAGAGCGCAGCGCATCTGGACGAACGCCGTCAGCGGCAGTCCCGCCTTGGCCGCGTCGACGCGCGCGCCGTAACCGGTGATGACGCCGGCCTCCTCCAGCCGCCGTACGCGCTCGGCCACGGCGGGAGCGGACAGGTTCACGAGACCTGCGAGCCGGTTGTACGACAGGCGGCCGTCGCGTTGCAGCTCGCCGAGGATGCGCCAGTCGGTCTGATCGAGCGGTTTGTCCATCCGGAAAGTTTGGCGCGGAATCTCCTGGCGAACAACAGGCGTATCGCCCTGTTCTCCGTTGATCGGCCATTCATCCGGCGGCCCGACTTTTCTACCGTCAAGGCATGATCCGTACACGCGTCATGGCGGCACTCTTCTCCGGTGCCGCGCTCATGAACGCCGCGATGGCCATCGCCAGCGCGGTCGGCACGATCGTCGCGGGCGACCACCTCGGCGCACGCTGGGGCGCGGTCCCGAACACCGCGGGCATCGTCGGCACCGGCACCGGCGCGCTCGTCCTCACCTGGATGATGGGCCGCCGAGGCCGGCGTGCCGGCCTGACCTTCGGTTACCTGGCCGCGGCGCTCGGGGGTGCGGTCGCGGCCGGCGCGGTGGCGGCCGGGAACGTCCTCGCCCTGAGCGCCGGACTGCTGCTGCTCGGCCTGGGCAACGCGGGCGCGCAGCTGTCGCGGTACGCGGCGGCCGAACTCTATCCGCAGGACCGGCGGGGCTTCGCGATCAGCATGGTGGTGTGGGCCGGCGCGGTCGGTGCGGTGATCGGGCCGCTGCTGATCGGCCCGGCCGGCGCTCTGGCGTCATCCCTCGGCCGCACCGCTCTGACCGGGCCGTACGCCGTCGCCGCCGCGGCGACACTGATCGCCGCGGGCGTCGCCCGCCTGGCCCTGGCCGGCCGGGGAGGCCGCGCGGCGTACGGAGCGGAGTCCGTACGGCTCCGGGAGCTGGCCCGGGACTCCGGGGCGCGCACGGCATTGGCGGTGATGGTCACCGCGCAGGTCGTCATGGTGGCGGTGATGACGGCCACCCCGCTGGAGATGCACATGCACGGTGAGGGGCTCGACGCCGTCGGCCTGGCGTTGTCCGCGCACACGCTGGGCATGTTCGCGCTCTCGCCGGTCACCGGCCGGCTGATCGACCGGACCGGCCCGCGGCCGGTGATGGGCGGCGGGCTGGGCGTGCTGGTCCTCGCGTCGGTGCTGGCGGCGACCACGTCCGGAGGCGGCGCGCCGCTGCGGGCCGGTGCGCTGTTCCTGCTCGGCTACGGCTGGAACCTCTGCTTCGTCGGCGGAAGCGGCCGGCTCGCCCGCGACCTGCCCGAGCCGGCGCGAGCCGGAGTCGAGGGCGCCGTGGACGCGACGGTGTGGGGCGTCGCGGCACTGGCGAGCCTGGTGTCCACGCCGGTGCTGTCGGCGGGCGGATACGCGGCGCTCGCCTGGGCGGCCGCCGCGTGCGCCCTGGCACCGACGGCGTTCCTGCTCACCGCCGAGACGCGGTGACCCGCATCAGACTAGGCGTGGTCGACCAGTTCGCGGACGCCTGCCTCGCGGGCGCAGTGTGCGCAGCAGAAGAAGCGGTCGCCCGCCTCGACGCCGTGACCCACGATGCGGCACTGGCAGTGCTCGCAGATCGGGGCCATGCGCTGGATCGCGCACTCGAACGAGTCGAACACGTGCACCGCGCCCTGCGCGTGCACCTCGAACGACATGCCGTAGTCGTTACCGCATACTTCGCATGTGGCCATGAGTCCCCCCGAACCCATCCCCAGTGGTGGTCACCCTCAGTCTTCCCCCGACCGCGCCCGCTGATGTCGCGTCCGGGAAAGACGAACGTCCCCGGGCCCACGTGAGCCCGGGGACGTGCGGCAGGAACGCCTACAGCGCGGGCTTGCCCGCGGTGTACAGCCACGCCTGGAACAGCGGGCGCAGGTCCTTGTGGGTGTACCGCTGGGCGAAGGCGGTGAACTCCGCGGTCGTGTCGTTGCCGTACCGGTGCTGGGCCGGCCACGCCTTGACCAGGGCGAAGAACGCCGTGTCACCGATCGCCCGGCGCAGCTGGTGCAGGGTCATCGCGGCCCGGGTGTACACCAGGTCGTCGAAGATGTGGTCGCGGCCCGGGTCGGCCACCTTCCCGCTCCAGTCGGTGGAGGAGGACTTGTACGCCTCGTCGAAGTGCTGCTGCGCCGTCTCGCCGCCGTGCTGCTCGCTGTAGAGCCACTCGCTGTAGGTCGCGAAGCCCTCGTTCAGCCAGATGTGCTGCCAGACGTACGGCGTCACCTCGTCGCCGAACCACTGGTGGCCGAGCTCGTGCGAGAGCAGCGTGGCCGACGGCAGGGCACCGGCGGTGCGCCGGGCGTACACCGGGCGGGTCTGGGTCTCCAGGGAGTAGCCGACGTCCGGCGCGAGCACGCTGATGCCGCCGGTCGCCGAGAACGGGAAGCGACCGTAGAGCTTCTGCTCCCAGTCGATGACGTCGGCGGTCGCCTTGTTGAACTCGTCGGCCGCCGTCTTGTCGCCGGCCGGCACCGAGGCCGGGTCGACGGCCGTGATGTTGCGCAGGCCGGTCGCGGTGCGCGTGTCGCGGACGTCGAAGTGGCCGATCGCCATCAGCACGAGTTCGCTCGCGGTGGGCTGCCGGTCGACCCAGCGGAAGGTGGTGTTCGCGCCCTGCGTGCGCTCGCCCGCGGGCACACCGTTGGCCAGCACCTTCAGTCCGTTCGGCACGGTGACGGTGAAGTCGTACGTCGCCTTGTCGTGCGTCGTGTCGTTGACCGGGTACCAGGTCGCCGACCCGAACGGCTGCGACAGCGCCACCGCGCCGTCATGGGTGGCGATCCAGCCGGAGAGCCCCAGCGCCGGGTCGTTGATCGACTTCGGCACGCCGGAGTACGCGACGTCGACGGTGAAGACCCGGCCCTGCGGCACGCCGCGGTCCGGAGTGATCACCAGCTCCTGGGCGCCGGTGCGGGTGTAGGAGGCCTTCCGCCCGTCGACCGTGAGCTTGCTGATCTTCAGCGGGCCGAGGAAGTCGAAGTCGAACCGCGACAGGTTCTGGGTGGCCCGCGCGGTGATCTTCGCGGTGGCGTCGATGGCCTTGGTACCCGGGTCGTACTTCAGGCCGAGGGAGTAGTGCTGGGCGTCGTATCCGCCGTTCCCCATGTCGGGGAAGTAACGGTCGCCGGCGCCGGGCAGACCCGGCGTGAAGGCACGGTGACCGGCATACGCGGTCGCCGTAGGGGCGAGCAGACCGATCGCCGCCACTGAGGCGGCGATCGACAGCGCTCGCGAGGTGTTCCTCGCCATGCGAACTCCCGTCGTCAAAGCGCATGCGTACCTGAACATGCAAGGGGAAGCATGCTCGGCCGAATGCTTCACTGCAAGATCTATGTCGGTGCGGCGTCTCCGGCTACCAGTTCACGGGCCGCCCTCGGTCGTACAACCACACCTGGAACAGGTGGCGCAGATCCATGCCGGAGACCCGCTGGGCGAGCGCCGTGAACTGCGCGGTCGTGGCGTTGCCGTGGCGGTGCTCGGCGGTCCAGGCGCGCAGGATCGCGAAGAACCGCTCGTCACCCACCTTCTTGCGCAACGCGTGCAGCGCCATCGCGCCGCGGTCGTAGACCGAACGGCCGAACAGCGCGGTGCGGCCGGGCGCGGCCGGCGGGATGTTCCACAGGTCGGAACTGCGCGTCTGGGCGTACCGGCTGTCGAACTGCTGCTGGACCGTGTCGGCGGGGTTCTCCCGCTCGCCCCACATCCACTCGGCGTACGTCGCGAAGCCTTCGTTGAGCCACATGTCGCTCCACCGCGTCACCGAGACGCTGTCGCCGAACCACTGGTGGGACAGCTCGTGCGCGACCACGGTGGGCAGCGCGGCCATGCCCGCGATGTACTCCGGCCTGGTCTGGGTCTCCAGGGCGAACTGCACCGGCGCGTCGTCGACCACCCCACCGGTCGAGGTGAAGGGGTACGGGCCGAAGAGCTTGGCCCAGGCGTCGGTGACCTTCACGGTGTTCGCGTACAGGGCGTCCAGGCCGGCCTTGTCGACGGACGGATCGACGGCGACGTAGACCGGCACGCCGCCCGGCGTGCGCCCGCTGCGGATCTTGAACCGGCCGACGTCGACCATCGCGAGGTAGGTCGCCATCGGGTCGCGCTCGCGCCAGGTGTAGGTCGCCGTGTCGCCGGACTCGGTGGTGCCGGCGAGCTCGCCGTTGGCCACCGCGGTCAGGCCGCGCGGCACGGTGACCCGGAACCCGAACGTCGCCTTGTCGCCCGGGTGGTCGTTGCCGGGGAACCAGCTGTGCGCCCCGTCGGGCTCGTCACCGGTGAAGACACCGTCGCCCGTACGGATCCAGCCGTACCGGCCGAGCAGGTGATCGTCGACCGCCTGGGGATTGCCGGAGTAGGTGACCGCCACCGTGAACGAGCCGCCCTTGGCGATCGGCTTCGGGGGAGTGACGACCAGCTTGCCGGGAGCACGGCCGTGCTCCGCGGACACTCCGCCGACCGTGACCTTGGTCACGTCGAGCCCGGTGAGGTCGAGATCGAACCGGCTCAGCGCCTGGGTGGCGGTCGCGGTGATCGTCGTGGTGCCGGCGACCGCCGGGTGCGCCCGCGGGGTGATCTTCAGGTCGAGGTCGTAGTGCTGGACGTCGTAGCCGCCGTTGCCGCTGCCGGGCACGACGGAGTCGCCGGCGCTCGCGGCGCCGGGCGCCGCGTGCGCGACCTGCTGCGCGGGGACACGGGCGTTGCCCTCCGTGCAGGCCGTCAGGGACAGGGGCAGGAGGACGCTCGCGACGATCCGGCGGGCTCTCATCGGTCAAGAGTGGCTGGTCAGAGGCCCAAACGCCAAATCCGCAGGGTAAAAACGCCCCCGGCGCGCGTACGGACCTGGCATAGCGGGCATCGCGCGCCGGGAGGGGCCGCTGGGACGGCGGGGGTCAGAGGTTGCCGCGGCGTTCCTGTTCGCGTTCGATCGCCTCGAACAGGGCCTTGAAGTTGCCCTTGCCGAAGCCGAGTGACCCGTGCCGCTCGATCAGCTCGAAGAAGACCGTCGGGCGGTCCTGCACCGGTTTGGTGAAGATCTGCAGCAGGTAGCCGTCCTCGTCGCGGTCGACCAGGATGCCGCGCTTCTGCAGCTCCTCGATCGGCACGCGCACCTCGCCGATGCGCGTCCGCAGCTCCTCGTCCTCGTAGTAGGAGTCGGGAGTGCTGAGGAACTCCAGGCCGGCGGCGCGCATCGCGTCGACGGAGTGGAGGATGTCGTTCGTGGCCAGGGCGATGTGCTGCATACCCGGCCCGCCGTAGAACTCCAGATACTCATCGATCTGGGACTTCTTCTTGGCGACCGCCGGCTCGTTGAGCGGGAACTTGACCTTGCCGCCGCCGTCCGCGACGACCTTGGACATCAGCGCGGAGTACTCCGTGGCGATGTCGTCGCCGATGAACTCCTTCATGTTCGTGAAGCCCATGACGCGCTTGTAGAAGTCCACCCACTCGTCCATCCGGCCGAGCTCGACGTTGCCCACGCAGTGGTCGATCGCCTGGAAGAAGCGCCGGTCACCGGGGGCGACGATCGGGTCGGCGGCGACGTATCCGGGCAGGTACGGGCCGGAGTAGCCGCCGCGCTCGACCAGGGAGTGGCGGGTCTCGCCGTACGTGGCGATGGCGGCCATCACGACCCGGCCGTGCTCGTCCTCCAGCACGTGCGGCTTCTCCAGGCCGGTCGCGCCGTGCGCGACGGCGTGCTCGTACGCCGCGGTCGCGTCCGGTACCTCGATGGCCAGGTCGATCGCTCCGTCACCGTGCTCGGCGACGTGGCGGCCCAGGTCGGTGCCGGCGTGCACGGCGCCCTTGAGCACGAACCGCGCACCGCCGGACTCCAGGACGTACGCGGTCTCGTCCCGGCTGCCCGTCTCCGGCCCCTTGTACGCGACGCAACGCATGCCGAACGCGGTGGAGTAGTAGTGCGCGGCCTGCTTGGCGTTGCCCACGGCGAACACGACGGCGTCCATGCCCTTGACCGGGAAGGTGTCCGCCGCGCGCGCGTCGGTCGCGACGTGTTCGTTGGCTGCGGTCGTCATGGTGCTCCTCACGCGACGGGTGAACGACAGCTCGACACCCACAATGTCGATCCCGTCCGCAGGTTGCGCAAGAGCACTTGAAATGTCTGAGCAACCTGTACACCCTGAACCCGGGAGACCCCGAAAACCTGTACAGGCTGCCCACAGCGAAGGACGCCATGATCGACGAACTCGACGCGCGACTGATCGCGCTGCTGTCCGCGGAGCCGCGCATCGGCGTGCTGGAGTGCTCGCGCCGGCTCGGCGTCGCGCGCGGCACCGTGCAGGCACGCCTGGACCGGCTACAGGAGCGCGGCGTGATCCGGGGGTTCGGCCCCGAGGTCGACCCGGCCGCCCTCGGCTACCAGGTCACGGCGTTCGTGACGCTGGAGATCCGGCAGGCGGGCGGGCACGACCCCGTCGCGGCACGGCTGGCCGCCATCCCCGAGGTGATCGAGGTGCACACGATCACCGGCGGGGGCGACATGCTGTGCCGCATCGTCGGACGCGGAAATCAGGACCTACAGCGCGTCATCGACCTGATCGTCGATGTTGAAGGCGTGCGGCGGACGTCGACCGTGATCGCGTTGGCGACCCCCGTGCACCAGCGGACCCTGCCGCTGGTGCACGCGGCCGTACGTCAGTGAGGCGGAAGGGCCTGTCTCGAAGTCCCCGCAGGCCCTGAGGCTCAGGAACCGCCGTAGGGCGTGGCGTCGATGATCTCGACGCTCATGCTCTTGCCGTTGGGCAGCGTGTACTTGGCCTTCTCGCCGACCTTCTTGCCGTTGATGGCGGCGCCGAGGGGCGACTTGGGGGAGTAGACGTCGATCGGTGCGCCGCTCTCCTCACGCGAGGCCAGCAGGAACGTGACCTCCTCGTCGTCGCCCACGAACTGGACGGTCACCGTCATTCCGGGACCGACCACTCCCTCCGCGCGCGGCGCCTCGCCGACGCGCGCGTTCTGCAGGATCTGCTGAAGCTGGAGGACGCGGCCCTCCTGCTTGCCCTGCTCTTCCTTTGCCGCGTGGTAACCGCCGTTCTCGCGGAGGTCACCTTCCTCGCGGGCGGCCTCGATCTTTGCGGCGATCTCGATCCGGCCTTCGCCCGTGAGGTAGTCCAGCTCCTGCTTGAGCCGGTCGTACGCCTCCTGGGTGAGCCAGGTGACGTTGGCGTCGCGGGTCTCGGTCACGGGTACTCCTCATCCACGTGAAGTGCGGCCGTAGAACTCTCAAGGCTACCGGCATTCAAACGTGAAGTAGCCAGCGCAAGAGAGCTTTGTGTCGTTATGACGCTCTTGTTTGTTCCCCATAGGAGAGCCGGTATTAACCTGTGCGGCACCCCTGAACGTCAACCGCGGTCGCCTTGGACGTCGTCGGAAGCTGCTGGTGGCGATCGACGTCACCGGTCCCGGTCGGGACGGTCACCTCCATCCGCCCTACTTCCGCGTGGTCGGTGTCGTACGCGATGAGCGCGCAGCGCACGTTGTCGCCCTTGGACTTGGCGATCTGGTAGTGCACGCGGACCGACCGGTCGGCCGCCTGCCAGGAGACGATCTGCGGCGTGATTCCCGGAGTGCCCTCCGCGTGCACCATGATGATGGCCCAGCCGGCGGCGCAGATCGCGACGAACACCCCGATGACCGCGTAGGCCACCCGGTTGCGCCTGGTGGTGGTGCCGGTCGGGCTCATGGGAATCTCCGTGCGGGGCGGTGTTGTTCTCAGGGAGAATCATGCTTCGCGGTGCGGTCACCGGGCGTCCGGTCCCGCATCGGATGAATACGACCTTACGCTCACGGGGAGCCTGAGTTGTCCGAGACCTCGACGTGTCGCGAACCGCTGCGCCTGATGGCCGTGCACGCCCATCCGGACGACGAGTCCAGTAAGGGTGCGGCGACCATGGCGCGCTATGCCGCCGAAGGCGTTCAGGTCCTCGTGGTGACCTGCACCGGGGGCGAGCGCGGCGACATCCTCAACCCCGCGATGGACCGTCCGGAGATCAAGGAGAACCTCCCCGCGGTGCGGATGGAGGAGATGGCCAAGGCCCGTGAGATCCTCGGCGTCGAGCAGCAGTGGCTCGGTTTCGTCGACTCGGGGCTGCCGGAGGGCGAGCCGCTGCCGCCGCTGCCGGAGGGCTGCTTCGGCCTGCAGCCGATCGAGGTGGCCAGTGAGCCGCTCGTACGCGCCGTACGGGAGTTCCGTCCGCACGTCATGCTGACCTACGACGAGAACGGCGGTTACCCCCACCCCGACCACATCATGACCCACAAGGTCTCGGTGGAGGCGTTCGACGCGGCGGGCGACCCCGACCGCTACCCCGGCACCGGGGAGCCGTGGCAGCCGCTCAAGCTCTACTACCACATGACCTTCCACCAGGACCGTTACCTCGCCGAGCACCAGGCGATGCTCGACGCCGGCCTCGAGTCGCCGTACGAGGAGATGCTCAAGCGCTGGCAGGACCGGCCGCTGAAGTGGGAGATCACCACCAAGGTGCCGTGCGCGGACTATTTCGACGTACGCGACCAGGCGCTGATCGCCCACGCGACGCAGATCGACCCGAACGGCCCGTTCTTCGCCTGCCCGACCGACCTCCGGCGCAAGGCATGGCCGACCGAGGACTACCATTTGGCACGTTCACTAGTGGACACCGAACTGCCGGAGGACGATCTGTTCGCCGGTGTTCAGGAGGTCCAGGAAAAGGTGTGCCTGCCATGATGATTCTCGCGGTCAACGAAGACCAGGTGACGCCTGGGGTTGGCGCGTTCCTCATCGTCGCGGCGCTGGGTGTGACGCTCTTCTTCCTGATCCGGTCGATGAACAAGCGAATCGCGCGCATCGAGGCCCCGAGCGAGGACGACCTGCGCCAGGCCGAGTGGGAGCGCCGCCAGGCCGACCGGGACTCCGGTGACCAGGGCGGCAAGGCGGCCGCCGGCGTCAAGAAGAAGGGTGAGTCGCGCTCCGAGGGCGATCAACCGGACGCCTGACGCGGCGCCGCTCGCGCAGCCGGGCGAGCAGCGCCCCGACGGCGATCACCATCAGGCCGGCGACGGCGTCGGCGACGTAGTGGTTGGCGGTGCCGACCACGACGACGAACATGAACACCGGATAGACGACGCCGAGCGCCCGCAGCCAGTCCCAGTTCGCATGGCGCGCGATCTGCCAGCCGCACCAGGCGGCCCAGCCGACGTGCAGTGACGGCATCGCCGCGAACTCATTGGTCAACCCGGCCAGCCCCCGGGGCGCGCTGGCCGCGCTTCCCCACCAGCCCCAGTCGTGATACCGGGCGAGCGTGTCGACGAACCCGGGCAGCATGCGCGGCGGGGCGGTGGGGAAGAACCAGAACCCGAGCAGCCCGATGAGCGTCGCGATCACCAGTGCCGTACGCGCGCCGCGGTAGGAGCGGGGCCGGCAGCGCCAAAGCCACCCCAGCACCACCGGCGTCACCACGTAGTGCAGCGTGGCGTACGCGTAGGACAGCGGCACGCCGAACTCCGGGATCGCGGAGACGGCGTGGTTGATGCCGGTCTCGTCCGCGATGCGCAGCGTGTGCTCCAGATGCAGCACGCGATGGGCGTTGGTGAAGGCCTCACCGTGGCCGGCCGAGACGAGCAGGCGTACCCCGTCGTACATCAGGTACATCGCGCCGAGCAGGGCGACCTCGCGCCACCAACGGGGGCGGATCTTCGCGTCCGGCGCTGAGACCGGTGGGGCCGGTGCGAGCCGGCTCATCCCGTGCGTGCCCTGGTCAACAAGGAGCCCCCTCCGCCGGCGATCCCCCGGGGCGGGGGAGGCCTTATCCCCACGCAAAAGTATATATGTGCAAACTACATCTATAGCGGCCGGAACAGGTCGGTGTGGCGGGAAGGCGCACGGCGTGTCTCCTTGATGCCTGTGCGCCTCTGATGCCCGTCAACACCCAGGAGCCCGGACGTGTTCCTCCAGTCCTTCGTCAGGGCACGTTCAGGTAGTACTCAACTCCGCAGGCCAGGATGGAGACCGTGAGTGAAGCGCGCCTGCTCGTAGTCGAGGACGAGCCCAACATCCTGGAACTCCTGTCCGGCAGCCTCCGCTACGCGGGGTTCGAGGTCGTCACCGCGACCGGCGGCAGTGACGCGGTGCAGGTGGCCCTGCAGCGCCGCCCCGACCTCATCGTGCTCGACGTCATGCTGCCCGACATGGACGGTTTCGACGTCATCCGCAGGCTGCGCGGCGGCGGGGCGCACATTCCGGTGCTGTTCCTCACCGCGAGAGACGCCACCCAGGACAAGATCCGGGGACTGACCCTCGGCGGCGACGACTACGTGACCAAGCCGTTCAGCCTCGAAGAGGTCATCGCCCGCATCCGCGCCGTCCTCCGCCGCGCCCAGGGTGGCCCGGCCGAGGCGCCCCCGCGGCTGAGCTTCGCCGACCTCGAGCTGGACGAGGAGAGCCACGAGGTCTGGCGGGCCGGCAAGCCCATCCAGCTCTCGCCGACCGAGTTCAAGCTGCTGCGCTACTTCATGACCAACGCCAACCGTGTGCTGTCCAAGGCGCAGATCCTCGACCACGTGTGGGACTACGACTTCCGCGGCGACACCGGGATCGTCGAGTCCTACGTCTCGGTGCTCCGCCGCAAGCTCGACAAACTCGGCCCCCGCCTGATCCATACCCTGCGCGGGGTCGGCTACGTACTGCGCCTGCCGCCGGAGCAGTAGTGCCGCCCTGGCTGACCCGCCTGTCCGCGCGGACCCCGCTGCGGGTCAAGCTCATCGCCGCGTCGCTGGCGCTCGTCGCTCTGGCGCTGGTCGCGGTGAGCGTGGCGAGCGTCTCGGCGATGCGCGGTTACCTGCTGGACAAGACCGACCGGCAGCTCACCGGGTTCGCCCGCGTGACGGCCCGGGTGATCAGTCAGCCCGGACCGGCCCAGACGAAGGTGCCGGTGACCGGGCAGTTCGTCGTCCAGGTACGCGATGCGGCCGGCCGGGTCCTGGCCAACTCCAACGGATCGATCTGGCGTGAGTCGGTGCCGAACCCCGCGGTCCCGCAGGACGCCGCGTGGCTGACCGCCCACGCCGAGCAGGCCGTCACCGTCGGGGCGGTCTCCGGCGACGCCCACTGGCGCGTCCACATCGAGCCCATCGCCGGCGGCTACGTGGTGGTGGCCGCGGACCTGCGCGACGTCGCGCGCACGACCGGCCGTCTCATCGGCGTGGAGATCGTCGTCGGCAGCATCGTGCTGGTGCTCGTCATGGGCCTCGGCATCGCGATCGTCCGCGCCAGCCTGCGCCCGCTGGTGCACATCGAGCACACCGCCGAGGCCATCGCGGCGGGCGACCTGTCGCGCCGCGTGCCCGACGCCGACCCGCGTACGGAGGTCGGCCGCCTCGGCAACGCGCTCAACGGCATGCTCTCCCAGATCGAGACGGCGTTCCGCGCCCAGGCGAAGTCGGAGGCGACCGCCCGCGAGTCCGAGGAGCGGATGCGCCGCTTCATCGCCGACGCCAGCCATGAGCTGCGGACGCCGCTCGCGGTGATCCGGGGCTTCGCGGAGTACTACCGGCAGCGTTCCGACGTCTCGCCGGACGAGCTCGACCGGCTGATCGGCCGGGTCGAGGACGAGGCCGCGCGCATGGGCGTCCTGGTCGATGACCTGCTGCTGCTGGCCCGGCTCGACCAGCAGCGCCCGCTGGCGCGCAAGCCGGTCGACCTTCTCGCGCTGGCCGCCGACGCCGTGCACGACGCACGGGTCGTGGACGGCTCGCGGGAGATCACGCTGTCGGTGCGCAGCGGCTCGGCCTTCATCGTGACCGGCGACGAGGTACGTCTCCGGCAGGTGATCGGCAACCTCGTGAGCAACGCGCTGCGACACACGCCGTCCGGCACGCCCGTCGAGGTGGTCATCCGGTCCGGGCTGCTCGGCGACTCTCCGGCGGCCGTGCTGGAGGTCGTCGACAAGGGTCCGGGCATGCCGCCCGAACAGGCCGAGCGGGTGTTCGAGCGGTTCTACCGCGCCGACCCGGCCCGGAGCCGCGGCGGCACCGGGCTGGGCCTGGCGATCGTGGCCGGGCTGGTCGAGGCCCACGGCGGCTCGGTCTCGGTGGAGACCAAGCCCGGCGAGGGCGCGACCTTCCGGGTCGTCCTGCCGCTCGACCCGGACGCCATCGAGGCCGACACGGCCGAGCCGGCGCACCCTTAGCGCCCGTCCTCCTGCGCGGTGTCCACGGAGTGTCCGGCATGGTCGGCTTTCCGCGCGGTGTCAAAAATGGCGTATACCCCTGTGTCTTCGGGCATATAAGCGATTCGTCCCGTGGTAATCGCTAGCGTTTCGCAAAACACCGTGTTGGCTCGGAGGCGTAGATGTCCGACAACTCGACCTACGATCAGCTCATCAAGCTTCTGGACGAGAGAGGCGCCAGATATCGTCTTATCGACCACCCGCCGGAGGGGCGAACGGACATCGTGAGCCCCATGCGAGGAAATGAGCTGCGTCAGGCGGCCAAATGCATGGTCGTGATGGTGAAGCAGGGGAAGAAAGTCACCAAGTACGTGCTGGCCGTGGTTCCGGGCGACCGAAAGGTCGACCTCAATGCGATCAAACGCCGCAAGAACGGCACCTATGTCTCATTCGCCAACCCGGAGATCGCGGAGCGCCTGGCCGGCAGCGTCGTGGGCACGATTCTGCCGCTGAGCTTCACCTCCGAGCTCGAGCTCATCGTCGACCCGAAACTGTTCGAAGGGACTGACGAGCTGTTCTTCAACGCCGCGCGCCTCGATCGTTCGATGGCTCTGCACGTCGATGACTACAAGGCGATCTCCGACGCGACACTCGAACCGATCTCTCAGGAGTAGCGGCGAGCCCGAAGCGTCCGGGCGTCAGGGCATGGCCGGGTAACTCATCACGACCACTGCTCTGACGTCCTGGCCGCGAGCCTCATAGAAGTGCGGAGAGTCGGCCGGAAAGATCACAAAATCACCGGTGTCGAGATCCAGCGACTCCCCGTCGACGCTGATCGTGATCGGCCCTCGGTCGACCACGATGTGCTCGGTCGTGCCGGCGGTATGGCCGGGACTCTCGATCCGGTAGCCGGCGACGGCGATTCTCAGCCGCCACACCTCTGTGTTCATGCCAGGGCCGATCCGGTGGAACAGCTCCTGTTTGAAGGGCCCCGTGACCTCGGTCGCCCGGAGCGCGACCGGCCCCGGTGGGGGTACCGGCTGGATCAGGTCTCCCAACGGGAGCCGAAGCGCGACGGCGATCGCGGCGATCGTTTCGATGGTCGGGTTGCCCTGCCCCGCCTCGACGTTCGAGAGGGTGGCCTTGCTCACTCCTGATTCGCGGGCCAGCGCCGAGACCGACATCTTGCGGAGGAGCCGCAGTCGCCTGACCTGGGCGCCGACCATGCGCCCCATCTCTCCCGGAGACGTCGGTGAAACTGGAGTCCACGGCTGGCCGGGCGACCGAGAATGCATACGCACATGCTAGGCGTGTGCTGATTCGTGCGCTTCGCGCGACGGCTGTGGTGATTCCGTCGCCGGACGCTCGCGCCCCTCGTACATCCGGCCTACCGCGGCGGAGACGACGATCAGTGTGCCGCCGATGACCTGCAGCGGGGTGAGGGTGTCTTTCGCGACCGCGACGGCGAACAGCGCGGAGAAGACCGGCTCCGTACTGAGGATCAGGCCGACCCGTGTGGAGCTCGA
This sequence comes from Actinoallomurus oryzae, assembly GCF_039541955.1. Classification (NCBI taxonomy): domain Bacteria; kingdom Bacillati; phylum Actinomycetota; class Actinomycetes; order Streptosporangiales; family Thermomonosporaceae; genus Actinoallomurus; species Actinoallomurus oryzae. Next base: position 53,201 of record NZ_BAABHF010000010.1, on the reverse strand, counting down.
AGCACGGGCAGACCTCAGCTGGACGAAAAAGGCGAAAGAGGTGCCCATGACGCCCAGGTAGGCGATCAGCAGCCAGGCCGAGGGGCGCGTCGCCGTGATCGTGGAGACGAGAGGTTCGCCGCTTACCACCGCGGTGAGACCCGCGAGGAGCGCCACCACGACGAACTCGATCAGCGTCAGGTTGACCAGCGACTGTCGCCGGCCCGCCGTCTGCCGGCCGAACAGCGTGATCTGCGTCGCTCTGACCATGGCGGCGCCGAGAATGATGAAGTCGCCCGAGTGCGGACGAAACCCGTCGGAGAGCAGGAGCAACCCGCAGCCGATCAGGGCGCTCGCCGTCGCCGCGTACACGATCAGGAGCTGCTTTCGCCCGCTGAGCACGCGTTCGAGCGCGGGGATCAGAACGACCGATACGGTGATGAGGAATCCCGCGTTCGCGGCCGAGGTGTACCGCACCCCTACGGTCTCCTGAATGAGAATTCCGTACAGCAGCGTGCCGAAGAAGGTGCCCGTGAGCACCTCGTTCCAGGTCAGCTTCCTAAGGGTTTTCAGGGCGAGTAGTGCGATGGCAGGTAGTGCGCACACGAAACGTAACATCAGGAAGGCGGCGGCCGGCGTGTGCTCGCCGACGACCTGCATGACGACATAACTCGACCCCCAGATGATCGCTACCAAGAGTAGCGAGACGTCGTCGACCAGGCGGCCTCTGCTGCTTACTCTAGTGATCACCTTGTTCAATATAGTAAACGCGCCTCGGCCGTACAAGCGTGCCGCCCGCCTCTCCTCGCCGTCGTCTTCCGCCGTTCCGCCGTACCGACCGGGCGGCTCGCCGTGGCTTGCCGGCGGACGCGCTCGCCCGTGGCCTGCCGAGATGGCCGCCGGGCCGCAGGCCGGCGCGGTGTTCCGGCGCGGGCCCGTCAAGTCCGGCGACCACCGGGACCGAACGTCGTGCCGCGGCGGCACTTACAACCGTCGTCCGGTCCACTACACCTAACGGAGAGTGACATTTTCCTGCGAATTCGACATCGCCCGGAGTGATCTGTGCTTATTGGTTTCACCGCAGAAGTCGGCAAATTCCCGAGCCGGAGAAACAAAGGCCGGCAGAAATGGTGCCAAGGAGCGGCCGGTATCCGATAACCGCCTCTGACCGGCGAAAAATCTGTTAACGGCGGGAAGGCGGTCCGTGCACGCGCGCGGCCGCCTGGACCACGTCATCGTGGACGAGACGAGGCCACTGCTCCAAGGCGGCCGTCTCACCTGCTGGGAGCTCGCCGAGCTCGGAATCGAGCACCGCGTCGTGTGCGACGGCGCCGGGCCCTTCGTAATCGCCCAGGGCTGGCCCGACGCCGTCGTCGTACGCGCCGATCGGATCGCGGCGAACGGCGACGTGGTCAACAAGGCCGGAACGTATGGTCTCGCCCTCGCGGCGCACGAGGCCGGGCTGCCCTCCGTCGTCGCCGCGCCGGAGTCGACCATCGACGGGTCGGCGCCGACCGGTGCGGCCATCCCCGTCGAGTCGCGCTCCGGGCGGGAGGTGACCCACCTGGCCGGTGCACGCTCGGCTCCGCCCGCCGCCCGCCGCCCGCCGCCCGCATATCCCTCCGCCTTAACACAGGCTTTATTGCGGCAACCTTCAGGCGCGTCTCAGCGTGGCTCCAGTCCGGCGCGCGATTCTCTGAGTATCACCAGATGAGGGATCTTGGGGAGTGAGCGATGGAGACCCACGAGCAGCCGACGGGCGGCCACGAGGAAGAGCCGCGCGGTGAGGCGCCACTGGAGTCCGAACGGGAGACCGGCACCTCCCCGGCCGCGTCGGACCAGTCGACGTACGTGCAGGCGTGGCCACCGCCTCCGGCCCCGCGGACGCCGGCCGACGATGAGACCGGACCGGCGCCCGCGCCGCAGGCGCAGCCCGCCGGTTCCGACCAGCAGGAGCCCGGCCGGCAAGAGCCCGGTCAGCAGGCGTACGGCCGGCAGGAATACGGTCATCAGCAGGCGTACGGTCAGCCGGGCTACGGCGAGCAGGCCTACGGACAGCCGGTGCCGGGCCAGCCGGTGCCGGGCCAGCAGGTACCCGGGCAGCAGGTGCCGGGGCCGCACGACCGGCCCTACGGTCAGGCGGCGTTCGGCGAGCAGGGGTACGGCCCCGGCCCGGCGTACGGTCCGGGTCCCGGCGGCCATCCGTGGTGGACGACGAAGCGGAAGGTCGCGGCGGGTGGTCTCGCCCTGGCGCTGATCCTCGGCGGCGGTGTCGCCGGCGGCGCCGTGGCCGCGGTGATCGGCGGCAGCAGCAGCACGTACGCCAGCCCGACCGCCGTGAAGGGCGCGTCCAACAGGTCGGCCACCGGTGTCGCGGCGATCGCCCAGGCGGTGCAGCCGAGCACCGTGTCGATCACCGCGACGAGCCAGCAGGGTCAGGACGAGGGCACGGGCGTCATCATCCGGTCCGACGGCATGATCCTCACCAACAACCACGTGGTCGCGGACGCCCAGGGCGGCGGCCAGATCTCGGTGAAGTTCAGCGACGGCAAGAAGGCCTCGGCGCAGATCGTCGGCACCGACCCGGCGACGGACCTCGCGGTGATCAAGGCGGAGGGAGTGTCGGGGCTCAAGCCGGTGACGTTCGGCAACAGCGACCAGTTGCAGGTCGGTGACCCGGTGGTGGCGATCGGCAGCCCGCTCGGCCTGGAGGGCTCGGTGACGTCCGGCATCATCAGCGCCCTGCACCGTACGCTCACCGAGAGCGGGGATCAGCAGCAACAGCAGCCTCCGGGCTTCCCGTTCGGCGGCGGGCAGAACCAGGGCGGACAGAACCAGGGCGGGCAGAACAGCTCGGGCGGTACCGCGATCGCCGACGCGATCCAGACGGACGCCGCCATCAACCCGGGCAACTCGGGCGGCCCGCTGGTGAACGCCTCCGGCCAGGTCATCGGCATCAACACGGCGATCCTCACGTCGGGCAACAGCAACGGCAACATCGGCGTCGGCTTCGCCATCCCGATCGACACGGCCAAGCAGGTCGCCGACCAGCTCATCAAGACCGGCAAGGCCACGCACGCCTACCTGGGAGTGACGCTGTCCGACGCGGAGGGCGACCAGCAGGGCGCCCTGGTGGTGTCCGTGCAGAGCGGCACCCCGGCCGCCTCGTCCGGCCTGAAGGAGGGTGACATCGTCACCCAGGTGGACGGCAAGGCGATCGACGGCGCCGACGACCTGTCCGCGGCGATCCGCGGTCACAGCCCGGGCGACAAGATCTCCCTGACGTACCTGCGCAACGGCGAGAAGCACACGGTGAACATCACGCTGGGGTCCAACGGCGGTACCTGACCGGGAGGCCGCGGTGCCCTGACGCCCGTGGGGCACCGCGGCCATCCCTCCGCGGTCTGGAGAAAAACGGCCCGAGCCGATCCGGCTCGGGCCGTTCGCGCGATGGGAACCGGACGCCCGGCAAAGAGGATCGGCCGCCCGGCGAGGCGGATGGCGTCCGTGCGCGTTCGCCCGATGAGGTGTCAGCTGCCCGGGAAGGTGGGGCTGGGGAAGCCGTCCGCGTCCGTGCCGGACGACACGACGACGTGGTCGCCGGCGCTCAGGCCCGACGTGATGGCGACGTAGCGGTCACTGCGGATGCCCGTGCGCACGGTGCGGACCGTCGTGCGGCCGCCCCGGCGTACCAGGACCGTGGCCTGGCCGTTCGACTTCGGGTGGACCGCGCCGGCCGGCACGTACAGCGTGCTCTCCGCCTGGGCGGTCACCACCTCCACGGTGGCGCTCATGCCCGTACGCAGACCCGCGGGCGGCGTGTCGTCCAAAGAGATCATCACGCCGAACAGCGCCCGGTCGCCGTCGGTCGTCGCGGCGGGGTCGATGCGCGCGACCGTGCCGCGGTAGGCGCGGCCGGGGCTCATCGCGAGGCTGATCTGGGCCGACTGACCGAGCTTCAGCTGGTTGACCTCGCCGAGGGGGAACATCGCCTGGACCTGCAGGTCGTCCAGGTCGCCGAGGGTGATGAAGCCGGTGCGGCTCTGGCCGGTCACCTGACCGCCGACCGTGCCGCCGACCGACAGGATCGTGCCGTCGATCGGCGCGGTGAGCTCGGTGGCGGCGAGCGTGCGTTCCGCCTCGCGCTCCTTGACCTCGGCCTGGGTGACGCTCGCGGCGGCCAGCTGCACCGAGTTGACCTGGCAGCCGCCGCCCTTCCCACCGCGGCGGGCGCCGCCGAAGCCCGCGCCCGTACGCCGGCCGCCGCCGGTGCTCCGGCTCGGCCGTGTCGTCGGCTTGGAGCTGTGGGTGGGGGTCCGCGTGGGACGCGACGTGGTCGGTGTCGGCGTCGCCGACGTACGGGTGGGCGTGGGCGTCGGGGCCGGGGTCCTGGACCGGGTGGGCCGGGAGGACGGCCGCGACCTCGTACCGCCGGCCGACCCCGACCTCTGGCGTCCGCTTCCGGAGGGGTAGTCGGCCTGCTGCGCCTGGCTCCCGCCGCCGGACCCGCCGCCCGCGCCGCCGCCGCAGATGCCCTGCTGCGCCTTGCCGTAGGTCTCGTCCGCCGCCGCGACGGCCGCCTTCGCGGCCTCGAGCTGCTCGCGCGCGTCGGTGTCGTCGAGACGCGCGAGGACCTGCCCGGCCCGTACCTTGTCGCCGGAGGCGACCTCGATCTTCGTCACCGTTCCCGACGTGCCGAACACCAGGTCACGCGTGTCGGCGCTCTGGACGGTCCCGGCCGCGCCGGCCGTCGCGGTGACGTCGCCGCGCAGAACCGTCGCCTGCGTGACGGCACGCGCCGGCGCGTCGCCCACCGCCACCAGCCCGCTGGCGAGGGCGACGGCCGCGCCGGCCGCGAGCCAGGGAGGTTTGCGTAGATCGCGTAGGGTGGACCGGTTCACGGACCGAGATCTTGGTGGCCGAAGGTGACGGCGACCCGAGTCTGCCCTGAGAGTTTCCTGAACGACGCCTGCCCGGTCACCGCCCCATGACGCGGGCGGTATGCCATCGGCCAGGACATCTGCCATAAAGGGGCAATATGCAGTCGTCGTACGACATCTCCCCGCACGCAGGAACCTTTCAGGGACGTATCAGGTTCGCCCCAGCCGGGTCCGTGACGCTGTAGCGGGTGAAAGCCCTCCTTCGTCGCCGGCGCCTGCTGCTCAACGGCGCGCTGGCTCTTCTTCTCCTCGTCGGCGTCGGCGTCGCCTACCTGTCGCTGCACGACGACGCGGGCGCCTCGTCGCCCGGCCGCATCGTACGTGTGAGCCGCGGCACCGTCGTGTCCTCGGTCTCGGCCTCCGGCTCGGTGGCCAGCGCGAAGTCCCGTGACCTCTCCTTCGGGACGAGCGGCACGGTCGACTCGATCAAGGTCCAGGTCGGCGACAAGGTGAAGAAGGGGCGGCTTCTGGCGACGCTCGACGACACGAGCGCGCAGGACAACCTGAAGTCCGCCAAGGCCGCGCTCAGCGCCGCCGAGGCGGGCGACACCTCGACCCCCTCCGGCTACTCCAGCTACGTGCAGGCCAAGGCGTCCTACGACAGCGCCGTGCGCGCGCTCGACGGCACCGAGCTCCACGCGCCCTTCAGCGGAACGATCATCTCGGTCAACGGATCGGTCGGCGGCTCCTCCAGCGGGTCGAGCAGTTCGAGCAGCGGTTCCAGCAGCAGCTCCGGAAGCAACGGCGGCGGCGGTGGCGGGGGCGGAGGCGGCGGTTCCGCCTCGAACTCGTCGAGCAGCTCGTCCAACAGCAGCTCGGGCGGCGGGTTCATCACCATCGCCGACACCTCGAAGCTGGACATCAAGGGCGAGTTCACCGAGGCCGACGTCGCGAAGATCAAGAAGGGCCAGCAGGCGTCGGTGACCTTCGACGCCATGCAGGGCACGCGGGCGAGCGGCAAGGTCACCGCGATCGACCAGACCTCGACGACGTCCAACAACGTCGTTCAGTACGGCGTGACCGTCAGCCTCACCGACCCGCCGAGCGGCCTGCGCATCGGCGCCACGGCGACGGTCCAGATCACCACGGCCAGCGCCGAGAACGTCCTGTACGTGCCCACCGCCGCCGTACGGACCGCGGGCGGGCGGGGGACCGTCACGGTCATGTCCGGCGGCAAGCAGGTCACCAAAATCGTGGAGACCGGGATCCAGGGCGCCCAGGGCACCGAGATCAAGTCCGGATTGAACGAGGGGGACCAGGTGCTGGTCGCCGGCAGCGGGACGACGGGCGGGGGCGGGTTCCCGACCGGCCGGTTCCCCGGCGCGGGCGGCTTCGGCGGCGCCGGCGGCGGGGCGCGGGGCGGAGCCCGCGGATGACCGTCCTCGACGTCCGAGACGTCACCAAGGTGTACGGCGAGGGCGGCACGGCGGTGCAGGCGCTGCGCGGCGTGTCCATGACCGTCGAGCAGGGCGACTACGTCGCGATCATGGGCGCGTCCGGCTCCGGCAAGTCGACGCTGATGAACATCCTCGGCTGCCTCGACGTGCCCACCTCCGGCCGTTACCTGCTCGACGGCACCGACGTGGGCACGCTGGACGAGCGCAGGCTCGCGATCGTGCGCAACCGCAAGATCGGGTTCGTCTTCCAGTCCTTCAACCTCATCCCGCGGATGAGCGCGCTCGGCAACGTCGAGCTGCCGCTCGCGTACGGCGGGGTGAAGGCGGCCGACCGCAGACGGCGGGCGCTCGCCGCCCTCGATCGCGTCGGGCTCAGCGAGCGGGTCGACCACGAGCCGAACGAGCTGTCCGGCGGCCAGCAGCAGCGGGTGGCCGTCGCGCGGGCCCTCGTCACGGCGCCCGCGCTGCTGCTCGCCGACGAGCCGACCGGCAACCTGGACACCAAGTCGACCACCGACGTGCTGGAGGTCCTCGACGGCCTCAGCGCCGCCGGTCGCACGATCGTGCTGATCACGCACGAGAACGATGTGGCACGCCACGCCAAGCGGGTGATCCGTCTGGTCGACGGCCTGATCGTCGACGACCGGCGCAGGGCGCACGTGGACGAGCCGCCGCCCGGGCTGGTGGGGCTGCGATGACCGCGAACGGTGAGCGACCGGTGAACGCGAGCGAGTCCGGGGCGGCGAGCGCGGCGACGGGCGAGGTACGAGCGCTCCGCGGAGCGAGTGAGGAGCGGTGAGCGACCGATGAGTCTCGAAGTCCTCAAATTCGCGCTCCGCGGCCTGGCGGCCAACAAGCTCCGCAGTGGCCTGACCACGCTGGGCATCCTGATCGGCGTCGGCGCGGTGATCCTGCTCGTGGCGGTCGGCAACGGCTCGTCCAAGCAGGTGCAGCAGAACATCGAACGGCTCGGCACCAACACGCTGACCGTCATGCCCTCGACGGCACGCGGCGGCGGGCGCGGCGGCGGCGTCATCGCCCGCGTGTTCGGCGGCGGCGCCCCCGGCGCCAGGGCGCAGCAGCAGACCGGGCCGCGGACGCAGGCGCACGACCTGACCGTCGACGACGCGCGGGCGATGGCCGACGCGTCGGCGGCCCCGTCGGTCAAGAGCGTCTCCCCGGTGGTCAACGCGTCCTCGGCGAACGCCGCGTACGCGGGGACCAGCCACACGATCCAGCAGTTCGTCGGTACCTACCCGACGTACTTCGAGGCGTCCAACGACCCGGTTGAGCGCGGCAGTTACTTCACCAACGACGACGTGCTGAACGACCGCAAGGTCGTCGTGATCGGGCAGACCGTGAACGAGGACCTGTTCGGCACGGTCGACGCGGTCGGCAAGCAGATCACCGTGAGCGGCGTGAACTTCACCGTCGTGGGGGTGCTCAAGACCAAGGGCTCGTCGGGCTTCCAGGACGCCGACGACGTGGCGATCGCGCCGCTGCCGGCCGTCCAGGAGAGCCTGACCGGGTACGGCGCGCTGAACCAGATCGTCGTGCAGGCCAAGACACCCAAGACCGTCGACGCCGCGCAGTCGGAGATCACCGACATCCTGAACCAGCGGCACGGCATCAGCGGCAGCAACACGGCGGACTTCCAGATCATGAATCAGGCGACACTTCAGTCGGCGATCAGCAGTAGCAGCAAGACGTTCACCGTGCTGCTCGGCGCGGTGGCGGCGATCAGCCTGCTGGTCGGCGGCATCGGCATCACCAACATCATGCTGGTGACCGTGACCGAGCGGACCCGCGAGATCGGCATCCGCAAGGCGATCGGCGCGCCGCGCGGCGCCATCCTCGGCCAGTTCCTCGTCGAGGCGACCGTGCTCAGCCTCCTGGGCGGGCTGCTCGGCGTCGCCGCGGGTGTGATCGGCAGCGAGTTCAAGGTCGTGGGGGTCAAGCCGGTCATCGTCCCCAGCTCGATCGTGCTGGCCCTCGGGGTCTCCATCGCGATCGGCCTGTTCTTCGGCAGCTATCCCGCCAACCGCGCGGCCAAGCTCCGGCCCATCGAAGCCCTCCGCCACGAATAGGGAGCAACCGTGACTGGAACCCGGCGCAAGACGAACGACGCGCCACCTGGGGATCTCGATGTGCCCCCCGAGGATCTGCTGAACACCCCGCCCTTCGAGGGCGACCTGGCCGAGGAGCTCAAGGCCGACGACCGGCCGATACGCCGGCCGCCGTCGGCGACCGTTCTGCTGGTCGCGGGCGTCCTGCTGGTGGGCGGCTTCGTCGGCGGCGTCCAGGCCGACCGCCACTGGGGCGCCAAGAAGTCCTCGTCCGACCCCGCGGCGCTGCTCGGTCAGCTCCGGAGAAGCGCCGGGGGTCAGGCCGGAGGCTTCGGCGGCGGTCCTGGCGGCTTCGGCGGACAGAACGGCCAGAACGGCCGGCAGGGCGGCGCCCCGACGGCCGGGGGCGGTACGGCCGGCGGTGGCACGTCGGGCACGGTCAAACTCGTGGACGGCGACACCATCTACGTCCAGACGCCGAACGGGATCGTCCGCGTGAAGACGACCGGCTCCACGAAGGTCACCATCGCCAAGAAGTCGACCGCCAAGGCGCTCAAGGCCGGTTCCAAGGTCGTGGTGCAGGGCACCGCGGGCCAGGACGGCACGGTCACGGCGACGAGCGTCCAGGGCGGCTGACCGCGCGGACGGCGAGACAGCCCCGGACCGCGCGGCCGGTGAAGGCGAGCCGGGCGAGGCTGGCGGCCGCGGCGGCCCCCGCCGGGAACGCGGCGATCCCGGCGGGAGCGGCGGCCTGGACGGCGAACAGGACGAGCAGGGTGAGGTCGATCGGCGCGGTACCGCCGGCGGCGATCGCCGCGGTGACGAGGGGACGGCCGGGGAGCCGGCCGGTGAACCGGCCGGTGGCGGCCACGGTGAACAGGGCGCCGGCGATGGCCGTCGCGAGTGCGATCACGGCGAGATGGACGACCGGCCGGGCCCCGGCCGGCGGACCGTCCCAGTGCCAGGGCGGGACGGGCCGGCCGCCGATACCGCCGGTCATGGCGGTGGCCACCCACAGGAGGCCGATCAACGGGCCGGCCGTCACCAGGGGCAGCACGACGCGGCGGGCCTGGGCGGCGGCCAGCTCGGCGCGGAATCCCTCGGCGACCCGCGCGGCGTCACCGAATTCGCCGACGGCGGCGCGCGCGGCCTGGAGGGGACTCAGCCCGGCGGAGCGGTGGGCGTCGGACGCGTCGGCGAGACCGGCCCGCAGCTCGGCGATGATGTCGCGGCGCGCCCTGGCCGGGCCGTTCAGCCGGGCGGCGATCTCGTCCAGGTAGGCCGCGATGACCTCCGGCCCGGCGCCGGAGCCGCCGGTCACGGTGTCGCCGGCCGCCGATGCGGCCCGAGCAGGGTGGTGACGGCGGCGGAGAACTCCTGCCAGGCATGGCGCTCGTCGGACAGCGCCCGGCGGCCGCTCGCGGTGAGCTCGTACACGCGACGCCGCCGCCCGCCCTCTTCGGACCAGCGAGCGCGTACGTGCCCGGCCCGCTCGAGGCGGCGCAGGGCGGGATAGATCGTGCCGGTGGGCAGGTCGAACCGGCCGCCGCTGCCCGCGCGCAGGACCTCCATGACCGCGTAGCCGTGGCGGGGACCGTCTTCCAGCGCGGCCAGCAGCATGCCGTCCAGATGGCCCTTCAACGCTTGCGCACTCATACGTAGCAAAGCTACCGTCGACGACATGAGTAGTAAAGCTACATGTAGTGATACTGCTGTCGGGCGACCGATCCGGTACGGCTTCACGCACGGCCGGGCGCTCGCGTACTGGTCGGCCACCGTCATGGTGGCGGCCGAACTCGGAGTCGGCGGCCTGTGGGACGTCGCGCGCATCCCGTACGTCCGCGACCTCGTGGTGCACCTGGGCTATCCGCCCTATTTCCTGGTGCTGATGGGCTCCTGGAAGATCCTGGGCGCCGCCGCCCTGCTCGTGCCGGGGTACGCGCTGCTGAAGGAGTGGGCCTACGCGGGCGCCTTCTTCACCTACAGCGGGGCCATCGTGTCCCACCTGGTCACCGGCTACGCCCTCGGCGAGCTGGTGCCGCTCACCGTCATCGCGGCGCTGACCGTCGTGTCCTGGTCGCTGCGGCCTCCGAGCCGTCGCACCCACCGCTTCGCCGCGCGCTGACCGGGCCCGTACAGCGGGGAGCCGCGCGGGGGAGGGAACCCGCGCGGCCGGGGGGCCCGCGCGAGGGAGGAGAGCTCGCGCGGGGGTCTGGGTCAGCTCGGCGACGGACGCGGAGAGAACGTCGGGAGCAACGGCTTGCAGGTCTTGAGGGCCTTGGCGACCTTCGGGTCCGCCGTGTTGAGACCGCCGAAGAGGCCCGCGCCCGGCGAACGGCGGGCGCCCGGCGTGCGCCGGGCTCCGGGCGTGCGCTGGGCGCCCGGCGTGGGGGTCGGCAGCTTCACTCCGTGGTCGGACAGGCAGCTGCGGTACGCCTGAAGCTCCTGCATGCCCTGCCCGCCGAAGCGGCCGCCTCGCGGGGCCAGCGACCGGCAGGCCTGAACCGCCTGCTGGTTCGCGCCGCCGCCGAAGAAACGGCCGCCGCCTCCTGAGGGACGACCTGAGGGACGCGCGGTCGGGATGTTCACCCCGTGCTGTTTCAGGCAGGCGGCGTACGCGGCGAAACCGCTCGAGGACGCCGATCCGGAAGGCGAGGCCGCCGCCTTGTCACCCGAGGAGGACCCGCAGGCCGCGGTGAGGAGCAGTGCGGCACCCGACGCCAGCAACACTCCGCCCTGGAGGATTCGCATGATGCCGGATGGTGGCCCACCATCCTGGAGCCCGCCTCAGGCGAACCTGAAAGGTTCCGCAACGCCGGGGTGACGGACGCTCAGAACGTGACGTTGCCGTGGATGTCGCGCGCCTGCAGGACGTTGCCGTGCACCTCACCGCTCATCGAGTTGCTCACGTCGCCGCTCGCGGCGATGGTCTGCTCGGCGGCGGCCACCCAGTGGCGCAGCTGGGCGGCGGCCCGCGGGTCGCGGCTGGAATCGTCCACGAGCGCCTGCGCGAGGGCGTGGATCGCGTCGGGGTCACCCGGCCGCTCACCCAGGCGCTTCACCGCCTCGACGGACGCGGTGTTGCGGCCGAAGAGACGCCGGACGATCGAGGCCAGCGACTGCCACAACTGTTCGCCGGCCTTTTCCGTGGTGCTGTTGAAGATCTTCGACAAGAGCGAGACCAGCGCCGAGACCGAAATCAGATCCACTATCCACACTCCGCCCTTGATGACTCCTGTGCATAGATTAGTTCGCTTGGCCCGCGCATCCGCGGGAATCGCGGTGGGCAATTGCGGACGGTGCCCCGCCCGAGCCGGCATCCGACGGCCACTACGGTGGAACCATGAGCCGCCACGGCGAGGGCCCGAGCACGGCACCAGCGCAGATACCCGGCCAGATCCCGGAGAGCCGATGAACCGGTTGAAGGACGCCACCAGCCCGTACCTGCTGCAGCACGCCGGCAACCCCGTGCACTGGTTCCCCTGGGGTGATGACGCCTTCGAGGAGGCCCGGCGCAGAGACGTCCCGATCCTGCTCTCGGTCGGCTACAGCGCCTGTCACTGGTGCCACGTCATGGCGCACGAGTCGTTCGAGGACGCCGCGACGGCGCGGATGATGAACGACCTGTTCGTCAGCGTCAAGGTGGACCGCGAGGAGCGCCCCGACGTCGACGCCGTCTACATGGAGGCCACCCAGGCGATGACGGGCCAGGGCGGCTGGCCGATGACCGTGTTCATGACGCCGTCGGGCGAGCCGTTCTACTGCGGCACCTACTTCCCTCGTGCGCACTTCCAGCAGCTCCTCCAGGCCGTCTCCCAGACGTGGCGCGACCGGCGCGACGACGTCGTCGCGCAGGGGCAGAAGGTCGTCGGCGCGCTGAGCGGCACGGCCGGCCTCGGGGGCGGCGCCGTCCCGTCGGAGGAGGTGCCGGCCGCCGCCGTACGCGGGCTCGCCGAGGGGTACGACCGGGCGCACGGCGGGTTCGGCACGGCGCCGAAGTTCCCGCCGTCGATGGTGCTGGAGTTCCTGCTGCGCCACGCGGCACGGGGCGGCGAAGGGCTGGAGACGGCCCTGGAGATGACGAACGCCACGCTCACGGCGATGGCGCGAGGCGGCATCTACGACCAGCTCGGCGGCGGCTTCGCCCGCTACTCCGTGGACGCCGCCTGGGTCGTGCCGCACTTCGAGAAGATGCTGTACGACAACGCCCTGCTCGCCCGCGTCTACGCGCACTGGTGGCGGCTCACCGGCGCCGACGAGGGCCGGCGGATCGCCCTGGAGACCTGCGACTGGATGCTCGCCGACCTGCGGACCGCCCAGGGCGGGCTGGCCAGCGCGCTCGACGCCGACAGCGAGACGCCGGAGGGCGCGCACGAGGAGGGCGCCTACTACGTCTGGACCCCCGAGCAGCTCACCGAGGTCCTCGGCGCCGACGACGGCGCGTACGCCGTGGAGCTGTTCGAGGTCACCGGCACGTTCGAGCACGGCACCTCGGTCCTGCAGCTCCCGCGCCCGCCGGAGGACCGTGAACGGTACTCCCGGGTGCGCGCGGCACTGCGCGCGGCCCGTGCCCGTCGCATCCCGCCGGGACGGGACGACAAGGTCGTGGCCGCCTGGAACGGCCTGGCGATCGCGGCGCTCGCCGAGTGCGGGGCGTACTTCGACCGGCCCGACCTGGTCGAGGCCGCGGTCGGGGCCGCGCGGTTGCTGCGCGACGTCCACTGGCGCGACGGGCGGCTGCGGCGTACCTCCCGTGAGGGGCGGGCCGGCGACAACGCGGGCGTGCTGGAGGACTACGCCGACCTGGCCGAGGGGCTCATCACGCTGTACGGCGTGACCGGCGACGCGGCGCACGCGGCGTTCGCCGGCGAGCTGCTCGACGTCGTGCTCGACCGGTTCGCCGACGGCCAGGGCGGGTTCTTCGACACGGCCGACGACGCCGAGCGCCTGTGGAAGCGTCCCCAGGACCCGACCGACAACGCGACGCCGTCCGGTCAGTTCGCCGCGGCCGGGGCGCTGCTGTCGTACGCGGCGCTCACCGGCTCGGCGCGGCACCGCGACGCGGCCGCCGCCGCGCTCGCCCCGGTGGTGCCGCTCGCCGAGCGGCACGCGCGGTTCGCCGGCTGGGGCCTGGCCGTCGTGGAGGCGCTGCTCGCCGGTCCCCTGGAGGTCGCGGTCGTCGGCCCGGCCGACGACCCGCGCACCCGTGACCTGCACCGCACGGCCCTGCTGAGCCCGGTGCCCGCCGTCGTGGCGACCGGTGGCGGCGTCCCGCTGATGGAGGGCCGCACGCTCGTCGACGGCCGCCCCGCGGCGTACGTGTGCCGGGAGTTCACCTGCCGCATGCCGGTCACCGAGACCGCCGCGCTCGAGAACGAGCTGACGGCAGGCTGAATTCGGTCACTGCGGACATTCATTTCCTAACGCTGCGTCCGCCCCGAAAGGCCGCTCATTGGAATTTCTGTCAACATCGGCGCCGAACGGTCTTGATCTTTCAGTTATCGGGGTGTTACCTCAATGGCGGGCGCCTGTACGCGTGATGCGGCCGGGCGGAGACGAGTGGTCCATACGGTGCATGGGTAGACGACCGTTGCCCGGTGGGCCATAGTCGTACGACACAGCGGGGATGAGGAGGGGTGCTGTGCGCTGGCCGAGCCGCCGCCGCATGCTGCCGACGGTCATTGGCGTCACACTCGTCACCACGGTCGCCGCGGACATCGCGGTCGTCGTCGCGCGTGACCAGGGCGGCACCACGGCCGGACCGGCCGACGAACGTCTCGTGGCCGCGGCCGAACCCGCGGGCTACAACCCCGGCGCGGTCTCCGCGCTGCGGAAGGAGATCGTCCCCCACGTCCTCGTCGCCTCCGGGCAGACCATCCCCGCGGCGTACGTCGAGGCGGTCCGGCACGTGAAGGGCGTCAAGGCCGTCGAGGTGGTCGACGCGGCCCGCGCGTTCGTCGCCGGCAAGCGCGTCGGCGTGATGGGCGTCGAGCCCTCGACCTTCCGCGCGTACACGCCCGAGGCCAGCGCCAAGTCCGACGCGCTGTGGCGCAACATCTCCGGCGGCGACGTCGCCATCTCCTTCACGATGGGCAAGGACGGCGGCGTCCCGCTCGCCTCCTGGACCCAGATCGGCGGCACCGACCACAAGACCGCGGTGCGCGTCGGCGCGTACGCCACGATGGGCATCGGCCAGGTCGACGCGGTCGTCTCGCACGCCACCGCGCGCTCCATCGGCATGCCGTCCGGCAACGCGCTGCTCGTCAGCGCTCCGCACACCGACGTCGCGAAGCTCCGCAAGGCGCTCGCCAAGGTCCTGCCGCACGGCGCGAAGACCGCGGCGCTGGAGTCGCGGTACGACGGCACGAGCGCCCCGGGCCGCGCGCCGAACGGCAGGGTCATGACCGCGCCCCAGGTCAACACGGTCATCCGGGCGGCCGAGTCGAAGATCGGCATGCCGTACGTCTGGGGCGGCGAGTCCGACGCGGAGGGCGGCTACGACTGCTCCGGGCTCGTGCAGTACGCCTTCGCGAAGGCCGGCATCCGGATGCCGCGCACCGCCGACATCCAGGCGTTCACCGGCTGGCGGCTGCCCTTCAGCCAGGCGCAGCCGGGCGACCTGCTCACCTGGAAGAACGACCCGACCTTCAACGGCGTTTCGCACATCGCCATCTACCTCGGCAACAACAAGATGGTCGTCGCGCCGCACACCGGCACCGACGTGCAGATCCAGACGGTCTACATGACCAACTTCTGGGGCGCGATCCGGGTCAACCCGCAGCTCGCCGCCCGCAAGGCCGGCGGCGCCTGAGCGAGGCCCTTTCTCCCTGACAGTCCAACCGGCCGCGGACGAGTGTCCGTGGCCGGTTCCCACGAGCCGCTGGTCCGTCGTCGCCCTGCAAGGCACCCGTGCCCTCGACCTCGTGCTGGCCGGTTCGGCGTTAGTGTGTAATCATGATTACATGACTACGAATGATGGGCTGGAGAAGCTGCGCGGGTGGTTCACGGGGCGGCTTCCGGAAGAGTGGTTCGAGGGGGCTCCCGAGGTCGTGCTGGACCGCGAGGAGATCAGCGTGATCGGCCGGCTCGCCGAGCCGAAGGCGGCCGACGGCGCCTCCGCGGCCGAACGCTCCGGCGTCATCGCGGGCCACGTGCAGCGCTTCCGCGAGGACACGCGTGAGCGCCGCGTCGACATCGCCCGCGAGGCCGAGCACCGGTTCGGCCGCAAGGTCTCCTGGGGCGTCCGCTGCGGGGACGAGACGACGATGTTCACCCAGCTGTCCGTGCCGGTGATGACGCGGCTGCGGCAGTCGGAGCGCAGAGTGCTGGACACGCTCGTGGACGCGGGCGTGGCGCGGAGCCGCAGCGACGCCCTGGCGTGGTGCGTGCGCCTGGTCGGCAAGAACGCCGACGACTGGCTGGCCGAGCTCCGCGACGCCCTGCAGCACGTCGAGCGGGCGCGCGCCGCCGGCCCCCAGGTGTGAGCATGCTCGGCCGCTAAAACGTGCCGGCAACACAAGCGAAACAAATGAGAATCGCGAAACAGGTCTAATCCATAGGTCTAATCCAAAGGTCTATGCCAAAGGTCTAAACCAATGACACGAAAGCGCTCTCGCTAAACCGGCCCCCGCCATGTTATAAATCGTTCCTCCGGGTACACTCGGAAAAACCCCTGGTCATTCAGCCGAGGGGCGTGTCGGCTTGAAGGAGCGATCGTGGCGTACGAAGTCAAGGCCAGTTCCGTCGAGTGGAACCCCGGCCCGGAGCGACTACGTGAACTCACCGAGAAGATGCCCAACTCGTCGGTCACGGAGTTCGCCAACGTCGTGGTGAAGACGAGGGTCGACAGCCGCAGCGCCAAGTCGACCTACATCGTCGAGGACTCGACCAACACCACCAAGCAGACGATCACGCGGGCCGAGTACGACCGCGTCGCGGCCGCGCAGGAGGCCTACCTCGCCCGGCAGGACGTGGTCGTCGTCGACGGCTACATCGGCAGCGACCCGGAGTTCCGCACCCGGGCGCGCCTCGTCATCGAGGCCTCGAACGCCAACATCGCGGGGATGCAGCAGCAGCTCTACTACCCGGCCGGGGAGGACTACGACCCGGCGACGTGGGACCCGCACACGACGGTCGTCTACACGCCGAACCTCCCGATGGAGGGCTACCCGAACGACCGCCTCATCGCCGTCGACCTCAATTCCAACATCACGCGCGTCTTCAATTCGGACTACTTCGGTGAGTCCAAGAAAGGCGGCCTGCGAATGTGGAACAACATCGTCTACAAGCGCGGCGGTCTTTCTTTGCACGCGGGCTGCAAGGTCATTCCGGTGGGCGGCGAGAACAAGACCGTGTTGATCGTCGGGCTCTCCGGAACCGGCAAGACCACGACGACTTTCACCACCCAGCTCGGTAGTAAACCGGTGCAGGACGACTTCATCGCGCTGATGCCGCAGGGGCGCGTTTACACCACCGAGAACGGCTGCTTCGCCAAGACCTTCGGCCTCGACCCGGAGTTCGAGCCGACGATCTACCACGCGACGACCAAGCCGGACGCCTACCTGGAGAACGTCTCCGTCGACGAGAACGGCAAGGTCGACTTCTTCGACACGTCGTACACCAAGAACGGGCGTACGACCTGGCCGTTCAAGTACGTCGACCCGTGGCCGGCCGACCAGGTGGAGCCCGCGGAGTTCCTGCTGATCCTCAACCGCAACGAGAACATCGTCCCGGGCGTGGCGCGACTGGACCGCGCGCAGGCCGCGGCGTACTTCATGCTCGGCGAGACCACGGGCACCAGCGCCGGCGGCAAGGACGAGGAGGGCAAGTTCCTCCGCGTTCCCGGCACCAACCCGTTCTTCCCGCGCGACATGGCCGACATGGGCAACCGCATGCTCGAACTGCTCGACGGCCACGAGATGCGGGTGTTCGTGCTCAACACCGGCCGCGTCGGCGGCGGCGAGGGCGACGACCGCAGCAAGAAGGTGAAGATCCCGCACTCGTCGGCGATCGTGCAGGCCATCGTGGAGGACACCATCGAGTGGGAGCAGGACCCCGACTTCGGCTACGAGGTCGCGTCCTCCCTGCCGGGCATCGACGACATGGACATCCTGCAGCCCCGGCGGCTGTACGAGCGGCAGGGCCGCCTCGACGAGTACAACGCGATGGTGCAGCGGATGAAGACCGAGCGGCGTGAGTACCTGGCGTCGTTCCGCGGCCTCGACGAGGCGATCCTGAAGTCCATCCGCTGACCGCGCCGGCAGGAGACGCACTGAGACGCGCTGAGAGGCACCCTCGTCCATTGAGGGTGTCTCTCACCGTGTCCGGCGAGGCTGAGGTGACGCTGGTGGGCACCTGGGGGTTTTCCGGCAGTTCATCCGTACGGGCCCCGCATGCGGAGCTGAGCGCGATAATTGACTGCTCACACCATGGCGCGGAACTGGGAGTAGGTGCGGCTCATGAGCCTGCGGGACCTTGTCTACAAGCTGTACGAACAACGGCTTGAGGCGAGGCTGAACCCCGACGCGAACCCGCGCCACATCGGTGTCATCCTCGACGGCAACCGGCGATGGGCCCGCTCGATGGGCATCGCCGACATCAACACCGGCCACCAGCGCGGCGCCGACAAGATCTCCGAGCTGCTCCAGTGGTCGCAGGAGACGGGCGTGGAGGTGGTCACGCTGTGGCTGCTGTCCACCGACAACCTCGGCCGGCCCGCCGCCGAGCTGGAGCCCCTCCTGGAGATCATCGAGAACACCGTCGAGGACCTCGCCGCGCAGGGGTGGCACGTCAAGCCGGTCGGCGCGCTCGACCTCCTCCCCGACAAGACGGCGCGTGTCCTGAAACATGCCGAAGAAAGCACATCCGATGCCCCCGGCCTGATTGTGAACGTCGCAGTTGGGTATGGAGGTAGACGTGAGATCGCTGATGCGGTGCGCTCACTCCTGCACGAACAGGCGAGCAGGGGCACCAGCATCGAGGAACTCGCCGAGGTCCTCGACGTCGAGCACATTGCCGAGCATCTCTACACCCGTGGCCAGCCCGACCCGGATCTCGTCATCCGCACGTCGGGAGAGCAGCGCCTTTCCGGCTTCATGCTCTGGCAGAGCGCCCACTCGGAGTTCTACTTCTGCGAGGCCTTCTGGCCTGACTTCCGCAAGGTCGACTTCCTGCGGGCGATCCGCGCCTACGCCGCGAGACATCGTCGCTACGGCTCCTGAACCACCTGGTCGGCTCTTCTCTGCCGGGTGGGACGGCGGCTCCGGCGTCGAAACAGGTCCCCCCGAGGAAAGGACGCCTCCTCAGGCGGTCCGCCTGGGCAGGTGCCCGAAGGAGAACGAGTGGCCAGATCAGCCGCCACCCGGCGCACGTACGTCCTCGACACCAGTGTCCTGCTGGCCGACCCGGGAGCGCTGACCCGGTTCGCCGAACACGAGGTCGTACTCCCGATCGTCGTGATCACCGAGCTCGAGGCCAAGCGTCACCACCCCGAGCTGGGTTACTTCGCCCGCGCCGCGCTGCGGACGCTCGACGACCTCCGGCTCGCGCACGGTCGGCTCGACGAACCCCTGCCGATCGGCGACGACGGTGGAACGGTCCGGGTCGAGCTCAACCACAACGACCCCTCGGTGCTGCCGGCCGGGTTCCGGCTCGGCGACAACGACACGCGCATCCTCTCGGTGGCGCGGTCGCTGTCCCAGGAGGGGAACGACGTCGTTCTCGTCTCCAAGGACCTGCCGCTGCGGGTCAAGGCGGCCTCCGTCGGGCTGACGGCGGAGGAGTACCGCGCCGAGAAGGTGGTCGAGACCGGGCACACCGGCATGGCCGAACTCGAGGTGTCGGCCGAGCAACTGGAGCGGCTGTACGACGCGGGCCAGATCGAGCTGGACGAGGCACGGGACCTGCTCTGCCACACCGGCCTGCGGCTGCTCTCCGGCGGAGGCTCCGCCCTCGGCCGGGTCATGCCCGACAAGTCCGTACGCCTGGTCCGCGGCGACCGTGAGGTCTTCGGCCTCCACGGCCGGTCGGCGGAGCAGCGCGTCGCCCTCGACCTGCTGACCGACGAGGACATCGGCATCGTCTCGCTCGGCGGCCGGGCCGGCACGGGCAAGTCCGCGCTGGCCCTGTGCGCCGGCCTGGACGCCGTGCTCGAGCGGCGCCGGCACCGCAAGGTCGTGGTGTTCCGCCCGCTGTACGCGGTCGGCGGCCAGGAGCTCGGCTATCTGCCCGGCACCGAGAACGAGAAGATGTCGCCGTGGGGCCAGGCGGTGTACGACACGCTCTCGGCCATCACCACCCCGGAGGTCATCGAGGAGGTCCTCGACCGCGGCATGCTGGAGGTCCTCCCGCTGACCCACATCCGCGGCCGCTCGCTGCACGACTCCTTCGTGATCGTCGACGAGGCGCAGTCTCTCGAACGCGGGGTGCTGCTCACCGTGCTGTCGCGGATCGGCGCGGGCTCGCGCGTCGTGCTCACCCATGACATCGCACAGCGTGACAACCTGCGGGTCGGACGGCATGACGGCGTGGTCGCGGTGGTCGAGAAGCTCAAGGGCCACCCGCTGTTCGCGCACGTCACCCTGACCAGGTCCGAACGCTCGCCGATCGCCGCCCTCGTGACCGACACGCTCGGCGACGTCGGCGTCTGATCCGTCCCGTACGCGACCCCTCGGCACCTCCGGGAGCCGGGGGGTTTTCGTCACGCTGTGAAGTCGCCGAGCGGTTTCCGGTAATTATGTGACCAAAGTCACAGTGTATGGGAGAAAGCTTGGAAAGTGCTGATAGTCGGGTTAATTGAGCGCTCTGTTCCTAAAGTGACATGGTTCGACGTGAGATCAGTCACGGCATTCCGGTTGCGGGGTACCCCCCGTCTTCGTGCAGTCTTGGGCGCCGTAAGCACTCCAGTGGGACAGCCCCCCGGTCCCGGCGTTCACCCCCCGCCGTACGCCGTCACGGAGGGCGTGCCCCACCCAGGGAATCGACGGCCGCGCCGAGCGCGTCCGCGCCGGTTCCTGGAGTGAGGACATTCGCACGTGTGCCCATGCGCGTGCGACCTTCGGAAGGACCGCCTTGTACGGAGACCAATTCAGGTCACCCGGACGAGACGATCGACAGGACGGCGCCACCCCCCAGCCGGCGCCGTGGGAGACCGGCGGCGGCCCGGCTCCGGCGCCGCACGACGACCTCAAGGTCGCCGGCACCCCGCTCAGCGCGCCCTCCGCCCAGGACGACGGCGCGTACGAGACGCCGTCGTACGAGACGCCGTCGTACGAGACGCCGTCGTACGACACCGGTGCCTACGACACGACCGCCTACGCCCACGACGCGTCCGACGGCAACGCCACCGCCGCGTACGACTCCATGGGCCAGGTGTCCGACAACACGGCGCACGACATCCCCGTGTACCAGCCGGAGTACGAGCCGGAGCCCATGGCCACGTCGGCCATGCCGCCCTACGGCGGTCCCGGGGCGGACCCGGCGCCCGACTTCGAGGACATGCGGCGCACCCCCAGCGCGAGCAACAAGCGGCTGATCCGGTTCGCCGCGGTCGCCGCGGCCGTCGCCGTGGTCGGCGGCGGAGGCGTCGCCTGGGCGGTGACCGGGGGCTCATCGAGCAAGCACAGCAACCCCCCGCAGGTGCAGGCCCAGGCCCCGGCCCCCGCGCCGCTGACCGACGCGCAGCGCGCGGACGCCGAGAAGCGGCGCCAGAAGGAGCTGAAGAAGCGCGCCTCCCGCGCCGCCCGCGATCAGGTGGTCCGGCCGAAGCTCATGGCCAAGGGCACGCCCCCGCCGAAGCCGAAGCCGAAGACTCCCAGCGCGGGTGACCCGGTGCCGGCGAGCGAGGCGCAGCGCATCGCGCGCTCGCTGCTGCCGAGCTACGGGTGGAGCCCGAGTTCGCAGTTCGGCTGCCTGGTCAACCTGTGGAACCGCGAGAGCGGCTGGAACGTCCACGCCGCCAACCCGTCCGGGGCGTACGGCATCCCGCAGGCCAAGCCGGGATCGAAGATGGCCAGCGCCGGGCCCGACTGGCAGAACAACGCCACCACCCAGATCAAGTGGGGCCTCGGCTACATCAAGGACCGGTACAGCACCCCCTGCGGGGCCTGGTCGCACTCCCAGTCCACCGGCTGGTACTAGGCGTCCAGAGGTACATCGTGGCCCACAACTCCATACGTGGTTCCGCTCTGCCGAAGGCCGTCGCCGTGCTGGCCGGCCTCGGCGCCGCGGCCGGACTGGCTCTGGCGGCGCCCGCACGGGCGGCGTCGCCGAGCACGGCCGCGGCGCGGATCGTCGCGGCACGGCACCACAAGAAGCCCGGCACCGGCCACCGGCGTCACCACGTCACGCGCCAGGGGCAACGTAACGGCGCGGCGGCCGCAAAGAACCGGTAACGGCCCGGCACGGATGCCGCCCGCGCGGGTGTCGCCCCGCCGGGCCCGCGGACAGTTTCCTGGCTGTGCATCGATACATCATCCGGATCGCGGCGGCCATCGGCTGCGCCGTCACGGTGGGCCCCTGGGCGCCCGGCCGTACGGCGACGGCGGAGGTCCGGGCCGACCATGACTCCGCACACGACTCCGGGCGCGTCGAGGCCCTGGAGATCTCGGCGCCTCTGCGGAACCGGCTGCTGGCCGTGGCGCTCATGACCCCGCGCGGCTGGTCCGAACGGCAGTGGCGCTGTCTGGACCGCCTGTGGACGCGCGAGAGCAACTGGAACCACCTGGCCCGCAACCGGTCGTCCGGGGCGTACGGCATCCCGCAGGCCAAGCCGGGATCGAAGATGGCCAGCGCCGGCGACGACTGGCGCAGCAGCGCGGCGACGCAGATCAAGTGGGGGCTCGCCTACATCGCCCGCCGGTACGGCACCCCGTGCGCCGCCTGGGACCACGCCGAAGCCGCGGGCTGGTACTGACCCAGGTCGCGGACCTCCTGGAGTGCGGGCCTCAGGACCCGCTCGGCCGGGTCATCGCGAGCGTGTCCAGCGCGGCGTCGAGCTGTTCGAGCGTCAGGTCGCCGCGGTCGACGTACCCGGCGTCGAGCACGACCTCGCGGATGGTCCGGCGCTCGGCGAGCGCCCGCTTGGCCACCTTGGCCGCCTCCTCGTAGCCGATGTAGCGGGTGAGCGGCGTGACGATGGCCGTGGACGACGCGGCGTACTCCCGGCCGCGCTCGGCGTCGGCCTCGATCCCGTCGACGCACTTGTCGGCGAGGACGCGGGAGACGGCGGTCAGCAGCCGTAGAGACTCCAGCAGGTTGCGGGCCATCATCGGCATCATCACGTTGAGCTCGAACGTGCCCGCCGTGCCGCCGTAGGCGATGGCGGCGTCGTTGCCGATGACCTGCGCGCCGACCTGGCACACCGCCTCGGGGATGACCGGGTTCACCTTGCCCGGCATGATCGAGGAGCCCGGCTGGAGCTCGGGCAGGCGGATCTCGGCCAGGCCGGCCCGCGGACCGGAGTTCATCAGGCGCAGGTCGTTTGCGATCTTGATGAGGCCGGCCGCGATCGTCCGCAGCACCCCGCTGGTCTCCACGAGGGCGTCGCGCGCGCCCTGCGCCTCGAAGTGGTCGCGCGCCTCGGTGAGCGGCAGGCCCGTGTCGCGCGCCAGCTCGGCGATGACCCGCTCGGCGAAGCCGGCCGGCGTGTTGACGCCCGTCCCGACCGCGGTGCCGCCCAGCGGCAGCTCGGCCAGGCGCGGTAGGGCGGCCTCGAGACGCTCCACGCCGTACGCGACCTGGGCGGCGTACCCGCCGAACTCCTGGCCGAGCGTGACCGGTGTGGCGTCCATCAGGTGGGTGCGGCCGGCCTTGACGACGGAGGCGAACTCCCCGGCCTTGCGCGTCAGCGCGTCCGCGAGGTGCCGGAGCGCGGGGATCAGCTCGTCCACCACGAGACCGGTGGCGGCCGTGTGGATCGAGGTGGGGAAGACGTCGTTGGAGGACTGGGAGGCGTTGACGTGGTCGTTCGGGTGGACGGGACGGCCGAGCCGCTCCTGGGCGAGCGTCGCGATGACCTCGTTGGCGTTCATGTTCGACGACGTCCCGGACCCGGTCTGGAACACGTCGACCGGGAAGTGCTCGTCGTACTCACCGTCGGCGACGGCGAGCGCGGCCTTCTCGACGGCGTCCGCCATGTCCGGTTCGAGGACGCCGAGCTCGGCGTTGACCCGCGCCGCCGCGGCCTTGATCCGGGCGAGCGCCGCGATTTGCGCGCGCTCCAGCCGCTGACCCGAGATGGGGAAGTTCTCCACGGCCCGCTGCGTCTGCGCCCGCCACTTGGCCCACGACGGGAGGCGGACGTCTCCCATGGAGTCGTGCTCGACCCGGTGTTCCTGCTCGGACATGTGACGCCTCCTGGAACGTTGTGCCGACAGCATCGACCCTATGCGCGGCGAAGATCGCCCCGGGCGCCGGGTCGGGCGGCGGCGACGGCTCTCGTGAGGAGGCCGACGGCCTCGGCGATGCGGCTCTCGGTGAGCCGGGCGTAGCCGACGACGATCGCGGGAGGGCCGGGGCGTCCCACGTGCATCGGGGCGACGCCCTCCACCGCCACGCCCAGCGTCGCGGCCCCGGCGACGACGGCGTCCTCGTCGCAGTCGCCGGGGAGTTCGGCGTACGCGTGCAGGCCGGCGGAGACGCCGTGCACCCGTACCTCCGGCAGGTGTTCGCCCAGCGCGGCCACGAACGCGTCCCGCCGGTCCCGGTACGTCCGGCGCATCAGCCGCAGGTGCCGGGAGTACTCGCCACCGGCGATCAGGCGCGCGAGGACGTGCTGGTCGAGCACTGGCGAGCCGAGGTCGTACAGGCCACGTGCCGCGCGCAGGCGTACCGCCAGCCACGGGGGCGCCACCGCCCAGCCGAGGCGGAGCGCGGGCGACAGCGCCTTGCTCACCGAACCGGCCAGCAGCACCCGCTCCGGCGCGAGCCCCTGCAGGCAGCCGACGGGGTCGCGGTCGTAGCGGAACTCTCCGTCGTAGTCGTCCTCGATGATCAGCGCGTCGACGTCGCGCGCCCAGTCGATCAGCGCCGCGCGGCGCCGGGGGGAGAGCACGACCCCGGTGGGGAACTGGTGGGCCGGCGTGACCAGCACCGCCCGCGCTCGCGTACGGGCCAGCGCGTCGACGTCGATGCCCTCCTCGTCCACGGGCACGCCAGTCAGCTCGACGCCGGTGGCGCGGATCATCGGGATCTGGTGGTGGCCCAGCGGGTCCTCCACGGCGAGCAGCCGGTGCCCCTCCTCGATCAGGATGCGCGGGACGGTCGCCAGCATCTGGGCCACGCCCGCGGTCACGACGAGTGCCGCCGGGTCGGCCACGGCGGCGCGCACGCGTGCCAGGTGCGCGGCCAGCTCGGTCCGCAGCTCCGGCACACCCGCAGGATCGGGGTAGTTCAGGGCGGAGTGCGGCAGCTCGCGCAGGACGTCGCGCAGCGTCGCGGCCCAGCGGTCGCGGGGGAACGCGGCCAGGTCCGGCTTGCCCGGCCGCAGGTCGTAGGAGATGCCGGGCGGGTCGGCCGGGCCCGCCTCGGTGCCCGCGGCGAGCCGCAGCGCACGCCGGTGAGCCTCGCTGCGCGACTCCGGCGCCGGGCGCACGGCGGGCGCGGGCGCGACCCGGGTGCCGTCGCCCTGCCGGGACACCACGAAGCCCTCCGCGACGAGCTGTTCGTACGCCGTCACCACGACGCCGCGCGAGACGTCCAGGTCGGCGGCCAGGTCGCGGGTCGAGGGCAGGCGCGCGCCGGGTCGCAGGCGTCCGTCGCGCACCGCCGCGCGCAGGCCGTCGGCGAGCTGGGCCGCGAGCCGTCCGGCCGGACGGTCCAGGGGCAGATGCAGGTCCAATGGTCCTCAGAACGTGGCGTGGATTGGTCCTCGTGAGGGAACCATTCGGCCTCTAGCGTCTCAGCACATGGGGCAGAACACCAGTATCAGCGGCATTCTTCAGGCCGCCGTCGCCATGACCGCCGTCGGCACGCTCACCGCCGTCTCCGCCACCGTCTCCCGCTATCCGGTCTACGGCGGGCAGGCCGTCCGGTACGCGGTGGCGGCCGTCATCCTGCTGGGCGTGGCGCGGCTGCGCGGCCCGCGACCGGGCCCGCGTGCCCGCTGGGAGTGGCCGCTGCTGGCGGCGCTGGCCGCCACGGGCCTGGCCGGGTTCAACGTCTGCATCGTCGAGGGCACCCGCTACACGAGCCCCGCGACGATCGGGACGGTGGTCGGCTCGGTCCCGGTCGTGCTCGCCGTGGTGGCGCCGCTCATGGAGAGGCGGCGGCCGGCCGCCCGCATCGTCGCCGCGGCGGCCGTGGTGACCCTCGGGGCGGCCCTGGCCAACGGGCTGGGCGGCGGCAGCCTGCCCGGTCTCCTGCTGGCGCTCGGCGCGCTGGCCGGGGAGGTGTGCTTCTCGCTGCTGGCCCTGCCGCTGCTGCCCCGGCTCGGCGCGGTACGGGTCTCGGCCTACTCGGCGGCCGCGGCGGTGCCGATGCTGCTGGCCGCCGGGCTGGTCGTGGACGGCGGGTCGGTGCTGCGGACGCCGACCTGGGGCGAGACCGCCGGGCTCGGGTACCTCGCGCTCGTCGTCACGGCCGGCGCGTTCATCGCCTGGTACGACGCGCTGGGACGGATCGGTGCCGACCGGGCCGGGCTGTTCGCCGGGCTGATCCCGGTCAGCGCGGTGGCGACCACGATGGTTCTCGGCCTGCGGTCTCCGGGCATGGCCGAGTTCGCCGGCGCCCTTCTCGTCGGCCTCGGCGTGCTCGTCGGCCTCAAGAGATCAGCGGAACGGCCACTCGCGGTTGCCGCCCCGGCGCACCATCACGATCCAGCCCACGACGAAGAGGGTCACCAGGATCACGCCCACGACGATCAGTACCCCGAAGATCGCCGCTTCGTTGCGGAACAGGCCGCTGATCAAGGTCTGTGAGGTCAGAACCATGATTCCCCCAAAGTCAGGACATACCCCTGTTCGGCGGAACCAAGACCCTCGTCCATCGCGTCGACGGGCCGCTCTACCCTGGTAACCCTCACCACACCGTGCCGCCTGTGAGGAAACCGATGCCCGAGTTCGCCTTCACCGAACTTCTTCCGCAGGGTCCCGACGAGACCGAATACCGCCTGCTGACCACCGACGGGATCAGCGAGTTCGGCGCCGGAGACCGTACGTTCCTCCAGGTGGAGCCCGAGGTGCTGCGGCTGCTGACCGAGACGGCGATCCACGACATCTCCCACCTCCTGCGGCCCTCCCACCTCGCGCAGCTCCGCCGGATCCTCGACGACCCCGAGTCCTCCCCGAACGACCGGTTCGTCGCCCTCGACCTGCTGAAGAACGCCAACATCGCCGCCGCGGGCGTCCTGCCGATGTGCCAGGACACCGGCACCGCGATCGTCATGGGCAAGCGCGGGCAGCACGTCCTCACCGACGGCGACGACGAACGCCACATCGCGCGCGGCGTCTACGACGCCTACACGCGCCTGAACCTCCGCTACTCCCAGCTCGCGCCGCTGACCATGTGGGAGGAGAAGAACACCGGCAGCAACCTGCCGGCGCAGATCGAGCTGTACGCCACCCCCGGTGACGCGTACAAGTTCCTCTACATGGCCAAAGGCGGGGGCAGCGCCAACAAGTCGTTCCTCTACCAGGAGACCAAGGCCGTCCTGAACCCCAAGCGGATGCTGGCCTTCCTGGAGGAGAAGATCCGCTCGCTGGGCACCGCGGCCTGCCCGCCGTACCACCTGGCCATCGTCGTGGGCGGCACCAGCGCCGAGTACGCCCTCAAGACCGCCAAGTACGCCTCCGCGCACTACCTGGACACCCTGCCGACCTCGGGCGGCCCGAGCGGACACGGCTTCCGCGACCTGGACCTGGAGCAGCAGGTGTTCGAGCTCACCCAGCAGCTCGGCATCGGCGCGCAGTTCGGCGGCAAGTACTTCTGCCACGACGTCCGCGTGATCCGGCTGCCCCGGCACGGCGCGTCCTGCCCGGTGGCGATCGCGGTGTCGTGCAGCGCCGACCGGCAGGCCCTGGCGAAGATCACCCGTGACGGCGTCTTCCTCGAGCAGCTCGAGCCCGACCCGGCGCGCTTCCTGCCCGACACGACCGAGGACGACCTCGAGGGCGACGTCGTGCGCATCGACCTCAACAAGCCGATGTCGGAGATCCGCGCCGAGCTCGGCCGGTACCCGGTCAAGACGCGGCTGTCGCTGACCGGCCCGCTCGTGGTCGCCCGCGACATCGCCCACGCCAAGATCAAAGAACGCCTCGACGCCGGCGAGCCGATGCCGTCGTACCTGCGCGACCACGCCGTCTACTACGCGGGCCCGGCCAAGACGCCGGAGGGCTACGCCAGCGGCTCCTTCGGCCCCACGACGGCGGGCCGGATGGACTCCTACGTCGAGCAGTTCCAGGCGGCCGGCGGGTCGTTCGTCATGCTGGCCAAGGGCAACCGGAGCAAGCAGGTCACCGACGCCTGCAAGGCGCACGGCGGCTTCTACCTCGGCTCCATCGGCGGACCGGCGGCGCGGCTCGCGCAGGACTGCATCAAGAAGGTCGACGTGCTGGAGTACCCCGAGCTCGGCATGGAGGCCGTCTGGAAGATCGAGGTGGAGGACTTCCCGGCCTTCATCGTCGTGGACGACAAGGGCAACGACTTCTTCGCCGACACGACGGGACCGCTGCTGACCATCGGCCGCCGCTGACCGGCGCCCCGGCGCTCAGCCGCCGGGGCGGCGGGCGCTCAGCCGCCGGGCCCCTTGCCCTTCGTCCTTCCCTTGGCCTTGCCCTTCCCCTTGCCCGCCCTGGCGCTCTGCGCCGAGGCGCGCGTCGGGGACGGCTGGGCTGAGGAGCTCCGCGCGGCCGGGTGGTGTGTCCGGCGGCGCGGAGTGACCACGCGGTGGGTGGCGGCGGCGTTCGACGGCACCGCCGTGGGCGTGCCGCCGTGCGGTGCCGGGGAGTTGCGCCGGTCGTGGTCGGCGGCGGTCGTCAGGAGCACGACGACGAGCGCCGCCGTCGCCGTGGCGGCCACCGCGACCGACCCGGACGCCGAGGGACGGCGGGGACGGGGCAGGTCCCTGGTGCCGGACCGGCCGCCGGCCGGTGCCGTCCGCCGGTTCGGCACGAACGAGGCGGTGCCGGGCGGGAACGGATCCTGGTCACCGGTGTGCGGCAGGTCCGGGTCTGGGGCCGTCGCGGGGGCGGGCACCTCGTGTGCGGGCTCGCGTACGGGCCCGTGCGCGGCGCCGGCCCAGTCGAGCCAGGCCAGCAGCTCGGCGGCGGCGGGACGCCCGGCCGGAGACTTGCTGAGGGCCTGGGCCACCGGTCCGCGCAGCGAGTCGTCCAGCCCGTCGAGGTCCGGCGGGTCGAACATGGTGCGCTGCGCGAGGACGTCCGGGTCGCCCCGCCCGAACGGGTTGCGGCCGGTGGCGGCGAACCCTACGGCGCACCCCCAGCCGAAGATATCGGAGGCGGGCGTGGCCGGGAGGCGTTCGAAGCGCTCGGGCGGGATCCATCCCGGGCTGCCCACCACCAGGCCCGGCCCGGTCGGACCGCCGGCGTCCCCGACCTGCCGCGCGATGCCGAAGTCGATCAGACGCGGCCCGGTGGAGCTCAAGATGATGTTGGCCGGCTTCACGTCCCGGTGGATCAGGCCGGCGCGGTGGACGGCGGCGAGCGCGCGGGCCACGCCGACCGCCAGCGCCCGAAGCGTCGTGCCGGACAGCGGCCCGTCGGCGTTCACGGCCTGCGCCAGCGACCGCCCCTCGACGTACTCGGTGACGACGTAGGGCGGCCGGTGGGCGCTGCCGTCGGCCACGAGGCCGGCGACGTACGCGGTGGGCGCCCGGCGCAGGCACGCGACCTCCGCCTCGTACCGGCGTGCCAGATCCTCGTCGCCGGCCGTCTCACCGTGGGCGATCTTGACCGCGACGAGAGCGCCGCCGGGACCGCGCCCGAGATAGACGACGCCCATCCCACCGTGGCCGAGGCGTCCGAGCAGCAGATATTCCCCGATCCGGCCGGGGTCCTCAGGCGTCAGCGGCCGGACGCCCGCGGGCAGGCTCTCGTCCGCCGAGGCCGAAGGTGTCGCCATACGCCAGTCCTCCGTGGTGATCGGGTGATCCCGATCCGTCGATCCTCCATTTTCGGCCGGGTCACGTGCAAGCGAACGGCAAAGGTCTGGATACCGGAGTCAACGTCTCCCAGGTATCTTGCGCTTCGTGGCCGAGTCGCGGGATCGCTTGCTCTCCGGCCGCTACCGGCTCATCGACCAGATCGGCCGGGGCGGCATGGGAACGGTCTGGTGGGCCCATGACGAGCTGGAGGACCGCGAGGTCGCGGTCAAGGAGGTGCACCTGCCGCCCAGCCTCGGCCACCGCGAGCGGATGAACCTCCTCCGGCGCACCGACCGTGAGGCGCTCGCCGCCGGCCGGCTGCGCCACCCCGGGCTGATCGCCATCTACGACATGGTGATCGAGGACTCACGCCCCTGGCTGGTCATGGAGTACGTCGCGGCGCGCTCCCTGGAGGACGTCTTCGTCGACGACGGTCCCATCTCCCCGCGCCGCGTCGCCGAGATCGGCGTGCAACTGCTGTCCGCACTTCGCGCCGCGCACGACGCCGGCATCGTCCACCGCGACGTGAAGCCGAGCAACGTCCTGCTGGAGACCTCCGGGCGGGTCGTGCTCACCGACTTCGGCATCGCGACCTACGACGGCGCCACCACACTGACCCAGACCGGCACGTTCATGGGCTCCCCGGCGTACGTCGCGCCCGAGGTCGCACGCGGCGAACCCGCGACTCCGGCGTCGGACCTGTGGTCGCTCGGCGCGACGCTCTACGCCGCGGTGGAGGGCCGCCCGCCGTACGACCACGAGACCGCGATGGCGACGCTGAGCGCCCTGGTCACCAGCGAGCCCGACCCCCCGATGCGCGCGGGGCCGCTCCGGCCCGTGCTCGCGGGCCTGCTGACCAAGGACCCGGCCCGGCGCCTCACCGCCGGGCGCGCGGGGGAGCTGCTCGCGGCCGTCGCCGCGCCACCGTCGCCGCCTTCGCGGCCGCCGCGGCGCCGGCGGCGGCTCGCCGAGCGCGTCGGGGTCGTGCCGGTCGTGACGGTCGGCGTGCTGGTCCTGGCGGTCGGCGCGGGCGTCCTGGCCGGGGTGAAGGGCACGCCCGCCCGATACTCCGGCCGGCCGACGCCGCGGACTCCCTCGGCCGCGGCCCCCTCTCCCGCCCCGCGGACGTCCGCTTCGGAGACCGGTCCGCTCCCGGCGACGATCGGCGGCGAGACGGGCGGGTCACCGGCCGTACGCCTGGCCCGGGGCGGCGCGATTTGGCCGGACACCTCGGCGCTGACACTGCGGCTCGGCGCGGGTCACGGCGGCGCACGGGTGTCGGTCGTCGTGACCTGTCCCTCCGGGCCACGCCTGCTGACCTTCACCGCGTACGTGGTCGGGGACGCGGGGTCGCTCGTCCGCGGCACGTGCGCCACGGTCGGCGGCGGTCCTCCGGAGTCCCGGTCCCTCCGGCTGCCGGCGGGCTCCGGTCCCGCCCGGATCCGCGTCCGTGTCCGGCCCGGGGCCGGCGCGGGTGACGGCCCGATCTCCTGGTTCGCCGGTCTGTACGGCGCGGCGTCCTGAAGGCTTATCCGGCACGGTGAGTAGCACGTCGACTACGCTCGCCGCTGTCGCCGGTCGCGTGGGACCGGCGGGTCCCCGATACGCGTGTGGGGCCGGTGATGGTGGGTAATACCGCCACGACGATGGAGGAATGTGATGAGCCTGGACGAAGCAGCCCGCCAACTTGAGCTGGCGGCCCACGATACTCAGGTCGCCTTCGACTGCATCGGTCTCGGTGAGATCGAGCGCGCCCACACGCACACGATCACCGCGAGAGCGGCGGCGGACGCGGCCGAGGTCGCCCTGCGCATCGCTCTCGCCGACATGTCCCCGGAAGAGGCCGAACGCGCCGGCGAGAAGGCCATGACGCGCATCGCGCGGGAAGAGGGCTCGCGTCACTGAGCCCGTCCACGCACGCCGCGGGTCCCGTCTCCGTCAGGCGACGGGACGCTCGGCGACCGGGGCGTCCTGGCCGACGCGCGCGAGCGGCGCGGGCTCGAAGCCCCGGGCGGCCCCGAGGATCACGAGGGTGAGCGCGGCGCCGACGGCATAGGCGATCCACAGGACCGACGCGACGGCACCCGCGATGACCGCGCCGAGCACGAAGCCGACGTAGTTGAAGACGTTGACCCGTGCCACGGCGATGCCCAGGCCGGTGGGATCGAGCCGTCCGGCCGCGGAGAACGACGTCGGCACCACGACGGCCAGGCCCAGCCCGGCGACCGCGAACCCGGCGATCGCCACCGCCGGATCCGGCGCGAGCGCCGCCGCCAGCAGCCCGAGCCCGCCGATCACCGCACCCACCGCGACGACCCGCGCCGCCCCGTACGCCCGTACGACGAAGTCGGCGCCGGTTCGGCTCAACATCATGCAGACCTGGTACGCGACGTAGGCCAGTGGCGCGACCGCGCCGGCCGCGTGCAGGTCGTCCTTCAGGTACTTGGCGCTGTAGCTCGACGTGGCCGAGTCCGCGATGTACATGCAGGTCACGGCCACGCCGATGACGACGATCGGTCTCCACGGGACCCGCTTGGCGGCGGCCCGGAGCTGGTCGCCGCTGGGCCCGGCGGACTCCATCGCCCGTGGATACAGCCGATGGCCGCTGGAGAGGGAGACCACGAGCCCGAGCACGGCCGGGACGGCGAACCCGGTGCCGAGCCCCATGTCGACCCGGTTGGCCAGCGCGATCCACAGCCCGGCGAGGATGCCGGCGGCGCTCCAGATCGCGTGGAACCCGGTCAGCAGGCTCTTGCCGTACCGCGTCTCGGCGGTGACCGCCTGGGCGTTCATGGAGGCGTCCACGGCGCCGACGAACAGGCCGAAGAGCGCGGTGGCCGCGTACAGCGCCGGATTGCCGGGCGCGACGCCGATCGCGAGGATCGACAGCAGGACGAGCGGCTGGGCGACCCGCAGCACCGGGCCGCTGCCGTACCTCGGCATCAGCGTCCCGGCCAGGACGCTGCCGACCCCGGCGACGACGGGCACGGCCAGCAGGACCAGGGCGAGCGTGCCGTCGCTGAGGTGGTGCGCCTTCTGGATCTCCGGAATCCGCGTCACCAGCGCGGCGAACGAGAGACCCTGCACCCCGAACGCGGCGTACGCCGCGAGACGGCCTCGCCGGGCCTGTCGGTCGATCTCTGCCGTCACCGCGCCCCCCCGAAACATGAAAGAGGTTCGCGTCAGCGTAGAGACCAGGCGCGTCAGGGTCAATACGGTCCGGAGGGCCGGGTGAGGTAGGTGGCGCGTGCGGTCAGTCGATGAGGCGGCGGCGCATGCCGCGGACGGCGAGGAACCACATCAGGGCGGCGAACACCACCAGAGCGCCCACGTGGCCCAGGTCGGCGAGCGGATGGAAGCCGAACACGGCGTGGCGCACCAGCTCCACGCAGTGGTACAGCGGGTTGACGTGCGCGATCGGGTGGGCCCAGTGGGGGAGGCCGCTGATCGGGAAGAACGTGCCCGCGACCAGGAACAGCGGGGCCAGCACCCCGCTGATGATGTAGTCGAAGCTGTTGATCGACGGGACCACGGTGGACGCCCAGATGCCGAACAGCGCGAAGCCCGCGGCGGTCAGCACGGTGAAGATCGGCACGGCGATCACACCGATGTCCGGGCGCAGGCCGAAGGCCAGCGACACGAGGATGGGAGCGCAGGAGTAGACCCCGCTCTTGACCGCGATCCAGGACGCCTCGCCGGCCACCACCTCGTGCACGTCCACCGGGGCGGCCAGGACCGCGTCGTAGGAGTGCTGGTAGGTGCGGCGGATGTAGGTGTTGAACATGCCCGGGAACACCGAGGTGAACAGCGTCGCCGTCGCGACCACGCCCGTGCCGACGAAGTCGACGTAGCGGTAGCCCGCGACATGGCCCACCAGCGAGCCGAAGCCGAAGCCGAACGCCAGCAGGTAGATCGTCGGCTCGATGATCGACGCGAACGACGACGAGGCCCAGTAACGGCGGAACAGCGCCAGCTCCCGCCGCCACACCCCGCGCACCGGAGCCCACTCGAACGTCCTCAGCTGTTCTGGTCGCGCTCGCTCGTGGTCAGTCAACGGTTTCTCCGGTCAGCATGACGAAGACGTCCTCGAGGTTGGCGGCGCGGCGTACGACCCGGTCGCCGTTGGCCAGGCTGTCGGCGAGCGACGGTGAGATCCGCTCGGCGCGCAGCACCGACACGGTCGGGCCGGTGCGGCGGGTCGGCAGGCCCGCGCGCCGGGCGAGGCCCTCGACCTCGGCCAGCCGTTCGGGCGAGCCCTCGTGCTCCTCCACGCGGTCGCCCGCGTGGTCGGCGATCAGCTCGGCGGGGCTGCCGGTCGCGATCACCTTGCCGTGCGACATCAGGGCGCAGGAGTCGGCGAGCCGCTCGGCCTCCTCGATGTAGTGCGTGGACATCAGCACGGTCACCCCCGACGCGCGCAGCCCGGCGATCAACCCCCACAGGTCCGCGCGCACCTGCGGATCGAGGCCGACGGTCGGCTCGTCCAGCAGCACCAGGCGCGGCGAGTGCACCAGCCCGCGTGCGACCAGCAGCCGCCGCCGCATGCCGCCCGACAGCTTGTCGGCGCGCGCGTCGGCCCGGCCGGTCAGGTGGGCGATCTCCAGCGCGCGGTCGACCGCCGCGCGTACGCCGGCGCGCGGGACGCGGTAGAGCCTCGCGAAGACCTCGAGGTTCTGCCGGGCGGTCAGCTCCTCGTCGAGGTTGTCGGTCTGCGGTACCACGCCCATCAGGGCCCGTGCCTGCTTGGCCTCACGCGGGATGGCGTGGCCGAGCACGTTGATCATTCCCTCGTCGGCCCTTGACTGGGCGGTCAGCAGCCGCATCGTCGTGGACTTGCCGGCGCCGTTGGGGCCGAGCAGCCCGAGACAGACGCCGTCGGGCACCTCCAGCGTGAGCCCGTCGACGGCCGCGATCGACGTGCCGTCACGATCGGTATACCGCTTGACGACGTCGCGCAGCAGGATGGCCATATCGTTCACGGTAGGCAGCGCCTACGACAGACCGCCAACGAATATCGTCTGGGTCGTGGACCTTCCGTGGAAATCCGACAGCGACGATCTCTCTCCCCGTGAGCTGCGCGCCTCCGACACCGACCGGGAGAACGTCGTGCGCCTGCTGAGGGAGGCCCACGGCGACGGCCGGATCACCCTCGACGAGCACGGCGAGCGGGTCGAGCGGGCGTACGCCGCCCGCACGCTGGGTGAGCTCGCCGAGCTGACCCGCGACCTGCTGCCGGCCGACCGGCAGCCCATCCGGCTGGATCCCGGACCGCTGCACGCCCTGTTCGGCACCGTACGCCGCGACGGGCGGTGGGTCGTGCCCGGCCGGTTCGCGGCCGCCGCGGTCTTCGGCACGCTGGAGATCGATCTGCGCGAGGCGCTGCTACAGCGCCGCCACATCGTCGTACGCGCGAGCGTGCTCGGCGGGCGGCTCCGGCTGGTCGTCCCCGAGGGCGTGCGCGTGGAGTTCACCGGGCGGTCCATCGTCGGCACCCAGGCGCTGCGCGTACGGCAACCGCAGGGCCCGGACGTGCCCGTCATCGAAGTGAGCGGCACGGTCGTGTTCGGTTCGGTCGGCGCGCGTACGCCGAAACGCCGCCGGCTGGGCCGCCTGCGCCGCCCGGCCCGCTGATCACGGACCGGAGCAGCAGGTCACGGGGGAGGTTCAATAACGGTTGAGACTCCTCGTCGCGCATCCCCTTGAACTGGTACGGACCAGCTCCTATCGTTCAGTGCCATGCGCGATTCTGCTCAGTGAGCAGTCGAATCGTGCACAACCTTTCATGCCTGTGAAAGGAGGTGGCGGCGCGAGCCGCACACCAGCTGTGCCACGTCAAGCGGCCGCTCGGAGGTGATGAGCCGAGGGCCCGGCCGGGGGTTGGCGAATCCTTTTTCCACACACGACCGGGGACGTCGCGCGCACCCGCGCGCCCCGAAGCCTCACACGAGAAGGCGGGGACAGGTGAAACGGCACCTCACCGGCGTTATCGCCGCGGGTCTCACGGTGACCCTCGGTTTGACCGGATGCAGCAAGGGGAGTTCCTCAGGCGACAGCGGCGACAACAAGACGATCAGGTTCGTCGCCGCGATCTACGACGACAAGACCAAGAGCCTCTGGGACAGCCTCATCAAGACGTTCGAGGCGCAGAACAAGGGTTACAAGGTCAACCTGGAAATGGTCGACTGGACCCAGATGGACGCCAAGGTCAAGACCTACGTCCAGACCAAGCAGACGCCCGACATCTTGAACTACAACGCGTTCGCCGACTTTGCCCGGGACGGCCTGCTCTTCCCGACCTCGGACGTGCTGTCCCCGCAGGTGTCGAGCGACATCCTCCCGTCGTTCGTCGAGGGCGACAAGTACAAGGGCACGCAGTACGGCATGCCGCTGCTGTCCAGCGTCCGGCTGTTCTTCTACAACAAGGACATCTTCAAGAAGGCCGGCATCTCCGCGCCGCCCAAGACCTGGGACGAGGTCAAGACCGACGCCCAGAAGATCAAGGACAAGGGCGGGAAGGGCGTCTTCCCGCTCGGCCTGCCGCTCGGCGCCGAGGAGTCCCAGGCCGAGTTCTTCATGTGGGCGATGAACAACGGCGGCGGCTACGTCGACCAGTCCGGCAACTGGGCGATCGACAGCCAGGCCAACGTCGACACGCTCAACTACCTCAAGGACCTCAGCAAGTCCGGCCTCACGCAGCCGAACCCCGAGACGACCGACCGCAAGGACGTCTTCAACCAGTTCGCGCAGGGCAAGATCGGCATGCTCAACGGCGCCGTCTTCATGCCGGCGGGCTTCATCAACAAGGTCAACGCCAAGCTGCCGTACGCCATCGCGCCGCTGCCGACCAAGGCCGGCGGCACGCCCAGCACGCTCGGTGTGCAGGACTTCCTGGTGGCGTTCAAGAACAACGGCGGCAAGAAGAAGGACGCCGTCTCGAAGTTCCTGAACTTCTTCTACCAGACGAACAACGTCGCCAACTTCCAGAAGGAAGAGGGCTTCCTCCCGGTGACCAAGTCGGCGGGCGACGTGATCGGCAAGGCCGTGCCGTACGACAAGCCGTTCATCGACGCCCTGCCGAACGCCAAGTTCTACCCCACCGGCAACGCCGCCTGGGGACCGCTGGCCAACACGGTCAAGGAGAAGCTCGGCACCGCCATCACCGGTGACCCGAAGAGCGTGCTGAGCGAGCTCCAGCAGACCGCGCAGAAGAACGGCTGACGGACGGCTCGTGCACGACACCATCGAGGCGCGTGGCGCCGGGGCGGCGTCCCCGGCGCGCACGCCGCGCTCGCCCAGCATCGGCCGGCGGATCCTCCGGGCGCTCGCGCCGCTGCCGTGGATCGGCCCCGCGATCATCCTGATCGCCGCGGTCGTCCTGTGGCCGGTCATCGAGATGGCCTGGACGTCGCTGCTGAAGGTCAGCTCGTCCGGGAAGACGCTCGGCTTCAACGGGACCCGTAACTACCATGACCTGTTCGCCGAGACCGGCCTCGTCAGCGTGCTGCTGCGCACGGTGGTGTGGGTGGTCGGCGTCGTGCTGGTCACGATCGTCGTGTCACTGGCGCTCGGGCAGCTGCTCAACGCCCGGTTCCCCGGACGGCGCGTGGTGCGCTGGGCGGTGATCGTGCCCTGGGCCGCGTCGGTGCTGATGACCGCGCTGACGTGGAACTGGATGCTCAACTACTCCTACGGCGTGGTCAACAAGATCCTCCAGGGCGTCGGGCTGATCGACCACCCGGTGAACTGGCTGGCCCACCCCACCCAGGCGCTGATCTGGATGATGTGGGTGGCCGTCTTCGTCTCGCTGCCGTTCACCTCGTTCGTCATCCTGGCCGGGCTGCAGACCGTCCCGCAGGAGGTCTACGAGGCGGCTCGCGTCGACGGGGCCGGCCGCGCACGCACCTACTTCCGCATCACGCTGCCGCTGCTGCGCCCGGCCCTGCTGGTCGCCGCGATCATCAACGTGATCAACGTTTTCAACTCGTTCCCGATCATCTGGGCGATGACCAAGGGCGGGCCCGGAACCAAGACGGACACCAGCACGACGTTCATGTACAAGCTGGCCTTCGTCGGCTCGGGCAGCGTCGGTGAGTCGGCCGCGATGGCGGTCGTGAACTTCGTGCTCATCCTGGTCCTGGTCCTGCTCTACCTGCGGGCCGTCGGCTGGCGCGGGGAGGCGCAACCGTGACCGAGCGAAGCGAGGGAACCGAAGACGCAGCCCCGGTGGTCACCCCCTCCGACGAAGGAGGATCCCTGACCGAGCGAAGCGAGGGGGCCGGAGACACGGCCCCGGTGGTCACCCCCTCCGACGAAGGAGGGGCCACGACCGTCCAGAGCACACGTCCGCGTTCGGCCCGCCGGGGCGGGCCCGGCCGGGCGAAGCCGGGAGGCCGATCGGGGTCGGTTGG
The DNA here is from genome assembly GCF_039541955.1 of Actinoallomurus oryzae. NCBI lineage: Bacteria > Bacillati > Actinomycetota > Actinomycetes > Streptosporangiales > Thermomonosporaceae > Actinoallomurus > Actinoallomurus oryzae. Next base: position 15,314 of record NZ_BAABHF010000010.1, on the reverse strand, counting down.
CCGGGGCAAGCGCGCGATCCTGGCCGGCGTCGGGTACCTGGTCGCGTTCATCTTCGTCGCGCCGTACCTGGAGATGCTCCTCACGGCGCTCAAGCCCGACCGCGAGCTGACCGCGTCGCCGACGACCTTCCTGCCCAAGCACTGGAACTTCGGGAACTTCGTCGACGTCTGGAAGGCCGCGCCGATCTGGACGAACATGCAGGTGTCGCTCACCGTGGCCGGCGCGGCCACGCTGATCGCGCTCCTGGTGGCGCTGCCCGCGGCGTACTACACGGCGCGCAACCGGTTCTGGCTGCGCACCCCGTTCCTGCTGCTGGTGCTCATCACCCAGATGTTCGCGCCCACCGCCCTGGTGGTCGGCATCTACCGGGAGATGGTGTCGCTGAACCTGACCGACACACTGCTCGGCCTGATCCTGGTCAACGCCGCCTTCAACCTGCCGTTCTGCGTGTGGATCCTGCACGGGTACTTCTCCAGCATCCCCAAGGCGCTGGAGGAGGCGGCCTACCTCGACGGGGCGGGCAAGGTGAAGGCCCTGACCAAGGTGACGCTGCCGCTGTCCCTGCCCGGCCTCGTCACCGCGGTGATCTACACGTTCATCGGGGCGTGGAACGAGTACGTCGTCGCGCTGACGATCACCTCGTCCCCCAACCGCCAGCCGCTGACCGTGGCCGTCCCGTCGTTCGTCACGGGGTACCAGGAGCACTGGCAGTACCTGTTCGCGACCTCGCTGATCGCGATCGTGCCGGTCGTCATCCTGTTCATCGTGATCGAGCGGTACCTCATCGGCGGCCTGACCGCCGGCAGCGTCAAGTAGTCGCCATCGGGCGAGCGTACGGCGCTTCGGCCCGGACGAAGAACGCGACCCTTCCGGCCCCCGCGGCCGGAAGGGTGCGCGACGGCCTAACTCGCGGTGTCGAAGTTGATGGCGGAGTAGGCGCGGAGCTTGGCGAGCCGGTGCTCGCTGTCGATCCGGCGGATCGTCCCGCTGCGTGAGCGCATCACGAGCGAGTTCGTGTACGCCAGGCCCTTGCTGTAGCGGACCCCGCCGACCAGCTCGCCGTCGGTGATGCCGGTGGCGGCGAAGAACACGTCGTCGGAGGTGACCAGGTCGTCGGTGGTCAGCACGCGCGACAGGTCGTGTCCGGCGTCGATCGCCTTCTGCCGTTCGGCGTCGTCCTTGGGCCACAGCCGCCCCTGCAGCACGCCGCCGAGCGACTTGATCGCGCAGGCCGCGATGATGCCCTCCGGCGTGCCGCCGATGCCCAGCATCAGGTCGATGCCGGTGTTCTCCCGCGCCGCCATGATCGCGCCTGCGACGTCGCCGTCGGTGATGAACTTGATCCGGGCGCCCGCCTCGCGCACCTCCTCGACGATCCGCTCGTGCCGGGGCCGGTCGAGGATGACCACCGTGACGTCCGACGACGAGCAGCCCTTGGCCCGCGCCACCGCCCGGACGTTGTCCGCCACCGGCGCGTCGATGTTGACGACGTCGGCCGCCTCCGGACCGGTCGCCAGCTTCTCCATGTAGAACACGGCCGACGGGTCGTACATGGTGCCCCGCGGGCTCACCGCGATCACCGCGATCGCGTTGCTCTGCCCGAGCGCGGTCAGCCGCGTGCCGTCGATCGGGTCCACGGCGACATCGCAGTCCGCGCCGTTGCCGTCGCCGACCCGCTCGCCGTTGAAGAGCATCGGGGCCTGGTCCTTCTCGCCCTCACCGATCACCACGACACCGTTCATCGACACCGTGTTGATCAGCTGGCGCATGGCGTTCACCGCCGCCCCGTCGGCCCCGTTCTTGTCGCCGCGCCCCACCCAGCGCGCGGCGGCCATCGCCGCGGCCTCGGTCACGCGCACGAGCTCCAGCGCGAGGTTGCGGTCCGGGGCGTGGGCCTCGGTCACCAACGGGGACGACGGAGTGCTTGTTTCGGTCATCGGATCACGCGGCGTCGCGGCCCGGCCTCCCGGCCGGGGTCGAGCCGCTCCCTCCTCGAGTGTCAGGTCGATCGCATGTTCGCACGTCCGGGCTGCGGCGCAGTGGAGGCGCAAGCACTGCAAACATGCCCGCTTTGGAGGAAAGGTTGCGTGCGAGAAACACCACTTTGACGATTCGCCCACCCGGCGGCCGCACCGGCCCGCCTGAGAGTCCGGGCGTCAACCGCGCCACCGTGCGCCGCGCCCCCGCGCGGGCTCCAGGCCGCCGGATCATCGGCGGCTGATGCCGGTGGACGTAAATTCAGCGCAGACAGGGCGTAATCTAGGGCCGTAATGAGCAGCGAAATCAAGAGGCGGCCCGAGGGGCGAGCGACATGCCCGGCGGGCCGTCGGTGGCGAGTGCCGTGCGCCTCTCCGGCACGGCGAGGAGCGCGCAGTTGAGCATCGAACACCTCCAGCGCACCTCTGACCGGGGTGCGGCCACGCGCGGAGCCCTGCTGGCGGCGGCGCGTGAAGTCTTCTCGGTGTCCGGGTTCGCGCAGGCGGCGGTGACCGACATCGTGGCCAAGGCCGGCGCGAGCGTCGGTAGCCTCTATCACCACTTCAGCGGCAAGGCCGACCTTTACCTCACGCTCTTCGAGGAGTTCCAGAACCGCCAGCAGGAGCGCACCCGCGAGGCCGTCCACCTCGCCCGCGACCAGGGCGAGACCGACCCGATGCGGCTGTTCATCGCCGGGGCGCGCGCCTACCTCGACGGGTGCCTCGCCGAGCCCGACCTCTCCCGGCTGTTCCTGTCCGGCGACGGGCCGCCCGGCTTCGACCGGGCCCTGCGCGACCGCCTCCGCACCTGGGCGCGGCGCAACGCGGCGCTCTTCCACACCGGCGACGGCGAGGTGGACGAGGCGCTCGTCGTCGTGCTGACCGGCGCGATGTCCGGCGCGGTCTCGGAGGTGTCACTGTCGGAGGACGAGACGGCGTCACGGCGCCTCGCCGACGACGTCCTGGCGATCATTTCCCGCATGGAGAGCTCCCGTGGACGGTCGTGAGCCGGCGGACGACGCCAACGCCCCGGACGCTCCGGACACCGGCGCTCCCGGCACCACCGCCACGGCGACCCGTCCGCCCGAGGGGCCGTACGTCGTGTCGCCGTCGGTTTACAAGCGGCTGATGTCGGGGTTGCCGGGCTTCTGCATGGCGCTGGTCGCGTCGCTCGCCCTCGTCGGCGTGGTCATCCTGATCACCCCGCGGCACAACGAGTCCGCCATGCCGCACGCCGACTACAGCAGCGACCTGGCGGGGCTCACCGCCGTCGCCCCCTACCAGGTACTGGCGCCCCAGGGCCTGCCGCAGCGGTGGTTCGCCACCAGCACCCGGCTCAGCGGCCACGGGCGGGGGCCGATCTCCTGGCACCTCGGCTTCTCCACGCCGAGCAAGGAGTACGCCGCGCTGGAGGAGAGCAACGAGACGCCCGACGGCGCCGGTCACTTCATCGATCGCATGACGAGTCAGGGCCACCCCGACGGCACGTCCCAGATCGCCGGCGCGACCTGGGACCGCAGGTTCCGGCCGGACAAGAAGCAGCGCTCGCTCATCCACCGCTTCCCCGGCGTCACGATCATCCTCACCGGCACGGCCTCGTACGAGGAGCTCGGCGTGCTCGCGGCCGCGCTCAAGCCGCAGCCCAAGCCGTCCTCGGCCGCCACGCCCGTCGGCTGACCCGCGGCGCACGGATCCGGCGGGGTGCGGCGGCTCAGAAGGGCGCGCTCTCGGCGGGTTCGGTGTTCGGCTCGGCGCGCTCGGCCATGGCCGCGGCGAGCCGGGCGCGGGCGCCCTCCAGCCACTCCTCGCAGATGCCGGCCAGCTTCTCGCCGCGCTGCCAGAGAGTGAGCGACTCCTCGAGAGTGAGCCCACCGGCCTCCAGCCGGCGTACGACGTCCGTCAGCTCGTCACGGGCCTGCTCATAGGACAGCTCTGGTTTCTCCTCCGTCACCCGAACCACCCTACGGGCACCGCGGCCCGCCCGTGCCGAGCCGCCGGTCAGCTGCTGAGATTTCCGATGATGATGAGGATCACCAGGAGGAACGCCAGCCCCGGGTAGAGGTAGGCGCCCGGGCGCTGGAACACCGGCGGGCCCGGGTCGAGCGGCGCGCGTCCGTCGCCCTGTGGCTGCGGCGCGGGCAGCTTCGCGACGTTGCTGCGGGAGCTGAGATTCATCAGCACGAAGATCGGAGTCAGCACGATGGCGCCGATGCTGCACCAGCCGCCCGTCAGTGACTTGGCGGTCTGCCGCCGGAACGTGTGCAGGCCGCAGTCGCGGCAGTACGGGCCCGGTGCCGTCCAGATCGTGTGCATGAACACCGCGCCGACCACGGCGCGGAACGTCGCCTGCACGGCGGGTGCGCTTCCGCACAGACGGCAGCTCTGTCCTCCGTAGGCCTGATGGCCGGCCTGCTGCTGTTGGTACTGCGGTGCCTGGTACTGCTGGCCCTGGTACTGCTGCTGTTGGTATTGCTGCTGCGGCTGCTGGTAGGCCTGCTGAGGGGGCTGGCCCCAATGCTGGCCGTACTGTGGCGGTTGTTGCTGCTGCTGGGGCTGCTGGTACGGCGCCTGGTACTGCCCCGGGGCGGGCTGTTGCTGGTACGCCTGCTGCTGGTAGGGGCCGGGCCCCTGGTACGGCTGCTGCTGGTACGGGGGCTGAGTCACGGGGAGTCCTTCGACGGATGGGGTAAGAGTGACGGATGAGGTGAGCGACCATTATCCGCATGATCCGGGGGTGCTCGGGGCGTTTTACGGGGTTTCACCAGGTGAGGCGGTGCTCACACCGTTCCGTCGTCCTCCGCGCGTACGGCGATCCGGTCGTCGTGGAAGCGGATCAGCAACTCGTCACCCTTGCTCACGTCGGCGGCGGCGCCGACGACCGACTCGTCGGGACGCTGGATGACGGCGTAGCCGCGCTGAAGCGTGGCGGCGGGGGAGAGGGCCACGAGCCGGCCCCGGGTGTGGGAGAGGTCGTCCGCGGCGCGGTCGAGGGCCGCGGACAGGCAGCGCCGTGCCCGGTCGCGCAGGGTGGTGACCGCCTCCGCCTGGCGTTCGATCTCCCGTACGGGATCGGCCAGCGCGGGCCGCGAACGCACCCCGGCCAGCCACTGCACCTCGCGCTCGACCCGGCCGGACAGGCAGCGCCGGCCGCGGTCGCGCAGCTGCCGGACCAGCGTGAGCTGCTCGCGCACGTCGGGCACGGTCTTCTTGGCGGCGTCGGTCGGCGTCGAGGCGCGGACGTCGGCGACGTAGTCGAGGAGCGGCGTGTCCTGCTCGTGCCCGATCGCCGAGACCACGGGCGTGCGGGCGGCGGCCACCGCGCGTACGAGGGCCTCGTCGGAGAAGGCGAGCAGGTCCTCCAGGGAGCCGCCGCCGCGGGCGATGATGATCACATCGACGTCCTTGTCGGCGTCGAGCCGGCCCAGGGCGTCGATGACCTCCCCGGCCGCGTAGGTGCCCTGCACGGCGGTGTTCTCCACCTTGAAGCGGACGGCGGGCCAGCGGCGACGGGAGTTCTCCAGCACGTCGCGCTCGGCGGCGGAGTCACGCCCGCAGATCAGCCCGACCGTCCCGGGCAGGAAGGGCAGTGGGCGCTTGCGCTCGGCGTTGAACACGCCCTCGGCGGCGAGGAGCTGCTTGAGCCGCTCCAGCCGGGCCAGCAGCTCGCCGACGCCCACCGGGCGGATCTCGAACGCCGAGAGCGCGAACGAGCCGCGGTTGATGTAGAAGTCGGGCTTGGCGTGCACGACCACGCGTGCGCCGTCGACCACGGCCGGACCCCCGGCGTCGCAGACGGTGCGCGGGCAGACCACGCGTACGGACACGTTGGCGACCGGGTCGCGCAGCGTGAAGTAGACCGTGCCCGCGCGACGGTTGAGCTCGGTGATCTGCCCTTCGACCCAGATCCGGCCGAGCTTGGAGATCCAGCCTCCGACGAGCTGCAGGACGGTACGGACCGGGGTCGGCGACTCCGGCGAGGTCTCCAGCGCCATGCGCGCAGCCTAACGGCCCACGGGGACGGTGCGCGGCCGGGAGGCAACGAGCCTGGTGGTTCTGGCGAGCCGGGCTGGACGGAGCGTGCGGTACGCCCCACACTGCGTAATCACCCCAGCTGAACGGGGCTCTCTGCTAGCGTGGAAGGAGGAAAGGTCATGTCCGATCCCCGTGCGCTCGCCGAACGATTCAACCGGCAGATCCGCGACCTCGTGCTCATGCTCCGTCGCGCGAACGCCGGCCAGGCCGTCACGACACAGCAGATGTTCGTGATGGGCTCGCTGGAGGGTGGCTCACGCCGGATGTCCGACCTTGCCGCGGAGCACGGTGTACGGCTGCCGACCATGACACGGCAGATCGGCCGCCTCGCCCGCGACGGGCTGGTCACCCGGGGACGCGAGGCCGACGACGCACGGGTGGTCACCGCCGAGCTCACCCCTCTGGGACGCCAACGGCTTCAGCAGGGCCGCGAACAGCGGATCACCTTTCTGGCGGGGCGTATGACACTGCTGAACGACGCCGAGCGGGCCTCCATCGAGGCCGCGTTGCCGGCGTTGGAGAAGCTGTTCGCCGGCTCGTGACAGGGACCTGGACTGGTACGGGTACGGGTATTCGTCTACGTAGTTGTCCCGATGCCTTTCCCGCGGGCACGGGCCATGCTGGTGTGCGGGGCCAGGCGACAGCAGGTTCTTCAGGGGGTGTGAGTCCTGTGTGTGAGCACCAGCCGTTCTGCCCATCCGCGGAGGCGCCGGACCACGACGCGGCCAAGCTGGTCGCCTACCACCCGGAACAGGGGTGGGGACTGTTGTGCAACGGTGTGATCATTTTCGACGACACCGGTGAGCTTCTTCCCGACGGGGGAGCGTCCCCCGCACACCGCGCCACGGTCGGACACGTGGTCGTGTAGGCGCGGCCTTCGTCCGCGCCGTTCCGATGCCGGGGAACCACGCCTTCCCCCGGCACCGGCGTACACGTCAGCGCCGCCGGGCCCGTACGGGCGCGCGGCGGTCCCGGGCGGCCTCGGTCAGTGGCCGCCGCGCAGCTTGGCGATGCGGTTCTCGTACATGCGCAGGAAGTCGGCGCGCGCCGCGTGCGCCCGCTCGTAGTCGCGCAGCTCGTCGACCTGCTTGGCGTCCAGGCCCCGCAGCCGGGCGCGTACGGAGGCGAGCGTCGCCTCGTCGTACCCCGAGATCGGCAGGTTCGCGGCCGTCTTGGCGCGCGCCTTCGGCCGCGCGGCCTTCGTCTCAGCCTGCTTGGCCTTCTCCGCCGCGGCGGGCCTGGCCTTGGCGGCCGGCTTCGGCGAGGGCTTCGGCGCCGGTTTCGGCGAGGGCTTGGCGGTCGCCGGCTTGGCGGCCGTGGGCTTCGCCGTCGCGGGCTTGGGCCGGGAGGCGGCCGAGGGCCGGGCCGGGGGCGCCGCGGCCGGCTTCGCGCGCTCGGCGGGCCGCCGAGGCGGCGTGGCCGGGCGCGTGGTCGCGGACGGCTTCGGCTTGCCGACGGAGATCTCCGAGTCGTCGGCCGCGCGGCCCTTCGGCGGCGTCGGGGCCCTGCCGTTGCCGGCGACCTTGCCGACGACCATTCCGGTGAAGTTCTCGGCGTCGTTCTTCAGCCGGCCCAGCACGGGGCTCAGCCCGGACTCGCGCGCCTCGCGGTAGTCCTTGCGCAGGCGGTCGGTGAGCAGCAGAGCCCGCCCGACCCCCATGACCGCCAACCGGGCGGCCTGGATCGGCAGCTCGCTGACGGTGTCCTTGACCTGTTCCCTGAGGTGGCGTGGTGATCGTGTCATCGTTTGTTTCTGCTCTCTCCAGCCCGGTACAAACGGACCGGCCGGTACCCGACGTTGTGTCTACGAACACTCTGCCCTACGGTGTCGCGACGTTCACGCGCCGTGGCCGGTTTCTCCGTGGTCGGATCGCGCACCGCGAGGCCGCCTACCATGGTGCCTATGACTCGTCGCGTTCTCCTGGCCAAGCCGCGTGGTTACTGTGCGGGCGTCGACCGTGCCGTCCAGACGGTCGAGCTGGCGCTCGAGCGCTACGGCGCCCCCATCTACGTGCGCAAGCAGATCGTGCACAACGTCCACGTGGTCAAGACCCTCGAGGAGCGGGGGGCGATCTTCGTGGATGAGACCGAGGAGGTCCCCGAGGGCGCCATCGTGGTCTTCTCCGCCCACGGCGTCGCTCCGGTCGTCCACGACGAGGCCGCCGGTCTGAGCCTCCGCACGATCGACGCGACCTGCCCGCTGGTCACCAAGGTGCACAAGGAGGCCCGGAGGTTCGCGAGCGACGACTACGACATCCTCCTCATCGGCCACGAGGGCCACGAGGAGGTCATCGGCACCAGCGGCGAGGCCCCCGAGCACGTCCAACTGGTCGACGGGCCGGACGACGTGGCCCGCATCACGGTCCGCGATCCGGAGAAGGTCGTGTGGCTCTCCCAGACCACGTTGTCCGTGGACGAGACCACCGCGACCGTCGAGGCCCTGCGCGCCCGGTTCCCCAAGCTGATCGACCCGCCGTCGGACGACATCTGCTACGCCACGCAGAACCGTCAGGTCGCGGTCAAGGAGATCGCCGCCCGGTCCGAGCTGGTCATCGTGGTCGGCTCCCAGAACTCCTCCAACTCCAAGCGCCTGGTCGAGGTCGCCAAGGACCACGGCGCCGACGCGTCGTACCTGGTCGACTACGCCGACCAGATCGACCCGGCATGGCTGGAGGGCGTGACGACGGTCGGCGTGACGAGCGGCGCCTCGGTGCCGGAGGAGCTCGTGGACGGCGTTCTCCAGCACCTCGCGGCCCATGGCTTCGACACGGTCGAAGAGGTCGAGTCCGTCCGCGAACGCATGGTCTTCGCCCTGCCCCACGAACTCCGCCGCGACCTGCGCTCCGCCTGAGCTCCCGGCCAGGCCTACTCGGAGGACGCGCCCGGGGCCGGAGGCTCGTCCCAGCGCACCGGGTCGTCGTCATCGTCCTTGCGGCCGCGCAGCGACGTGCGGCCGCGGAAGGGGTTGTCCTCGGCGATGCTCGCGCGCAGCTCCCGCAGGTTCGCCGGGAGCCCGCGCGGAACGGCGATCAGCACCACGAGCAGCGCGCCGACGAACAGCCACGGCACGTTCGACGTCAACGTCGTGATCAGGGTCAGCAGCATGCTGACCACGAACGAGCGCTCCCCGAACGAGCCGACGGCCGCGCCGAGCAGCGAGACGAAGAAGAAGATCAGCGGTGGGCTGACCACGAGGACGAGCAGATCCGTACGGCGGGTGGTCAGCACCGCCAGCAGGCAGCCGAGCACGAACAGGAACCCCTGCGCCCCGTGCAGGCCCAGCAGCCCGCCGAAGACCGCGCCGAGCAGGGTCGCGGCGAACACGACGACGATGCCGCCCCGGCCGGTCAGGGTGATGGCCGGGCCGGAGGGCGGGCGCCGCCGGCGCTTCCCTCCCGGGGGAGGAGATGCCACCTTCGGGCCTCCGCGCGTGTCCGTTGCCACCAGCCGTCCCAGAGTCGAGCCTGCCTGAGCGTACGGTAACCCGCTTCGGGGGGTCACGTCCCGCGACACGACGTTACCGGCATCAGGGAAGCAGACGGATCTGGCGGTTCTCGTCCGCGTCGTCGGCGAGTTCGGCGGCGGACAGCGAGCGGGCCGGTTCGCCGACCTGGGCGGGTGGGTCGAGCTCGTCGTCGGTCACGCCGAGCTCGTTCAGCCGCCGCGCGGTGACCAGGACCCGGCTCTCCAGCGACCCGACGGTGCGGTTGTAGGCGACGACCGCGTTCGTCAGCGACTTGCCGAGCTGGTCGACGTGGCGGCCCAGCGTGCCGAGCCGCTCGTACAGCTCCCGGCCGAGTTCGAACACGGCGCGGGCGTTCTCCGACAGCGCCTCCTGCTGCCACGCGTAGTGCGCCGTCCGCAGCATGGTGACGAGCGTGGTCGGGGTGGCGATGTGCACCCGGCGGCGCATCGCGTACTCCAGCAGTCCGGGGTCGCGGTCCAGCGCCGGCGCCAGGAACGCCTCTCCCGGCACGAACAGCACCACGAACTCCGGTGCGGGGCTGAATGAGCGCCAGTACGACTTGGCCGCCAGCCGGTCCACGTGGTCGCGCAGGTGCCGGGCGTGCGCGTCGAGGCGCGCCTTCCACACACCGGGCTCGTCGGCGTCGGCCGCCTCCAGGTACGCCGCGAGGGACACCTTGGAGTCGACGACGATGTTCTTGCCGCCCGCGAGGCGTACGACCATGTCGGGGCGGACCCCGCTCCCGGCCGTGGCCTGCTCGTCGAAGTCGCAGTGGCGCGTCATGCCGGAGATCTCCACCACGCGCCGCAGCTGGAGCTCGCCCCACCGGCCACGCGCCTCGGGCCGCTGGAGCGCCCGTACGAGGGTCTGGGTCTCCCGGCGGAGCTGGTCGGAGCTCTGCCGGACGAACTCCACCTGCTTGGCCAGCATCGCGTGCGACTCCCGGCGGCCGGTCTCGACCTCGCGCAGCTGCGCCTCGACCCGGCCGAGCGTGTCCTTCAGAGGGGCGATGCGCTTGTCGAGCTCGCCGGCCGCCTCGGCGTTCGCGGTGGCCAGGCGGGTGCCGGCCAGCTCCAGGAAGCGCTGGTTGCTGGCGTCCAGGGCCTGCGCCGACAGCGCCTGGAAGCGTTCGGTGAGGCGCTCCTCGACGTAGGCGACCTTCTCCTCGGCGGCCTCGGCCCGCGCCGTGAGCACCGCCGTACGGCTCCGGGCCCAGGCCACGCCCGCGACGGCACCGACGATGAGACCGACGACCAGACCGAGCAGAACGTCCATCTCCGCATCGTGACAAAGCGGCCGGGCAAAGTCGGCCCGACGCGCGGGTGAGGGCGCCACTGCGGGCGGAACTCTCACTCACGGACCAAGAATTCGTCCGCTACGCTCCGGTGCGTCTGATGACCAAAGGGAACATTCGTGCAACCACCGTACAGTCCGGGTCCCTACCAGGGACCGTCGCATCCGGGCCCGCCGTACCCCGGTCCGCCTGGGCACCCTCCCCGCCCGGCCATGCCCGGTGCCCCGCCACGGAGGTCGCGAGGGGGCCTGCTGGCGATCCTCCTGATCGCCGGGTTCCTGGTCGTGGTGGTCCTCGGCGTCGTGCTGATCATCGTGAACCACACCAGGTCGCAGGGCCGGTTCGAACACGCCCCGGCAGGGTGCTGGCTGCTCGGTCAGGCGCAGATCCAGGTGTACGTGCCGGGCGCCGGCCCGGAACCGGGCCTGGAGGGGGCCGCGTGCACGTGGGAGGCGAGCGGCACGAACACCGCCGGGCGGGTGCACGTGTACGTGGAGACCTTCGACCGGTCCACCGTCAAGGACGCCGAGGACCAGTACGGCGTCAGGCGGCGACAGGCCGACGAGCCCGGTGTCACGATCGTTCCACTGTCGAGCGGCGACGAGAGCTTCATGGCATGCAACGCTTCCAAGGGTTCGGCAGGGAGCTGTGAGTCCTACACGCGCCTGAGCAACCAGGTGTTCAGGGTGGAGTTCGAGAGCTTCGAGGAGCGGAACGCGCGGGACCCGGCATCCGTGGTGCGGACGCTCACCGAGCAGGCCACCCGGCACCTTGACCAGGCGGGCCGGTAGCGCTCCGCCGGATGACGGTCTGGGCGCGGCAGGGCCGTAGACTCGCCGTCCGTGAGCCTGTCCATCGGAATCGTCGGGCTGCCCAACGTCGGCAAGTCGACGCTCTTCAACGCCCTGACCAAGAACACCGCTCTCGCGGCGAACTACCCCTTCGCCACGATCGAGCCGAACGTCGGTGTGGTCGGGTTGCCCGACCCGCGCCTCGACGAGCTGGCGCGGCTGTACGACTCCGCGAAGATCGTGCACGCGACCGTGCAGTTCGTCGACATCGCGGGCATCGTCAAGGGTGCCTCGGAGGGGCAGGGACTGGGCAACCAGTTCCTCGCCAACATCCGGGAGACCGACGCGATCTGCCAGGTCATCCGGGTCTTCGACGACCCGGACGTCACGCATGTCGACGGTGACGTGGCGCCGCCGCGCGACATCGAGACGATCAACACCGAGCTGATCCTCGCCGACCTCCAGACGCTGGAGAAGGCGTTGCCGCGCCTGGAGAAGGAGGCGCGAACCACCAAGGACAAGGACAAGCTCGCGGTCGTGGAGGCGGCCCAGACGGCGCAGAAGGTGCTGAACGAGGGCACCACGCTGTACGCCTCAGGGCTCGAGCCGGGCGTCCTGCGCGAGCTGCACCTCCTCACCGCCAAGCCGTTCCTGTACGTCTTCAACGTCGACGAGGACGAGCTGGGCGACGAGGGCCTGCGCGCGCGGCTGCAGGGGCTCGTCGCCCCGGCCGAGGCGATCTTCCTCGACGCGAAGATCGAGTCGGAGCTCATCGAGCTGCCGGACGACGAGGCCCTGGAGCTCCTGCAGTCGACCGGCCAGCAGGAGCCGGGGCTGGCACAGCTCGTACGGGTCGGGTTCGAAACGCTCGGGCTGCAGACGTTCCTGACGGCGGGCCCGAAGGAGGCGCGGGCCTGGACGATCCGCAAGGGCGCGACCGCGCCGGAGGCCGCCGGCGTCATCCACACCGACTTCCGCACCGGGTTCATCAAGGCCGAGATCGTGTCCTACGGCGACCTCATCGAGGAGGGCTCCGTCGCCGCCGCGCGTGCCGCCGGGAAGGCCCGGATGGAGGGCAAAGAGTACGTCATGCAGGATGGCGACGTCGTGGAGTTCCGGTTCAACGTGTAGGAAGCGAGACAAACCTCGCCTTCCGGTAATACTGCCCGTCACACGGAGTTATCCACAACCGCGTGCCGGGGCTGTGCATCTCCGCTCGACACTGGAACAATTGACCGCCGTGGTTAAGGTGGTAAATCGAACACCAGTAGATGGATAAGACGCGCGCCGATCCGGCTGGGCAGGCGCGAGCGGAGGGACGATGGCTCGCAGGTCGTCCGGCGTTGTAGACGCCGGCACGCCCGGTTACCCGCCGGGCGGATTCCCGCCCGCCGACCCCTGGGATCAGCCAGACGACAAGGGGCGGCGGGGCAAGGCCCGTGGTGGGTCCGGCGGCGGTCGCGGTGACCGCGGCGGCTGGGGAGGCTCCGGCGGCCGGTGGTGGATCTACGCCGGCCGTGTCATCCTCTGGGCCTTTATCATCGTTGTGCTGGTCAACGGCGTCAGGGCGCCGTTCGAGCGCTTCACGGCAAAGCCGTCGGCGCCGTCCGCCCCCTCGGCGCAAAAACCGGCGTTCCCGCAGGAAGAGGCCTCTTCCTATGCGCTGTCCTTCGCCGATGTCTATCTGAATTACGACCCGGCGACGGCGGCGGACCGGCAGCGGCAACTCGCCCAATTCATCGCTCCCGGGGTGGACGCGCAACTGGGCTGGAACAACAGCGGAAAGTCGGTGCTGCGGTCGGCGCACGTCTCCTCGGTCGAGGCTCAAGACGCCAACCGGGCGATCGTGACGCTGCTCGTGCAGGCCAACGGAAAAATCTTCCAGCTGGCCGTCCCGGTCTACGCGAAGGACGGCGCGCTGGCGATATCCGGCCGGCCCGCGACGCTTCCGGCGCCGCCGAGGGCGGCGTTGCCGGCGGCCAACCAAGATCGCGATTCCGCGCTCGAGGCCGAGTTGCAGGAGCCCCTCACGGGGTTCTTCAAGGCGTACGCGAGTGGCGACACCGCTTCGCTGCAGCGCTACTCCGACCCGCCGGTGACGGGACTCGGCAACGTGCTCACGTTCGGCGCGCTGAAAGAGGTCGACGCGCCGCAGGGCGACGCCAACGCGCGGACGGTCAACGCGACCGTGATCTGGCAGGTCCCTCCTGGTCAGCCCAAGACCACGGGTGGCTCGCTCGAGCAGACCTATCAGCTCACGATGGTGAAAAAAGACGGCAATTGGTACGTAACGGACATTCGGGGTTCTACACTGCCGGCCGCGTCATGAGGAACCGGCCGGTCTCATCCGGAAGCTACGATTCACTCCCCGACCGAGGAAGGCTAGGTCGATGATTCAGCATATGTTGGCGATGCTCCCGCACCACGAGATCGCGGAGCCCGCCAATGGCCTGAACACCGATGATCTCGCGAAATGGCTTCGTCAGATCTTCGGGCCGCTGTTCCTGGTCATCGTCTCGATCGTCGCGATCTTCTTTCTTTTCACGCGAGAGATCACGCGGTTCGTTCAGTTCATCATTCTGGCCATCGGCATTGGAGTGATCTTCTACGTACCGAATATCATCGAGACGACGGCAAAAGCGATCGCCAAGGCGCTTGGAGTAAGCATATCCTGATAAACGAAACTGCCGAGTAGTCTGAATATGGTCGGTTCCAGTTAGGGGAGTGGGGCCCGCGTGGATCTGCCCACGTACACCAATATCTGGCGCATCGAAAAGCGGCTCTACAAGCTTTATGATCTCAGGCTGCCGATGCCGCTGCCGTTGGTGCAGATCGGTGTCTTCTTCGGCATATTCGTGCCGTGGATCGTCCTGCTTCAGCTTCTCCAGGTGCCGTTCCACACGCCCTGGCACGTGGTGTACATCGTGCCGCCCGGTGTCCTGACGTACCTCGCGACGCGGCCGGTCATCGAGGGCAAGCGGCTGACCGAGCTGATGATCTCCCAGATCCGCTATCTCACCGAGGCCAAGACCTGGGCACGGCTGACGCCGATCCGCGAGCCGGACGAGGTCGCCATCGTCGGGCGGGTCTGGCTGCGGCACCGCGGGGTGTCCGGCCGGGTGCACACCGGCGGGCAGTCCGGGCGGAGCGCACGGCCGGCCCCAGACGCCGTGGCGTCCTCCGGGCGGAGCGCCCCACCGCTGCACGACGCCGCCGCCCCGGCCCGTCCGGCGCCCGCGACGCGCGCCGAAGTGCCGTCCGGGCGTGCCGCGGCCCCGGCGCCCGCCCAGCGTCCGAGCCTGCGGCCGACACCGGCAGAAGGGACCGCCACGGTTCCGCCGGCCACGCCGGGGCGCGGATCCCGCCGTCCGGGCGGGCCGTGGAGCCGGCCCGGCGCCGGCGACCCCTGGGCGACGCGCGTGGACGATCCGAACGCGACGCGCACCGACAATCCCCGCATGCCGGCCGGCGGCGACCCGAACGCCACCCGGCTCGACTCCGATGACCCGCGCGCGACCCGGCCGGAGAAGGTGCGGCGCGATCCGGCGCCACAGCGCGTACGCGGCTACCCCGCGCCGGCGGGCCGTCCGGCCGACGACGCGTCCCCGGAGCCCGGCGACGGCGGCGAGCAGCGCGAGCGGCCCGCCGTGAGCGCCGAGGGCGAGCGCGCCGGCGGAGGCGCCGGCCCGTCCCCGTCCGGCACGCCGCACGGCACGGGGCGCAGGCGCAGCCCCTCCCACGAGCCCGAGCGCCC